>JAFMHB010000017.1 GCA_017854795.1 Candidatus Nanopelagicales bacterium
GGTTATGCCCCCTAGCCCCGGTATCCCAACCGGTAGAGGAAGCGGTCTCAAACACCGTCCAGTGTGGGTTCGAATCCCACCCGGGGCACATAATGCGGATATGGATTTGCGCACCAAGTTTGTCGCAGCTGCCTGTTCGTTTGTCCTGATCGCAGGAATAGCCGGTTGCTCGAGTGGATCAGACGTAGTTCAAACCAGTGACCTGGGGGATCGCTTTGAAGCACCGAACCCAACCGATGACCTATTAGATGATGGCTCGGGCAATGAACTCGAAGTGGGAAGCGACTTAACTCTCCCGGATAATTGGCCACAAGGGATACCGACACCCAGCGGTACTCTGATTGCTGTCTCCGTGATCGATGAACGCACGGCAGTTGCCACGTGGATTGTCGAAGGTGATGTATTCACGGCCCAAGCAAACTTTCTTAATGAATTTGATTCAATGTTCACAGTCGAGCCCCTTGAAGAATTATCAACAGACACGATTTCCGTTTTCGGCGCCATAGGCAATGGCTATGACATTACGGTTAGCGCGACTCTGGGTGAGGAATCAAGCGACCCTGGAGAAATAACCCTGCTGGTCAATCCAAGCCTCTAACCAGTTTGGGTTGATGAATCCAAGGTACGTGAAACCGCTCCCAAAACGCCGTGCACAAATGAGCTGGAATCATCCGTTGACAAACTTTGCGCCAATTCCACTGCTTGGCTCACAACAACTGCGTGCGGGGTCTCTGGCATGAACAACAACTCAGCAACAGATACTCGTAATATCGCTCGGTCGACGCCGGGCATGCGTTCCAGGCTCCACCCCTGAGAGTTCGCGGTTATCTCGCTATCTATTTGCGATTGATTCGACGCGATGAAATTCACTAGTTCAACAGCGTACGTGTTGAGTTCGGGGTCTCCTTCACTCTCGCGCCGACGAACATGCTCGCCCAACACCATTAAAATCGGTACCTCTTTTGACTCGGCCTCGAAGATAATGTCCAAAGCACGCTTGCGGGCTTTACCGCGAGCTGACATTAGTCGTTCACTCGACCAAGATATGAACCATCGCGCGTATCCACTTTGACCTTCGTGTTGGAATCGATGAACAAAGGTACTTGAATTTCAGCACCGGTCTCTAGCGTGGCGGGTTTGGTCCCACCACTTGAGCGGTCTCCCTGCAGACCTGGCTCCGTGTACGTGAGCATGATTTCAACGGATGCGGGAAGGTCAACAATTATGGGATTTCCCTCGTGAATGGCGACCTGAACTGTTTGGTTTTCCAAGAGATACTTGGAACTTTCTCCCACAATTGAATCAGGCACTGGGAATTGTTCAAAGGAATTATTGTCCATGAACACCCAACTATCCCCATCACGGTAAAGATATTGCATATCTCGGCGGTCAACGGAAGCCGTCTCCACTTTGACCCCCGCGTTGAATGTTTTATCAACCACCTTGCCCGTGAGTACATTTTTCAACTTGCTTCGGACGAACGCCCCGCCCTTGCCTGGCTTCACATGTTGAAAATCGATTACCGTCCACAGCTGTCCGTCAATATTGAGAACGACGCCATTTTTCAAGTCATTACTGGTTGCCACCAAGGTGCCCTATCTCTATTTCAAACACTAATCGAATCAAACTACTGATCGAACGATTTCTAGCCAATGTGACGGCAGCATAAATACTCCCGAAATTGCATTAGGCCTTGGACAACAATAGTCGCGAGAGTGCTTGCAGGGCCAACAGGTATGAGTCCACACCAAAACCGGCAATCACCCCGGTGGCGCTAGGCGTAACAACTGAGTGGTGTCGGAACTCCTCACGGGCACCCGGGTTGCTGATATGAACCTCGATTAGTGGCTCACCCAGCATCGCGCAGGCATCTGCGATGGCATAAGAGTAATGCGTGAATGCTGCTGGATTCATGATCACGGGCAATTGTGAGTCGGCCGCAAAATGTAACCAGTCAATAATCTCGCTCTCGTTATTGCTTTGGCGGATATCAACCTCGAACCCCAGCTCAAGTGCCTTCTCTGAGATAGCACCTGTAAGTTCAGAATAAGACAGGGTTCCGTATACATCGGGCTCTCTGCTGCCCAGTCGATTCAGATTCGGTCCATTAATGACCAAGACCCGATGCACCATGACCCAACCTTACTGAATCATGAAACGCAATTGCCTAAGACAGGTTGCTATAGGCCGAAAAAAGAAGCGAAGGATCGGGTCCTTCTAATATGGCTGGCTTTCCGATGCCATCGAGAACAACAAATCGCAAGAGATCCCCTCGAGCTTTTTTGTCCACTTTCATCGTCGAGAGCAGTGGCTCCCATCGCCCGGCTGGATATGTCGTGGGAAGGCCGATTACTTCGAGAACATCTCGGTGCACCTGAAGGTCGGCGTCTGAAAGTCGACCAGCGATATTAGCCAACTCCGCGACGAACATGATCCCGACGGAAACGGCGGCACCATGGCGCCATCGGTAATTCTCAAACTTCTCCACGGCATGCCCAAACGTATGACCGTAATTGAGTACCTCACGACCCAGATCTGGACCACCCTGCTCGGTAAAATCTCGGGAGACTACAGCTGCTTTTACAGCGATCGCACGTTCAATCAAGGAAGTAACGATTTCTTGTTCAGGGTCGAAACAGTTTTCTCGCTGGGACAAGATGGTTTCCAAAATACTGGGATCACTCGTCAAACCGACTTTGGCGACCTCAGCCAAGCCGGCACGCAAATCATTTTCGGGCAGTGAGCTCAATGCATTAACGTCAATGACGACCCGGCTTGGGCTGTGGAATGCGCCCACAAGATTTTTTCCTGCATCTGTGTTGATACCCGTTTTACCACCGACGGCTGCGTCTACCATCCCAAGCAATGTTGTTGGGACTGCAATCCACGCGATACCCCGCAACCAGGTAGCGGCAACAAAGCCTGCGAGATCTGTTGTGGCTCCCCCACCCAAACCGATGATCATGTCTGATCGCGTGAACTCCGAGGTACCCAGAGCATTCCAACAGTATTCAAGTACCGCTGCTGTTTTGGAATCTTCCGCCTCAGGTACTTCGATGAGAACGACTCGACGACCTGACCCTTCCAATTCAACTTGAAGGGACTCAGCGCTCACCCGAAGCGCTATTGGGTAAATAATCCCTACGCGAGTGGCCGTCGATACTGCTTCATTCAATTCACCAAGAAGGCCTCGGCCAATGTGTACGTCATAACTGTGCTCTGCGTTCACGGTAATACTTAGCATTCGACACCATTCGTCAGTAGGTCGGAAATCTGCTCGGCCAGTTGCTGCGGATCCAGAGTGTTTGCATCAATCCGATACGTGGCAAGGCTTGAGTAAATTGGGGTTCGCGTTTCCAATAGAGAAACAAGATTTGCCCGCACATTTCCCACCAGTAAGGGTCGGGGTGCCGAAAGCCCAGCTCGGCGAAAGGCAACTGAACTACTCACTTCAAGCCAAAAAATAGGAGCATTGCCCTCCTTCAGTTCCCTCGCGGTTTCCGTATTCATTACGGCGCCTCCGCCCAAAGATAAAACGCCGCTAAATCCGCTGAGTGCCCGAGTGATGGATAGATGCTCCCAATCACGAAAAACCGTCTCACCTTGATTGACAAAAATGTCCGAGACACTCTGCCCATGTTCAGCTTCAACAAGTTGATCTGAATCAGCAAATTCACAGCCGAGCTCACGCGCAAGAATTTCACCTACCGTGGTTTTGCCGGCACCTGGCGCGCCAATCAGAATTGCTCGGGGGGTCATCGAAAAACCTAGTTGACCAATGGAGCGATTTTGATGTTCATATTTTCGAGGTAGCTCGCAATATTGCGTTGACATTCACCCAAAGAGTCCCCACCAAATTTGTCTAAAATCGCCTCGGCAAGTACCAGGGCAACCATTGCCTCAGCAACGATTCCTGCAGCGGGAACCGCACAGACATCAGATCGTTGATTGATGGCGACGGCAGTTTCACCCGTGGTCGTGTCAATAGTTTGTAGTGCACGAGGGATTGTGGATATCGGTTTCATCGCTGCGCGGACTCGAAGCATTTCTCCTGTGCTCATACCGCCTTCAGTGCCACCAGATTTTCCGGAACCTCGACGGACTTCGTCACCGTGAGCAAAAATCTCGTCTTGGGCCAGTGACCCTCGAATGGCGGCGAGATCGAAACCGTCACCCACTTCAACACCCTTAATCGCCTGAATTCCCATAAGTGCGGCAGCCAACTTGGAGTCGAGTCGACGATCCCAGTGGGTGTAACTCCCCAAACCTGGCGGTAAACCGATGGCTACCACTTCAACGACCCCGCCCAAAGTGTCGCCATCACGGTGGGCTGCACCAATTTCCTCCTCCATCAGAGCACTCGCCTGTGGATCAATACAACGAACCGGGCTCGCGTCAATCACCTCCATTTGATCAGGAGACGGAGGCGCACCCGTGTAGGCAATCGCACCAATTCGAACCACATGACTTACCAAGGTGATTCCCGCGACCTGAGCAAGAAATGCGCGGGCAACTGCGCCCAGTGCAACCCGAGCAGCAGTTTCGCGGGCGCTTGCACGTTCCAATACCGGCCGCGCATCGGTGAAATCGTACTTCTGCATTCCGGCGAGGTCCGCATGTCCGGGGCGAGGTCGGGTTAATGGCGCATTGCGGGCCAATGCGTCCAGGATCTCCTGATCCACGGGCTCGGGGTTCATAACCGCTTCCCATTTAGGCCATTCGGTGTTGCCAATTTCAATTGCAATTGGCCCACCCAATGTCTTACCGTGTCGAACCCCACCAAGAAACTTGACATCGTCTTTCTCAAATTTCATGCGGGCTCCGCGACCCGTGCCGAGTCTGCGACGGGCTAGATCGCGATCAAGGTCACCAGTTGTGATGTGGAATGAAGCAGGAAGCCCCTCGATGATCGCGGTCAATGCCGGCCCATGCGATTCACCAGCGGTTAACCAACGTAGTCGAGACACCATGCCTCAATACTGTCAGATCCAAACTACGCTCCCGCGCTCACACCTATGGCAAGAAGGCCCGATACCAGAACACCGAGCGCCATGAACGGACCAAAGGGCACATCGCGGGTCTTTCGACGGATAAACATGAGAGGTAGTACCCACAATGCGGCACATGCAAATGAGATGAGTGAGCCCAAATAGAGATATGACCAGCCCAATGATCCTAGATACAGCCCGACAACCGCTGCGTATTTAACGTCGCCCATGCCCATCCCTCCCAGAAAATGGATGACCAGATATACGAGGCAAGCTATAAGTGATCCTAAAAGGGAAGAAACAAGAACCTGAAAGTCATTCTGGGTGAATGCAATAAAGGTAAATCCGACAATGCCGCCAATGTAGGTGACCAAGACCAAGATATTCGGCAAACGGTGCTCTCGGAAGTCAACCAATGACAGTTTCAACGCGGTAATGAAAAACCAGACCCAAGTCGCAAGATATGCAAAAGAACTCCACGTGACCATGTGAGAATTGTTGTTGCGAAAATACGACTTCCCAAAACTAAAAATCAGCCTGTGGAAAACTCCTTGGGGAGTGCGGCACGCATAACTTCAATGGGGGCCTGCTCTCCAGTAAAGAGTTCCACCTGAGCCCAGGCTTGCCAGAGAAGCATTTCGACTCCGCTCAGGACTTCACCACCATGATGCATTCGCCAATATCCGGCCAGCTCACTTGGCCACGGATTGTAGGCGATATCAAGAAGGACCGAAAGTTCCTGCTCTTTCTTGAGCATGCCAATAATCTGCTTCTGCGCGGAACTGGGGACAGTGCTGATCACGAGATCTCCAGCCAACACGATCTCCCGCTCTAGGTGCACAGTGTGAAAAATGACCCCCAGCAATTCACTTTGGTCGCGAAGCAGTGAAAAGGCTGCCTGGTTGCGTGCGTAACAGGTGATCTCGGTCACCCCTAATTCGGATAGTGCGCTCAGCGCACTGCTCGCTGTTGCTCCCGACCCAATAATCGAGGCTGAATCAATATGGGCAAGGTTGGCGTACTTGATAGTTTGTACTATCCCGAACACATCAGTATTTTCCAATGCCCAGTCCTGATCTAGACCTCGATACACGGTATTGGCGCATCCCGTTTGAATGACGAGTTCCGATTGATTCTTGATGAATCCAAGTACATCTCGTTTGAGTGGCATGGTCAGTGAGTAACCCATTGAATTGCTGTCTAACTCACCAAGACGTTGTGCGAGCATTTCAGTCGCGGTATCAATAGCCGTGTAGTCAATGTCCCGCCCGAGTGCTGCGTATGCCGCACGGTGAAGTGTCGGTGAGAGCGAATGTGAAATCGGCGAACCGAGAACGGCAGCTTTCAAACTCATTGCGAACAACTCATCGCGCATCCAAATACGCCCGATACTCGGCTTTTAATTTCAAGAATTTCTTATAGGTCTTCGCAAATTTGGTTTCACCCGTATCGGGATTCACGGTCACGAAATACAGCCATTTGCCCTTAGCGGGTGCAAGTGCCGCTTCCAGGGCAGACTCGCCCGGAGAGTTGATTGGCGTTGGCGGGAGTCCTGTCACTTTGTACGTGTTATACGGCGATTCCGTGTCCAGTTGATCTGCGGAGAGTTCCAATTCGTCTAGTCCCAAGGCATACGACACGGTTGAGTCAAACTGCAACGGCATATCGGCTTCTAATCGGTTGTACACAACAGCCGCTACTTTCGCAAAATCTTCAGGGATGACTTCACCCTCCAGCAGCGATGCCACCGTGAGGATCTCGTAGGGGCTGCGACCCATCTGGGCTGCCCTAGTTTCGAGATTGATGCTGCTCGCGGATTGATTGAATCGCTTCACCAAAGCACTGAGAATCGATTCCGCATTTTCATCACCGACTAGGTCGTAGGTAGCAGGAAACAAGAATCCCTCTGGCCTGCTCTGCGCCCAACCTGGCAGGGGCAATGCATCAGGATTCTCCAAGACCTGTTCGAAGTCTGCCAAGGGAAGTCCTGTGGCACTGGCCGATAATGCAACTGTTTCGTCTAAGCGCAAACCCTCCGGCAAGACCAGTCGAGATGCCGCGCGTGATGCTGGATCCAACATCAGTGCGAGCGCAGACTCTCCACTCATCTGGGATTTCAGCGTGTAAGTGCCAGGTCCGATCGTCGCACTATCCTCATTATTGGCTGCTGCTGATGTAAAACTCTCGACCGATTTGACTACATCTGCAGCTTGGAGCGTGTTCCCGATTTCAGTGAGACTCTCACCCCTCGTTACCGTAATACTCACTTCACTTGTACCAGAACCGACATAGTCGTTAGATTCACTTCCGCCACCAAGGAGTGAGTAGATTCCATAAATAATTGCAAAGGCAGCAATTAGCCCTGCACCGACAACGACACGCTTACTCCAACTATTTGCATTTCGCGAGGGTGGCAGCGGATCGTCGCTGAGAACCTCATTGATGAATGTCATTGGGCTGAGCCTTTCGCTTGAGTCAACCGATCGATGTAGGCCTGAAGGAATATTGCGGCAGCCGCGCTGTCTATTCTGCTTCGCATTTGTTTACTATTCAAACCGCCAGCACGCAATGCTCCCGTGGCTTGAATCGTGGTCAATCTTTCATCAATCAGAGTAATTGGAATGGAAGAGACCAAAGCAAGTTGGCGCGCCCATTCCCGTGCGTTTTCTGTTGACGCCGTGTCGTTTCCTTTCAAATTACTCGGCAAGCCCACAATGATTTCACACGGTTCATATTCATGGATTAAGTCCAGCGCAGACCGAATCGATTCTTCTCCTCCCCCAATGGCATTTTGGGGTGAAGCCAAAATTGCGTCAAAATCACATGTGGCTACCCCTATGCGCACCGTGCCAACATCGAATGCAAGACGTCGCTGATTAACTCGAGTCATTATTTATGCACAACCAGCGCCGCTTCTACGCTTGAGATGGCCGCTGGCAGTGCAGCGCTGTTGGAACCTGCGCCTTGGGCAAACGCATCCTTGCCACCGCCTTTGCCGTCGAGTTGAGTCAAAGCCACGCGCAACAATTCTTGGGCTGACAGTCCACCTTCGACACCGATGTTGTTGACGGCCACAACCGCCGAGATTTTTCCATCCACTGTGAGTGTTCCGAATGCAACAGCCTTCGAACGGTTTGCGGCCTTGGAAATTGCCTGTTGAGCTAACTCTCGGAGGTTATTCACATCAGTGCCCACGGGCGCTGCAAAAACCCAAAGGTCAACGTCACCGTGTCGCATTGGTTCGCCCACAATGCTGCTGGCATCTTTGAGCAAGTTTGTCCGCTTGAACTCCGCTATTTCCTTCTCCGCAACCTTGAGTGCACCCATGGTGGCCTCAAGTCGATCCGCGAGTTGATCCGCCGGCACCTTGAGCATCGTGGTGAGTTTATTGACCAAGACATGCTCATTTGCCGCAAATTGATACGCGTCAGCCCCAACGAGTGCCTCGACTCGCCTCACCCCTGCACCTACGGAACCCTCACCTACGAAATACACCAAACCCAAGGCACCCGTTCGCTGAGCATGTGTGCCACCACACAGTTCATGCGCCCAGTCACCAACAGATACTACTCGCACTTCACTCCCGTATTTTTCCCCAAAGAGTGCCATGGCTCCCATGTCCAGAGCCTGCTGTTGAGACATCAAGTTGGCGCTAACCGCTAGATCTTCTATGAGCATAGCGTTGACGTACTGCTCGACATCGCGGAGTACTGCCGGTGAAACAGCTTCTGGGCTTGGAAAATCGAAGCGGAATCGACCTGGCGAATTCTCTGACCCCATTTGAGTCGCGGTCTCCCCAAGTCGTTCTCGAAATGCCCGGTGCACCATGTGAGTGGCGGTGTGAGCCCGCGAAATGGCTTTTCTTCGCGGTATATCAACTGCCCCAATTACTGACTCACCCACACTCAATTCCCCGTCAACTACCCGCCCACGATGCAGGAAAAGTCCCGATACAGGAGTTTGGACGTCATAGATTTCAATGCGGGACTGCCCTGAGACCGATGCAATCACGCCGTGATCTCCAAGCTGACCACCTGACTCAGCGTAAAACGGAGTGCGGTTCAAAATTACTTCAACGTTATCCCCAACACTTGCAACATGTACCGAGGTTCCATCGAGTACGAGTCCCGTGATCATCGCCTCGCTCACGCTTTCAACATATCCGGTGAATTCGGCACTGCCTCCTACCGTCAAAATTTCCTTGTAGGCGGTCGTTGCTGCAAAGTCACTTTTCCGGGCGATCGAATCTGCTTTCGCGCGATCGCGTTGCTCTTTCATGAGAATAGTGAAGCGATCCCGGTCGACAGTGAGCCCGGCCTCAGCCGCCATTTCCATAGTTAAATCAATGGGAAAGCCGTATGTGTCATGTAGTGCGAAGGCCTTTTCCCCTGAAATCATCGAACTGCCTATATTTTTTGTTTCACGGGCAGCTGTCTCGAACAGGACGTTGCCCGTAATCAATGTTTGGGCGAAAGCGTTTTCTTCACCCGTTGCAATACTAAGTATGCGTTCGCGTGAATCATTGAGTTCGGGGTATTGGGGCGCCATAACGTTAATTGCAGATTCACAAAGTGTTCGTAAGGTCGGCTCAGTAGCGCCCAGTATCCGCATATTCCGAATCACTCGTCGCATTAAGCGCCGCAACACGTACCCGCGTCCTTCATTGCCCGGGATAACTCCGTCAGAGATTAAGAATATAACCGTTCGCGAGTGATCGGCCACGACTCTCAACGCGACATCATTTTTCTCGCTGGTCCCATAAGCAGCCCCTGAAAGTTGCGAGGCGCAGTCCAAGATACCGCGAGTTGTATCAATTTCATAGATATTGTCTACGCCCTGCAAGATTGCAGCCATGCGTTCAAGACCCATTCCTGTGTCAATACTTGCGGCGGGCAGTGGACCTAAAATTGGAAAATCGACTTTACCCGAACCTTCACCCCGCTCAAATTGCATAAAAACTAGGTTCCACACCTCTAGGTATCGATTTTCGTCGGCGATAGGACCACCCTCAGCCCCAAATTCAGGTCCGCGGTCGTAATAAATTTCCGAGCAGGGTCCACAAGGTCCCGGGATACCCATGGACCAGTAGTTGTCATCCATACCGCGGCGTTGGATCCGTTGCGATGGAACGCCAACAACGTCTCGCCAAATGGCTTCACCCTCGTCATCATCTTGATACACCGTGACCCAAAGGCGCTCAGGATCAAAACCGTAGCCACCCTCTTCGATTGAAGACGTCAATAGCTCCCATGCGAGCGGAATAGCCTCTTCCTTGAAATAGTCTCCGAATGAAAAATTCCCTGCCATTTGGAAAAATGATGCGTGCCGTGTTGTTTTGCCAACCTCTTCAATATCAAGGGTTCGGACAACTTTTTGAACACTTGTTGCCCGTAAATAGGGCGCAGGTGCCTCACCGAGGAAGTAGGGCTTAAAGGGGACCATCCCGGCGTTGACAAACAGAAGTGTCGGGTCGTCGACGAGCAGGGATGCCGAGGGAACGATTTCGTGTCCACGTTCAGCAAAAAACGTGAGAAATCGAGTCCGGATTTGCGCGGAATCCACTGTTTTGCTCCTTGCGTGCGTTTACGGAATTATGGAAGTGTGTTGTGAGGATTGGGCAGATTGTCGAATTTTAGTCACTTGCTCACCCATACCCATGGCGAAAGCCCGCGCAGAAGTTCCAGCGTCCATCACCGTGAGGACCAGCCCTTTGTTCCTTGACTCATTCGCTAGCTCTTCAAGTTTTCGATAGGCAAGGATTCCACCAACGGCCCCTATTGAGACCCAGACCATTCTGCGCATAGTTCAGTCTAGCGATTCACCATTTCGAAGTTTCCGAAGCCGATCTGACACTGCGGCAAGGCGCTCCTCACCGCCGTGACGTGAAGGCTTGTAGTAGTGGGAGTCCACTAGCTCCTCCGGTAAATATGACTGGCTGGCCACTCCACTGATTTCGTCATGTGGGTACATGTAGTTGGCGCCATGACCCAATTGAGATGCGCCCGGGTAGTGAGAATCACGCAAGTGGAGCGGGACACTCCCCACCCGACCTCGCTGCACATCCGTCATTGCTGCACCTATCGCCGTGACAACACTGTTGGACTTTGGTGCAAGGGCAGCCTCCAAGGTGGCATGCGCCAAAATGATTTGCGCCTCAGGCATCCCCACCAGTTGAACTGACTGAGCGGCTGCAACCGCCGTCAACAACACCTGGGATGCGGCTAATCCAATATCTTCACTGGCCAAGATCATCAGCCTTCTTGCAATAAATCGTGGGTCTTCGCCTGCATGCAACATCCGGGCGAGGTAATGCAGGGCTGCATCAGGATCACTTCCCCTGACGCTTTTTATGAAGGCGCTGATCACGTCGTAATGGGTGTCACCGTCTTTGTCGTAATTGATCGCCACAATATTTATGGCATTCTCGACATCTTCTATCGAGATTTCAATACTGTCGCGTGCCACTGTCGCATTTGCTGCTGCCTCAAGAGCTGTCAAAGCCCTTCGAGCATCGCCACTACTGGCATCAATAAGGGCGTCCATCGCTGCATCAGTTGCCGTGACCGTTCCGCAAAGGCCACGCTCACTTTCCATCGCCCTGTTGAGGACTGTTCGAAGTGAAACTTGATCAAGAAGTTCCAACTTCACTACAACACTTCTTGAGAGCAATGGCGAGACAACTGAGAAACTTGGGTTCTCTGTTGTGGCTGCTACCAGGGTTACCCATCCATTTTCTACCGCCGGTAATAACGCATCTTGCTGCGCTTTGTTGAATCGATGAACTTCGTCGATGAATAGAACCGTTTCCATTCCATACAAACTTGAATCCTCGCGCGCTTTCTCAATCACTTCCCGCACATCGCGTACCCCTGCACTTACCGCAGAGAGTTCACGGAATTTGCGCCCGGTCTGCGCAGAGATCAACGTGGCGATGGTGGTTTTTCCTGTACCGGGTGGCCCCCACAAAATCATTGATACCGAACCAGTGCCCGCGAGCAGGCGCTGTAACGGGCTTCCGAGCGTGAGTGCCCGCCCTTGACCAACCAGATCCTCGAAACCTTGTGGCCGCATTCGGAGGGCCAATGGCCCAACCGCACTTTGCTCAAATAAGCTCACAGACCAACCATAAGGTGTTGAAAAGTTGTCTTACTCCTGCGCTCGTGAGATTTCGTCTGGCTCATTCTTTTTCGGCTTCGCATCGATGCCGGCTTCCCGTCGCTGGGCTGCCGTGATTTGGGTGGGAGCACCTGTTAGCGGGTCTTGCCCACCACCAGTTTTAGGAAATGCGATCACGTCACGCAAGGAATTGGCACCTGCAAGCAACATGCAGATCCGATCCCAGCCAAATGCAATTCCGCCGTGCGGTGGTGGGCCAAAGGCGAAGGCTTCAAGGAGAAAACCAAATTTGTCGTTGGCCTCGCTTTCATCGAGGCCCAGAATCCGAAATACTTGGTTTTGAATATCACTTTGATGGATACGAATTGAACCGCCACCGATTTCATTGCCGTTACATACCAAGTCATACGCCCAAGCGAGTGCTTCACCCGGTGACTCCGTGAAATTATTGAGCCAATCGCCATTTGGTGACGTAAATGGATGATGCACCGCAGTCCAGAGCCAGTTGCCAGCTTCGTCTTGAACTTCTTCGAACATTGGCGCGTCAACGATCCACACAAAACTCCACACGCTTTTATCGATGAGGTCGAGACGCTCAGCAATCTCGTTCCGCACTGCGCCCAGCAATGCACGTGCATCCGATGCTCGACCGGCTGCGAAAAAGATGCAGTCCCCAACCTGAGCTCCGCTTGCGGCAACCAGTCCCCCACGCTCTTCGTCGCTGAGATTCTTGGCGACCGGTCCGCCTAAGCCATCCTCATTGACAGTTACGTAAGCCAGTCCTTTGGCTCCACGTTGTTTCGCCCACTCTTGCCATGCGTCAAAAGTACGACGAGGTTGATCAGCACCACCGGGCATCACTACTGCGCCTACGTACTCGGCCTGGAACACCCTGAATGGCGTCTGCTCAAAATACGATGTGAGATCAACAAGTTCAAGAGAAAAACGAAGATCGGGCTTGTCACTTCCGAATCGACGCATCGACTCGTGATACGTCATTTGTGGGATCTCACCTATCGTGTAGTTCAAAATCCCCTGCCAGACAGAACGAATAACCTGTTCGCCAACAGCCATAACATCGTCCTGATCAACGAAGCTCATCTCGATGTCAAGTTGGGTAAACTCAGGCTGTCGATCTGCCCGGAAGTCTTCGTCTCGGTAGCACCGGGCAATCTGAAAGTACTTCTCCATTCCTGCAACCATGAGCAACTGCTTGAACAACTGAGGGGATTGAGGCAGCGCGTACCAGTTACCCGGCTGCAGCCGAACAGGAACCAAGAAATCGCGTGCGCCCTCAGGGGTTGAACGAGTCAGGGTTGGGGTTTCGATCTCGATAAAGTCATCATCGATCAAGACACTGCGAGCGATATGACTGACTTTCGAGCGCATACGCAAAATGTCCCCCGCGCTTTTTCGACGTAAATCTAGGTACCTGTGACGTAAGCGAATTTCATCATTGACCGTTGTGCGGTCGTCAAGCGGGAACGGGAGAGGTGCCGACTTTGAGAGAACTTCAAGTTTGGTGGTGATCACTTCAATATCACCGGAGGCCAGATCTGGATTAGCATTTCCTTCGGGCCGTTCTTCAACAATACCTGTGACAGCGATACAGAATTCATCACGCAAATCATGTGCCATCGTGGTATCCCGAACAACGACCTGGGCAACCCCCGTTGAGTCACGGAGGTCAAGGAAAGCGACCCCACCGTGGTCCCGTCGGCTCGCGATCCATCCGGCCAGTGTCAATTCCCGTCCAATATCTGCGCGCGTTAACGAACCTGCTTCTGCCGTGCGAATCACGATTGGGCCTCTTTCTTAGTTTCGGGTTTTTCAGGTTCGGGCTTTTCAGGTTCGGGCTTCGCAGGATCCGCTTGAAGAGTCAGTAGAGCCTGTTGCAACGCTGGAATCAGGGATGCCTTTTCATTTGTGAGTGATTGCTGCTCACCGCTGGCCATATTTTTAACAACTACAGTTTTGCTAGACAACTCATCCGGTCCAAGAATAATGACCAGCGGCGCGTTCGTGTTGTTTGCCGCTTTCATTGCACTCTTGATGCTCCGATTGTCCACACACACGTCCGCCGCAATACCGACAGCTCTGAGGGCAAAGAGCAATGACACACACGGAACGCGACTTTCGACCCCGACGGGAACAATGAACACATCGAGGATGCTCTCACTCAAAGGGGTTAAACCTTCCGCTTCACAAGCAAGAAGCGTTCGATCAACACCGAGCCCAAAGCCAATCCCAGAGAGTTCACTCCCACCTAATTCAGCCATAAGCCCGTCATAGCGGCCACCACCGCCAATTCCAGACTGCGCGCCAAGACCAGGATGAACGAATTCGAATGTAGTCCTCGTGTAGTAGTCAAGCCCACGAACCATCCGTGGTGCTTCATTCCATTTGACTCCGAAGAGTCGAAGGAATTCACGCACCTGGTCGTAATGATCCTGACACTGATCACATAATGAATCGATCATGAGTGGTGCGTCGACTAATTGCGTTGAGACACTCTCACGCTTGTCATCAAGAACACGCAAGGGGTTGACACTCGCCCTCTCTTTGGTTTGCTGATCAAGATCACATGTGGCAAGGAATTCTTGGAGCTTGAGTCGGTAGGCAGGTCTGCAATGCAAACAACCCAGCGAGGTCACATCGAGGTGGAATTCTTTCAACCCCAAAGATCGGTAGGCCTGATCCGCGAGCGCAATGACTTCTGCATCAATGATCGGGTCAGATGAACCAATTGCTTCGACGCCAACCTGTTGCAACTGTCGATACCGACCATGTTGCGGTCTCTCAGCCCGAAAAAACGGTCCGCGATACCAAAGTTTGACCGGCAAGGGGCCTTTATCCAATCGATTTTCAATAACCGCTCGCATCACACCTGCAGTGCCTTCTGGTCGAAGTGTGATTGAGCGATCACCTCGATCAGTAAAGGTGTACATCTCCTTCTGAACTACATCGGTACTTGTCCCGACACCTCGTTCAAAAAGTTCCGTAGACTCGAAGACAGGCAACTCGATATATTCATAGCCACTCAATCGAGCTGTGGAACTGAGTCGTTCCTGAACAGAAAGAAAGTCTCGACTCCTCGGTGGAACGTAGTCGGGAACACCCTTAGGAGCATTGATGATGGCCACGTGTCACAACCCTTTACCGGTTGAGAGGAACGGATTTGTTGCTCGTTCCGAGCCAATGGTTGTGATAGGGCCGTGACCTGGGTACACCCATGTTTGATCGGGCATGGGCAAAATAACGTTCTCCAAGGAATGCGTCATTGCTGCCAAGCTTCCTCCCGGAAGGTCCGTACGACCGATCGAACCAGCAAAGAGAACATCTCCGGTGAAAGCTATGGGATCGCCATTTCTCTCCGCCTTGATCACCATGGAGCCCTCCGTGTGTCCGGGGGCATGAACGAAATCCCACTCGACTCCCGCGATCGTGAGCGACTTGTTGTGCTCAATGATTTCGATATCTTGGGGCTCAGTCAGTTCTAATTCACCCTTGGTCATTGCGAGTAACTGTTCCCGTGCGGCTGCGAAGCTACTCCCCGCCGGATCTGCAAGTCGATATCGGTCATCAACATGAATTAAGGCTGGGATTCCGAAATCGGCACTAATTGGTGCAACACTCCAAATGTGGTCAATATGACCATGGGTCAAGAGCACGGCCGCGGGCTTCAGTCGATTTTCTCGCACAATTTCTTGGATACCTTCAATGGAATCCTGACCGGGGTCAATAATGATTGCAGGTTCACCGGGACCAGTTGCAACAACGTAGGCATTAGTGGCCCATGAGCCTGCGGGGAAACCTTTGATCAACATAAGGGCACCAGCCTAGCCATGAGTATCCTTGTACTCATATCAACACAAAGTATACGAGCCCATGGAGAACCCCAGGATGTCAACACAGAAGCGTGAGCGCGATCTAGCGCGTGCCAAATATGAGCGCCAGCAGGCAAAACGGGCAGAGCGGGCCAGGCATGCCAAACGTAATCAGCGTATTACCGCGGTCGTCGTTGTCATTGCCCTTGTCCTTGCCGGTGTTGGATTTGCAGTGTTCAACGCAACCAGTGAGGACCCTGCTGGACTCGCTCAAGAGACCCAAGCCCCCCTCGATCCAACGGCGACGGAGGAATCAACCGAAGCGGTTGGATTGGATTGTTCACCTGCAGGGACACCCCGAGCAAACGACATCACCTACCCCGATGGCCCAGTGCCACTGGCAAGCACTCCCTCGACGCTCACCCTCGATACCAATTGTGGGGAAATCGTGATCGCACTCGATCCAAATGCCCAGAAAACCGTCGAATCAGAGGCCTTTCTCGCCGACAGCGGCTTCTATAACAACACCTCCTGCCACCGCCTCACGACCGAGGGCATATTCGTGCTGCAGTGCGGTGATCCTGCAGGGGACGGCACAGGAGGCCCCGGATACGCAGTCCCCGATGAAAACTTGCCTGCAGATGGTGAAGCAAATTACCCTGCCGGAACCATCGCAATGGCTAATGCCGGGCCAGGAACCAGCGGATCCCAATTTTTCATCGTTTATGCCGACACGACTTTGCCTGCAGGCTACTCAATCTGGGGAAATGTCGTCAGTGGGCTCGACATTGTGCAAGAAGTAGCCTCGGCTGGTGTCAAGAACGGACTTGCCGATGGAGTTCCCCTGCAACCCGTCTTTATCAATACGGCAACAGTTTCCTAACATTGCATGCGAACCCATAGCAAAACCGAAAAAATGTAGGAAAGTAGTGTTAATACCGTTTCACATGCATTTACAGTGCTGCAACCTTTGTAGCCGACCGACTAGGTTCCTGCGAAAGGCCCGCCATGACCGAAATTCCGTCAACAACAAATCCCACCCCTGCGATACCGACTCCTGCCTCTTTGAAGCCACCGGTACGTCCAGCCATCTCGCAGGCTTCACAGTGGGGGCGGGTCAGTGAGGATGGAACGGTATTTCTCAACGCGCCTGAGGGTGAAGTTGAGATCGGTCAATATACGGCGGGTACTCCCCATGAAGGCCTCACTTTTTACGCTCGCAAATATGACGATCTGGTTGTTGAAATCGACGTGATTCAAACTCGAGTAATCGAGGGTAAAACATCAGCTGATGCGGCTGCCCAGGTGGTCAAAAAGGTTCGCGACACATTGGCTCGCCGGTCATTTGTGGGTGATATAGCAACACTTGAAACCCGATGCGGGGAAGTAGAAGACTTAATCGAAGAGAAAAGAGTTCGTGAACGGGCCCGCAAGGCTGCTCAAAAAGACAGTGCCCGCGCAGCCCGGCTCCTCCTCGTGGAGGAAGCCGAGAAATTGTCTGATTCAGGATCTTGGAAGTCGACAACGGAGCGATATACAGAGATTGTCGAAGAATGGAAGACACTGCCAAGAGTAGATAGAAATGCCGAGCAAGAACTATGGAAACGATTGAGCAACGCGCGTACTTCCTTTGATAAAAGGCGGCGTGCCCATTTCCATGAGCTCGATGCAGCTCGCAAAGATGCCATGAGCGTAAAACGTGACCTGATCACTCGAGCCCAAGCCGCAGCGGGTACTGCGGACGCCAAAGCAGGGATCAAAAAGTTCAAGGATTTAATGGCGGATTGGAAGAGGGCCCCGCGTGGAAGTCGCGCTGATGAAGAAAAACTTTGGAAGCGTTTTAAGGCCGCCCAAGATGAATTCTATGACAAACTCAAAGCGAGCGAGGCCGCCGAAGAAGAGAAGCTTGTTCCGAACGTGGCACTGAAGGAGGATCTCGCCGTCAAAATTGAGGCGCTACTCCCCGTTGACCTTAAGAACCTCAAAAATCAAAAATCCCAGTTGCGCGACCTGCAGCTCGCGTGGGAAAAAATCGGCGAATTGCCTAAAAAGGATCGCGCAAGGCTTGATTCACGCGTGAAAAAGGTTGAGGACGCCTTCCGAACTGTAGAGGAAACCAAATGGACCAAGTCGAATCCAGAAGCAATAGCGCGAGCAGAAGACACCGCTAATGCTTTTGCCGATGGCCTATCCAAATATGAACGTCAACTGGAGCAGGCCAAGGCAAATGGTGACATGAAAACCGTGGCGCAACTCGAGGAGTCCATTAAGAGCCTGAAAACTTTATTAGGAGCCGTGGAAAGTACCGCCGCAGATCTCAATTCCTAACACTCTAGTTCACGGTGATTTCACTAGAATGGCTATTCACTTTCCCTAAACGCGGTACGCGTCAAAGACGCCTTCGACTCCCCTTACCGCTTTGATCACTGAGCCAAGATGTTTTGGATCAGCCATCTCGAATGTGAAACGAGACGTTGCAATGCGATCTCGTGTCGTAGCAACCGAAGCACTCAAGATATTCACGTGAGTGTCTGACAGCGCCCTAGTAACGTCAGCTAGTAAACGCGCTCTATCCAGCGCTTCCACTGCGATGTTGACCAAGAACATGCTGTTTGGAGTAGGGGCCCACGAGACATCCACCAATCGTTCAGGTTGAGCTTTGAGCGAATCCACATTCACACAGTCACCACGATGCACTGACACACCTGAACCGCGAGTGACGAATCCAAAAATCGGATCTCCAGGAACAGGCGTGCAGCACCGAGCCAACTTGACCCAAACGTCGTCGGCCCCATTGACCAACACACCGACATCGTGGTTCCGAGACTTTGTGGCGGTCCCAAATGTGGGTCGGAAAGCCTCGGCTGTGTCATCTGCGGCGCCGTCAACACCCCCTGAAACATCAATGAGTCGCGCTACGATTGTTTGAGCTGAGATCCTTCCCTCGCCGACTGATGCGTACAGGGCCGTCACGTCAGCCTGATTTAATCCCGCCGCAATACTCGTCAATGCCGCATTGGTCATCATTCGCTGCAATGGCAGTCCTTGTTTACGAACCGCCCGAACTATCTGATCTTTTCCATTATCGACTGCTTCTTCGCGTCGCTCCTTAGAGAACCACGCCTTGATTTTACTTTTGGCGCGGGCCGATACGACGAAGTTCAACCAGTCTCGACTCGGCCCCGATCCGTCGGATTTTGACGTAAAAATCTCGACAACATCCCCGTTTTTGAGCACCGACTCAAGTGGTACGAGTTTGCCGTTCACTCGTGCTCCTACACAGCGGTGTCCAACTTCCGTGTGCACCGTATAGGCGAAGTCAACCGGCGTTGAGTCAACAGGAAGCGAGAAAACATCACCCTTAGGCGTAAAGATATATACCTCAGCGGTTCCAAGGTCATAGCGCAATGAGTCCATGAATTCACTGGGATCGGCAGTCTCTCGCTGCCAATCAACGAGTTGCCGCAACCAGGCGAACTCGTCTGTCTTTACTTCAGTACCCTGCTTGTAGCGCCAATGTGCCGCCACTCCGTATTCAGATGCCCTGTGCATTTCGTGGGTTCGGATTTGGACCTCAACAGGTTTTCCATCCGGACCGATCACCGTTGTGTGCAGTGATTGATACATATTGAACTTCGGCATTGCAATGAAGTCCTTGAAGCGCCCTGGCACTGGACTCCAATGAGCATGGATGGTTCCCAGCGTTGCATAACAGTCACGAATCGAGTCAACCAAAATTCGGACACCAATCAAGTCATAGATGTCATTGAAGTCACGGCCGCGCACGATCATTTTTTGGTAAATGGAGTAGTAGTGTTTTGGTCGTCCCGTTACTTGACCCTTGATTTTGCTGTTTCGTAGGTCCTCATTCAATTGGGTAATTATGAGATTCAAATTTCGTTCACGTGAGGGAGCGCGCTGCTCAACCAATGAATCAATCTCGGCAAACATTTTTGGATGCAATGTGCCAAAGGCAAGGTCTTCAAGCTCCCATTTGATCGCATTCATTCCGAGCCTGTGTGCGAGTGGAGCATAAATTTCTAGAGTCTCACGCGCCTTCTTTTCCTGTTTCGCATCCGGTAGATAGCGAAGGGTTCGCATATTGTGCAGGCGATCGGTCAACTTAATCACGAGCACTCGAATATCGCGGGCCATCGCGACTACCATTTTTCTAACGGTTTCCGCTGCTGTGGCATCTCCGTAGGTAACCTTGTCGAGTTTGGTCACACCGTCGACCAGCAGTGCTATTTCATCACCGAAATCTTCCCTCAATGCGTCGAGGGAGTAACCACAGTCCTCAACAGTGTCGTGCAACAACGCTGCTGCAAGTGTTGCTGAGGTCATGCCGAGATCGGCCAAAATTTCAGCCACCGCCACAGGGTGGGTGATGTAGTCCTCTCCCGATCGGCGTTTCTGATCACGATGAAGGTACTTGGCCATTTCGTACGCCCGCTCGACAACTTTGGTGTCGGACTTGGGGTGGTACTTACGCAAAGTCCGCAGCAGGGGTTCAATTTCCGATGAACCCGACCGGCTCGAACTAAATCGTGAGAGTCGAGATCGAATTCCACTTTCCGCATTCAGTGGTGCCGGGCCCGATTCAGACAACGAGGGGGTCGGGGTAACTAGGTCTTCAGACATATGACCTCCCACTCAGCGCAACGAATACTCTCATTCTACGCTTGATTAGCTGCGGGCACCGATGCCTAGCCTCATTTACGTTTGGAGCGCGGCACCTTTCGTGGCTGGGACCGCTCAACGGCGTCAAGATTTCGGGCATTTGTTAATTCATCATTGGACAGAGCGTCTTTCCCCGACTCGGAATTCTTCCGCTGAACCTGGGAGCGACGAGCATGTACCCGCGCCGAAAGTGCCTTCATCTCAGGTGTTGCTGATTTCAACTGCGCCAATACGGGTGTGGCGATAAAGATGGATGAAAACGTACCTACGGCCATTCCGATTCCGAGAACTACAGCCAAGTCCAGCAAGGTTCCTGCTCCCAGTAAAAATGCACCAACAAAAATGATTGATATGACCGGTAGCAGCGCCACGATAGACGTGTTGATCGACCTAACCAGAGTTTGATTGACCGCAAGGTTCGCGGCTTCGTTGTAAGTGAGTACCGATTGGCCGGTCAGGCCCCGTGTGTTCTCCTTCACTTTGTCGAAAACGACCACCGTGTCATATAGGGAGTAACCCAAAATAGTTAAGAGCCCGATCACTGACGCCGGCGTAACCTCTAGTCCAATCAGGGCATAAATCCCAATTGTTATGAGGAGATCGTGGGCTAACGCGACTAAAGCACTCACTGCCATTCGCCACTCGAAATATAAGGTCAAGAAAAGTGAAACAAGAAGGATAAACACGATCAAACCTTGCAGTGCTTTGGAAGAAATCTCGGCACCCCAAGTGGGTCCCACTACTTGGTACTTAATGTCATCCTTGGCAATCCCACACGCTTCGGCCAGTTGGCCTGCAAGAACTGACGACTCGGCCGGGGTAAGGGTTTGTGTCTGCACCCGAACGGTGCCAGCCCCTGTGATGGTGACAATCGTCTGTGCGCCCGTTTGGGTCTCTGCCACCGCTCGAGCATCTTCAACCGAGCACGTGGCCGAAGGAAGTGAAAAGTCTGCTCCACCTTTGAACTCAATGCCCAAGTTTAACCCTCGACCAAACAAAGCGCCGATGCTGATCAGTAAAATAACTCCACTAATCACATACCAAGTTTTCCATCGTCCAACGAAATTTATTGAGACATCGCCTCGGTAGAGTCGTTGACCCACATTTGACAATTTGCTCATGCTGATGCCTCCCTCCGCTTACGACGAGATTTACCCGCGAGTGCGTCAGCCACGCTTACTCCACCCAAGCGATTGGGATCAAGTCCAGTCCAACGCGAACCCTTCTGCATGAACTCTGTCCTTCCGATGAGAACTGTCAAAGGATGCGTGAACCAGAAGGCAACCAAAACGTCTAAGACCGTTATCAGTCCCAGAACAAATGCAAAGCCACGGACGCTACCCACGGACAGCAGGTAGAGAACAACTGCGGCAAGTAAGGAGACGAAGTCGGCAGCAAGCAATGTTCGCCTGGCCCGGATCCACCCGCTGTCACATGCCTGCCTCAGCGACTTGCCGTCTCGAATCTCGTCACGAATGCGTTCAAAATAAACGATGAACGAGTCGGCCGTGATCCCGATTGCAACAATTGCACCCGCAACACCGGCTAGGGTCAAGGTGAGCCCAATGCTCTTACTCAGAACAACGAAAATGACGTATCCCAATCCGCCAGCCACGACCAGCGACAACCCAGCCACAATGCCTAACATGCGGTAGTAGAACAACAGGTACAACATGACAAGAACCAGACCTATTCCACCCGCAATCAAGCCAGCTACGAGCTGGTCATTTCCCACGGTCGGTGAAATTGTCGTTACATCAACCGGATCCAACGTGATGGGAAGTGCCCCAAACTTAAGAATGCTGGCTAAATCTCTGGCTTCTTGGGCTGTGAAACTACCTTCAATCTGTGCCTGTCCACCAAGAATTGGCTCATTGAATCGCGGGGCCGACACAACAACGCCATCAAGGACAATTGCAAACGCATTGCAAGGCTGCGCACCGGTACCACACTCAGGCAGGGCGCTCAATTGTGAGGAGGCTTGTGACAATGCTGATGCGCCTTCTGAATCGAACTCAAGACTAACAACCCACGTCACTCCACCTTGAGGAAGTTGCGCCGTTGCATCGGTTACGTTCGTGCCTTCAATAAAGGCCGGCTGTAATGAATACTTCGTAGCCCCTGTCTGTTCACAAGTACCCAGCCACTTTTTTGGGTCATCGGGCGTTCCACCAGCGATCACGGCGGGATCCGTGCAGTCCAGTGCAGCCAGTTCGTCTTGAAACTGCGTTGAATTTTCAACAGCCTGCACGGGTGGCTCGGGTGTTGCAACTGCGGCGTCACCCGTCGGAGCCACAGGACTTGGGGCGTAAATGTCCCAGACCGGTCGGAAGTTGAGAAGCGCTGTTTGCTGCACTAGCTCAACAATGCGGTCTTGATTCAGTCCTGGAACCGACACCACAATTGCTGCGCCGTCACCTGACCCCTGGGTGGTTACCTCAGCCTCGGCAACACCCAGTCCATTAACTCGAGCTCGAAGAATCTCAACGGTCTGTGCAAGTTGCTCGTCAGTAATCTCCGCACCTTCGGTGACAGCTTTCGGGACAAGAATTACTTGAGTTCCCCCCTGAAGATCAAGTCCAAGGCGGATCGTGTTGTTTGATCCAGGGAAGAAAGCCCAGACACTAAAGCCGATAAGGATGAATAAGAGAAGTGATAAAAGGCGCCAAGGAAGCGCTTTCGCTGATGTTGCCACATGGCTCCTTTATCGGTGCACCAGGTGCAGGTGCGAAATGACAAGTCTGAGCACAGGATAACTCCCGCACAAGATGCGAAATCTACTCTGCGTCATCCATGGGGAGCAGAGTCGGGTAGATAACCTTCGAAACTGCCGCAGGAAGTATCCGAATCACGGTTCCGGGCGCGATCTCGAGGCTGAGTTCATCCTCACTAGTTTCACGAACTGTGCCAAAAATTCCTGCCGTCGTCATGACCTCGGTTCCCGGCGTTACAGCGCTCACCATCTCAGCATGCTTTTTTTGCCGATTCTTTTGCGGTCGAATAAGCAAAAAATAGAATGCAACAACGAGCAGAAGGATTGGGGCAAGGCTCAAGATATCCATAGATCTCCTTAAGGTGAAATGTATTGATAGGGTACCTTCCACCCTACGATTCAAGTTTTACAGGGGCAATTCAAAGCTTTCTTGGCCCATCACGTCTTTCGGCGCTCCCACTACCCCCAAGTGTTTCCACGCTGCAGCCGTGGCAACGCGGCCTCGGGGTGTTCGAGCCAGCAGACCGAGACGCACGAGGAATGGCTCACATACCGACTCAACCGTTTCTGGTTCCTCGGCCACTGCCACGGCCAGCGTAGACAATCCCACCGGTCCACCGTCAAAACGATTGATAAGTACATCAAGGATTGCTCGATCAATGCGATCGAGTCCCAGTGAGTCAACTTCATATAGTTCTAATGCTTTTCGCGCGGCATCAAGATCGACGACGCCATTGCCGTGTACTTGAGCCCAGTCCCGCACCCTACGCAGGAGTCGATTCGCAATGCGGGGGGTTCCCCTGCATCGTCCTGCCAATTCAGCGGCACCTTCTGTCGTGAGTTCCACGCCGAGAAGTCGCGCGCTGCGGTCAATAATGGTGGCTAAGTCGGCACTTTCATAAAAGTCGAGGTGCGCCGTGAACCCAAATCGGTCTCGCAACGGTGATGGCAGCAACCCTGCCCGAGTTGTCGCCCCGACCAATGTGAATGGTGCAATATCAATGGGAATCGCGGTTGCACCCGGACCTTTGCCCACCATTACATCAACCCGGAAGTCTTCCATGGCCAAATAAAGCATTTCCTCGGCCGCTCGTGCAGTTCGGTGTATTTCATCAAGAAACAGAACTTCCCCCGGCTGCAAGCTCGACAGGACAGCAGCAACGTCTCCAGCGTGTTGCAACGCGGGTCCCGAAGTCAAACGGACGGGCGCACCGAGTTCGGTGGCAATGATCGTGGCAAGTGTAGTTTTGCCCAAACCTGGAGGGCCGCTGAGCAGCACGTGATCACAGACTCCACCTCGTCGATTCGCAGCCTCAAGGACTAGGCCCAATTGTGATTTCACTCGATCCTGCCCGATGAACTCCCCCAAACTCGTGGGTCGAAGTGCACCCTCCACCTCAAGATCGTCGTCGTTTGATTCGGCGAAAACAAGTGAATCGCTCATGAGCGGTCCAATGATCGAAGTGAGGCCTTCAGCAGTTCGCCAACATCGGGTTCGGCTTGTGCGATCAAATCTGGATAGTTATCCGCCACCGTATCCATGGCAGCTTCTGCTTCACGTGCAGTCCAACCAAGGGATCCAAGGCCAGCCCCAACTGCAATGCGCCAACTCTGCGCATGTTTGGTCCGCGAACTCACCGTGGCTTTCCCACCTGTTGCGACAACTTTGTCTTTAAGTTCTAGGACCATGCGGGCTGCACCCTTTTTGCCGATCCCGGAAATGGAAATCAAAGCATCCACATCTTCAGAAATAATCGCATGAGCAAAGTCCGACGGGGAAAGACTCGCGACGACTCCCAATGCAATTCGTGGGCCAATTCCAGTAACGGTTTGCACCAGGTCAAACATCGCGCACTGGTCCTCATCGGTGAAGCCGTAAAGGGTCCATGAATCTTCGCGCACAATTAAAGCGGTGTAGAGGAACGCAGAATCACCGACACGCAAACTCGATGCTGTTGCCTGCGGGCACAACACTTTGATTCCTTGTACTCCCGTGTCGACGACCACGAAATCAGGACCCGACTTCCAGATCTCACCTCGAATAAATGTGATCACTTCGCGTAGGCCTTTCGAGCGGCTTCATATTTCTCTTCAACGCTTCCGCGCCAAGCCGCCGTGATCGCAATTGCAAGTGCATCCGCAGCATCTGCTGGTTTGGGTGCCACCTTCAGTTGCGCAATTTTCGTGACCATCATGGTCACTTGATTTTTGTCGGCTCGTCCGTTACCCGTGACCGCGGCCTTAACTTCAGTAGGTGTGTGCATACCGACTCGGATTCCACGCTGCCCTGCAAGAAGTAATCCAATACCTGCAGCCTGCGCTGTCGACATGGCTGATCGAACATTTTGTTGGCTAAATACGCGTTCTATAGCAATAACTTCCGGAGAGTACCTATCGATGATCAACGATAGCTCTGCGTGCAAAGTGGCTAATCGATCACAGAGTTCACCCTTTGCCGGCGTAGTTATTACTCCGACAAAATGAACCTGCACGGGGCGCCCCGGGGTACCATCAATCACAGCTACGCCACAACGGGTCAGCCCCGGATCGATCCCCAGTACGCGCATAGAACCTCTTTCACTCTCTTGCCCCGCTTAAAAAAACCGTCTCAACTCCGTGCGCCTAGAGAGTATCGCCCGCGACGGTTACCGCATGGAAGCCCGCGCGGAGATCATGCATTAAATCAACATGATCACCGATTGCACGATCGTCAGTAGACACTCCGATGAACGCCTTGGAATCGTATGTGACCATGGTGACATTGACCGCGGCGCCAATTGTGGCTACCAACGGGTAAACAGCAATCATGCGACTGCCTGCAAGATAAATTGGAATAGGTGGACCCGGCACATTGCTGGTTGTAACGTCGGAAGCACGGGCCACCGAAGCTAGCATTGGGACGGGAACAAACCAACTCACTTCAGCGAGTGGGTCAGCTAGGCGCATTGCGGGCTCCCGCCTCCATTTGTCCACCAACTCATGGGCTTGCTGCATCAACTCAACGGTTGATTTTCCCGCAACCTGCATGGGGAACCGAGCAATAGCCACGGCATTTGCAGCCTGACCACTCCGGTCACCCGCATCCCCTCGTAGAGAAATCGGCACATTGACTCGCAATGACTCGGCAGAACTTCCATGACGAGCGTGATATGCCTGCATACCGGTCATCACTGCGGCCATAAAAGCATCATTGACACTCAAATCACGTGATTTCGCTGCCATCCGGATGTCGGCGAATGGGAATTCCATTGTTCCGAATGTGTAGGTCGTTCCCCGCGCTGTCAGTATGGGTGAGAGTGGGGCGTCATAGACGGTCGCCGCTCGGGTAATGGAGCCAATCGTTTCTACTGTTTTCTCATAGGCCATTGCGGGGTCGGTGAGCGACGTTCTTGCCAAACGAAATGCCGTCCCGAGGAGCCCTCTTGCACCGTCTGCTATTCGCGCAAAATTGTCCATTGAATTTGCGAGAAAAAGGTCTTGCCAACTCACGTCAACGCCAACAGGAGCTGCGGGTGGCACAGGTTCATCAGGATTAGTTTCCGTACCAAATTCAAATAAGGTTAAAGCGATCATGACCGTTGCGGCACCATCGGCGATCGAATGATGCAATTTTAATAAAAATGCGCTGTGTCCCTCTGGCAAACCTTCAATAAGTGTTGCTTCCCACAGCGGTCGATTGTGGTCGAAGTCCCCCAAACTAATCCGACGAGCATCAGATAACAGGTCGCTCCATCCGCCACCTTCAGGCAGTCGATATCGGCGCACGTGAAAATCTAAATCAAAGTCGGGATCAATGCTGAGTCGAGGTGTAGAAAACCCAACGGTTCCATATAGCGGTCGCATCCGGAGTTCGGGGACAAAAAGTGTCAGTCGCTCGAGTCTTGACCGAAGTCGACTCCAGTCGGGGGCTGAATCCAGAATTGCCATTGCAACAACAGTTGAACGCATCGTTGGATCTCCGCTAGCTGTTCGAAACGTTGCCGCATCCCAACCTCGAAGTTGCTTACCAACGGACTCCGGGGCCATGACTAACCGACCGCATCCATGATTTCGTCAGAGACATCAAAGTTTGCGTACACGTTTTGAACGTCATCGCTGTCTTCAAGTGCCTCCAGCATGCGAAAGAGTTGCATTGCGCCATTTTCGTCCATTGGCACGGTCATGCTTGGCATGAATGTCGCCTCAGCAGATTCGTAATCGATACCCGCTCCCTGCAAAGCCATGCGCACTGCGACCACATCTGTCGCCTCAGACACAATCTCAAATGATTCACCGTGGTCATTAACTTCTTGCGCACCAACTTCTAGAACGGCATCAAGAATTTGATCTTCCGAGACTTCTTGCCCTTCAGAGATCTTGTTAACAATCACGACACCCTTGCGGCCAAAAAGATAGGAGACACTCCCCGGGTCCGCCATTGATCCACCGTTGCGAGTCATAGCGACCCGAACCTCCGAGGCTGCGCGGTTGCGGTTGTCGGTCAGGCATTCAACGAGAACTGCGACGCCACCTGGTCCGTAGCCTTCATACATGATGGTTTGCCAATCGGCTCCACCCGTTTCGACGCCTGAACCGCGCTTGACCGCACGTTCTATGTTGTCTAATGGGACTGAATTCTTCCGGGCCTTTTGAACCGCGTCAAAGAGCGTCGGGTTACCCTCAACGTCTCCGCCACCCTGTCGGGCGGCGACCTCAATATTTTTGATCAATTTGGCGAAAAGTTTTCCTCGACGGGCGTCAATTACCGCTTTTTTATGTTTGGTGGTTGCCCACTTGGAATGCCCACTCATGAATTCCTCACCATCTCTACAAACAACTCATGAACCCTAGGGTCCGCGGTTAATTCTGGGTGAAATGACGTCGCCATCAAGGTGTCACTCCGCACCCCCACGATCCTACCCTCGTGAGGGCCGGAACTTATCTTCGCAATTACCTCGGTGGACTCACCCGCTGCAACCACCCAAGGGGCTCTGATGAATATACCCTCGAATTCATGCTCTGGGTCACGAATTCCATCAATGACAATCCCGGTTTCGAAAGATTGCGTCTGCCCGCCGAATGCGTTGCGTTCGACGGTGATGTCAAGGCCACCTACGGATTCCTGACCCTCTATCGCCCCAACAATGCGGTCAGCCAGCATGATCATGCCTGCACACGAGCCAAACATCGGCATCCCGCTGGCACGTGCCTCGCGCAGGGGTTCCATTAACTCAAATGTACGAGCCAACTTGTCCATAGTGCTGGACTCACCACCAGGAATGATCAAAGCGTCTACCCCGTTGAGTTCCCCAAGCGTTTTAACCAACGTGCCACGCGCACCCGATATGTCTAGGGCCAGAAGATGTTCGCGTACTCCACCTTGAATGGCCAGCACCCCAATAGTGGGAACTGACAGCATTAAGACCTACCAGCCACGATCTTCCAGACGGTGGTGAACCGGAATGTCCGCGACGTTAATGCCAACCATCGCCTCACCTAATCCTCGACTTACCTTTGCTACAACATCGGGGTTGTCATAGTGCATTGTTGCTTGCACTACCGCATTCGCGCGTTCTGCTGGGTTACCTGACTTGAAAATTCCACTACCAACAAAAACGCCATCGGCACCAAGCTGCATCATGAGTGCGGCGTCGGCAGGAGTTGCAATCCCACCGGCAGTGAAGAGAACTGTGGGCAGTGATCCAGTTCGGGCTACCTCCGCGACTAGGTCATAAGGAGCTTGTAATTCCTTGGCTGCGACAAAGAGTTCGTCCGGTGCCATAGATGAAAGACGCAATACTTCAGACCTAATTTTACGCATATGTGTCACCGCATTAGAAACATCGCCGGTGCCAGCTTCGCCTTTCGAGCGGATCATCGCCGCACCTTCGGTCAGACGGCGCAGTGCTTCGCCCAGGTTGGTTGCGCCACACACGAAAGGTACGGTGAACTTCCACTTATCAATATGGTTCGCGTAATCAGCCGGTGACAAAACCTCTGACTCGTCGATGTAATCAACTCCGAGGGATTCCAAGATCTGCGCTTCAGCGAAATGGCCTATCCGAACCTTCGCCATGACCGGAATGCTGACTGCACCCCTGATAGCGTCAATCATGTCTGGGTCGGACATACGGCTCACGCCACCCTCAGCGCGAATGTCCGCTGGCACACGCTCAAGTGCCATGACAGCGACCGCACCCGCATCTTCAGCTATTTTGGCCTGCTCAACGTTGACCACATCCATGATCACGCCGCCCTTGAGCATTTCGGCCATTCCACGCTTTACGCGACTGGTGCCGGTGCTGATTTCACTAGACATTGTTGCCATCCTTCAAGGTTAATAATAATTGGTGATTCGCCTCACGAATGATCCCATGATAGGGGAACAACCTCTCCCCGGCATTTCCACCCGTACTGGCTAAATATACGTCCTGACAATCTAGCGACGTTCTGAAATCTCGACATGGTCATAAATCTCACGGGTCGAAGGGAGCGGAGTGTGCCCTGCAAGGTGAAACCAACGTGCGGAGCGCTGCTGGCGCAATTGCATGCACGCGCGGACTGCATCGTTGAGAAAACGTCGTGAAAGTTCAACCCTTCGAGAGGCAGCTGAGCACTCTTCAAGGAGCTCGAGTCCACCGACTTCACTCTGGATGAGATCGATCTCCTCAACATCGAGCACAGCATTGAGGGCCGAGGTGAGTTCGGACTCCGCACGATCGCGTTGGGTTGAGGACAAGTCCGTTGATAAGCGCGCTGCATGGGCAGCTTCAGAAATCAGAACAGATGAAGCTGGGTCCAAGAAACCACTTGAAGCCAATTCAAGGGCAACCCCGGAACGCCGCAGTAGGTGCGAGTCCAATGAAATAAGCGCTACATCGATTCGTCGGTGCAATCGGTCAATTCGCCCAGCCGTCATCCCGAGATACAGGGTAAAAAAGGCTACGAACACGACAACAATTGCGGCTAAGACAAGCCATAACGTCATGTTTGTTCCTCACTCAAGCGGATGGATCGGCCGGCGAATCTGCCAACTACCTGTCCACGTAAATCTTCTTCAACTTTCTCACCTTCGGTGTAAACAGCTTCGTATACTGCAATGACATCTTCCACAACGTGATCCCAATCAAAGTCCATCACTCGAAAATTTCCTTCTGCTACAAGTGTCTGCCGTTGATCCGTATCGAGAAACAACTCGACAATGGCCCTACCTAACGCTTCTGAGTCACCGACCGGAAACATTTTTCCTGACTTCCCAGATTGCAACACACGATCAAAAGCCGGTAAATCTGATGCGACCACAGCGGTTCCCGCAGCCATAGCTTCGGCCAAGACAATGCCAAAAGATTCACCACCCGTGTGTGGTGCGATGTAGAGATCTGACTGGTGCAGGGTTCGTCGTTTCTCATCGTCGGAGATTGAGCCAACGAACCTCACCCGATCACCCCAAGTTGAGTCGATAAACTCTTCGTATTCCAACATGTCGCCCGGCCCTGCAATAGTTACTTCGCAACGATCAAGCTCAGAAAAAACCTGCGGCAGTGCTTGAAGGAGCACTTCAAGGCCTTTACGTGGTTCATCGATTCGTCCTAGAAACAAGATTTTTTGAGTGCCTTCGAGTGAAACACTTTCCTGATCCCGAAAATCAGCCACGCGGACCCCATTGGGAATCAATACTGCATCCCCGCCAATGTGTCGAACAAGAGTCTCCCGAGCGGCTTCACTCACCGCAATCCTGCCACGGATTTTTTCCATTGCCGTTTGGGCCACGTAGTAGCCTGCGGAAAGAATGCGGGAGCGTTCATGGGATGAATGCCAAGTGGCAACGAGTGGCCCTTTAGCTGCCCAGCACGTGAGTAACGAGGAACTCGGCGCGACTGGTTCGTGAATGTGCACGATGTCAAAATTTCCTTCACGGATCCATTGACGGACCCTGCGGGTTGCCCGAACCCCAAAACTCAACCGGGCGACAGCTCCATTGTAAGAAACGGCGACCGGTCTTCCACCGTCAAAGACATAGTCGGGCAACATATCTGGGTCTTCGACCGGGGCCAAAACGCTCACTTCATAGCCCTTGCTCTGAAGCGTCAACGCAAGGTCAGCGACATGGCTGCGAACTCCGCCCGGAACGTCCCACGAGTACGGGCACACAATTCCAATTCGCTTTATGGTCAACGTGGTTTCCGATCCGCGAGCCAAACTTTTTGCAGCATGTGCCAATCTTCTGGGTGCTCTGCGATTCCGATTTCAAAGGCCCGAGCGATCTGCTGGGTCATGTGGGCGACCCGTTCACGCTTAGGGAGTGATTCGGGAAGTTCAATTCGATCATGTACAACACCGACTGCAATGGGACCCTCGAAGTGCATTGTTACGGGGTAAAGCGGCGCGCCAGTGAGAATCGCCAAAGTCGCCGGGCCCGCAGGAAAGCCTGCAGCCTCTCCAAAGAAATCCACAGTGACTCCGCTACCCGATATGTCACGGTCGCCGAGGAGGGCAACAAGTCCACCCGATTTCAGCCTAGCCACGAGGTTTCGCATAACTTCAGAATCACCCAATGGCAGGACCTCCATCCCGAGTGATTCGCGGTACTGCAAAAACTGATCGAATAGTTTCTCGGGCTTGAGCCGTTCTGCGACGGTAGTCACTCGCCCATATCTTTGGGCTCCCCAAGCTCCCGCCAGATCCCAGTTAGCCATGTGCCCCGGGATCATTAACGCACCTTTACCTGCATCCATTGCTTGATCCAGCAACTCAACCCCGCGTAATTGGAAACCGTTCTTGAAATCCTCTGGGGTCATTTTGGGTAATCGAAACGCCTCACACCAGTAACGCATGTAACTCCGCATTCCAGCTCGAGTGAGTTTGTTCAATTGATTTGCTTCAAGATCTGGTCGGACGCGTGCCAAGTTTTTGGACAGTTGGTCCACGCCCCCTGCGTCCTGCCACCACAGAGTGTCCGCCGCTGTTCGAAACACTTGCTGAGCTGCCCTTTCTGGTAACCGCTTTGTCGCCGCCCAACCTGCGGTGTAAGCCCAGTTCGTGACTGATTCAGTGACACCTGTTTTATTAGCCATGAAAATCTCTACAAATCCTCAGTGCGCGGCTTAAGCTGCTTGCGCACGTGAATGACCCGCTGAATAACCGTGAGTACGCCAAGAATTGCCAGAGCCCAAACGACAATGTCCAAGACCCATGGGACGCCAAGTCCAGCGAGGAACAGGGCCGCAAGGATCGCAATAAGTCGCTCGGCTCTTTCAACCAGTCCCACATTCGCTTCGGCGCCCACGGCCTCAGCCCGAGCCTTTGTATAACTTGTGACCTGCCCTGCGACAAGTGCGATCACAGTTCCTACGACAAGCCACATTTGATCGGTACTTGCGGCCCAGAAGGCGACTGATCCAAAGATGGCGCCGTCCGCGACTCGATCCAGGGAAGCATCCAAGAAGTTCCCCCACGGGCCACTCGTACCCCTCATCCGGGCCATGGTTCCATCAAGTAGATCAGCGACCGCAAAAAGAATCACTCCCAAAACGCCGACAACAAAACTTCCACGCGCGATAAACATCACCGCACACAACACCGCTCCCAGCGTTCCTACGAGTGTGACGGCATCGGGTGAAACGTGCAGGCGCAAAAGCAATTTTGCCGGCGGGTTGAGAAGCCCACTCACCGCTTGGCGTGCTTTGGGATTGTTCAACATTGGGTTGATGCTACCGTCCGACCGTGCCAATCAATGCATCAATCGCGGTGCTAGCGACTGACTCCACTCTCGCCAAAGCAGTTATCCAACAAATCAGTGAATACCCGGGATTTAGTACCTTAAATCACATTGTGAACAATGGGGCTGATCCAGCAATCACTTTCGGGGCAAGCATCACGCTCACGGCTATTGCAGCTGAACCTGAAGTCTTTGATCCACCCCAGCTTGGCTCCTATTTAGGTTGGGGTGCCGATATTGCGCTGCTGGTGATCGACAGTTCCCAAGGCCTTGATGGAGAGTCAATTCAACGCGCTCAAGAGGTCGCCCAATTTCACCCGCTTATGGTTGCGGTGATCGGTCTTGATTCCCCGAGGGCAAACTTTGATGAGACTCTGGCGGTAATCTCACGTGTCATGGATCAGCAGCATCACGCTGTCGCAGTTACATTGCCCGTCCTTTCGGAGTCGAAATCAATCGATGAATCCGAAGTTGGCGGAATTCTTGACTTGGTGTCCATGGAGATTAGGGTTCCCGGGGCAGATGGTGAACCGGAAACACATGAACTTGAACAGGCCCACTTCGACTTGATCGAATCCCACGTAGAAGCACTAACAAACGCGGTCGTTGTCACCAGCACAAATGAGGAATTAATTCACACGGTTCTTGAACACGGCTTTGAATCTGCTGATCAATTGCGCAAGGAGTTGCTCAGCGCAACAGTTCGCCGTGAAATCATCCCCGTTTTTGCAGTTGCTAACTCCATCGGAATAAGCGAACTGGCAAATTTTGCGTGTGAATTGGACCATGAACCGTGGACGCCGATCCATGTGCCACAGGCAGAACTACTGGCCTCAGTCGTTGGGCAGAGGACCTTGCGTGTTTGGCAAGGTGAGCTCGTGACTGGCACCTATTTTGCTGACAACACTGAAATTAACATTACCCAAGTTAACTCGCTCAGTGGGAAAATAAGGTCGGCGGCTTACGCTGGGGAAATAGTGAAAATAACTGCGAATCAAGAAATCACAGCAGGCAGTTCCATCAGTTCCGTGAAGTCCAACCCTCTAGCAATAAATCACGTGTTTGAGTAAGCAATTGGGGCAGCACTTTAGTTTCACCAATAATCGGCATGAAATTCGCGTCGCCTCCCCAGCGTGGAACAACATGTTGATGAAGATGACCTGCAATCCCCGCGCCCGAGATTGAACCCTGATTCATGCCGAGGTTAAAGCCTTGTGCACCTGAAATCGAACGCAGCGTTTCCATTGCCTCCTGGGTAAGCACCGAAATTTCATCGCGCTCTACATCAGTTAAATCCGTGTAGTCAGCTACATGTCGATACGGGCAAATCAACAAATGCCCCGCGTTGTACGGATATAGATTGAGGACTACGTATGCCACTTCGCCTCGGTGCGCAACCAGATCCAATTCATCAGTCGAGTCAAGGTTCGGCGCCACACAGAATGGGCAGACATCCGAGTTGTTACCGCCGCGCAGGTACTCCAACCTGTGCGGTGTATAGATCCGATCCCATGACGCGGCCACTTCAGACCTGCACTCGATTAGCAACCGCCGAAACTATCTCTTCAATAGCATCAGCGATGACAACGCCGTTCTTTTGCGTTCCATCTCGGTACCGAAACGAAACGGCGCCTGCGGCAACGTCGTCATCGCCAGCAATCAGCATAAATGGAACTTTCTGCTTTTGGGCGTTGCGAATTTTTTTCTGCATGCGATCATCGGATGAATCCACTTCAATTCGAACACCACGTGATCTCATTTGCGCAGCGATACCTTCAAGATATTCAACGTGTGCATCCGAGATCGGGATTCCTTCCACCTGAACAGGCGCCAACCATGGAGGGAACGCTCCTGCGTAATGTTCGAGCAAGACAGCGAAGAAACGTTCAATGGATCCAAAAAGTGCCCGATGCACCATGATCGGTCGTTGCTTTACGCCGTCTGCGCCCTGGTACTCCAGGTCAAATCTTTGCGGCAATTGGAAGTCAACCTGAATCGTCGACATTTGCCAAGTTCGCCCAATCGCATCCTTCGCCTGTACTGAAATTTTCGGTCCGTAAAAGGCTGCGCCACCTTCGTCAAGTACCAATTCCAAATTTTGTTTCTCGGCAGCCAATCGGAGGAAATCTGTGGCTATTTCCCATTCCTCGTCGGTGCCTACGCACTTTTCGGGGTTCTTGGTGGATAGTTCCAAATAAAAATCCGACAATCCGTAGTCGCGCAGTAAGCCGAGCACGAAGTCCAACAGGGAATTTAGTTCCCCTGGTAGCTGCTCCAAGGTGCAATAAATATGGGCATCGTCCTGGGTGAACCCTCGGGCGCGGGTCAATCCGTGAACAACCCCTGATTTCTCGTAGCGATACACCGTTCCGAATTCAAAGAGTCGCATGGGAAGTTCACGATAAGAGCGTCCGCGCGCCGAGAAAATCAGATTGTGCATGGGGCAGTTCATCGGCTTGAGGTAGTAGTCAGCACCTTGACGCTTCACCTGTCCATCGGGGTGATACTCCGAGTCCAAGTGCATCGGTGGATACATCCCGTCCGAATACCAATCAAGATGACCGGATTTTTCGAATAGTGCACCTTTGGTGATATGCGGTGTGTTCACGAATTCGTAGCCCGCTTCTTCATGCCGCTTTCGCGAGTAGTCCTCCATTACCCGGCGAACGATTCCGCCTTTCGGGTGGAAAACCGCGAGCCCGGATCCAACTTCTTCGGGGAATGAAAACAAATCGAGTTCGGAACCAAGTTTTCGGTGATCGCGTTTTTCGGCTTCGGACAAAAAATCTAAATAGCCGCGCAACTCTTCCTTACTCGGCCAGGCGGTTCCATAAAGCCTCTGTAGGGATTCCTGCTTTTGATCACCCAGCCAGTAGGCGGCTGAGGATCGCATGACCTTGATTGCGTTCTGTGGAATGTATGACGTGTCAGGAACATGGGGACCTCGACATAGATCGCTCCAACAGGTCTCCCCAGTTTTCGCATCGACGTTGTCATAGATCGTGAGTTCGGCTCCCCCAACTTCCATCACTTCAGGGTCAAGAACCTGTGCACCTGAGTCGGATCCGATCAATCGCAATTTAAATGGCTCACCGGCGAGTTCGGCGACAGCTTCCTCGTGGGAGACAACCCTTCGACGAAAACGCTGCCGAGATTTAATGATGTTCACCATCTCTTTTTCAATGGCCTCAAGATCTTCCGGCTTTAGTGGCTCGGGCAGATCAAACTCATAATAGAAACCATCAGTGATCGGTGGACCTATTCCCAGTTTCGCGGCAGGAATCAGCTTCTGGGTTGCTTGCGCCGCCACGTGGGCGGCGGAGTGACGCAAAATCGCCAAGCCTTCCGGACTGGAAATGTGAACACCTAAAACCGTATCGCCCTCTTCTAGCGGAGTTACTAGATCAACGGGCACTCCGTTAACAACAGCTGCCACCATCCCGCTCTGCTTAGGAAACAGGTCAGCGGCACTTGCGCCGGCTGGAAGGTCACCAACGCGCGAATCCGGTCCTTCAACGACTGTGACCTGCACGGGGCTCCTCAATGAATTAGACATGACGATCAACGGCTTCGGTGGGCGATACTGGGTTCGAACCAGTGACCCCTCGCGTGTGAAGCGAGTGCTCTACCACTGAGCCAATCGCCCGAAACTGCGTCTAACCGTACTACTAGAGAGCGCTCTAAGGCTTTGGGCCGTGCGGTCAGCAAAGATCGTCGGCTTTTCACGCGGCGAATGCGCCGATTTTACAGACTTTGGGTTTACCGTTAGGCGTCACCATCATTCCCCATTTGTGTCATTGACACACCCAAAGGAGCAACTACATGCACATTTCCCACCGACTGCGCCGCACCATTGGTGTGTTGGCCAGTTTGACCCTTGCTACGGGGGCGATTGCAATCGCAAGCCCCGCGGCACACGCTGACGGGACACTCAGCGGACCTGCTTCGGCAAACATCTCCCAAACAGTGACGTTCACATTTTCCTCACCACCAGCAGGACAACTGCAACTTGAAGATCAAACCGGACAAGTTTGGTCAACCGTCACAACGGGGCTTGGCGATTCGAGTGTGAATTTCAGTTTTACAACACCCTCGACCGCAGCAACGCTTTCGCTCTCCGTGTGGAATGTCGACTCCCAAGGATTCGTATCAAACTCCGTTCCATTGACCATTGTCGGTGCAGTTGCGACTACCACGGTCGTCAGCGCCCCCAATACTGCAACGATTGGGCAATCCACAACGATCAATGTGAACGTAACAAGTAACGGAGGAAGTCAATACACTCCTGCCGGTCAAGTTCGACTAACGGATGCAAATGGAGCTCAATACGTCCTGATGAACCTCACTGCGGGACCAGCAGCAGGACAATCCTTTGCCTACTATCGCTGGACACCAAAAACTGCAGGCACTTTCTTCTTCATCGCCACCTATGTCCCAGCAGCAGGCAGTCAAGCAACGGCATCGACTTCGGTTCAAGATGCAGTAATCGCAACACCCTCGGGCAATACGATTTCCTTGACAGCTCCCCCTAATTTGAGTGTTGGTGCGCCCGTTACTTTGGTGGCAACGGTTTACCCTTCAAGTGTCCAAGGTTCCGTTGGATTCAACGTTAATGGCGCTTGGATCAGTCCTTCAATTCCCCTGGTTAATGGACAAGCAACCTTCTCGTGGAAGCCGACAACTGCCGGCAAGGTAACACTCGGCGCGAGTTACACGACAAATAATGGTGGATCAGGATCGACCACTGATGTTGTGACAGTTAACGCCTCCACGTCAACAGATGTCATTACGCTCGTACAGCCCGGTTGGGGAAATTGGTCAAATGGCGGAAGCTACAACATGGGCAACGGATCCAACTTCACCTTTGCCGCAAGCACTCTTTCCGGTGCTCCAGTAACACTGAGTGAAACAGGTCCCTGTCAGGTCTCCGGACTCACGCTATCGGTGAACTCGGGTTCCGGAAACTGCACAATGAAGGCCGTCTCACCTGGCGCTAATGGTTATTCGGGCGTGACATACACCTACAACATCAATTTGGTGCCGGGAATTCAAACAGCCAACATCACAGCGCCACCTTCAGGAAGGTACAAGGTGGGTCGCGTGTTGGTTCTAGAGTCCCCAAATGCAATTGACACGAACGCTGGCCAGAACATTAATTGGGTGATCAAAAAGGGCGGCAAGAAGCATTGCGCGCTCCTGTACCCAAGCACTGGTGCAGTTACCTTAAGAATCAAGAACAAAGGAACCTGCACTGTGGTTGGCAAGGCTCCCGGAGTCTCAGGACAATGGCAACCATTCCAAACAGCCCGGAATTACACGGGTCGCTAAACACAATCCGCTAGAGCAACTGGGCGAAATTCCTAAGGGAGTTTCGCCCAGTTTTCTTTGTCCTGTTCGACGCGAGTCCGATAGACAGCCAAGAGGTGTTGCAATGTTTCATCAAGTGAATTCAGTTCGCGTTCGCCCATAACGTGAATTGGTTGCACCCCACGAATACTCGAGAGCAAAGCGGCAGCACTGGCTCTTTCCAGTGTGCCTGAATCAAGAGCACCCTCTGTCATTGCGCCTAGTTCAAGGAGTACCTGACGGGTGATTCCGGGCAGGCACCCCGAGTTCAACGGTGGTGTAACCGCCTCCCCGTCAACAACAATCACGATGTTGCTTGTTGCCGCCTCGCACAGGACTCCTGCATTGTTAAAGAAAAGTGTCTCAGTGAAGCCATTTTCTTTCGCCTGTTCAAGTGCGAGCACATTTTCAGCATAAGACGCGGACTTCGCGCCAGTGATTGCCGAATTTTCATTTCGAGTCCACGGTGAAATATTTACATTGACTTTTGCCGACGGTGATTCGATGTCGACCAACGACAACATTAATTGAGGTGAGGGAATGCCGCGGTAAAGCGTAATCCGCAACCGTCCGAGTTCGCCCTGATGTGACAACAAGAGCTGCTTAATCCCAGCCACAACTACGGCACAATCAGGCGTTGCTATTCCCATAATCTCACTTGAATTTCGCAGGCGAACAAGATGTAAATCGAGGAATTGCGGTACGTGGTTTGTGACCAAGATCGTTTCAAATACTCCTTGACCTGTCAACACCTCAATGGTTGGCTCCAGATAGGCAGGCTCCTCCCAGTTATCATTTCGAAACGCAAGGGTTGTCATTAAGGCTTCCAATTCTGCTCGGCAATACTTGAGAGATGACGCGCTTTCAACTGCGTCTCTTCCCATTCTGTGTGTGGATCAGAACCCCAAGTGATTCCAGCACCTGTTCCAAATTTAAGAAGGCCACCGTCCACCCAGAATGTCCTGATGGCAACGGCCAACTGTGCAGTTTGTTTGTCTGCATCAATCCACCCGAAAGCCCCGCAATAAGGACCTCGATTTTCATTTTCAAGAGTGTCAATAATGTCGAGAGCTGCAATTTTCGGCGCACCAGCAATTGAGCCTGGTGGAAATGTTGACTCAATGATGTCTGACCACTTGACATCCTGCATTATTTCTCCCTGCACGGTCGACACAAGGTGCACTAAGCCAGGGTGCTGTTGAACTTCGAGCAGATCAATGGCCTTAACGCTCCCAACAACGCAGCAGCGCGAGAGGTCATTACGAACGAGGTCCACGATCATGATGTTCTCCGCCCGATCTTTCTCCAATAGTTCGCTTGCATTCATAGCCGTGCCCTTTATCGGCTTTGACATGAGTTCTGAGCCATCGCGTGCGAGATAAAGTTCTGGACTCGCGCAAGCAATGTGAATTCCAATTTCAGGAATGCGCAGTGCTCCCGCATAGGGAGCTAGATTCCCGACAGCAAGTAGTGCGTCCAAAGCCATGATGTCGGAATTGGGATCACATCCATTGGTTCTAATACGACAAATATTGACTTGATAGACGTCACCGTCCGAAATGGCTACGCGCGTGGTGTCAACGGCTCGCTCATACATTTCTCGATTCATGGAAGTGGTCCATGTCGAACTATCAACGCCGACCCAAGAGCCAATTGTTTCGTCCCGAGGCTCGGTTTCCCATGATTCAAAGCGAGCGAAGACAGGTTGACCAGAGTAGGGAATCACAACCGCCCAACGCCCACCATTTTGAACCGATTCAATATCGTTGCTCAGTTCCACCAAGTCATAGGCGTATTCATTGCCAAATCGAGCCATTGGTAACGCGGTGGCCCCCAATCGAGGTGTACCTGATGCGTCCATAGCGATAGCCTGCCCGGTCGCCTACAGCCCTCCGCTTTGGGTCTGACATTCGTAGTCAGATAGTGTTTGACCTCGCTCGGTGGGCTCACGCCCGTGAGCGTGCGGACGTAGCGCAGCTGGTAGCGCATCACCTTGCCAAGGTGAGGGTCGCGGGTTCGAATCCCGTCGTCCGCTCGAGGGGTTAACTAGCTTCAATACCCGTCTGGTGGAGTGGCCGAGAGGCGAGGCAACGGCCTGCAAAGCCGTGTACACGGGTTCAAATCCCGTCTCCACCTCTAACAATTGAATGCAACAACTGAATTAAGCACCACAACGGGCGATTGGCGCAGGGGTTAGCGCGCTTCCTTGACATGGAAGAGGTCACAGGTTCGATTCCTGTATCGCCCACAAGGTTTTTTGGTAGTTGACAACAATCAACATGTGCGGACATGCCCGAATCACACGGATCAGACTGAGCACACTGACATCACAAGCAGGACTGAGCGCCACTGCTTCGGAGCCACAGCCCGAATACCGTGGAATCACGGTCAAGGTGGCTGTAATGGGTCAATTGGTGTCGGCGACTGCAATGTCGCGCATTAGGTCGCAGGTTAGATTGCTGTATTTGACACCAAACAATCGTTGACATGCCGAACTTTCTTTTAGTTTTTCACTCGAACCCTGATGCCCACTCTCAGGTCTTAGGGGGCATCGATCTTGGAAAGCATCTCCCCGCCTCCCACTACTCGACGACGCCGCAGTCGTGTCAGAACCGCCCAAGAACAATCCTGTGGAACATCAGTAGCCACCATTTATTAAATGACGGGTCAATGACTATTTCCGGTTTCCATCTTCGGCCTCCGCGGTAAAAACTATGTGTAAATGGCACTCTCAGAAAGGAAAGCCATGAATTCACAAGTAACATCAGAAATGGTACCCACTCGGGGCCGCGAAATGTGGCCAAGAGTCACTGACTGGTTAGACACACTCGCTCTGGGTGACCTGAGTTGGCGTGCAGGGTTCCCCCACACAGTCCGAATAGAGGAATACAACAGAGATGGGGAATTCACGATTCGAGCCGAAATCCCAGGCATCGACCCAGAGAAGGACATTGATATTAATGTCGAAGATGGAGTACTCACCCTAGAAGGCCAGAGGCAGGAAAAACACCAATCGGGCCAGCGGTCGGAATTCTTTTACGGGCGATTCCTTCGTTCCGTTTCTCTACCGAGTGGTGCCGATGAGGATCACATCAAGGCCAGTTACCGCGATGGAATTCTCGAAGTCAAGGTTCCCGTCAAGGAAAGATCAGAGCAAAGTCACAAAATTCAAGTCACCCGCACTCAATAGTTGCACTCTAAATATTTGTGGGCTTGGCTCAATGCCAAGCCCACAATTATTTTTTTAAAACTGGATTGGAATCATGAAAGGTCGCATGTTTGACTTTGTAAGCGTCCTGGCCAGTACATATTAGATCTGTACCGTGAGCAATTCCCCTGGCTTCAATTGATTAGTTTAACGCCTCATGCTCCTTCGATCTGGAGCTTTTGATCAATTCACCCAACTCTCGCGTTGAGTGTTGTTATTGCTTCTGCATTTCAGTGCACCTCACGCTGATTCCCACGATGAACGCGCGGATCGAGGAATCTTTTTAGCCCCTATGTCCGCCAGTGGAAGTGAATGAATAGCAGTCATTGAAAAGGACCAACAATCAGTGTCAGCTATGACCACTTAGCGAACTGTGACATCGTCTCTGTAGAAACAAGCCACAAACACAGACCAACATGTCACTTACTATCACAACCCACTAGATGCAATAACGGATTCTTTACACTTCGCCATGGAAACCTAGGAACGAAATTTGAGGGCAATACAAAAATTGTGGTGGCCTCCGATCTAAGATCGAAAGCCACCACAAATGTATTTTGGAAGATCGTGCCATGTCTCAGTTACGACATGACATCATCCTCATCCATCATCGTTTCACGCGATAAGTGCGAGTCTCCCTGAACCGCAAGAACTCCGGTGAGGGTGCAGGTGCATAAGCCACAACCCTGCATCGTCCAGGATCTGTCAATTTCAAGGTTACCCGACCCTTACGCTTTTTAATGACGCAATTATCCTCTGATGCCTTGGTGACCCTCCATCGAACCGTCACTCCTGCACTTGTTTTAACTGGACGTTGCGTCAATGTCAGTTTCCGACCCAACTCGTATGAACCGGTTCGGGGCGCACGAATTCGTGCTGTTTGACGCACCCGTACCTGAGCAAACCCAGGGGTGATTACCTGAGCAGGTGGCCCAGCCACTGGTCCAGGCCCTGCTGATTCCCCTGGTGTTACACCTGGAGTGGAACCCGCAGGCGGTGGGGTTGTGCCGCCACCATCGGTTGGAGGTGGGGTTGTGCCGCCACCATCGGTTGGAGGTGGTGGTGGAGGTGGCGCGTCTGCTCCACCCGATAATCCGACGTCAATGTAGGTGAGGTTTTGATCGCCCACCACGACTGGGACGTTCTTCGCAGTTTCGCCACCGCCGCCGCCACCGCTGCCGCCACCGCTGCCTGGTCCTTTGCGAGCAAGCATTGTCACATCGGGAACTTCAGTCTCTTCGCTCACTAAAATTGTTGCACCATTTAATGACGTCCCCGTACCTGCAAATGCCCCAGTGGGACCATCGAGGCTGAAAGTGATTCGATATTCCCCGTTGAAAAGGCCGCTTGTTGCCCAGTTAAACCCGTAAATGAGCTTTCCTTGAACGTTAATCTCGCTGCCGTAACTTCCCGGTCCATCTGAGGTCTTTTCGTAGACGGCTTGATTGAAGATCGGATCCGTTGTTCCAGCTCCGACCCACCTCTTTTGTACAGCATCCCACGTGGCCTGTGTGGGATCTGTTATTCGCTGGATGGTCAACCGAGCCCCTGCGGTGAAGACCATCGCAGTCGAGCCTTCTACGGTGCTGGCCTCACTCCCAACAGGTTTGTCAACTTTGGCACCCCAAACCTCGGTTTGGCCCTCTCCACCGATGAAACACATTTCGTACTGATTCATCGTTGCATCGAGTGTGTCATCAAAAAGACTCGTCTCCACTCGCACTGGATTTCCTACCGTCCAGTCTCTCACTTCAATGTTGTCCCCCCAATCAATTGTGGTGACTGCGTGATCCTCAGGTACAGCCAAGTTTTCTGCCTGCCACTGATTGTTCGGATCCTTTTGAACGGCACCCCAACAAGGGACATCGCTATCTGGGGTCAACTTTCCTAACTCGATGGTACCTTCAAACAACTCTGTCCCGGCCAGACCTGGAACTACGGGACGTCCATCTTCCTCCGCCCAGAGAACTGGAAAGGAGAGGTTGTTTCCTGCCTCGCCTTCCTCCTCCGCCGCGTACGTCGGCCCAAAAAACGACGCCGTCAAAGCCCCCGTCACTAGCAGTGCACCGACTTTTTTCGATCGCGTCATAACCATCATTTCTCCATTTCTCAATGTGACTCCATGTGATTCCCATACGGCTCACAGAAAATGCCTCATGAACGGGAATCACTCATTGAAATCAGTGTGAATGAATGGATGCGGTTAATTCTCTTTGTAGGTGGGCATAAGAACCCAATGACCGAACAATTATTAGCGTCGTCAATCATCCATGACCGTGTGACACTGTCGGGCGTATTTACGTGATCTTATTTCTTAGCCATGGGGGTAAATTCCGCTCAATGAAAGACACGCATTGCTGTCGTTGAATCAAGTCAAAATAGGTTAACGGTTCTAAAAATTTTCATTCCTCGTCAAATATGGATCATTCAAATAGGCGTTGAAAAGAACAGTTGCTTCCAATTTAAGTTTGGGGTTATTGGGCTCCGCCGCAATTAGGATGAGGAGTTGTTCTGCTTTCTTACCTTGGGCCACTGCGCCATTGCGTTGAACTTCTCGCAATTGATCCAACACATCCATGTGCGAAGCCTTCCACACACTGGGTGGTTCACCCAGTTGAATTGAGAAAAATTATTTCACGGAACTTTGCAACTTATTTCAGCACCGAACTGATTTCAATTCCATGTGGTGCAGATGTGTACTCAGATCTCTTTGCTTTACCCGAAGACCTTCTTAAGAACCCTGCCGCGGGCTCACGACTGACCAAAGTGACGGTGAATGCGCACAAATTTAGAATGCCGTCACTACCATTACGAATCAATAGCGAATATCCGCCGGTTACGTTCCCTTCCTAAAGGCTGCCGCCACAATCGCCACCAAGATGGTCGCTATCAAGATTTGGGTTCCGAAGGTAAGCCAGAAACCCCACTCCGCTGCATTACCGATCACAGCCCCTCCAGCACCGCCAACAACACCGATTAAGACGGTGATGAAACACCCGATGGGTTGCATACTCGGAACTAGGATTCGAGCGATGAGCCCAATAATCATTCCAACGAAGAGGCCGCTGATAAGGCCGGAAATTTCCATGGCGCTACTCAACCATTACTGAGCCCAATTGGGCAAGCGCGGCGAGCCGGGAAAGTGCACGAAAATACTTTTTCCGGTACCCGCCCTTGAGCATTGACTCAGTAAAAATACTCGTAATATCCAGTCCACTATTAACTATTGGCACTGACCGGTCATAGAGCCGATCGACCAGACTGACAACTCGTAGGGCTTGTGTTTCATTTCGAACTATATTTACATCTAACAACCCCAAGAGTGACAAGTTTTCAACCATGGGTCCGTATTGGGCTGGGTGTACCTGGGAAAGGTGGTCCAGAAGTCCCTGCCAGTTATCCATTGCCGCATTCGTAGTTGATGCACAGACTTTCTCTACTTCCGATTCCGTGAAGACTCTCTGATTCAGATCGAGGTTGCGATGACGGTAATCGGGTCCTTCGATCCGAATCACGTCGAAATGAGCGGAGAGCCCTTGAATCTCTCGCAGGAAATTATCCGCCGCGAAACGCTCCTCCCCTAAACGGTCCGGCAGCGTATTTGAGGTTGCGGCGATGTTGACTCCGCGGTCCACCAGCTCATTGAGAAACGTAGACATCAGCACGGTATCCCCTGGGTCGTCAAGCTCAAATTCATCGATACACACGAGCTTTCGATTGGCGAACTGGTCAACGGCATTTCTAAACCCAAGCAACCCAATAACATTCGTGTACTCAACGAATGTGCCAAACGACTTTGGTTCGGGTGCTGCATGCCAGAGAGCCGCTAGCAAGTGGGTTTTGCCAACCCCGAAACCACCGTCGAGGTACACCCCGGGACGAACCTCTGGAGCCTTACTTCTTTTGAAGAATCCCTTTGTAGTCGGAGCTCCCACACGTTGAGCGAATACGTTGACGCCCTCACGAGCACCGTACTGAGAGGGCTGCTCCTCATTGGGAATGTAGTTCTCAAAGCTGGCACCCTCGAACTGGGCTGGGGGAACCAATTGTTCAACGATCTGGGTTGCACTGACCGACGGGAATACGTCTGTGAGTCGTTGCACTCCCATACTTTAGGCCCAGTAGGGTTCACGGGTGAGTATCGCAACCGAGACCGTCGTATTCTTTGCAATAGCCTTTTTTATTTTTGGGCTCGTCTTCGTCCTCTTGGGATTGTCGAGTGAGCGGGGCTACTGGTCCCAACGCGATCCTTCGGGTGATGCACGCAAAGCTGCCACGGGTTTTCACACGATTTATCACCGCGCGTTCTCAATCGCCGCTGGTGAGTATCGGGCACCACTGAGAATCGCCGCGATCGGAGTTGTGTTGTGGTACTTCGCCATCGCTTCGCTCATTATCGCTGGCATCATGGCCGTGGTTTAGACCTCAAGGGCTGAACTACCTTTGTCGGGCTGACAGGACTTGAACCTGCGGCCTTCCGGCCCCCAGCCGGACGCGCTACCAAACTGCGCCACAGCCCGCGACACGAGTCGCAACCCTATCTCATGATTGCGAAACCGATTGAGCACCTCTATCGGCGCGACCGTTTTTCACGCACACGCATAACAATTCGAATCGGAGTTCCGTCAAACCCAAAGTCCTCGCGCAAGCGACGTTCAATGAATCTGCGGTATCCGGCCTCTAGGAAGCCCGTTGTGAAGAGCGCGAATGTTGGGGGTGACGCGGAAACCTGAGTGCCGAAGAGAATCCGTGGTTGTTTGCCACCACGCAGTGGGTGGGGGTGCGCGGCGGTCAAATCAGCGATAAACCGGTTGAGTGCACCCGTTGGGATACGTGAGTCCCAGTTGTCCAGGGCCAACTCCAGTGCCGGCGCCAATTTCTCTACGTGACGCTTTGTCTTGGCCGAAATATTGACGGTAGGAGCCCAAGCGACCGAAGCCAAATCCCTGTCAATCTCTTTTGCGAGGTATCCTCGACGGTCCTCATCGGTCAAATCCCACTTATTAAACGCGATAACTAAGGCTCGTCCCGACTCAATCACCATGGTGATTATTCGCTGATCTTGTTCACTCAATGGCTCAGACGCATCGATGAGAACGATCGCCACCTCAGCGCGGTCAAGTGCCGCCTGGGTTCGCAGTGTCGCGTAGTACTCATGACCGGAAGCTTCCTTGGCTCGGCGCCTGATACCCGCGGTGTCAACAAACCACCACAGTCGGTCTTTGATCTCAACTAATTCGTCAACAGGGTCAACTGTTGTACCCGCAACGTCGTCAACCACAACTCGGTTTGAGCCGGCAAGGGCATTAAGCAGCGAGGATTTACCAACATTGGGCTTGCCCAGCAACGCGACTCTTCGAGGCGCACCTTCCTTGCCTTGACCCGATCCTGTCTCCGGAAGCACTTTCACGATTGCATCAAGAAGATCTCCCGAGCGACGGCCGTGTAGGCCCGAAACCGGGTGCGGCTCCCCCAGCCCTAATCCCCATAAGGCTGTCGCTTCCAGCTCGGCGTTGTGATCGTCGGCTTTTGTAGCAACAAGAATTGCCGGTTTACCTGATTTGCGAATTACATCAACAACGTATTCATCGGATGTTGTTGCACCGACCATGGCATCAACGACAAAAACAATAACATCGGATTCATTAATTGCGCGCTCAGCCTGTGCCGCAATTTGGGCATGAATACCCCGGGTATTGCGCTCCCATCCACCAGTGTCCATAACGAGGAATTTTCGGCCATTCCATTCGGCTTCGTAACTGACCCGATCTCGAGTTACCCCGGGAACATCTTCAACGACAGCTTCTCGGCGACCAATCATGCGGTTCACCAGTGTCGACTTGCCAACGTTGGGGCGACCGACGATTGCGACTACCGGAAGATTTGCGGTCGACGCCATATCCGCTAGATCGGCATCAAATTCCCCAAATTCCTCACGAACAGCAATGAGAGCAGCCGCAAGAAGCGCATCCTCGTCCATGGGTTCAAAATCGGCGTCATCATGATCCATTAGGTCTTGAGTTTCGGCTGGATCAACCGGGTTAACTGATTCGTAGTCATTTTCATCCATGTCGCTGTTCGCTCGCCTTCACATTTCCATCGATTTCACTTGGTTTCGCGCCACTGCGACGACTCCCCAAAGTACACAGGTGCACTGCCCTACTGTGCAGAGGGCTTGTGAAAGTCAGCTCAAGAATAGGTTTTGTGGGCCAAAATGACCAACTGATCCACGACTTGTTCGAGGCTTAAATCACTCGTGTCGAGGAATTGAGAATCCGGAGCAGGCTTTAGGGGTGAGTGCTCACGCCCTGAGTCCTTCTCATCCCGCAGATGCAATTCCTCTTGGGTTTGGGCAATTTTCTCGTTGCTCGCAAGCGGGTCCACTTCTAGGCTGCGCCTTCGCGCACGGGCCTCGGGCGTTGCCGTGAGAAAAACCTTGAGCTTAGAGTCGGGAAGGACAACTGTGCCGATGTCTCGGCCCTCAATCACGATTCCAAAGTCCGAATTTTCGACGGCTTCACGCTGAAGCTCGACGAGGAGTTCCCGCACCTCCTGCACCGCGCTCACCGCGCTCACGGCTGCACTCACCTCAGGCGACCGAATTGCGCTAGTTATATCTTCACCGTTGGCTGAAATACTGAAATTCCCAGGATCGGTCGTAATCTCAATCGTGGTGTCTCGTGCCTGTCGCGCTACCGCCTCGTGATCATCGAGATCAATATTGGCCTTCAGCACAGCCCAGGCAATCGCTCGATACATGGCGCCGGTGTCGAGCATCACCCAACCAAGACGCTGGGCAACCGCCCGACTGACAGAAGACTTCCCCGATCCTGCCGGACCATCAAGGGCCAGGGTCCTTGTCGTCATTGCCGACCTCGAGTGTCAAAGCCCTGGTCCTGCAGCCCCTGTTCGAGTGCTACTGACTGACCGGCCGGTACGTAGAGTTGCACAATTCCACTTGGCGCTCCCATAACATGCTCTATCCGGACATCCTCGAGGTTAATGTTTAACGACCCAACACCAGAAAAGAGTTCAGCAAGTGCCCCGGGTTGATCGGAGATCATGACGTTAACCGATTCAAATCGATTTTGCCCAGTTCCATGTTTGCCGGGAATCCGCAATTTACCTTCATTCCCCGCTCGAAGTGTGTGCTCAACCCGTTCCCTATCCTCCGTTTCAAGTGCTAGGGACAACTCGGCTAGTTCAGTGCTAACTCTGCGCAGGACGCGTGAAATTTCCACAGCGTTTCCTTGCAAAATGTCCCCCCATAACTGCGGGTCCGATCCAGCAATACGTATTGCATCGGCTAACCCAGAACCTGAAATTGCCAGATCGGATTGCTCCGCTTCCAGAAGTTGGGCTGCAAGGGTGCTGGAGACGAGTTGCGGAACGTGTGAAATCAAGGCGACCGCGCGATCATGATCTTGGGGGTTCATTGTGACTACTGCGCCACCCATATCGGCGATAAGTTTGCCTGCTTGTGCTTGGGAATCCGCACTGCCTTGGGTCAGAACCCAGACTCTATCTTGGAAAAGATCAGCTCGGGCGGCGCCGGGTCCAGCGACTTCCCGACCCGCCATTGGGTGAGCGCCCATAACCCGCCCACTTTGGATTAATTCAGCGTCAAGTTCGGCGATGATCGAATTTCGAACCGAACTGACATCAAGGAGCAACGCACCTTCATTGGTATGGAAAGCCTCATTCAGTGTCCTGGCTGCCGCACTGGGGGGGACACAAATGAAAACAATTTCCGGCCGCTGTTGTTTCACGGCAGCAGATTTTGGTAGGCCCATCTGCAGGGCTTGCGAAATGTGATCAGAATTGATGTCCTCAACCGTCACGGTATAGCCGAACTTGTTCAGTGACAAAGCAATCGATGTGCCGATCAGTCCGCAACCAATAATGTGGACACTAGGCGCCATTTGCGTCCTTGACCTGTGGCTTTGTGAGGTCTGCCCGCAGTACTTCGGCACCGCGCAGGTACACATGTTCTATTTCACTGCGGTTTTGTTCAGTTTCAACCTGCGCCATGATCCGAACAACCCGCTGAAGGGCTCCATCGACGTTCATTTCTTGAGCGCACATGAGTGGCACGTCGGTCAAACCATGGATTCGGATTCCGGCTGCGGGGAATGCACACGTGAGATCTGGTGTTCCCGTAAGGAAAATGCTAACGACCGAGTCCTGTGATACGCCGTTGCGGTTCAGCATTTGGTCAATTAATTCTGCAACGGCTTCGTTCATTTCCTCTACATTATTTGCCATGAGGCAGGTCGCGCCTCTGATTGCTCTTATCGCCATTGCTGGAGTCTAATCAGGTGGATTACAGGCCTGCAGCGGTGTAAAGCGCTCGGAGTTGCGCCCCATTAATCACCCTGAGAATTCCTGGTCTTTGCTGGCCTAATGCCACAGGGCCGATTTTGGTGCGTACGAGAGCGGTTACCGGTGAACCCACCGCGTCAAACATGCGTCGAACGATCCGATTGCGACCTTCATGGATAACCAACTCCACCATGACCGAATTTTTCGTTCGATCGATAATTCGGGCTTTCGTGGCTTGAGCGGTTCCATCATCGAGTTCAACCCCACTCATTAACTCAGAAAGCGCCTTGTTCGTGAGTTCTTTGACAGTAGCAATGTACGTCTTATCGACTCCATAACTTGGATGGATCAATCGATTTGCTAGTTCACCGTCGTTGGTGAGTAGGAGTAATCCTTCGGTGTCCGCGTCAAGTCTGCCAACATGGAAAACTCGTTGTTCCAATTCGGTGACGTAATCGCCAACACATGGGCGCCCTTGGTCGTCGACCATAGTGGTTAACACGCCTTTTGGTTTATTTAACGCGTACACCACGACTTCAGCTTTGGTTTGAAGTCGTTCACCATCAACATGAATGATGTCAACCTCAGGGTTAACCCGACGTCCTTGTTCACGCACAGGTTCACCATTGATGCTGACACGACCTTGGTCAATCAAGATTTCACATGAGCGACGACTACCGATACCCGCCGCGGCTAACACTTTTTGGAGTCGGATTTCAGTGTCAGTCACCGGAAGCAACCGACTCTAATACTGCATCAAGGTCAGCGAGATCGGGTATGTGCTCGGCAAGTGGAGGCAAATCCTCGAGTGAAGAAATGCCTAGACGCTCAAGGAAGAAAGATGTTGTCTTATAAAAGATTGCTCCCGATTCATTCTCGGTTCCTGCCTCTTGAATGAGGCCTCTTGTAAGCAGTGTCTTAATTACACCGTCGACGTTTACTCCACGGACGGCACTGACACGGCCACGAGTGACGGGTTGACGGTAGGCAATCACGGAGAGGGTTTCAAGAGCGGCTTGAGTCAACTTGGCCTGCTGTCCGTCAACAACCCAGCGTTCAATCAAGGGTGAGCATTCACTACGAGTGTAGAAGCGCCATCCACCTGCAACTTCACGCAAATCAAATCCACGCATTGACTCGGTGTAATCCTTGGATAAATCCTTGAGTGTCTGCTCAACGTCAGGGAGTGGTTCCTTTGTTATCTGAGCTAGTTCCATTGCCGGCATCGGCTCGTCGGTGAGTAGTAGAAGTGCTTCTATTGCAGCGCTGAGACTTGGAGCACCGAGGTCGGGTGCCTCCTCGACCACATCTTCCATGACTTCTTCAACTGATTCACTCATCGATTTCTCCTGATCCTTGTATCGAAATCACTTGGGCTTGTGTCTCTGCATCAACATCACGCTCAACGTCAAATTCGTCGGTCACATGGATGTCACCTTCATTTTGACCGACCCAACGCACTGTCAGATCACCCAGTGGGGAAATTTGTTCAAACAACACAGCCTGTTCGCGGTAGAGCTCAAGTAACGCAAGAAAGCGTCCAACAATCAACAAAGTTGTGTCGCAGTCTTGGGTGAGCGCCCTAAACGTGGTTGTTCCTACGCGCCGAAGCCTTTCAACAATGATTGCTGCTTGCTCCCGAACGCTTACCCGCTGAACGTGGATATGCCCCAGACCAACTTCTTCAACGGGCTTTGGTGCCAATGCGAATGCAGCCATGACCGCAAATTGATCTGGCCCGATACCCAATAAAACTTCTGGTAAGAGTTCGGCAAATTGTGGTTCTAGTCCCACAGCGCGCGGGATAGATTTACTCGCTGTTCCCATCATTTGAGTGAAGAGCACAGTGATCTCTTTGTATGCTCGGTACTGCAAAATTCGAGCGAAAAGCAAATCCCTAGCCTCAAGTAATGCCAAATCTTCCTCGTCTTCGACTTCACCACGAGGAAGAAGTCTGGCCGCTTTTAGATCAAGGAGTGTCGCCGCAACAACGAGGAAGCTACTTGTTTCATCGAGGTCCCACTGCTCCCCCTGCCCACGAATATGAGAGATGAATTCATCTGTGACCGTGTGGAGGGCTAATTCGGTTACTTCGAGTTTGTGTTTTGAAATGAGAGACAGAAGCAGGTCAAACGGACCCTCGAAATCTCCAACACGTACGGAGAATCCTTCTTTTACGCTAACACTTTCGTCGACGACTTCGGTACTCACCTAACAGGTCACCTAGCAAGTACCTCGCGCGCCAACCTGCGGTACGCCTCAGCACCACTGCTGTTCGGTGCAAATGAAGTGATGGGTTCTCCCGCGACAGCTGAATCAGGGAATTTAACGGTTCGATTAATTGTTGTTGAAAAAACCGTGTCACCGAATGCGCCCGTAACGGACTCAAGAACTTCTCGACTGTGAAGTGTTCGTGGGTCGTACATGGTGGGTAATACACCAACTATTCGGAGATTTGGATTGAGCCGTGACACAACCTTGTCAATTGTGTCCTTGAGCATGGCCACGCCGCGCAAAGCAAAATACTCACACTCCATGGGAATAATGACTTCGGTACTTGCGGTAAGTGCATTTAAGGTGAGCAAACCCAAAGAGGGCTGACAATCGATGAGCACAATGTCGTAGTCGTTAATGATTGGAGCGAGCACCCTTTGAAGTGAGTACTCTCGGCCGACCTCGCTCACCAATTGGACTTCAGCTGCAGAAAGATCGATATTGCTCGGGACAAGATCGAGCCCAGGCACGCGTGTATTCACAATTACGTCACCAATATGACAATCATTTTGAGTCAACAGGTTGTAGATCGAGAGTTCCATTTCATTCGGGTTCAGGCCAAAAGCAACTGAGAGGGCCCCTTGTGGATCAAAGTCAACAAGAAGAACCCTGCGGCCGTATCCGGCCAAAGCCGCACCCAAAGACACTGTTGACGTCGTTTTACCGACACCACCTTTTTGGTTGACCATGGAAATCACCCTGGCCGGACCATGCTTTTCCAATATGGGTGGCTCAGGGATGACCGCCGTTTTGGTCTCTACCGATTCCTCGCTCATGATGGCTGCCAGCCTACTGTGTCCTGATATTGATTTCCTCGATTGGCATGGCCGATTACCCGACCTAGCGTGGTAGACGGGATTACTTGGCGATCAGGTGGCTCTTGGGTGCGATGCAGCATATATTTCCCGAAGCGTGTCAACAGTTACCAGCGTGTACACCTGGGTAGTCGTCACAGATGCATGCCCGAGCAGCTCCTGGACCGTACGGACATCGGCTCCGCGCTCAAGTAAATGGGTGGCATAACTGTGACGAAGGCTATGCGGGCTCACACCCGGAATTTTGGCTCGCGCAGAGGCTTGATTGACGCATTCCCAGGCACTTTGACGCGACATTGGGTTTCCTCGGCGGTTGAGGAACAATTTGTGCGTTCCGGCTCCTTTGGCAACCAGAGTGGAACGCTCCCCGTGAACATATTTTTCGATGGCCTCCAAGGCATATGTGCCGACGGGAATCAGTCGTTGCTTATTGCCCTTTCCTGTAACGATAACCGTTTCGGACTCGGGATCTATGTCATCCACGCATAAATTGGTTAATTCGGATATACGCATGCCGGTTCCATAGAGCAGTTCCATAATTGCCCGGTCACGTTGAGGGAGATCACCGCTATCGGTTGCATCGATGAGGGCAATGACGGATTCATAAGGCAAAGCTTTCGGCAGCCTGAGCGGGATGGAAACGGGGTGAATATCAACTGCAGGGTTTGCCACTGTCCAGTCTTCGGTTATACAGAATTTGTGGAAACCACGCACAGACACGATCGTTCTGGCTGCGCTCGCGGCACTGAGGTCACCAGCAAGTGAAGTAGCAAAATCACTTATTGCATTGACATCAACATCATCGAGAGTGACAAGGCCGCGTTCTTGGCACCAATTCTGATACCGTCCCAAATCACGCGTGTAGGCGCTGACCGTATTGGCGGAAAGCCCTCGTTCAATACTGACATGATCGAGGTAGCCGCGAATCGCCCGCTCTAAGTTCAGGCGATTGCCTCAGCGAGAGTAACCAGAGGGTAGTCAAAGGATTCCGCCACCGCTGAATAAGTGACTTTATGATCATGGACGTTCAGGCCCAATGCCAGTGCGGGATCGTCTATGAGAGCCTGCTTCCACCCCTTATCAGCAAGTGCGACCGCGTAGGGCAGCGTCACATTTGTCAAAGCATATGTTGAGGTGTGGGGCACAGCCCCAGGCATGTTGGCAACGCAGTAGAACACTGAGTTGTGGACCTCATAAGTTGGATCAGCATGTGTAGTTGGACGTGAGTCTTCAAAGCACCCACCCTGATCAATCGCAATATCAACCAGCACTGACCCTGGTTTCATGCGTGACACCAGTTCATTAGAAATCAACTTCGGCGCCTTTGTCCCGGGCACAAGCACTGCACCGATAACCATGTCAGCATCGAGGACCGCCTGTTCGATTTCAAAAGCATTCGATGCAACCGTCTGCATGTGACCCTGGTAAATAGCATCCACCTGGCGTAAGCGAGCTATGTTCTTATCCAAGAGTAGGACTTCGGCCTGCATGCCAAGTGCAATCGCGGCTGCATTCATTCCAGCAACTCCTGCCCCAAGAACCACGACCTTCGCCGCGTATACACCCGAGACACCGCCCATGAGCACGCCACGACCGCCGTGGGCGCGTAGGAGCGAGTGGGCACCCACCTGAGGTGCCAACCGACCAGCAACCTCAGACATGGGAGCCAGTAGTGGGAGCGACCCGTCAGCAAGTTCTACAGTTTCATAAGCGATCGCAGTTGCCCCTGACGAGACAAGCGCATCCGTACATTCCTGCGATGCCGCCAAATGGAGATACGTGAAGATCACTTGACCCTCGCGCATGCGATGGTACTCCGCGGCTATGGGCTCCTTCACCTTAAGAATCATGTCCGAGGTCTCCCAGACAGCATCTGCAGTGTCGAGCATGATCGCACCAGCACTGACGAATGAAATATCGGCAATCGAGGAACCGATCCCCGCTCCAGCCTCAATGACGACTTCGTGGCCGTGGGTTACAAGCTCATGAACACCCGCTGGAGTGATCGCTATCCGGTACTCATGGTTCTTGATTTCTTTGGGAATTCCAACGCGCACAGCAGCCTCATTTTCTCGGTTTTAAACGTGGACGCGAATCTACACGGATGGGAGTCTGCCAAGTGATTTCAGCCCCTCTCGCGCGCTCCAAGGCGCACTCGCACCCCTCAACACTCGACGTGGGTCTAATCGCCACGTCCATGCGGCGAGGACACCAATTACCGCTGTCGGATTCCCTAATTCACCGCCCAACACCAAGTCGACAGCCTCTTCCAAAGGGACCCAGGCGCACGGCAGGTCCATTTCTTCGGCTTCTCCGGTAACTACTCGCCCATCAGGCAACTCAGTGATTTCACGCGCAAGATAGATTCGAATAGCTTCACTGGACCCACCCGGTGAGTTATAAAAATCAACCAACGTTTCCCAGTGAGCCGCCTGCACCCCCGCTTCCTCGGCCAATTCCCGTTGAACAGCAACGAGTGGATTTTCATCAACTTTGTCAAGGAGCCCGGCAGGGGTCTCGAAGAGAAACATTCCTAGTGCTTGTCGGTACTGCCTAATCAGGAGAACTTCATCATGGTCATTAAGAACGAGAACCGCAACGGCACCTGGATGAATGACAATGTCGCGCTTGACCCGCTGTCCGGCAATATCGACAGTTTGAACATCGACTCTCCACTTTCCACCCACATGTACCGTTTCGCTATTAACGAGAACGGCCGGTTCGACAGTGTCCCTGACCGGTCCACTCCAGGAAGCGAGCACGGCGTAAACCTAAGCTTCCGCTGCAGAGAAGTCCTGTTGCAATGAGCGCTCCCGGGTAATCGCAGCTTCAATGAGGCCAACAAAAAGTGGGTGCGCATTCGTTGGTCGCGAACGCAATTCTGGGTGGGCTTGAGTTCCAATGTAATACGGGTGCACTTCGGCTGGAAGTTCTACAAATTCAACAAGGCGCCCATCGGGTGAGGTGCCGGAGAAATCTAATCCAGCCTCGCTGAGTTGGTCGCGATACTCATTTGCCACCTCAAAACGATGTCTGTGACGCTCTTCAATGTATGGAGTTCCGTATACCTTGTAGGCGACCGAACCTTGGGTCAGTTTCGCCGGATACAGCCCCAAACGCATGGTTCCACCCATGTCGCGCTCCCCAGAAACGACATCACGTTGATCGGCCATTGTCGATATAACCGGGTGTGGTGTCGACTCATCAAATTCGACCGAGTTCGCATTTACAAGGCCCGCGATTGTTCGGGCGTATTCGATCACCATGCATTGCAGGCCGAGGCATAATCCAAGAGTTGGAAGCCGATTCTCACGTGCATAAGTCAAGGCACCAAGTTTTCCTTCAATCCCCCGAACACCAAACCCACCAGGCACACACATCGCGTCAAGATCGGAAAGATTCTTAGCCGCTCCCTCCCGTGTTGCACAATCATCGCTTGAGACCCAGCGGATGTTCACGCGGCAGTTATTGTGAAAACCGCCGGCGCGCAAGGCTTCCGTGACCGAGAGGTAAGCATCTGGCAAATCAATGTACTTGCCAACCAGTCCAACGGTTACTTCATATTGTGGATGGTGCACCCGCTCCAATAATTTATCCCACTGATCCCAGTTCACATCACGGAAAGGAAGGTCAAGTCGGCGAACAACATAGGCGTCTAAACCTTCAGCATGGAGCACTTTGGGAATGTCGTAAATACTGGGCGCGTCAACTGCTGCAACGACTGCCTCAGCGTCAACATCGCACATCATTGAGATCTTTTGCTTGATGGAATCGGGAACTGGTCGATCCGCACGCAAGACGATTGCATCAGGTTGGATGCCGATACTGCGAAGAGCCGCAACCGAATGCTGGGTTGGCTTGGTCTTTAATTCACCAGAGGGACCGATGTAAGGCAACAGCGAAACGTGTAGGAAAAACACGTTTTCTCGCCCGACTTCGTGACGAATCTGCCGCACGGACTCTAGGAAAGGCAGGCTTTCGATATCCCCCACCGTTCCACCAACCTCGGTGATGACTACGTCAACATTGGGCCCAGCCATTCGCCTAATGCGGGACTTAATTTCATTAGTTATATGCGGTATGACCTGAACGGTGTCTCCCAGGTACTCACCACGTCGCTCTTTTGCAATTACCGTTGAATAGATCTGACCAGTCGTAACATTAGCTGAACCGTGCAAATTTGTATCGAGAAAACGTTCGTAATGACCAATATCCAGATCTGTTTCAGCCCCATCATCGGTAACGAAAACCTCGCCATGCTGAAATGGATTCATGGTTCCAGGGTCCACGTTGAGATACGGGTCTAACTTTTGCATCGTCACGCGCAGTCCACGCGCGGTGAGTAGATTACCCAGCGAAGATGCCGTCAACCCCTTGCCGAGTGATGAGGCAACGCCTCCGGTGACGAATATGTGCTTAGTCCCAGTTTTCTCCACGGGAGTAAAGCCTATCAGTGTTCCGGGCGTGACCGACACGACTCGCGAAAGACCGGGTAAGACTACTTTTTCGCACCCAGCTCAAGGAGTTCAATCGCGTGCGCACCACCGTGCTCAGAGTCCGGCAGCCCAGAAAGCATCCGAGTAATCTCTCTCACCCGAGCATCTCCATTTACCAACGCCACCGTTGTTTCCACTGAGTTGGTCGCGGCTTTCTTCTCCACTACCAAATGCCGATCGGCAAAAGCGGCGACCTGAGGCAGATGCGTTACAACGATCACTTGGGTGTGTTGGGCCAGTGCAGCGAGTCGCCTACCCACCTCGACGGCAACAGCCCCACCGATACCTGCATCGACTTCATCGAAAATCATGGTGGGTACCGGATTCTCGCTGGCAAGGGCCACCTCGATGGCGAGCATCACGCGACTAAGTTCACCGCCTGAAGCAAAGCGTGACAACGGTAGAAATTTGGCACTCTCGTGCGCCGCGAGCATAAAAACCACTCGGTCACAGCCAGTGCGAGTCCACAATTGCGGATCCGTCTCAACCTCAAGTTCAATCCTCACTTGGGCAAATGGCATGGAAAGACCTCCGAGCTCAGCCTCAATCCTCTTTTCCAGTGCCTTGGCGGCCGCGGTCCTAACTTCGGTTAATGTCTGCGCCTCGCGGGTCACCTCAATTAGTGCAACCGAGATTTCACCCACTAATTCGTCCAAGCGTGAGTCCTTAGAGAGGATGTTTTCAAGTTCACTCTGGGCCTGATCCCGCCAAGCGATCACTTCAGCCAAGGTTGATCCGTATTTTTTCTTGATCGCTGACAACTGGGATACTCGATGTTCTAGGTCAGCTAACTCTGCAGGGTCAGCCCCCAACGCAGACAGGTAATTGCCAAGCTCTGCGTCGAGATCAGATAATTCAGCCAGCGCCGACACGATGCGAGCGAGGTGTGGAGATAATTCCGAATCAAGTTCGCGGCCATGCTCGAGTGATTTAGCGGTCTCACTTAACTGGTCAATTATCGGGGCTGAACGCGCCTCTCTCCCTGAATCATTTGTTCCTGAGAGAAAATCACGCGCCGCCCCAACATAACCATTGAGATTATCAACATTTCGCATCACTGAGATTTTTTGTGCGGCCTGATCATCTTCGTCTTCGATTAAGTTTAAATCTGAGATCTCATTTATGCCTTGCTGCAGAACAAATATTCTGGCCTGTTGATCACTTTCATTCGCTCTCAAATTGTCTTGCTCTTTACGTAATCTCCGATATTCACGAAGCGCATTCTGGTACGCGGTTCTAGCGCGAGCCGTGGATTCGCCGCCAGCACGGTCAAGAAGTTCTAATTGCTTCACGCCATCACGCAATAAGACTTGATCTGATTGACCATGTAACGCAATTAGATTTTCACTCACTTGGCGCAAAGCGCTTGCCGGTACTTGTCGGCCTCCCAAAAAGATTTTTCCTCGTCCACTTTGAGTAATTTCCCGCGAGATGAGAAGTGAGAGCTCACCTGAATTATCGATCTCCTCGCACTCCCCACCACTTTTCTCAACCAATGAGAGCACTAGCGATCCGGTTGTTCCATCAAATTTCACTTCGCAATCCACTCGGGCTCGATCCGCTGAGTCAAGCACCAATTCAGCGCTTGCGCGATCACCCATGAGTAATCCAATACTTTGCAAAATCATGGACTTTCCTGCACCCGTTTCACCGGTCAAAACTGTTAGTCCAGAATCCAGTTCAATGGACGCCGCTGAAATGATTCCCAAGTTTAAGATCGTTAACGACTCGAGCATGTCTTACTCGCTCTCACCGAATTTGACGTCATTTTCCAACACCACGCCAACCTTCGACGGGTAATTGAAATTTCGCCACTAGTCGGTCCGTGAATGGTGCCGGAACAAGTCGAGCGAAGCGAACTGGTTGGTCGTTGGCGCGCACTTCCAGGCTCGAACCGGCGGCAACCGCGATCATACGCCTACCGTCTGCCCACATAACAGCATCAGCTTCAGGTGAAAGCTCAAGCCGAATGACACTTGTTGGAGCAATGACCGATGGTCGAGCAAAGAGTGAATGTGCACTGATGGGGAGTAACAGGAGCGCACTGACTTCCGGCCACACAATCGGGCCACCGGCCGAGAATGCGTACGCTGTCGATCCTGTTGGGGTCGCACAGATCACTCCATCACACCCCCAGCGACTCAATGGATGGTCGTCCACGTGGGCAAGGACGCTAATCATTTTCTCCCGGTCGTGCTTCTCCAAGCTAATTTCATTCAGGGCCCATGTTCGATCCACGGCTTCTGACCCCTGAAAAATCATTACGTCAAGGGCTAGTCGCTCCTCAACACTCCACTCTCCACCAGCAATGGCGTCAATGACGAACTGCAGATTTTCTTCTTCTGCTTCAGCGAGAAACCCGACGTGTCCCAAATTCACTCCCAAAATCGCCGCTCCCGACTCTCGCCCAAGTTCAGCCGCACGGAGCATCGTGCCGTCGCCACCGATAACCAATATCAAATCTGTCGGTAATAATCCCGGCACTCCGGTGACTTCATGTGTGCCAAACGGGGCATTTTCGGACTCGTCACTTTCTCTGCTGGTCGTGATCTTGTGCTTACTCAGTCCAGTGTCCACAGAATCAGCGATTCGCAGTGCATGATTTGATTGACTATTGACAACAACGTGTACCCGAGAGGGAGCCCCGATTGCACGGATCATGCTGGTCCTTCCTCAATGGCAATGTCGATCATGCTCGCTAAGTCTGTCGTATCTGGGCTCACGTGCATACCCTGCACTTGGGGCCTGTGTGTCAGCCATAAGAAATATTCCACATTGCCCTTTGGGCCGGGTAATGGGCTTGCCGCGATACCCGAAATATTCCACCCGCTTGTTATACCTGCTTGGGCCACTCGATTCACTGCCAATTTGCGAATTTCTGGGTCACGAACTACTCCGTGTGATGCGCTGACTGCATCCCGCCCCGCCTCAAATTGAGGCTTCACCATCAGGAGCATCTCGCCCTTTGGGTCTATTAGAGAGGTGAGGGCTGGCAACACGGTTGTTAAAGAGATGAAAGAAAGATCAGCTACGACCACCTGAGGAACAAATTCAAGTTGATGAGGCTCCAAGTATCGAATATTTTGACGTTCCATGACCTGCACCCGTGGATCCGTTCGCAGTGACCAGGCGATTTGCCCGTAGCCGACATCAACGGCCAGCACTCGTGCAGCACCTGCTTCAAGTGCGACTTGGGTGAACCCCCCTGTTGATGCGCCTGCATCAAGAACGTAACGCCCCGATAGCGAAATGGGGAAAGCATCTAAGGCTCCCAATAACTTGTGTGCACCTCGTGAGACATATGAGTCCCCGTCACTCTCAACGATCAAATTCGATTGAGGGCTAACCCCTGTTGCAGCCTTGAGCGCCACCATGCCATCAATTTTGACTCTACGTTCATCAATTGCAGTCTGAGCTTCGCCTCGAGATCGAACCAATCCACGCGAAACCAACTCGGCATCCAGCCTGCGCATGAACCGTTATCGATCTAAATTCACCATGACATCACGCAACCGGTCATGAACCTGCGTCAAGATGCCATGGTGGGAATGAATATCTTCTAGGTCAATCGCCTGAATTAGCTCCAATGCAGAATCAACTTCGCTGTTGCCCGTGGCTTCCCACATTGGCAACACGAGATCTGCGTCAACCATCTCGTCTAGGACCAATAAATCCTGACCGCCGGAAATTATTTCAGTTTCCGAATCTGATTCTGAACCAGCCACCAAATTCACATCAATTTCAGGATTCATACTCAACCACAACCTTCTTCTTTTTCTTAGTGGGCGCTTCGTTCTCTGCCCCCTGTGAATCTAATGTGTCTTGTGAAGGGGGCGAATCCTGTGTTTTGACGACTGTTTCACCCTCTACCGTGGCGATCAAAGACTCAACTTTTTCAACTCTTGCCCTCAATGCAGCTAGTTCGTCCTCGCGAACAAAACCCACACGACCTATCGCCTTGTCAACTTCAGCGCGGATAAGTCCGATCAGTAAATCACGATTGGTTTTACTCTGGGCCATCAAGTCATCCGCTGCTTGCGCCACACTGGACGCCATGTCAGCCGGTTGCCTGGTACCAAGGGATACACCTTGGGCAATCAGCGACCCGGCAACCTCCATGGCTTTTGCTGCGGTTGCCTCGGTGAGCCCTGTAGCCATCTCAAGATAATTGCGCAATGTTGAAAGATTCGGTACTGATTCAAACATGAGTCTCTTCCTTTACCAATTAACGTGACCACCGCTGGACACTGCTTATCTTTTATTCCCCTTATTCGAGATCAAATAAACCTAGATCAAGGGTAATCCGTCCTTGCGTGAACGCATCCAATCCGACTTCATCCGCCATGGCCCACTTTAGGCTATCGGCTGCCCGTAAGCGATTGAGCCGCGTGCCTCCCGTGGCGCGAACACACATTTCCATCTCGACAAAGGTCGCCCTTGCGCCACCACAGACGTGGCCTTCGGTAATCGTGCTCGAATCCGGGTAACCACAAATCAGCCCTTGAACGCTCTCGCATATATAGTCAGCCCGCAGGTTTGCACTCCACACATCTGCGGTCTGTGTCACCCCGGAGAGCACCAGCATTGTGGGTATTCCCGCCGCGATTCCGGCTGCAATATCCGTGTCGTAACGATCTCCCACCAAAAGAGGTCTCTCCCCTGGAACAGCAGCCCTTGTCCGATCCATCATGGCTCGATCTGGTTTCCCACCGACGCCATCAGGGTCACGTCCCGCGGCATTGCGCACCGCATCAACGAGGGAGCCATTGCCGGGAGCGATACCTGATGCTGTTGGGAAAGTGCTATCAAGATTGGTCACAATCCAGATCGCTCCCCCTTGGATTAAATATGAAGCATGGGCTAAATCCCGCCATGAAACCTCTGGACCAAACCCCTGAACTACAGCGACACACTCGCGCGAATCCCTGCTGGCCACATACCCTGCCCCTAATAGTGCCTGTTCGACTCCGTCACCACCGACAACGAAGACTCGCTCACCGGGGCTCACGTATTGCTGCAAAATTTCAACGGCAACTTGCGAGGCGGTAACTACTTCAGTCGACTTGGCAGGTATGCCCAGTTCTCTTAAGTGAGAAGCAACGTCATCGGGAGTACGAGACGCGTTATTTGTCACGAATGCGATCCCGCAGCCAGCCTCAGAAATTTCACTAATGGCTTTAGCTGCTCCATCCACTGCGCTTAACCCACGGTAAAGAACACCATCTAGATCGAAATAGATCGCATCAAATCTTTCACGTAACTTATGCTCCGATCCAAGCGTCTGTGAGCCGATGTCACTCACAATTGATCCTGTCCTGCAATGGGTCCTTCCAGAGGCATTCCCTGCTCCATTCGGTGCCGCAAGGTTGATTTGACCTGTGACAGTGCGGAGCCATATTCGGGCTGGTGCGGTTTCATGACGAAAGCCATAGCTAAATGGTCACGTGCGGGTATGAACCTTTGCAATCGCCACAACGAAAGTCCCAGTGCAAAATGGGCATAATCATTATCGGGGGAGATTTCAACCAGTTCCCCTAGAACGAGCACTGCTTGGTCATATTGTTTCGCGTCAAAAAGCGCTCTACCTAGACCCTCTAGGACACTTGGACTAGCTTCTACTTCACGTACTCGCTGAAATAAAATTGCAGAAGCGGCGCTGTCTCCACTTTCTAGCAGATCGCAAGCTCGCTTGTACCAGTCGTACTCATTTCCCGAAGGTATTCCATCGGAAACCGAACCACTTGTCATTACAACTCATGACCCATTCGGGCCACCTTTGTCGACATGTATTCGGCATTGTGCAGATTCTCTTCAACTACCAATGGAACCCGATCGATGATGACCAGCCCATATCCTTCTAATCCGGCGCGTTTCGTTGGATTATTGGTCAAAAGTCGCATGCTTTTTATTCCAAGTTCAGCAAGAATTTGTGCGCCTGTTCCGTAATCTCGTGCATCCGCTGGAAGGCCAAGTGACAGATTGGCGTCGACTGTGTCAAATCCACGTTCTTGCAATTCGTAAGCACGCAACTTGTCCAGCAGTCCAATTCCACGCCCTTCGTGACCCTTCACATACAAAACAACTCCGCGCCCTTCTTTGGCGATCCGCAACATGGCGGTGTGTAGTTGCGGACCGCAATCACAGCGAAGTGAGCCGAACACATCTCCTGTTAAACACTCCGAATGCACCCGGACTAGGACATCTTGACCTGCTCCGATGTCACCACAAACCAGTGCTACGTGTTCAGTCCCGTCAATTTCACTGCGGTAACCGACAGCGCGAAATTCGCCGTACTCCGATGGCAGAGTTACGTCAGCCACTCGGGTCACTTGCGATTCGTATTGACGTCGATATTTGATCAAATCGGCAATGGAAACAAGGAGTAGCCCGTGCTCATCCGCGAACTCTCGGCATTGCTGTGCTCGCATCATGGTTCCGTCGTCATTTACGAGTTCGCACAATGCACCAGCGCCCGTCAATCCTGCAAGTGTGGTCAGATCAACTGCCGCTTCAGTGTGTCCTGGTCGTCGAAGCACCCCGCCCTTCACGGCCCGAAGTGGCATCACGTGACCCGGTCGAGTTAATTCATACGGCTCCGTCGCAGAATCAGCTAGCACGCGAATTGTGTGAGCTCGATCAACGGCTGAGATTCCGGTTGAAACAACATCCTTTGCATCAACGGAGACCGCGTATGCGGTTCCTTTTCTATCCTCATTCACCGAAGTCATAGGTGGCAGACTCAGTCGATCAAGAAGCTCACCCGACATTCCAACACATACATACCCAGATGTGTGACGGATCATGAAGGCCGTTAGTTCAGGAGTTGCCTTGGATGCAGCAAAAATCAGGTCGCCCTCATTCTCACGATCCTCGTCGTCGATGACAACAATTGCCTTGCCACTCCGGATCGCGTCGATAGCATCGATAATCGAATCCAGCCGAACTCCCCCATTAGAAATTTGAACTTCCTCGTTGACAACAGAGGGCAACGGATCAGAATCCAATCCGTCCTCGTCAATGGAAAAAAGCTCGTCTGCCGGTATCACTCCCCCAGTCTACCCGCCACTACGTCGCGCGCTTGAGTGCTCGCACCTCAATCTCCAATGCACTAGCCAAACCACCTGACGATCTCCAGAACCTTCGCCTCAACACTCCCATGCAGCTCACTTGCGTTCCCGGCTCCATCGCCATCACCTTTTTTGCAACCGATTCCCTAAATGTTTGGCATGGCATGGTGTCAACTTTTGTAGTGCCAACTTGGTCACTTGCCGGGCGATCGACAATCACGGCAAAACCTGTTGCTATATCCCCACTGGGTAGTTCTCGTTGAGTTACTCGTCCTCCTAATCTGCCAACTACTTCAACACGATTAGTCATATGTATTCCTTTCTCAATTCACCGAATGTCTCGTCGAATCTGTCAAATGGATTATTCGTCAAATGGAGAATGCCCGGCAGTTATAAAGTACGCCTGTGGAACACATGGCAGAGAGTGTGGACAAGTCACCGGTCATTGCAGACCTTGGTGGAGGTGTATTTTCGATCGATACAATGATGGGCGGCTTCGAAGGCATCACATCTTCCTATTTCATCGCCAGCGACCGTCCCGTGCTTATTGAAACGGGAGCGGCATTAAGTGCGCCTCGCGTTCAGGACAGCTTGACCCAACTGGGCTGTGGCCCGCAGGATTTAGCGACAATCGTGGTCACCCATATTCACTTGGATCACGCGGGCGGGGTTGGTGACTTGGCGAGGGAATACCCCAACGCTCGAATCGTGGTGCATGAGCGGGGCGCACGCCACCTCGCAGACCCAGCCAAGTTGGTCGCTAGCGCCTACCGAGTCTTTGGACCCAAAATGGATGAAATGTTTGGGCCACTTCTTCCTACAGATCCACTTCGAATTGATGTACTCGGTGAACGGGGAAGCATTGATCTGGGTGCCGGCAGAAAACTGGACACATTCCACAACCCCGGACATGCATCTCACCATGTTGCCCTTATCGATTCAGACACAGGTGATCTATACACGGGTGATGCAGCAGGCGTATACATCCCTGAAACTGGAGACGTCAGGCCCGCGACACCGCCGCCGGATTTTGACTTTGAACTGGCTGTGAATTCATTAAATGCCATGCAGGCAGTGGGCCCAAACCGCTTACTCTTTAGTCACTTTGGACCCACTAGCGAAATCGAACGGGTATTTGAGAATTCACTCACTCAACTTCACTATTGGGTTGAATGGGTTAAACAAGCTCATCATGAAGGCATGGACTTTGATCATGCACTACTCATGGTGCTTGCCAAAGATCGTGAAGTGAACGCCGAATTTTATGCAGACACGGCAGTCTCCAACAAGTTTGAGCATCTCAGCAGTTCAGAGGCGCAAGTTAGCGGAATCTGGCATTGGCTAGAAAAACAAAGTCAGTCGGATTCATCTAGCAAGTGAGCCGTTATGCCACTTTCCCGAGCTCGAGTTAAGGCAGTCACGCCATTAACATCTGATTTGAGAGCCTTGCCGCGCCATTCCCGAGCTTCGGCTGTTCGTCCCGCTTGATCCAACAAGTCTGAATAGAACTCTTGCAACCGAGCACGTAGATCTCCCGCAGGCAATGACGTTAGTGCGCCCACATTAAGCATAAGCAGTGCTGCGTCAAGTTGACCCATATCTGCCCGTGCCCCAGCACTCACCATGAGTGCTTCAATGGCCGTTTCCGGTGCCAACTCCTTCGTCGGTATGGATTTTAAGAACTCGATTGCCTTTTCTGGTCTCCCCAAGCCACGCTCGCAGTCAGCCATCATTGCTACAAAATCATTGCTACCGGTCATCCGACGAACTGCACGCAACTCATTCAAGGCCGCTGCATACTGACCAGCCAAGTATTCGATCGTGCCGTTAGCCTCCCGCACCACAGCTACTCGACCAGCGAGTTTCTTTGCTTGACGCGAATGTGCGAGAGCAGTTTCCATATCGTCATCGCCGATTGCAATTTCAGCAGCTAATAAGTGTCGACCCACTCGTTCCTGTAATGACTCGGGCAATGTTTGTAACTCAAACCTGACCGATTTGTCGAGATCCTCGAAAAGGATTTCCTCTGGTATCCATGGACCCCTGGTCTCACGTAAATCCTCATCACTTCTCTCCCGAGACGGGTACCTATTGGAATCCGACCGCTCTGACCTCCCCCTGTCATCCCGATCATCACGCCGCGGTCGATCCGAACTCGACCGATCACTACGAGGTCGATCAGAACTCGGCCGGTCACTACGGGAACGGTCATAACTGGGACGATCCGA
>JAFMHB010000054.1 GCA_017854795.1 Candidatus Nanopelagicales bacterium
CTTCTTCGCTGGCAACGATCGGTGTCATGGGTCCGCGTAGTCGTGAGCTCATGTCGCGCGTGTCTCCGGCGGAATGGTCCAATTCATCCCAACCCCTCTATTCCGCGCGTGAGGTTGAGATCGCCGACGGTTTTGCCTGGGTATTGCGCCTGAGCTACGTGGGGGAATTGGGGTACGAGATCTATGTACCAGCGGATTTGGCCGTCAATGTTTATGACGCACTGTGGGAAGCGGGTCAGGATCTTGGTGTGCAGGCGGCAGGCTTCTTCGCACTAGATTCCCTACGCCTTGAAAAGGGATACCGGCACCTCGGGCACGACATCGGCGCTGCCGATGACCCCTTTACCGCTGGTCTGGCCTTCGCTGTGGATCTGAACAAAGGAGTTGACTTCATCGGTGCAGATGCACTTCGCGCGATCGATCGCTCGGCACTTTCTCACCGAGTAGTTCATATTGCTCTTGAGGATCCTGATGTCATGCTGGTGCACGATGAAACGATCTTTGTAGGCGATCTTCCCGTTGGTCGCCTCACGAGCGGGGGTTACGGACACACCCTCGGGCGATCCGTCGGTATCGGGGTGATTGAGCGGGGTGTTGCATTGGATTCGCAATTCACCCTGCGTTGTAAGAGGCAGATGTTCCCCATAACTGTCTCGACGAAACCATTCTACGATCCAGGAAATCACCGAATGCTCGATGAAGAAGAGACTGGGAGTTGGCATGTCAACACATGATGTTGTTGTGGTTGGTGCTGGCCTTGCCGGACTCAGCGCGGCCCGGGATTTAATGAACGCTGGACTAGACGTCATTGTTCTTGAGGCTCGGGCGCGGCCAGGTGGTCGTGTCGAACAAACCACCACCCCGGATGGACGACTCATCCAATTAGGTGGCGAAGTCATAGCCGAGTTTCATACCTCCTACCGAGAGCTCGTTGCCGAGTTGGGATTAACCATCGTGCCGAGTTTCACCGATAGTCCTGGCGAATCAACGTGGTTAATGCGTGATGGAGTGTTTCTGGGCGAGGACATGCCATGGATGTCCGACTCTGATCGCGCCTTGTATCAAAAACTCGATGCCGAATTTGCTGCCCTGGCGGCCACCGTCAATCCTGACAACCCCTGGGCCCACCCAGAGGCACGGGCACTGGATCACATCTCGGTCGGACAGTGGCTGCGCTCGGAAGGAGCAACCCCGCAAGTACTGCGAGCCATGGAATTACGAGCTTTCGGCTTAGCCGAAGATTCCATCGAACGTCGGTCACTGCTCGCAGATCTACGCAAGGAATCAGCCGCGGGTGCCCATGGGTTCTACGACTACGACGTATGGGAGAACTCCAAGGTCTTAGAAGGTTCAGCCACCGTAGCGCTTCTCATGGCGGAAGAACTTGGGTACCGAATCCGCTACTCCACTCCTGTCGCATCAATTAACATCGATAGGCCTGTATCGACGGTGGTTGCGGTCACCGGCGAGACGTACAAGGCCAGCAACGTCATTTCAGCGTTACCAGCCGGGCCGCTCCGCGACGTTGTTGTGACCGGTGTGAGTGATGCTCGCCTTTCATCGCTTCATCGGCAACAACACGCACCGACCGTTAAGTACGTCACGGTGTACGAGTCACCCTTCTGGGAGGACCAAGGACAAAATGGCACCGGCTATTTCGAGACCACAATGCTCGGTGGCACCTGGGTGCAAAACGATGCCGCCATCTCAGCGCTCGTACCCGTAGACCGCCTCGGTGCCTACTTCGCTATTCCCGAACAGCAGCGCCAAAACGTGCTGCGCCAAGAAATGGTGAGCGCCTATGGACCTGATGCCAACGACACCACCGCTGAATACATTCGCAACTGGGCAACCGATCCATGGACCCAGGGTTACATCACTTCCTGGCGGCCCGGGGAATTAACGGCGATTGGACCTTTGCACGGCAGTCACGAACCACCGTTTTGGGTGATCGGCTCTGACCAATGGGTCTGTGGCTACATGGAAGGGGCCGTGCGCACCGGGCGTCAAGCAGCTCGCGCCCTCATTGAATATTGAATGCGCAACGACCGCTTATGTGTCGCGTGTCTTCTTCATGGAATGCGCGAAGGGTTCATCTGACCGAAAACGGGTTATTGGCTAAACCTTCACATGCTATACATGCGCTCTCACAATAAGAAGGAGCACTCCATGCGTATTTCTCGCACTCTGATTTTGACTGCCACAGTTGCGGCGGCCGCCCTCACACTGTCATCGGTACCTGCTCACGCCGTGACGCTCTCGCCGTCAACCGTCGCCGATGCCTACTCGGTCATGCTCAACACCACGCAGGCCAAGTTGGTCGGGATCGGTAAGACGAACGTCTCGAACTTCGGGGTCGCGAGCTCGACCAAAGGCTCCCCCGACGCACCGTGGTTGTGCGACCTGTCCGCCGACACTGAGATCAAGGGCAAGGGCGCCCAGGATCTGATCTCCTCACAGGTCCTCAGCACTAGTGGGAAGGGTGTCACCACGATCGCGCAGGAGATCCACTGGTTCGCGAACGATAAGAGGGCCAAAAAAGCCTATAACGGTCTCGTTTCGAAGATCAAGGGTTGCGAAGGCCAGCAAACCCCTACATCGGAACCCGATGACGACACCTCGTTCTCCATCACCACCAAGCTCACCAACGGCGAGAAAAAGTCCAAAGACGGCGACGCTTTCCTGTGGGTCAACTCCGAGACCACCATAGGTGATCTCACCACGAACTTTGCCGACCATGACTACACGACCGTGCGCCTGTTCGGAAACTACATCCAGATCATCGAACTAGAGTCCGGGGGCGCCAACGCACCGGCCCTGACCAAGAAGCAAATGGCTGAAACCGATCGACTCACCGATTCACTCGGTGATGCTTGGCGCTCGAAGTTCATGTAATTACATTTAGAAGGCTCCCTCCTCACATTGAATGTGAGGTGGGAGCCTTCTTTTTTGGTGCGCGAGGGGGGAGTTGAACCCCCACACCCTTTCGAGTACACGGACCTGAACCGTGCGCGTCTGCCTATTCCGCCACTCGCGCTTTGCCCCTTTACAGAAGCGTGCCAAGGTTACAGGCTCAGGTCTCTAGAAGTGCACGGGTCTCTGTCAGATTACCTTCGAGCACGACAGGTCTGTCAGCACTGGCATTGAGTGATTCGAAGGTTTGTCCCTCCACCAGTTACTCCCTCGAGTTCACTATCGGGAACTTCTACATCCATAGGATTCTCGGTATTTTCAGTCTGAGGTTGATCTGCCGATGTGTTTGTCTCTTCATTCGTTCGACAAATCTATCGTTTAAATCGCGAGTTGCAAGAGAGTCATGCACACACGTATATAGGTGCACGGGAACGGTGCTTCAAGCAAGTAACATCACTACGTGGGTATTTTGGAACGATTCGAGGATTCACTGGACCGGATGGTCAGTGGGGCGTTCGCCCGGGCTTTTAAGGCAGAAGTGCAGCCGGTTGAGATTGCTTCGGCCCTACAGCGGGAAATGGACGACCGGGCCGCGATCATTGATCGGGAGCGAACCGTGGTCCCCAATATCTTCAGTATCGAGCTTTCCACCCATGACTATCGCCG
>JAFMHB010000029.1 GCA_017854795.1 Candidatus Nanopelagicales bacterium
CTATTCGCAAACAAGCACCCGTTTTGGTCCAAAATCTTGTTGCATCCATGGATGGAATATCCCTACAGGGTTCTTATAGCGGTTACGCATCCTGTCCCATCACCACAAGTCGATCGCACTTACTCCTTTGTGAATTCGATTACTCCATGGAGCCAACTCCATCAATCCCGTTTGTGAATACCAAAAAGGAAATCAAGGAATTTGGTCAATTCAAAAAAATTGGACTACCAACTCTGTATTGGAATCTCATGCTAAAGGGTCTTGCTTGACATTTTTCCAGAGTGAAAGAGCTTCCAATGGCATGACTTGTATTAGATTTCGTCCGGTCCGATCTTGCGAATAGATTTTATGATGGGCAAGGCTGGCAGTATTGTCGGAGCTTTTTCCGCAGTGATGTGAGGATCATTCAATTTAACCTTCTAGGGCGAATAATGGTTGCCCTAGAAGGTTAAAAAACTTGGGCTACGGTTGGATGCGAGTATTCCAACGCGTGGGACCAACCTTTGACGGCAACAGAACGAAGATCAGTACCACGACGAAGCCGACGAACGGGATGAGCACAATCCAGGCCCACCAACCGGAGCGATCCGTGTCGTGCAGGCGCCGAATCCAGAGCGATAAGCCCGGTAAGAAAAGCGCCAGAGAGGTGAGCAGGTACACCGGACCCACACCCGACAACAAGTCGCTTGAAAACAGGATTGTGTCGATAATCGAGGCAGCAATTGTGGCGATGATGACGAAAAGAGTCCACCACCAGTATTCAGATCGGGTGGACCGAGCATCCCAGACCACGTATCCGCGAAAACCTTTTTTGATTGCGTCGGTAAAACTGGTCTGTGGTGGTTCTGAATATTCTGTTATTTCGATTTCTTCCATTGACATGGGGGACCTCCGGATTCGATGAAATGTTTTTTAAAGGTTAGGGGGTCGGGTAAGTGGCGGCAAGCACATACGCTACCTTCACTCATCGAAGTTCGTCTGCGAGCGGTACTTGCCATTTTCGTGGTGAAGGTTTGCGGGTGCCCGGTCGGACTTAACCGAGAGCTTCTTCGTCAGCGCGAGGATGCGCACGGGAGTCGTGTCTGCAGAACTGTCGGCATTGGGGTCGGGTGAGACCACTGGAGACCAGTCCCGCTCTGGCATGCGGGAATAGCCCTGCAGTGCATAGAACTTCAATGCTCGTTTGTTTAGGTCGACCACGCTGATCACCATTTGCTCGGCTCCACGTGTTACGGCTTGCGCCTCACACTCGGTCACGAGCGCTTGACCCACCCCACCGCCCCAGGAGTCGGGAGAAATGGCGAGGAAGCGAAATTCGTACTCGTTCTCGCGGCACAGCACAGCAGGACTCGTGCCGTCTGGTGGGCACAAACAAATGGTGCCGACAATGCCACCTTCAACTTCGGCAACCCACGTGTATTCCAATCGTGAACCCACGTCACCCAGTTCGAGAGTGTAAGGAGACTCTGCGGAGAGGTGACCGCCAACGACGTACGCATTAACTAGCAGCTCACCTACGGCAGTTGCTTCAGATGAATTGATGGGTCGAATGATCACGGTGGCACGGTACCGGGGCGCAAAAGCCAATGCACTCCTAACATGGCGGTGTGAACGGACGCCTACCCAGTGGACTCGGCATCGCTTTAATTGCTGGCCTGTGCTTGTCCTTGGCTGCATGTTCTGGCAGCGCCGATAGTGATGCCCGGGCCAATGATTTGGCTATACGGGCCTGCACGGCGCAAGCGGTTCAACCAAGAGAAGGGTTCAATCCCCAAAGTGCAAGCGTCGGTGAATTGTCGAAACTCGCCGACACGGCAATGCGCAGAAGTGAATTAGCGGATCAAGCCGCCGCATTAAACGAGCGGTGGTTGCTGCTTTCAGAGGTTAGCGCGGCTATCGCAGGATTCGCCCAGCAACTGATTCAGGCGCGCGAGGAGCGAGCTATTTCATTAAGCATGTGGGACGATTACAAAACTGCCAGCAACACCTACCTCGCCGAATGTCAGTCTGCGTTGAAGAACGTTTTCAACTCCAAATTTGAGATGGACACAGCGGTGAGCGCATTAATGTCGATGAAGTATTCATGAGTTGGGGACAGACGGTTCCTCCTTCGCGCATGTTCTACGTTTCGTACATGAACGAAATAGCGGTGAGTGAAGCCCGAGAACATTTGGCTGAGGTGATTGAGGGCACCCAGCGCACGGGCGAGCCGGTGTACCTGACCCGCCGCGGTCGCGCGGTCGCAGTAGTCGCAGTAGTCGTTGACCCTGTGGTGTTTGGGAAGCTAGTAGAGGACGCTGAAGATTCACTGGATCACGCTGAGTTGGCGTTGGCACGTGAGGAAGATGAATACTTCCCATGGGAGCAAGTCAAGGCCGACCTCGGTCCTTCGTGACCGTGACCTACGAGGTCAGACTTGCGCGCCGAGCCGTGCGGTCTCTTGAATCACCGGAGCGTCGCGAGCAACAGCGTACCGCTCGCTGCATTGCATATCTTGGCTAATAACGCACGGCCACTGAATTGCGTCACATTGCAGGGCGAGGACTGCGTCTACCGTGTTCGCGTCGGCGATTACCGGATTGTTAATGAAGTGCTCGACTCAGTGCCTCTGATTCACGTCGTGCGAATTGGTCACCGCCGCGAGGTTCACCGATGAACTCCTCACAATTCCTACAATGCGACTGGACACAATTACGGTGTGGCAACTGCGGTATTCACACCGATTGATTCCACAGCAAAGTCTTGAAGGCTGTACTGATCCAGCAGTCCCTGGTAGGTGCCGTTGTCAATCAACTTTTGAAGTCCAACTTGGATCGCTGTTACAAGTTCGGTTTGGGTTACGCCAACACCAATTCCGATGGGCGTTGCGTTTAATCCAGCGGAGTCATCACCAACTCGAATAACCTCAAGTTCATTGCCGGTGCCGTAAGCCGCAGCGGTTGGCATTGCGTTGAGTGAATCGGTCAACCATGCGTCAGTTACGCCGGTGCCCACAGCTGCGGCGTAGGAAGCATCACCTAATGGGTCAACATTTGCAATCGTGATTGAGGTGCCAGCGGGGCACTTGTCACTCTCGGTGGCCAGGAGTTTTGCTTGAAGGGAATCGGTCCACGCCCCCACGTTGAGACCGCAGAGATCAAGGAAACTTGCAATTGCGTTGGGGTTGCCAGCGGGAACGATGATGTCGGACCCGCTGCGCAGGTAATTAACCATTGTCATTGACTGCTCCCGTTCCGCGTAGTCACTCAATTGCGCCATGGCAACGTCAATTTCACCGGCTTCCAAAGCCGGTTGCAATCCCAGCCACCCCGTGTTGTCATAGCGAATTTCAATTCCGAGTTGTTCCCCGAGAGCGGCGGAAAGATCTGCCTCAAATCCCGAGTAGGTGCCGTCATCGAGTTCAACGAACTGTCCTTCACGAGCAAACTCTGTGCCAATAGTCAGGTACCCCTGGTCCATGATTTCTTGTGGCATCGACGCGGAACTTGAATCTGAGTCAGACCCTCCGCAGCCCGTCAAGGCACCTAACAGCGTGAGCATGGGAACGATGGCGAGGGGCGTGCGTGCAATCTTCATGGGCATGGAGCTCCTTGATGTGGGTGTTCTTCAACAGAAAATCTGACCGGGGAGATTTTATCTGGCTCAATGGCAAGGCAATACCGTGTTTCCACGGTAGTTCCCACCGAATTCAGTTGGCCTTTCGGGAGAAAGATCAGTCATTAATCGTTCATGGCAATCCATTAAGTGTGACAGCGGGAGAAATGAGGAAATTTTTCCATCACAATTTCGTGACGAAGCGGTTTGCGATCGGCAGAAGAATTTGTGTTCATTTGAACGCATGTGAATCTGTATCGGAGACCATTATTAAATACGAAATGGAGAAGTGATTTCGATGCTTGTATCTCAACATGTAACGTCCAAACTTGTTTCTGGTTGTGATTCCCAGTGAAGCGGCTCTTCGTTATAGCTGTCCCTGTTGTCGCGGCCGTTGGCCTTGCAGGTGGTGCTTATGCGCTCGGAGCAATCAGTGTGTCCGCGCCGATATTCCCTGTAGTTGGACAGGCGTCCATTGAAGTTTGTGACAGTGACGGGGTGTCCACGACGTACACCTACGGCAACTCCAGTGCCAAAGGTGTCAAAGTGGAAAGTGGCACCATCTCTGGTATTGATAGTGCTTGCAAGACCGCGACAATGGAGTTCGTGGATTCCTCCGAGGCAATTGTTAAGTCCTACAGTGGTTCGGTTGCTGGTGGATCAACAACGGTCGCCACCAACATTTTCACCAATGAATTCGATTCCGTCCGCGTCATTCTGGCGCCATGACTCCCAATTGAGCATCAAGTCAACCTCTGGCTGAATCTGGGTCGGTTGGCCCGATGCATTCAGTGTGTTCAGTCTTTTAAGTGTGTTCAGTCTTTTCTGAGTGCTTGAGCTGAGACTGTGACATCCAGCATGGATCCGATTATGAGTGACGGCATCTTGTCGAATCCCAGATCGGCGCGGGCAATGCGGGCCGAGGCGTTAAACCTTGCCGTGTCGCCCTTGATTGCGATACAAGAGATTGCAAGCTCGACCGGGGAGAAGTAATGATCTGCTCAACCGAGATTGATTCAGTACGACCTAGTTTCAGGCGCCAGTTCCGGGCGACCGCGTACGGCCTTCCACCAACCTTCAGTGACATCAAAAACGGTTACAACGGCAATGACCCACGCGATTAACGTTGGGACGAGATCTACGAAAGTTCCGAATTCACCAGCAGTGACAATGGAAGTGAATTCGGAGTTAAGCAATTGATCAGAAACGATGAGATATATTGCAGAAAAAGCAAAAGTAAGGCTTAACAGGGAGTTTGCCGCAGCCAGGAGGATGGTCCACTTTCCCGTGCGGTATTTGATGATTTCCAAGGTGATGCTGGCCAGAAGGATGATGGTCAGTGCAGGAATCCACGACGTGCTCAACTCTGGATTAAGGATCGGAATCGATGGGCCATCCGGGTCAAAAGACTCTTGATAAGTGGGCTGCCACAGAAGGAACAGGGCCACAAGGGAAAGCCCTGTGATCGAGGCCAACGTGTCACCCAAACTAATGCGGTTGACGGTCACTTCAGGGAGATCATCAAGGTCCCAGTCGGATGTAATCGGAGAATTCACCGACGCAGTCGCAAACGTGCGATCCGTTGTTCTTCGGTCGATAACGGCGAACACCAACGTGACCCAGAACGCTATTTGAATACCAACCATGAACCCGGATCCCACAGCCGAAAGAATGACGTTCCACAAACTTTCTCCGGACAATGCGGTTGCGAAGCCCACCACCACGGTCACGATCGGCACAACAATGGAGATCAGAAGTTTCAACAGCCTGATGTACTCAGGGTAAAACGTTGGCCCGATCAAAGACAGTGATCGACCAGAGTAGGACGCCGCCACCCGCATCGGATCACCAAGCTCGCGAAGGACCCGTTGCTCAGCTGTTCCCGGATCCTCACCTCGCGCCATCCGCTCCAACACCGACGAATCAATTTTTTGTCGGAGTCTCACAGCCACACCTTCTCGCTGATCTGCAGGGACTTCCTTAAGCACGGCAGCGAGGTAACGGTCGGTCAAGAATGTTGTCGTTGTCATTGTCGCATCTATTTCCTCACGGCACCGCTGGTTACTCATCAATAATGAGTGTGGCACTTTGAGTGAGCGGATGCTTCCGATGACTTACTTGTTGACCGGTCTGACAATCCAAACGACCAAGGGATCAGCGTTGAGATTGTCACACGGTTTTGGTCTCTAACTTGCTATGCGCCTGCCTATTTACATGGCTTTAGTTCACCCATTCGGTCACCATGCGGTTGGCCACTTGCTCTAGCGCCTTTTTCTGCGGAGCGGTGAGATTCAAAGCGCTGCCTGTTGATGCTTGAGTCATGATGATGGCGTCATTTAACAGAGTAAAGATGCTCAAGGTGTCACTGAGATATTGAGGCTGATCGCCTACAGCGGCATTGTCTGAGTTCTGGTTGGTGAAGACCGACTCTACGCCAGTCACTGTCACTCCTGGGATTTTTCCCGATGTGACGACGTTCCGATAGGGAAACACCATGTCGTCTTCACTTGTCCACGACCCCGAGTAGTCACCATCACATTTCTTGATGTCTTTTGTGAGTTTTGCAAAGGCCTTTTCGGCCGCGACATTTGTCCGGTATTCGTTGACGGTAATACTGAGTCTGAGATCGTCTTTGCGTGGTTCATAAAAACCAAAGGAGTTGCGAATTGACTTCGACAATTCAACTTCAGGTCCGTTCTCGACTGCGCTTGTGCAAACGAAGCCCCCTATATTGCCCGAATCGCTGACCTCAACGGTCATTCTAGGTTTGGATGCAAAAGTTTTCGGCAACTGCTTAGGGCTGACATAGTGTGAGGCTGCATGCGCAAATGCTTCGCGGTCATAAGCTTGGGCCGCACTGCCTGCTAGGCCAGAAGATCCAAGAACGAGGGCGCCACTCAGGACACCGATAAAAACCTTTTTCATTATTTTTCCTTCTATTTGTTAATGATTTATCTTTTAGGAATAGAGTCTACTTTATGAAGTGGGTGTTGAAGTCAGTGTGTTGCGACGCCTTGGAGACACTCATTGATATTTCGGCCATGGCAACACAGACCTCTGATCTGTGGCGAAGTGAGCAACTCGACTACTCGCGCTCACGCGCAATGGGCGATCAATATGTGCCTTTCAGTCAGATCAGACGCGATGCTCTCGAAGCTACTTTGGCCCACTTCACACCCGGTAATTTCTAACCGACGACGTCAGTTCGGCACTCGCGTCCTTATGCACGCAAAGGTTCCATGGACAAACCACCCCAGTTACTGAGGCAGATGGCACGATATTTATGATTCGCGACACAGGGGAACGGGAGGTTTATTATCCACAGAGTTCTTGGAGGAACTAAATGCGCACGTTTCAACCCCTATCGCTTGTTGTAAGCATTGCAATTTTCAGTGTCATGGGCCTCACCACCTTCCCTTCCGCGGTGGCTGCTGAGAATGCAGGCTCTCTGGATAGTGCCTTTGCGCCCTTAATTTCTGATGACCTCGATGGTGAACTCTATATTCAGGAAGTAGTTGAACAGCCGGATGGCAAAATCATCATCGGGGGATATTTTTCCAAGGTAAACGGTGATCCCGCAGTTGCGTTAGCCCGCCTGAATTCTGATGGCACAACGGACACCTCGTTCAATTCGGCCGGTGTTGGATTCACTGATGGAGTCGAAGCCTTGGCCCTGCAGCCTGATGGAAAAATTCTTGTTGGCGGGGGTGGTAGGAGCGTGAACTACCTTGCACGTTTGAATGCTGATGGGAGTCCAGATACAACGTTCATGACGAACAAAGGCAGCGGAGCAAATTTCAACGTAAATAGTATTGCTCTTCAAGTAGATGGAAAAATTCTCTTAGGTGGTTATTTCACCACTCTTGATGGACAGACTTCTAATCGAATTGCTCGGCTAGACGCTGATGGAACACCTGATACGACTTTCACCACGAATGTTGGGACTGGTTTTAGCTCCTCGGTGCAAAGTCTTGTAGTGCAATCGAATGGCAAGATTGTCGTCGGTGGTGAATTCGAGACACTTAATGGCGCAACGGTTAACAAGGTTGCGCGCTTGAACGCTGATGGAACACCTGATGCAACGTTTACCGCGAACAATGTGGGACTTGGAGGCTCTCGGCCTTACGTTTTTGGGCTTGGTATTCAAGAGGATGACAAGATTCTTGTTGGAGGTAGTTTCAACACGATGGATGGCCACCCCGCGAATAACATTTCCAGACTCAATGCCGACGGGAGCGTGGATACTGACTTCGGAGTCAATATCGGATCCGGTGTGGATAACATTGTCAGTTCGTTCGCCGTACAGTCAAATGGCAAAATCATTGTGGGTGGGTATTTCATCACCATAGATTCGATAGCGGCTAGCAAGTTGGCGCGTCTTAATAGTGATGGTAGCCCTGATACTTCCTTCATTAACAATCTTGGGACAGGGTTTGGACCGGATCAAGTTTTAGCTGTGGCAGTTCAAATGAATGGTGGGATTTTAGTGGGTGGAAACTACACACAATTCGATGGTGAGGCCACGCCATATCTCGCACGACTCTACGGAGATGCAAGTGCGAGCACAGGAACAGCCGCAACCTCACCTATGTGGCTGCAGTCAATTGGACGTGATTCAGCAACGGCAACTTGCCCTGTGGGTTACTCCGGATCTTGGGACATGTGGCCTAACGGAGGCAGGGGCGGATTCGTGTGCAATAAGTTTGTTGTGGCCTACGGCAACTAAACACTGCAATTGAAAGGTAGTTGAATCCCCCAAACAGACAACGCTTTGAGGTGTAGGCCGACCGGCAACTTAGAATCAACTGGTGCACAACCAAAACAACGGAAAATATATGGAAAAAGATGCAGACTCCTTTTCCGCATTAAGTGGTTCCTACACGACCATTATCCCAGTTCGCAGTGCGGATCCATTCCTTAAACAGGCAATTGACAGCGTGCTTGCACAGAGCGCACCCCCCGGCCCCATTTGGGTAGTGGTCAACGGGAGTGATCCCGAAGATAGTCAGAGTGCGCGGGATGTAAGGGAGTATCAGGGTCGAGTTCAACTAATGTCAATCAACGAAACAGGCATGGTTGCGGCATTAAATCATGGAATCAAAATGGCAGAGACGGAATTTATTGCTTTCCTGGACTCTGATGATTTATGGGTGTCCGACAAACAGGAGAGGCAACTGGACCTTTTGAGTGAGCATCCGCCAATTGACGCTGCAACTTGCTTGGCAACAAATTTCGGAGTTGAATCTAATGGTTCTCGAAGGGAACTTGTTACCGCGGAGGCAATAATGTTCACGTCAACATTGTTTCGCGCATCGACTTTTGTGAAGTTTGGTGCGCTAGACCCTCAATCCACACACTTCAACTGGCTCTATAGGTGGTGGAGTTTGGCCCGCGAGAGGGGCATTCAAACAGGGAGCACCGGCACCGTTGGGACTTTGCGGCGAATCCATGACAACAACAGCTGGGTTACTGAGAACAAAGAGGGTAGCGGGATTCTCTTTTCTGAACTGCGTTCGATCGTGCATCGAAGACGTTTAAGCCAATCTCTAGGGAATGAATAACCTTGCACTACATGAAATGTGTCCTCGATTCTTGCTTGTTGGGACCTGAATCTAGAATCCTAAATCTTTTTGATCCCGCAGGAATCAATTCCCATTGGTTGACAGAAAACCACTTGTCCCACATAAATTGCACCGGCGAAGAAGCATTACGCCAAATAATGGAATCAGATCAACACTGGGATCTGGTCCTTGCGACATTTGGGATTGATCGTTTTTATTCAACTACAAGTGAACCACAACTATTTGATTTCATAACATGGTTGAAAAATCATTCAAGATTATGTCTTGTGACACCTCACCATGAAGGCAATGATCCATCTAATCCGCGGCTAGGGCCATACCGCTTAAATCCGCAGTTCACGATTTTCAATTACTACGGCGAGATTTTACCCGGTGTGAATTCACTTGAGGAAGTTCCTGTAATAGCCCTTTCGGACTATTTCCTATTCGACGGTTATAGGTGGTATGAGGGCAATAATCTGGTGTCGATGTCCGTGGGGATTGGCGGGTTGAGTTCAATGACCGATTCGGCGAAAAGGTCGAGAACATTCATGCATGACGAGGGCTACGTGATCAAATCTCAAGTTGGTTGCCCGGAATACTTCGACTCTTTGGAGATTGTTCGCGAGGCTGAAGTGCTCGCAAGTATGCCGCCAGAAATTAGGTCAGCACTGAACTTGCCGCGTTTACTGAACACCAATCAAGGACGTGCGGTCTCAACTGTCGTGCGTCAGGGCATTAACGGAGAGTCGTTGACCTTGCTTGATAAGGACTCCACTCAGGGTACGCGACTAGACCTAATGAAAAAAGTAATTAACCTTGCGGCATCCTATGCAGATCTTGGTTTCTTCCATAATGATTTTCGGCCGTGGAATATATTACTCACCCCCGATGGCCTGAGATTGATTGATTTCGCCGATGTCTCCACAATTGACCAGGATGTTCGTGATATCCCGCAGATTCTTGCCTTGGTTGGAACGGTGGCATCGCTATGCAATCTTGAAACTAAAGGTCTCCCGTTAAGGTCAGGTGAAAATTTTGATACCGATTTACTCCAGATACTGAGTGAGTATTTGAGTGTGCGAGATATGAATATTGCTTCACTCTACGAGCACCCATGGCTGCGGCTACCTGGGACGAAGGACACCGTTGACTTGACCAAGGTGGTCACAATTTTTGACTTGCTCGATTCCGTTTTGATTCCCAGCCGGGATCTGGTGATGTGATGACATCTCACGCTTCTGCAGTAAGTGCACATAAGTCTCTAATAACAATAGGATCTGAGAGCCAATCGCAGGAGCATCAGTTGGCTGTCACTGGCATACAGAGAGTTGTTTGTGAAGCTCATAAAAGTCTAACAGATCTTCTCGGTATTGCTGGCGTTGAAATTGGTTGGGTGCACACGTCAAATTCGCAACGATCCTTGAACTTCAAGACTGAACCGTATTTGGCCACAGATCCAGTATTAAACGGACCGGAAGTTCAATTGTCAGAAATTGACGGGCTTGTAATCCTCGACATTCCAATGCAAATGGATTTTCCGGCCGTGTTGGTTCAAAAGGCTATCCGTGACCTTCAAGTCTTTGTCTTGATTCACGACATTCTTCCGCTGATTAATCCGCAATGGTTTCCAAAGGCCGCACCTCGATCATTTAAACTGTACATTCAGCAGGTCCTTCACGCGGCTGACCACATAATTGTTCCCAGCGAGCAGGTGAAGCGGGACCTGCTGAATCTTGGGTGGAAGCATCGCGCTGCAATTACCGTGATACCCCTCGGGTCAATACACAAACAGCGCACGCCCCTTGAGTTCCCTGATTCTCAGGTCTCCGCGATGTATGTGTCGACCATTGCACCAAGAAAGGGTCACGATAAATTACTGGATGCCTTTGACGTGCTTCGTGCGCGCGGATGCGACATTGACTTGACTTTATTCGGTAGCATCGGTTGGGAATGCGAAGACCTGGTCAATCGAATTCGCTACCATCCGGATTTGAATGGTCGACTTAGATGGTATCGAAATGCCGATGATCACGTGGTAGAGATGACGGCGAGCAAATGCAATATCGGCGTCATTCCTTCAGAGGGCGAAGGCTTTGGCATGTTCCTAGAGGAGGCCCTCACCCTTGGACTCAAGGTCGTGGGGTCTGACATTCCCGTCTTTCGTGAGCGCGAGCAGCCGAATGTCTACTTTGCAAATTTGGATGGTGAATCACTAGCTGACTCATTGGTGATTGCTGCAGGCCGCCCCTGGGAACCAATGGTTGGGGGCCAAGTTCGATCCATGACCGACTTCTCACGAGATCTGACGGATCTGATTACAGAACAACTGATGATGTAGTCTGTGAGGACTAGGAGGTCGAACAACACTGCTACTTGTACTGCTACTTAAGGAGTCTGACCCCGTTGAATTCTTCACTTGGTGGTGACACCGAATTTCGAATCAGAAGTGCCTCGCTATCAATGGAGCGCCTTGATGGCGAAGTGATTGCAATCGACTTTTCCACAGGAAAGTACTTTAGTTTCCAAGGTCCGGCAGCGGACCTAATGTGGTTACTCCAAAGTGAAGTGCCCAGGGAATCATGGTTTGAGGTCGTTCAAGAGGCGTTCAAATCACTGGCGACGTTAGAGGAGTTTACAGCTCAGGTAGAAGCCTTCATCTCGGAATTGAAATCCCTTGGATTAGTTGAGCAAACTGATTGGTTGACGGGAAACCCAACAGCATTACCTGAGGATTATGAACGTGGTGCGTGGGAATCCCCCCAAATTATGGTTGAAGACGATCTAGCCGATTTATTGGTGATCGATCCGATACATGACACAGGTGAAGATGGCTGGCCAGAGATTAAACAGGGCTAGCAGCCGCGCGCAGAACTTCGCGAAGTCCATTATTGAACAAGCAGAACAGTTAGTTGAACCTGAGTTGAGGCGTTTAATCGCCATCGGGCCATATTCAGTTGAAATGTCATTCGCATCCAACAGTGAACTTACGGAACTGATTCAAGGTGCGTTCATTCCGAAATCAGGACAGGGTGATTGCCCTCCGACAAAAGTATTTATCTGCCAGAAAGGCGACGGAGTTGTGCTCCCGAATCTAGATTGGGCACAAGAATGGATAGGCACAAATTCCGTTATTCCGAGTTTGATCACACACCCTTATCGTATTTTTATTGATAGAAACCAAGGGATTATCTACTGTTTCGATCCGCAGGAAAACCGTGCAGCAATCATCATCCGCGACTCAAAGGAATTGGATTTGCGCAGTTTCATTACCCCGTTTCGAATCTTGTGGAGTTGGATTGCAATCGCGAGTTCATCACTTGTGTTGCATGCCGCGGCCGTTCAAGTAAATGGATATGGTGTTCTGTTAAGTGGACCGTCTGGTTCAGGGAAATCCACACTCGCCGTTTCAACAGGCCTAGCGGCGGGCAATTCGATTCTGGCTGACGATTGCGTTTTGGTACATCGCGAAACTATTTATGCCCTTTATTCCAGAGTCAAGATTGAATCTGACAATCTCAGTGCTATCAATTTCGGGCCTGATGTGGAAATCTATTCATTACCTGAAGCGCCCAACTCTAAGCGCTACGTTCAGATTGAACAGAGTTTCCCTAAATTCATAACAAAAATTGATGCATCAGTCCTTGTTTTCCCTTCGATTTATGGCCGCTCAGGCTTCTATGAGTTATCCGAGAGGAGATCGGTATCAATGTTGACGTCTGATTCCATGAGGGAACTATTCGGTGGAACACCGTTAGCTCGCAGGGGTATTCAGCGACTTGTATCTAAACTGCCAACTTATCGGCTTTTATTGGAGCGGTCCCTGGGTGAGAACATCAAAAATTTAGAAGGTCTGGTCAACAATGTCGCAGCCTAAGGCTCAATTAACGGTGGAAGATGGATATGCAATCCGTTCTGCAACAGCCCCTATTTCGATAGCACACCAAAACTGGAATGAGTTATTGTCTGCGACGGATTTTCAACACATAAATCCCAACACGCAGCGCTTGGCACCAATGATCTACCACCATTTGAAAGATCAAGGTGACCTATTCGAAAGAGAGCGTCTACGTGGGACTTACAAGTACGCATGGGCAAAGAATCTACGAATGCTCAACTCGTTGAATCCAGTGTTCGCAGAGTTGAATTCCCGATCAATCAATTACCGGGTGATAAAGGGAATCGCAGTCCAGCTTGAATTGGGATTTGTTGGCGCCAGAGTTGTTGGTGATGTTGATATCCTCGTTTCGCAAAATGAGATCAACATTGTCCGTGAGATTCTTGAATCGAATGGTTTCCGGTGCAATTCACTGTCTACATGCAGCCGTCATACTTCACAAGCGCCATTTGAGGCGCTCAATTTCAATTTAGGTGACAATCATGTTGATGTTCATGTCGCAGAGCTAAAGGATCCAAAAGCACTGCTGTTGGAAATGCTGAAATCGGCACCAAATGTCATTGAGAACCGGGGAATATTGATTCAAGTCCCCGCGCCCGAATTCCTGTTACTGCACAGTGCCTTTCACGGTCATCAAGCTGTATCGGATACTGATCTGGTCCAGGCAATTGCGGACATAAGTCTCTTGGCAACAAATTGTGAACCGCTTAAACTCACCGGACTTGCAAAGAAAACAAAATCCGAATCTGATTTATGGCACGTCGCAGCGGAGGCGAAGCATGTTGACATTGTGCTGCCCGAAATCGGCTTGGCGGCGACATCTAAAGAGGAACGATTTATAAATAATACCTCCGCGAGTATCAAGGATTTTGCAACTAAGGTGGGAAAAGTTCCGGCAATTGTGCATGACAGATATCGTGGCAATTCAGCACTCGCCCATGTGTTGGGACAGTTCTCAGGGAGAAAAGCAGCCTATGCAGTGTGGCTTGGCTTGGGTCAATTTTCGGCCGTTGAAAGATTGCTGATGTCAAAGGAACGGGGCTTTCTCAAGACTCCAGCAAAGGTGTGCATGTCAGGAACATCGCTCTTGCCATTCGGATCGACGGCTTCAGACTTTGTCACTTCCTCTCAACTTGCGGCGGAAACGCTGGATTACCGGTTCGCCATCCGAATAGATCCGCGGGCTCGAGAGCTGGTTCTCACATTGGACGCGGAGTTTCTCCACTCCAGCGATGCTTTCGTTTATTCAAATGGAAGACCGATAACTCGAATGGTGGCAGGTGATGGAAATTCTGGAGAAGTGATAATCCGTAACCCGGATACGGTCAATGAGATTTCCATTCGCCCAACTGCTCGAGTGTGTGCTGAATGTTTCACGAACTTGGTGGATCTCAAAGTCGACATTCGTTGGGCTTAATCGTCCGTATAGCCTCCAACACACTCAGTCGGTGCCTGCGGCGAAGCCCGATCGTGAGCACGTATACGAGTTGCAGTTCGCGGGGTATTCGAAAGCTGTTAATTTCGACGGCTGTTACTCCTGCGCATCGATCATCGCTCCGAGGTTTATCGAAACGACTGACCGTTGGCGTGAGCGGATTACGTTGGTAATCACACGTGTGCGCTTACGATATGACCTCACGAATTTTTCCTCGCCGTTTCATTGCACTTGCCGCCGCCGCTCTCATCGCCGCAGGCGCATCCCTGATCGCTGCGCCCGGCGCAAGTGCGGCCAAAGCTGACCTCGTCGTTTATTTTGATCGGACTTTTCGTGAGGTGATTGATGTTGGTACTCAGGGGTCGAGCAACGGGGACATCACTGTTACCGATGGCAATGTAAGTAAGACTCCCGGTGGCAAGTCGGTCGGTTCCTACTCAACCTCGCAGATCACTGCTTCCGTGTTGATCCCCGGTGGTCGGGAGAACCGAAAGACCGATATCGGCATCACGGTTGGTAAGGGCGTCATTTATACGACTGCGCTGGTGGCGGCCAATGCGGGAACTGCTCCAACCTCGACCACGGCTCACGCGATCATCGGCGGAACCGGCAGGTATGCGGGAGTGTCAGGCGAGTTGGTCTTGAAGCCTGTGTCGGCCACCAGGTACAAGGCCAGTTTTTTCTTTACCGACTAGTAGTTTGAATGGATACGGTTCCATTGATCTCGGCGAATTCAACTGACGGGGATCGCATTATTTGAGCAGCA
>JAFMHB010000055.1 GCA_017854795.1 Candidatus Nanopelagicales bacterium
TTCGTAAAGGGAAACCCAATCCACACCCAGTTTTGGCCCGAATTGGTGCCAGATGGTTGGGCGCATGTCAACCTCGATGAGCAAGTATTCACCGGTGCTCGCTTCTCGGATGAATGTGCAGTTGGCTAGACCGTGGAGGCTCCCTGCTTTTCCAAGAGTGGTCAGTGCGATTTCAACTTGGTCATTGGGCGGTGTCGTAAAGAGCCGGTCCGTTGACGTTCCGAGTTGGGAGAATATTTTTAGCACCGTTGAATACAGGTACCCAACAAGTTGACCATGTACAAACTGGGCCTCAACAGCGCACAGTTCACCTTCCATGAAGTCTTGAACAATTACGGGAAACCAATCGGTCGGGATAGTGGCTAGATCGAAATTATGAGGATTCGGGATATTGGCAATTGTCTTTCCTCCGTGCCCTGAGTCGGCTTTGACCAATGTCGAAGTATCGATCTTGCTAAATATTGCCTCGAGTTCTCCAGGGTCCTCCGCTACAAGCGTTGGCGGTTGGGGAATGCGAAGTTGGGTCAATGCTTTGGTCAATCCGACCTTGGAATCAAACAGTGATCGCCCGAGTAAATTTTTTGCTGGCAGTAGGCGATCGAGAGTGGCGGCGGGTAAACCGGATTCTGATAAGAGCCGAATTTCTAAGTCCTCGGCCACAATGATCCAGTCGCCTAAGTCCTCAGACCCATCCAAGACACCGGTGCCAATGAGATCAGCCACAAAGGAGTCATTTTCATCGGCTGACAGTGATCCGATCAATGGAATGAAGCGGTGGACAAACGGACTCTGCGCCAACTCGTAATCCGCTCGGGCAACGAGGGTTACATGGACATGGGATGCACTAAATATTTCGGGCAAACGAAAAAGAACCCGGCTTCGCTGCGCAATTAACATGATGCGCAGTGGAGAAGGGTTCCCACTAATCATGTAACTCTTGGCCTCAAGGAGGAATTGAAGAGTAGGTTGTTTACGTTGGTGAGGAAAGAATCAGGTCTACATCCACAATTGAGACTTGAGTTACCTCGGGCGCCGACCAGGTCGGCAACCGATCGATGTTTTCGTTGACTGGCATTGTTCCCCTTAGATGGATGCGTGGGCTGAACATTACCTCAAATTGAAAACGATGGAAGTTATCTGGCCACCTCGCCTCGGGAAAAAATGTCTGACGGACTACCTGTCCTGCTGACCCGTGCCCCTTGGCTGGCATGATCACTTAACATGCTCATTTAGATTGGGCACATGCGCAGGAGCAATTGATGTCATTGGGTCAGGAGAATCAGCATGAGTGATTCAGCATCGGTGGTTAGATCCTTCAAGAATCTTTTCATCAGTGTCGAAGCTGCAGGAATGCTCACCTTGTCCAAAATTTTACTTCGAACTATTGCGCTGCAGCGCTGGTCAGCTCTCTTGGGTCACCCCACCAATACCGATGGCCTTGACGTGAATGGAGCACCTGCTCAAGGGAGCGAGGGGGTCGTTGCCCTAGGAATTGCTCGGGCAGCGCGCTACCTACCCGTTGGGTTTACCTGCCTTGAGCGTGCAAGTGCTGGACAGTTCATGCTGAGATTGCGAGGCAATGCCGGCGCCGTGGTGATTGGACTCAAGTCGAATGGAATCAAACCCAATGGAAATGGCGAGGGTCACGCATGGCTGGTGGGGAAAACTGGAGTATTGACCGGACGCGTTGATCACGGTCAGGAAGTTCTCACGCCGGTGAGTGCGTTTCGATGATCACGGCGTTGTAAAACGCTGCGAAAAGTTGTCAATATTGCGTAATTGAAACCGCAATGCAGATTCAAGTTCGCGGATAACAGCCCGCTCGCTGCCCAGTGATTCCACGCTCGCCAGAAGTTCACCCAACCGCTGTTGATTGAGTTCAATGAGATCGCCTGCCGCTCGCTCGGCGATCTGGTCAGCTTGTTCGGGCGAGGCACCCTGTTGCATAGCAAAGGACTTCACGGGCAAAATAAATGCTGCGTAGAAGTGATCCAATTTATTTGGAGCGAATGTGACCTTGCTCAGAGTCAATGCGGTTTCCGCTGCCGTGATCCTTGGCAGGTGTCCCTTGCTGTGTTTCCTCTCGACAATGAGGGTCCCCAGCGTTTGTAGTGATTGCCCAATGATGGGGAGGGTGGCGGGTGCGCTGGTGGCGACAGAGGATGATTTGTCTGCGAACCCATAGTTCGTAAACATTTGCAGGGCGTCGCGCGCGCCCCCATAGTTAACAAGACATTCGCTGTTTCCGGCGGGCTGTTTGGATAGCACCGATAATGCGCCATGGCTCACGTCATAGGCAGCTCCACGTTGGTGGTGGTTCATGAAGTCCACGATCGGCATCAGAACGGATTTCTTTAGGGGCTGGTCTTCAGCAAGGCTCTTATCACGATAGCCGAACACACGAGTCGCGATGAAATCTTCAGGGTCGTGGCCGCGCGTGAAGTTGGGCTCGCGCTCACACAGTAGATGTTCAATGTCAGGAAAGTCGCGGAGCGCGGCGCGTGGGTGCTCGTTCAGGAACCATTCAAATTTGTCCAGTGAGTTGTAGATGGCAATCTGCAAATCCAGTAATTCGCGCTGGACCGGCGTCAAGTTTTCCGCCGTCTCAATTGTGATTGTTCGCATGCCTGCGTTGGTGTCAATGTCGGCATTCGTCGTGGTGCCCCAAGTGATATCTGTGACGGGAACCAGTAATTCTTGCGGAATAACGAATAGGGGTTCGCCCGCGGAGCGTGCAGTCCCGTGAACACTGAGGTGGCCGGCTGACTCACGAATTACCACGTCGGGGTTAATGCTGGCGCCATTGTTTATCAGAATGCGTGCGGTGGACTCAATCAGGTTTCGCACCTGAGTTTTGTCAGTCTCAATGCTGATGAGCTGATTGGGTGAGCTCACTTAGAGTCTTTCGGCGCTGCCGGGTTCGGTCACCCCGCGTGTGTCAAGAAAGCGTGGTGCGCAAGCGACGAGTGCTTCAATGTCGTAACTGGTATGTGGCTGCAGCAACACGACACAGTCACTCTCTGTCGCTGCAACAAGAGGGTCCGCGACCCGGTCCACGGCCAGGTCATCAACATTCCACTCGGAGACATGTGGGTCGTGGAAGGAAACCTTTGCACCCATGCGGCGAAGGGCGCGAGCAACGGGGATGGCGGGTGACTCTCTGACATCGGCAATATTTGCTTTATAAGTAACACCTAGCAGCAAAACATTTGCTCCGTTGGTTGCCTTACCGTCTCGATTGAGTTTGCTCTGAACTCGGGATGCAACATAGGCTGGCATGGAGTCGTTGATTTCTTGAGCCAATTCCACAAAACGAAATGAGTATCCAGTTTCCGTGCGCACAAAATGTGACAGGTAATTCGGGTCAATCGGAATACAGTGCCCGCCAACGCCAGGGCCCGGGTAAAACGCCTGAAAACCAAAGGGTTTTGTGCTCGCGGCATCAATGACATCCCAAAGGTCAATATCCAGATCAGCACAGAACCGCGCCATCTCATTAACCAATGCAATATTCACGTGGCGGTACGTGTTCTCTAATAATTTTGCCATCTCTGCTTCTCGCAAACCGC
>JAFMHB010000003.1:0-7350 GCA_017854795.1 Candidatus Nanopelagicales bacterium
GGTTTAGCCAAGTGTTGGATCACATTCAATAATGAAATCGGCGATTCGAACTTGTTCATCGCTTTCATTTATTTCACCGGCGGCACGACCAAGATTCTGCAGGCAGCGAAGGAAGCCCTGATTGGGTTCGTGGTTCCAAGGAACGGGTCCGTAGCCCTTCCAACCATTCTTGCGAAGTGAATCCAGGCCACGGTGGTAACCGACGCGTGCAAACGCGTAAGAACCAATGACGTCACCTTGATCCCAAGCTTGGTCACTGAGCATGGCCCACGCGAGTGAGCTGGTGGGGTATTGCGCAACAACCACTCGCGGATCCCCCCCTGCGGCCAACGCAGCCTGGGCAGAGTCCCCAACGGGTAGGAGTGTCGGGTTAGGTCCACCCAGCAAATTCTGTGAGTCCATGTTTATTTCATCCTCGTTCCGGCAGAGCGTAGGTCTTCACAGGCCAACTTGACCCGGTCAGCCATTCCCGCTTCAGCGGCTTTGCCATAGGAACGTGGGTCATACATTTTTTTATTCCCAACTTCACCGTCAATTTTGAGGACACCGTCGTAATTGACAAACATGTGATTGGCAATGGGACGTGTGAATGCGTACTGAGTGTCTGTGTCAATGTTCATCTTCACAACACCGTAGTCGAGTGCCTCGCGGATTTCACTCAGGAGTGAACCCGAACCACCGTGGAATACCAAGTCAAATGGCTTGTCAACCCCGTACTCCTTACCAACGGCGTCTTGGATGTCTTTGAGAATAGAGGGGGTCAAAACAACATTTCCTGGCTTGTACACACCGTGGACATTGCCGAATGTGGCCGCAACCATGTAACGACCTCGCTCACCTAAACCGAGTCTCTTTGCAGTCTCCAGACCGTCTTCAACGGTTGAAAAAAGTTTTGCATCATGTGAAGCCTCAATGCCGTCTTCCTCGCCACCAACGACGCCGATCTCGATTTCCATAATAATATTTGCTTTGACGCAAGCATCGAGCATGCGCTCAGCGATCTCCATATTCTCTGCAAGCGGTACGGCCGAGCCGTCCCACATGTGAGATTGGAATAGGGGTGCAAGACCTTTAGCTACGCGCTCCTGCGAAATAACGACAAGTGGTTCCATGAAACCAGCGAGCTTGTCCTTGGGGCAGTGATCGGTATGAAGTGCAATGTTGACGTCGTATTTGTCCGCGACAACAGTTGCGAACTCAGCCAGTGCGACCGCACCGGTCACCATGTCTTTCACACCTTGGCCGGTAGCGAACTCCGCACCGCCCCATGAAACTTGAACGATCCCATCGCTTTCTGCTTCAGCAAAACCACGGATCGCAGCAATGATTGTTTGTGAAGAAGATGTATTAATGGCGGGATAGGCGAACTTGCCTGCCTTCGCCCGATCAAGCATTTCGCGGTAAACCTCTGGCGATGCAATTGGCATGGGATCTCCCCTTAGAAATCGACTATGAATCCCAATCTTCCCACCCTGTGAATACCCGTGTCCAACCGGATTGATAATCGATTACACCTCAAGTGGAATCCCACTGCCGCACACACAGTCTCACTTAACAATCTCACTTAACAATCTCACTTAACAATCTAACTTGACAGTCTCACCTGAAGGCGGCTACACCGCCCACTGTCGTACCCACTCATGCATGGCAATGGCAGCTGCGGCACCCACATTAATGGAGCGGGTTGAACCAAATTGCGAGATTTCTACGAGGGAATCGCACCCATCTCGCATCGGGTCTGACAGCCCGGTTCCTTCTTGGCCAACAACTAATACGCAGCTTCTGGGAAATGTAAATGATTCGAGTTTGACCGCTCCAGGGAAATTATCCAAGCCGATCACAGGCAAACTCTCCGACTTTGCCCACATGAGGAAATCACTTGCGTGTTCATGGTGGTGGACGTGCTGGTACCGATCGGTCACCATGGCACCACGGCGGTTCCACCGCTTCTTGCCCACAATATGGACTTCTTTGACCAAAAATGCGTTCGCGCTTCTCACAATCGTCCCGATATTGAAGTCGTGGCCAAGGTTTTCAATCGCGATATGCATTGTGTGACGTTTGGTATCAAGGTCAGCAACTATTGATTCGAGCTTCCAGTAACGGTACTGATCCACCACATTGCGCCTGTCCCCCTCGAGTAGTAAATCCGGGTCGTAGTGATCTTCGCTCGGCCATTCGCCCTCCCAAGGTCCGACACCAATCACGACAAAGGGCTCGCCGACCTGTTCTTCATCCACGGGAGTGAACCTACCCACTAGCCTGTGGCAGTGCTGAAATTCATCGTCAATCTTGGTCGAGGTGCGTTAATGGGCGCCGCCGAAGTGGTTCCCGGAGTGAGTGGAGGAACCCTTGCGCTCATTGTTGGTATTTACCAAACACTCATTAATTCGATTGCTGGTCTAATCCTCAGCGTCCGTCAACTTGTCGGACTTGCACCGGGCAAAGCCTCATCAAGGGTTGCTCTCACCACATTTCGATCACTTCCTTGGCGACTTCTCATCCCCGTGGGGGTAGGCATGGTCCTTGCTCTCATTCTCGGTGCGGGAATCATTGAGCCACTCTTGGAAGAACAACCAATTGCAATGAAGGCCCTCTTCTTCGGTCTAGTCATTGCCGGGACGTACGTTCCAGCCCACATGGTGACCAAAGTTGGCGGCTGGTCACCTTCTTACCTTGTCATCGCTGTGATCTCAGCCGTTGTCGTTTTCTTCCTAACCGGACTGCCGCAAGGCACCTTGAGCGATCCAAGTTTGATCCTAGTTTTTTTCTCAGCATCAATTGCGATTTGCGCGCTCGTACTGCCGGGCGTTTCTGGTTCCTACCTCTTACTGACAGTAGGCATGTATGACCCAACTATCACGGCGGTCAACGACCGAAACTTCACCTACTTGGCTGTTTTCGCTATAGGTGCAATTCTTGGGTTGGCGGTCTTCGTGTCACTTCTCAAGTGGCTGTTGGAGAATCGTGCACGGATAACGCTCGTGATTATCACCGGGTTAATGGTGGGTTCCTTGCGCGCTTTGTGGCCGTGGCAAGGAACCGAAGGTGAACTTCTCGCACCAACGGATCAGGTCGGAATCGCGCTAGTGCTCTTTGTGGGCGGTGCCGCATTGGTTGCCGCTCTCCTACTACTTGAAAGAAAATTTGGTGAAACTGAAGAGCAAAGGGACCTACTCAAGTCCTAGATCGGCGAGCGTGTAAGCAGCCGTGTAGGCGTAACCGCGTTCTTCAACCGCTGCTCGTGCACCACGATCAACAATCACGCTGACGCCAGCGATCACAGCGCCTTCAGCCAGGAGTGCCTCAACGGCTGTTAAAACAGATGAGCCGGTAGTTGATGTGTCCTCGACTGCAAGAACACGTACACCCTTGACATCGGGTCCTTCAATCCTCCGCTGCAAACCATGCTGCTTCTCACTTTTTCGGACTACAAACGAATTCAGGAGAACGCCTTCACCCGCAGCGTCGTGCATCATGGCAGTCGCAACCGGGTCAGCACCAAGGGTCAGACCTCCAACGGCTGTGTACTCACAACCACTATTCACCTGTCGCATCACAGCACCCACCAATGGTGCTGCTTCGGCGTCCAAAGTCACCCTGCGCAGGTCCACGTAGTAGTCAGCCTCTCGGCCGCTGGAAAGAATGACCTTTCCACGGACTACGGCTTTGTCTAAAATCTGTTGGCGCAATGCATTCCACTCGGGGCTTTGTGACATGGGTGCATCTTAATCAAGTGCCAATATGCTTCTCCCAATGAATGAAGTAACGCTGGTACATCTTGTGAACGATGCAACACCTCCAGAGCTGGCGGACCTATTGACCAACACCCGACAAGCTGATTGCATCGAGGTTCACGTGGACCTGGACCCAGCCCGGACCTGCCAAAGAATCGCGGAGTCGACCTCTAGCAAGAACTTGATCATCATTGCAACCGGTGACGCCTGCAATCAACTCCCAGCTATAGCCCTGGCTCAACGTGCAACAGGGAAAGCGATCTTGGGTTACCAACTTTTACAGCCAACGCTCCCCCCTTTCACCGATAGTTGGCCACAAGCACCCATCACGGCTTTTTTCCCTGCGGGATTCAGTATTCCCAAGGAGCTGGCCCTTCGAGGAATAAATATCCAGGAATATGCGAACCTGTCCGAATTCGCCCGGTTCATCGAAAATTATTTCCTTTAGACCAATCTGGCTAGCCCTCTCAGCGGGATTAACCTGAGTACATGGCTTACCGTTAAGGGGTGAGATTTAGTGGTAGGCGAGCGTTGGTGGGAGTCATCACCGTAACTTTGTTGGCTTTTCCACTCGCAAACGTCCAAGGGGTAACCCCCCGGTCGAGCGAATTCTCGCCACGGGTTGTTCACGGAGTTGACTCCAAAGTTGGGGAATTCCCCTTCCTCGCGGCTTTACTCGAAACAAAGGAATTACAACAGAAAGGCGCCTTCCAAGCCCAGTTCTGTGGAGCAACACTCACCAGCCCCACCACATTAGTTTCCGCCGCTCATTGTGTGGTCAACCAGAAAACCGGCGAGAAAACTTCCGCTGCCGACATCACGGCTGGATTTACCCGAAGTCTGGATTCGTCAAATATTCGACTTGTCCAAGTTGTAGATGTCAACGTGCATCCGGGATACGACATCGAAACTTCCCAGAACGACATTTCCGTTTTAACACTTGCGACTCCAGTAAATGACATCCCGATTTTAGATCCGCTGATTCCTGAGTTGGCTGCCGAATACACGGCTGCGGGAGGCTCTGCTCAAGTTGCCGGATGGGGCAACACCGTAGCTTCAGGAAATAAGTACCCAACCGTTTTTCAAATAGGTGAACTTGTGGTGTTTCCTGACGCTTCCTGTGGTGGCGGAAAAAGAAATGTAATTAACGGAATCACCTTTAATGGTTTTTCAAGTCGTGAAGTTGATGACAATGTAATGATCTGTGCAGCAGGGGTTAATGCGAGCAAGCAAATTGTTGACGCCTGCCAAGGGGATTCGGGCGGACCACTCATTGCAACAGGTAGCGCTGGCCCACGACTTGTCGGTGTAGTCAGCTGGGGCGAGGACTGTGCAAGTAAGTATCCCGGGGTTTACAGTCGAGTAAGTGCACTCAATGCCTTCTTGCAAAATGCGGGAGCCATGCCGATCTCAATCCCAACCGTTGCTCCGACAGTTTCAGTGACTCCACTTCTGGGCGAACTGAAAATCAACATGACAGGAATCCAAGGTGGAGCAGCTGTGACGCAATATGCGGCAACTGTGATTGGCCCTAACCCTGCAGACCCAACAACTCCTCAAATTTTGACGTGTTTTGCAGCGCCAACGAAACGAAGTGTCAGCGGTACTTGTTCGGTCACCGGCCTACTCACCGGGTCCGAGTACTCGGTCACGGCGATCTCGGCTAACGAGCTCGGCAACTCGCCTGCATCAGCACCCCTGATCGCAGTGCCCAGCGATCAACCAATAGCCGGGAAAATCAAATCCACCAAGTTCATTGGGACCAGTGCGAAATTCACCCTGTCCGCCTCAAATGCGAATAGTTCACCAGTAAATACAGAGCGAGTGACCTGCACACCTATAGGTGCTGGAGTCACTCGCTCTGCTCGTATTTCAAACAATTCAGCAGTTGTACGCAGCTTGACCAAAAGTCGCTATGTCTGCGTTGTTCGAATCGTGACCGATGCCGGCTCTGCTGACTCGGCTCCAAAAACAATTCGTCGTACTCGTTAACCAATCACTTGGCTGTGACAAATACTTTCAGCTTGAAAGTCTGCTCAACTTTACCGCCGGGCGCGGTCATTGTTACAACCACTGTCGCCACTCCTGGCTTAATTGCTTCAAGTCCCCAGTTGGTGACTCCGCCGCCCCCAACCATGCCAGATGGACTAGGCGTCGCAGCATAAAAACCTTTGGAAAGTTTTACTGCTTTTTTCGTACCAGTAATTTTTGCACTTACCGAATAACCTGTCGTGGGGTTGTTCTGCAAGCTGATCACAACGATGTCGTCAGGTAGCAACCGAATCTGGCCAGTCTGCATTTCAACCGAAAGGGTGTAGTCCCCTTTGGCTGGGTCTTTAGCTGCATGAGCGGGTGCTGCGGCAAATGCAGTGAGTGTAAATGCTGTTGCGATTACTGCTAGGAGGCATTTCTTGAGTTTGTTCATAAGACCATCAAATCACAGTTCACATATTGAGCGTGCGAGCATCGCATCCCGTGTTTCTTGAGTTTGGGCCTGCACCTGAAGAAACAGTGCTTCACGGACTCTTCGCTCAGCAGAGTTTCCACGCACCATGGCACTACCTGAGGTAGCCGTTACAACCGCAACCGTGCAAGTGAGGACAAACCCCAAAATCTCCACACGCAAAGCTACTAGGTCGCCACGGCTTGAATCTGGGTCGTCAATCCCTCGGTAGGAGCGGGCTCGCAAGTCCTCAAATCTTTTCGCTAATTCGTGGGCGAGTTCTTCACCATTTGCCTGCTTGCGGTTGATTGACACCCGATTCAATTCTTCAATCGCAGCGCGGGCTACACCCAAGGCTGCTGCATTTGGTAGGACTGTCTTGAGCGCGTCAGCTTCAAGCCATTCATGGGCATCTATGACACCAAACACGAATTCTCCACTGATAAATGTGTGATCAAATTCAATCGGGCGACTATGCGTACCCGACATTGCGAGAAGATCCAAGGGTGCAGCAACGACAGCGTTCTCGAAAATATTTTCAAAGTCTGCAACCGGCAGGTAGCACACCACGAACTTCGATTTGTCTTCAGTAGCGGCTATCAACATGAGGACATCAGCAATATCCCAACTGGTCACCCAGTCAAGTTTTCCCGTCAGTTCCCAGCCTCCATCGACTTGATGCGCAACCGGATTGGCCGGTCCACCTCGGCGAACATGAGCGAAGGCAATGGCCGCGAGCAAATCACCCCTTTCTAAACCCTTCAACCACCGGTCACTTAAATCTTGAGCAGCAGGTTGATTACCACCAGCACGCATTGTTCGCAGCGGTGTTTGGTGCTGGGTCCAACAGAACCACGTACTTGCATCAGCACCGGCTAGCCGTTCGGTAAGCTCGCGGTGCTTTTGTGGATCCTGAACCAATCCGTGCGCACCAACAGCGGCAAGCGAATCAATGTGAGAGCGTGGAACCCCCAAACGGTCGGTCGTTTCAGCGGTCTGTGCAATACGAGTAAGAACCGCCTCGAGTTTCGCTTCGAGTGGTACCCACGACTGAATTAGTTGCTCATTCACTCACTCACCTAATCATGCTCCGGCTTTTTTGACCATCCTGAGCATGATCGTGAGCATCACCAAGGGCGTCACCCTAAGGTTATGACATGCAAGAAAACT
>JAFMHB010000003.1:7916-145446 GCA_017854795.1 Candidatus Nanopelagicales bacterium
CATGACCTCATTGTGATCTCCGATGAAGCGTACGAGCACCTGTGGTTTGATTCGAATATTCACATCCCTATTTCAACTTTGCCAGGAATGTTTCAGCGAAGCATCACCGTTGGTTCGGGGGGGAAATCTTTCTCATTCACCGGATGGAAGGTCGGATGGGCAAGCGGTCCACGTCCCTTAATTGCAGCGGTTAAATCGGTGAGACAACATTTGAGTTACGTTTCTGGTGGACCATTTCAACTGGCGATTGCCGAGGGGCTTGGTTTGCCCGATCAGTACTTCACTCAATTTCGACGAGACCTCAGTGTTAAGCGCGATCAACTTAGCGCCGGCTTGGCCCAAATTGGCATGAGAGTAATTCCGGCTGAAGGAACCTACTTCGTGACAACAGATATTTCGCCACTCGGTTACACCGACGGTCTGGAGTTCGCTCGCATGTTGGCGAAAACTCACAAGGTTGTTGCAATCCCTCACCAGGTCTTTACCAAGTCGGGCCAGGACTTTAAAGAATATATTCGGTGGGCGTTCTGTAAAAGGCCTGAAGTTCTCGAAGAAGCCCTCGAGCGATTGAGGACTCTGTCGTAACATCCACATTTGTTGTTTGATTAGGTACGGATGACCAGCGATTCGCCGTCTGGAGCAACAGTGATCGCACATGCGTCGCCATCAGATAGTTCACCACTCAGTAACGCCATGGCCAATTTGTCACCAACCGCTGTTTGAACGAGCCTGCGCAATGGACGCGCACCGTAGACCGGGTCAAAACCTCGATCAACCAACCACTCGAGGGCCACCGGTTCCAACTCCAATGTGATTCTGCGGTCAGTAAGGCGCTTTTGCAATTGTTCAATTTGAATCTTGGTGATCCTGCCTAACTCTTCCTTGTCCAATGGATCAAATGTGACCATGGCGTCAAGCCGGTTAAGGAACTCGGGACGGAACTTTAGTCGAACAACCTCCATGACGGCGGCTTTACGTTCCTCGAATGGCACATCTTGGTCGATCAAAAACTGTGATCCAAGGTTCGAAGTTAGTATCAGAATCACATTACGGAAGTCGACCGTTCTTCCTTGGCCATCGGTCAAGCGTCCGTCGTCAAGAACTTGCAACAAAATGTCAAATACTTCAGGGTGTGCTTTCTCAACTTCATCCAAGAGCACGACCGAATATGGGCGCCTACGCGCCGCTTCAGTGAGTTGTCCTCCCTGTTCGTAGCCCACGTACCCTGGAGGAGCACCCACTAGTCGCGCCACCGAATGTTTTTCAGAGTACTCGCTCATGTCAATTCGGATCATCGCTCGTTCGTCATCAAATAGGAACTCTGCAAGTGCCTTGGCTAACTCCGTTTTACCAACACCGGTCGGTCCAAGAAACATAAAGGAACCCGTCGGTCGATTAGGGTCGGAGATTCCTGCTCGTGCACGACGTACTGCATCACTGACTTCGCGCACGGCCTCAGGCTGACCGATCACTCGTTCGCCGAGGTGCTCTTCCATTCGCAGCAGTTTTGCAGTTTCACCTTCGAGTAATCTGCCGGCCGGGATTCCAGTCCACGCAGCAACCACTTCAGCAATGTCGTCGGCGGTCACTTCTTCCTTAACCATCGTGGATTCGCGTTCATTAGTTTCGGTGGTTACCTTCGCAAGCTCCTCTTCAAATGTTGGGAGTTCCGAATACAAAATTCGGGAGGCCTGCTCAAAATTTCCTTCGCGTTGCGCCTTGTCGGCGACTGCTCGTAAGTCATCGATTAATACCTTAATTTCACCGATGCGGTCCAGACCTTGCTTCTCAGCGTCCCAGCGAGTACGAAGTCCTCGCAACTCTTCATCTTTATCCGCGATTTCCGCACGAATTTTTGCCAAGCGTTCTTTTGAAGCCTCGTCTTTTTCCTTAGCCACGGCAAGCTCTTCCATGCGAAGTCGATCCACCTGACGTTGCAGCACGTCAATTTCCACAGGCGACGAATCGATTTCCATCCGCAGTCGACTTGCCGACTCATCCATTAAGTCAATTGCCTTATCCGGCAAAAATCGACTAGTGATGTACCGATCTGACATTGTTGCAGCAGCAACGAGCGCGGCATCGGAGATGACGACTTTGTGGTGCGCTTCATATTTTTCTTTAATGCCGCGCAAAATTGCGATTGTGTCTTCAACACTTGGTTGGTCGACAAAAACTTGTTGGAAACGACGCTCGAGAGCGGGATCTTTTTCAATGTATTCACGGTACTCGTCTAGGGTCGTCGCACCGATCATGCGTAATTCACCGCGTGCCAGCATTGGCTTCAACATATTTCCGGCATCCATTGCTGAATCGCCGCTACTGCCTGCACCCACCACGGTGTGAAGTTCATCGATAAAGGTAATTACTTGGCCTTCACTACCCTTGATCTCGTCTAGGACCGCTTTTAAACGCTCTTCGAATTCACCGCGAAATTTCGCTCCCGCAACCATGGCACTCATGTCAAGGGAAATCAACTTCTTTCCCAGAAGTGAGGTTGGGACATCTCCTTCAACAATCCTTCGCGCGAGTCCTTCGACTACGGCCGTCTTTCCCACACCGGGTTCGCCAATGAGTACAGGGTTGTTCTTAGTCCGACGTGAAAGTACCTGAATTGTTCGACGCACTTCTTCATCTCGTCCAATGACAGGATCAATTTTACCCTCACGTGCGAGTGCGGTTAGGTCAACGCCGTATTTTTCAAGTGCTTGAAATGTGCCTTCAGGATCTTGTGTATTCACGCGTGCGCTCCCTTTTGTTTCTTGTAAAGCTTGAAGTAATGATGCTCCGGTGACTCCGACCTCCGCAAGTGATTTCGAGGCTTCGGTTGTGTTGCTTTGGGCGAGTGCAATGAGCAAATGCTCGGTGCTGACGTATTCGTCGCCACGTTCTTTTGCTAACGCTTCGGCGTCGTTGAGGACCTTCAAAGTTGGTTGACTCAATTGCGGGGCGGCAACTGTTGACCCCGATGCGGAAGGCAGCGACTGCATTCGCTCGCGAACACTGGCTGTAAGCGCCGTGACATCGACACCTAAGTGTTCAAGGAGAGCGGTAGCAATTCCCAGTCCTTGCTGAAGAAGTGAGTCAAGCACGTGGATGGGTTCAACTGCTGGATTTCCCTGCGCAGCTGCTACACGAACAGATGCTCCGATAGCATCTTGGCTTTTGGTTGTAAACGCAATATCCATTTCTAACCCCGATTCATCCGTTGTGGACGCCACACCACCAATGCACGAGACGTGCGTTCGCGGTGGAACTCACCCAGTCGTTCACGAAGGATCATTACCTGTTCTTCAAGTTCAAGAACTCGCTTGATTCCTTCGATACTGAGACCTTCGTTCGATAATTGTGAAACATAGCGCAGTCTTTGTACGTCACGCGCGCTGTAAAGACGATTTCTTCCGGCGACTCGGTGTGCCGACACCAGACCAACGCGGTCGTACTGCCGCAAGGTTTGCGGGTGCAGACCAGCGAGTTGTGCCGCGATCGAGATTGCGTAGACCGGGGTCTCTGAGGCCACAATGTTGTCTTCAAATGGCGCACTCATGACTTCTCTCCCAATGCATATATCTCTTTGCGAGGATCTTGATCGATGGTCGCTTCGGCGAAAGCCTTCAGTGCCGATTCTGCTTCCTCCGTCAGTTTTTGCGGGACGGCTATGTCAATCACGGCAAGTACGTCGTGATTTAGTCCATCTTTACCACGAACCCCCTTGCCTTTAATCCGAAAAGTGCGACCGGTTGTAGTACCGGCGGGGATGCGTATATTCACAGTTCCACCCCTCGGGACCGGAATTGCAATGTCAGCACCTAGGGCGGCTTCAGCGAAAGTCACGGGGACTTTGACACTCAAGTTGTCGCCTTTTCGTTCATACAGCGGATGCGGCTTCACGGACACTTTGACAAAAAGGTCACCGCTGGGACCTCCCCGTTCACCGGGACCCCCCTTGCCTTTTAGTCGGATCTTGGTTCCGTCTTTGACACCGGCAGGAATACGGGCCTGGACACTTCGATTGCTTTTTCCGCGGCCAGTGCCATGGCACCGATTACATGGATCATCGACGAATAGTCCTCGGCCTTGACAGGTTGGACATGGTTCGGCAAATGCAAACCCGCCTGCATTGCGAGAAACCTGTCCATTACCTTGACAGGTTGGACACACTTGAGGCGTTGAACCTGCTTTGGCCCCTGTTCCGTGACACATTGAACAAGGCGCATCGCTCTGCAAATTCAGTGGGACAGTTACCCCGTCAAGTGTGTCGGCAAATGAGAGCACCAGTGAAGTTTCAATGTCTTGGCCTCGTCGTGGTTGCCGTGAGCGACCACCTGCTCCACCGCCGCCTCGATTGAAAATGCCGCCAAGGAAATCACCGAATCCACCCTGGTCTCCGCCAAAAAGATCTTCGTAGTTGACGTTGTAATTCCCGCCACCGTAGCCACCTGCTCCTGGCCTAGGGCCGTAACCTCCCGATGCAAAAAGTGCTCGACCTTCGTCGTATTCCTTGCGCTTTTTGTCATCGGATAAAACGTCATAGGCTTCCGAAACAGCTTTGAATTTATCTTCGGCTGCTTTGTTTCCCGGGTTCTTGTCAGGATGAAGATCTCGTGCGAGTTTGCGGTATGTCTTTTTCATCTCTGCCGGAGTTGCATCTTTTGTGACGCCCAGCAAGGCGTAGAAGTCTTTTTCGAGCCAATCCTTATTCATTCACAGTCCCACATCTATTTAGTTTGACCAAGACTCAGGTGCCGGCAACGCTCACACGAGCTGGACGCAAGATGCGATCACCCTGCCGGTAACCCTGCTGGAAAATGGCGATTACGGTTGGTTCAGAAACTCCCTCAACCTCTTCACTCGTTAGCGCTTCATGCATATTCGGGTCAAATGGATCCTGTGCTGCACCGAATTTCACCAGTCCGAGCTTGCTTAAAGTCGTCTCGAGTTTCTCCCCAACGGTTTTGAATGCTCCAGTGAGTTCGTCGTGCTCTCGAGCTAACTCAAGATCGTCGAGTACCGGAAGAAGTTCTGCAAAAACTGCACCCATTGCTAATTGACGGTTTACCTCGCGGTCACGGTCGACGCGCTTGCGGTAATTCGCGTACTCGGCGTGAACCCGTTGCAGGTCCTCGGTGAGTTCACCAATTTTTTCTTCGATCCCACCCACTTCGCCTTCGATGAGCTCCGCTTCCGCATCCATCTCGGTGATAAGTTCGTCAGCCGAGTCGGAACTCGGCTGACGAACCTCGAAGGTGTCGGGATCAAGTCGACGTTTGTCGTTCACCCTTATGCCCTCTTCTTCACTCACTTGGATTCATCCTCGTCGATGATCTCTGCGTCAACGACGTCTTCTTCGGCGCTGTCAGCTGCTGCTTCTGCGGCTTCTTCAGATCCACCAGCTTGGGCTTCGCTGTACATCGCTGCGCCCAGTGCTTGGCTTGCTGCTGCAACCTTGTCTGTTGCTGCGCGCATTCCTGGACCGTCATTTTCTTCGAGCGCTTTCTTGAGCTCTTCCAATGGCCCTTCCACATTTGCTTTCGCATCGGCTGGCACCTTGTCGGCATTGTCGGCAAGGAACTTCTCGGTCTGGTACACCAAAGCTTCAGCGTTATTGCGAACTTCGGCTTCCTCACGGCGCTGCTTGTCTTCGTCAGCGTGTGCTTCCGCATCACGCATCATGCGATCAATATCTTCCTTGCTCAAGGTTGATCCGCCGGAAATCGTCATAGACTGCTCTTTACCTGTTGCGGTATCACGAGCCGATACATGCACGATTCCGTTTGCATCAATGTCGAAGGTAACCTCGATTTGCGGGATCCCACGTGGTGCTGGTGGCAATCCTGTGAGATCAAATGTTCCCAACTGCTTGTTGTAGGCAGCCATTTCCCGCTCACCCTGATACACCTGGATGGAAACTGATGGCTGATTGTCTTCAGCCGTTGTGAAGGTCTCCGAGCGCTTGGTGGGGATGGTGGTGTTGCGTTCAATCAACTTGGTCATAACGCCACCCTTGGTTTCGATTCCCAAGGAAAGTGGAGTTACGTCGAGCAAAAGAACGTCTTTTACGTCGCCGCGAAGAACACCCGCTTGAAGGGCTGCACCAATTGCGACGACCTCGTCTGGGTTAACACCCTTGTTCGCATCTTTGCCTGTCATTTCTTTGACCAAATCTGCGACTGCGGGCATACGGGTTGATCCGCCAACGAGAACCACCTGATCAATGTCACTGATCTTGACACCTGCGTCTTTGACAACAGCTTCAAATGGTGCCCTCGTTCGCTTGAGTAGGTCAGCTGTCAGTGATTCAAACTTGCTGCGACTCAAAGTTTCTTCAAGGTGAAGGGGTCCCTCAGCGCTTGCAGTGATGTATGGCAAGTTAATAGAAGTCTCTGTCGAACTGGAGAGCTCAATCTTTGCCTTTTCTGCTGCTTCACGCAGACGCTGCACTGCCATCTTGTCCTTGGACAAATCAACACCGTGGGCGTTCTTGAACTGCGTGACCATCCAGTCCACGACAGAGTTGTCCCAGTCGTCGCCACCGAGGTTGTTATCACCGCTGGTCGCTTTTACTTCAACGACACCGTCGCCGATTTCAAGTAGTGATACGTCGAACGTTCCGCCACCAAGGTCGAACACCAGAATTGTCTGCTCTTGTTCGCCCTTATCTAGGCCGTAGGCGAGTGCCGCTGACGTGGGCTCGTTGATAATGCGCAGGACGTTGAGGCCTGCAATTTCACCAGCTTCTTTTGTCGCTTGGCGTTGTGCGTCATTGAAATAGGCGGGAACGGTGATGACTGCGTCTGAGACGGTGTCGCCCAAGTACGCCTCAGCGTCACGCTTGAGTTTCATCAAGGTCCGAGCACTGATTTCCTGTGGTGTGTACTTCTTGTCGTCAATATCAACATTCCAGTTTGTGCCCATGTGGCGCTTTACGGAACGGATCGTACGGTCCACGTTTGTTACAGCTTGGCGCTTAGCGATTTCACCAACGAGCACTTCACCATTCTTGGCGAATGCCACGACGGACGGGGTGGTTCGGGCTCCCTCAGCATTTGCGATGACAACGGGCTCGCCTCCCTCAAGTACTGAGACAACCGAGTTGGTCGTTCCAAGGTCAATTCCTACTGCTCTAGCCATTTTTTTGGCCTCTCTTTTCTGTGTTGATTATCTGGGCTTTTTTCAAATTCGTGTCACAAGTGTGCCCTAAGAAAGATTAATAGTCAAATCGAGCGCATATTACTTGAGTCGTATTGACTCATAGCATCGGTTGTCTGCCGGATCAGCCGAAATCTCACCGAACCGATAGCTGTATTTGCATCCAGACTCCCCTTGGCCCAACTTGGGTTGAATTCCAGCAGAAATATGGCGCCCACCCTTGTACTGATTGCAATTCTCGTGGTCTCTGCTCTCGGCTATTTTGCTGATGCGTCAGATTCCGCAAAGATCTTGGCAATTGGCGTCGCGGCGGCAACTGGGATTCTTGCCGTCATTTCCCAATACGCTGCAATCCGGGAAGCAAAAGCACTTATGGCAAATGTCAACAAGCTCGATCAGCCGAGCGCACTGGCTACAAAAATTGGGGAATCCGATGCCTTTCTATCCCTGACGGCAATTGCAATCGTCGCCCTCAGTTTGGGCATTTTTGCCCTCGTTATCTGGACAGTTTTGGCCTAAACACTCACTTTTTGTTAATTTTCCATTCATGACCGGCCGCACAAGGGCTTCACATGAGTAATTGACCTGTATGGCCGGTCATAAAAAAACCCCTTGAGCCTTCGTGGCACGATGCACGAACTATCGACAATTAGTACACTGTTTAGATGGAAAACGGGGGAAATTCCAATGAATCAGGCACGAAGTCTGAGATTCTGGTGCGCAGGATTCTTGGTACCCAGCTTGCCCGAGGAGAAACTCTCCTGGAAGGACTGCGCTTCACCGATCCCCGACACGGTGACGTTGAAACCGACTTCCTTATCCTGATTCCAGAAATGGGTGTAGCGGTCCTTGAGGTTAAGGGCGGTGTGGTCAGCTACGAAAATGGCCAATGGCTCACAACCAATAAGGGAACTAGCCGTCGCATTTCCCCGATCGAACAAGCTCGCAAAGCCAAGCACGCACTTCGCCGTTTCCTTGACCGATCACCCGAATGGCATAACGGCCTCATTCGCGCGCAATGGTTCGTGGTCATGCCATTTACTGAAGTTACCGGCGATATGGGCGCCGAGGGTGCTCGAGAGCAGCTACTCGGAGCCTCAGACCTTGATGATCTCCTGCCGCGCATCCGAGCGAGCCTAGGCTCAACGCTAAATAACGACCCTCTACCCAGTGCAGACGACCTTGATCTTGCTTTAACCCTCTTGCTACGGACCCAACACGCATCACTTCCCAGTGGGAGCGGGTCGGTGGGGAGCAAAATGAAGAGAAAAAATTGGGCGCTCATATCCGTCGGTGCTGCTGTTATTGCTGCGTTGGCCGTTATCGGGTTTGTAACTCAAAACTCACCGTCATCGAGTTCGACCCAATGCAATCCAAACTACGAACCATGTATTCCCATTGCACCCGATTTATCATGCTCAGACATTCAAATGAAAGTACAAGTGATTGGCGATGACCCTTACGGACTTGACCGTGATGGTGATGGTTTCGGTTGCGAGATTTACGAGTAGAACTCGGTCAATAACCTCAGTCAATAACCTCAGTCAATAACACTGTGTAAAACCTGAACGGCTTGTTCCCGGTGGTGATTCTGGGCCTTGATCAATGCTTGTGCATCACGAGCTTGCAGTGCCCGAAATATTTCTTGATGCTCAGTAAAGATTCTTTCTCGATTGGATTCGTCACGAAAGTAGACCGTCCGATAAATATCCGTGGCATCCCATAGTTGCCGGATCAACCGACTTAATCGATTCATCCCAGAGAGCTCAATTATTGATAAATGAAATGCTCGATTCGCCATCGCCAATGCATTAATGTCACCGGCCGCGGCAGCTGTGTTCACTTCTCCAAGGATCTCTTCAATGTCTTTCAGATCTGCGTCACTCACTTCAGCAACCGCGCGGGCTAACGCCTCTGATTCCAAGATTTCGCGAATGAGATACAACTCGGATAGGTCCGCAGCAGAGAGTTCGGTAACAAAATATCCACGATTAGGGTGATAGGTCACTTGTCCCTCACCTTCAAGGATTTTCAATGACTCTCTGATCGGAACACGACTCACCCCTAGTTCCTCAGCAAGTTCCTCTTGCACCAATTGCTGACCGGGCATCAGAACACCTGCAGCCAAAGCGGAACGTAGTTCCTGAAGGACAACCTCCTGGGCTGTCAGTCCCTGTGTACTCATGAGTTAATTGTTAACTCAACGATTTCGCCCATGAGATTGGCATCAACTTTCCAGTCAACGGGAACCTTGAAAGTCTTTTTGTTCACAACGTATGGAGCTAACTCACTCGCAAGTTCTGTAAGGACCTCAGTGCGGGCCGGGCCCAATAAAATGTGTTTCTGATGAACAGAAACACCAATAATGTAACGATCCCCAATTTTTCCGAATGGATGATTCCAAGCAATCACAACATCCATTGACGGGTAACTGTCCTTCATCGCTGCAAAAATCGAACGAACGGTCTCCTGCTTGGTTGCTTCAAATTGCGCTAAGTACTGATCAATATTTTTGTACTTAACCGAGGTTGTCGAACCTCGCGAATACAGCACCAACGCGTTTGCGTGGGCTTGGCTGAACCCGAAATTCTCCCGCAAATACGCGATTTGCTCCGGGTACTTTCTATCTGAGATCTCTGCCATCTGGGCAAACCAAAACGACATAGGTTGTTCATATCTCTTCTCAATCGCCGGGAAATAGGAGGAGCGATCCGGGTTTGTAGCCACGTCCGCATGTTATCCGTACCGGAAGCACTTACCTGGCACCAATTTGTCATTCCGGCACACGATTGGGTCGTAGCGACAATATTTCAACCTATGAGTAGATTTACCCAATGGATCAGATGCTCATTCGCGCCCTCGTGGGCACAGTACTTGCCCTCGTGCTTCTCGCCTTTGCCGCAAAACGAGGCTGGTTCCTGTTTTCCCTTGCCCGCACCGGCCGTCAATCAGTTGGTCGGTTCACCGATCCAACGATTCGAGTGGAGGCAGAGGCAACCGAAGTCCTCGGCCAACGCAAGTTGCTCAAGTGGATCGTGCCCGGGGTTGCGCACGTCTTCGCATTCTGGGGTTTCATCGTGCTCGGTCTCACAATCATCGAAGCATTCGGTGCACTCTATGTCGCTGACTTCGCTGTTCCCTTGATTGGCACCTGGGCGATCGTCGGATTTGCGGAAGATCTATTCGCGATCCTCGTTCTGGTCGGTATCGCAATTTTTGCACTTATTCGTCTTACTAATGACCCTCGTAAGGACGGTCGGGCTTCACGTTTCTTTGGTTCGCACACGGCCGGCGCATGGCTCATCTTGTTCATGATTTTCAACGTTGTTTGGACACTGTTCCTTTACCGTGCGGCTCAGGTGAACACAGGAGTGTTCCCCTTCCCCGATGGTGCCTTCGCATCCGAGTACTTTGCAACGTGGATCAATGGACTCGGGATTCACACCAACGAATGGATTGAAACCGTTGGCCTGTGGCTCAATATTGGAGTCATTTTGGTTCTGTTGCTGATCGTTCTCAACAGCAAGCACCTGCATATTTTCACCGCACCCGTCAACGTTTACACCTCGCGCCGCCCCAACGCTCTCGGTCCGCTGCAACCCATCATGTATGACGGAAAGCCCTTGGACTTTGAAGATCCCCCAGAAGATGCGTTATTCGGCAAGGGACATATTTCTGAATTCACGTGGAAAAACTATGTCGACTTCATGGCCTGCACCGAATGTGGACGCTGCCAAGACCAATGCCCCGCTTGGAATACCGAGAAGCCACTGAGCCCCAAGTTGTTGATCATGGATCTTCGTGACAACCTTTTTGAGTCTTCCGACTACCTGCTTGCTGCCAAGGGTTCCAGATTAGGTGCTGGTGAACTGAACGAGGCAGCATTAGCGACTTTGACTCCCGAGCAACAAGAGTTAGTGCAACGGCCGTTCATTGGTGACCGAATGGATACCGAACATGCCGGCACCGATGGTTACACATATGACGGTCACCGGGACTTCTCACTTGAACTGCCCGTTATTGGAAATGATGTTCTCTGGTCGTGCACCATGTGCGGTGCCTGTGTTAATCAGTGCCCCGTTGACATTGAACATATTGATCATATTGCCGACATGCGCCGCAACCAGGTCATGGTCGCATCTGATTTCCCCACTGAACTCAATGGAATGTTCAAAAACGTTGAATCTAAGGGCAACCCTTGGGGTATGAACGCCGCCGACCGTAATGGGTGGATTTCAGAAGTTGACTTTGAGGTGCGCGTCTTTGGCCGCAACGGTGAAGACGTAATTCCTGCCGACGTTGACTACCTTTTCTGGGTTGGTTGCGCTGGGGCATTTGAGGACCGCGCAAAGGCCACCACCAAAGCGGTGGCTGAACTTCTTCACACCGCCGGAGTGAACTTCATGGTTCTAGGCGACGGTGAAACGTGCACCGGTGACCCTGCTCGTCGCGCCGGCAATGAATTCATTTACCAAATGCAAGCGATGCAAAATGTTGAGATGCTCAACGAGATCAAGGCGACCAAAATCGTCGTGACGTGCCCGCACTGCCTCAACACCCTTAAGCGGGAGTACCCCCAAATTGGCGGCGACTACGACGTGGTCCACCACACCCAATTACTGCGTGAATTGGTCAACAACAATCGACTCACACCTATTGCCGAGCCTGGCGAGAGTGTCACCTACCACGACCCCTGCTACTTGGGTCGCCACAACAATATTTATTCACCACCACGTGAACTGATTGAAGCAACAGGTGCAAAGAAGATTGAAATGGAGCGATCCGGTGACAAATCCTTCTGCTGCGGCGCTGGTGGAGCCCGCATGTGGATGGAAGAAAAAATCGGCACCCAAGTCAACAAAAACCGTGGCGATGAAGCAATCGCTACCGGAGCAAAGACGATCGCGGTTGCCTGTCCATTCTGTTCCGTGATGCTCAACGACGCCGTTACCTCACGCCAGCAAGAGGGCCTCGCCGAAGGTGTGGTCGTCTCTGATGTCGCCTCGTTGCTTTTGGAAGCTACAAGGAAAAAGACCCTAGCCTGAGGAAATTGTCAGCTAAATACTTGATCTAGCATCAAGTCGATTAACCCGATCCAGTCGTCATTGTTGTATTTGGCGTCAGATACGTCGTTGATTACCTGACCGAGCGTGTAGGCCTGAATCATGACCGCGGCAACGCGCGGATGAAATCGTGATGACAACCAACCTCGGTGTTGTGATTCGCGGAATAGGTCTTCAAGTGCACTCGTTAAACGATCCTGTTCAACGGAGAGAGCGCTGCGGAAGCGCAGGTTGCTTCCGGCCATTCCCAAGGCACGTGCCCGTTCAAAACGATTGGCGGACAAGGCAGGGTCTTGGGTTGCTCGGGTGACAAGGCGCAGGCCATCGAGAAATTCTTCTCTGCTCTTTGAATCATGAACGACTTTCTCGATCAAACCAATGCTTGCATCCACCAAAATACTGAATCGACGAATCAGCGCAGCTTCAATGAGCTCACTGAAGTCGTTGAAGTGGTGATACAGGGAACCTTTTGAAATCCCAGACTCCAGCAACACTTCGTCAATATGGACCTTGTCGGGTCGTTCACCATCCATCATGGACATGGTGACCGATATCAGGCGCTCTTTTGTTGGATGTGGGCTTCTGGCCATATTTAGATTGTAGTCAGAATTTCGGGACAAGTTGCAGTGGCCGAGTTGTGATTTATATCTTGGTGCGGTGAAAGTTCGCGAATGAACGGCTCGCTGTCGGTCCACGCTGTCCCTGATAACGGGATCCGTACTTGTCCGAGCCGTACGGGTGATCAGCAGGACTGGACAACCTGAATAAACACAATTGACCAATCTTCATGCCGGGGAAAAGTTTGATGGGCAAAGTTGCCACATTAGAAAGTTCCAAAGTGATGTGACCTGAGAACCCTGGGTCAATAAAACCTGCGGTTGAATGCGTGAGTAAACCAAGACGACCAAGTGAGGACTTTCCTTCGAGTCGACCGGCAAGATCGTCGGGGAGGGAAACGACTTCAAGGGTTGAACCGAGAACGAATTCACCCGGATGCAAAATGAACGGGTCATCACCGTCGGGCTCAATAAGGCGTGTCAGATCTGCCTGTTCAATGCTCGGATCAATGTGGGGGTATTTGTGGTTTTCAAAAACCCGGAACATGCGGTCAAGACGGACGTCAATACTCGAAGGTTGGATCATTTCCAAATCAAATGGCTCAACTGACACACGTTTGTTGTCAATTTCGGTCAGTAGGTCCCGGTCGGATAACAGCACGTGTAAAGGTTACCGGTTTCGATTAACCGACGCGCCGATAGGCACCGGGTGTCAGCCCCAATACTTTTCGAAACTGACGCGTGAAAGAACTCTGGTCGTAGAACCCGCACTCCGCCGCGATATCACCGATGGACTGTGATGTGTGGATGATCAGGAAGACCGCGTGCTCGAGTCGGAGCCTTTGCAAGAGCTGCTGGGGAGGTAAACCAAGTGTCCGCCTGGCCAAGCGCTCAAGGGAGGGTGAGGACATTCCCGCAATCTCGGCCATCTGGGCAACCCGCCATTGCCAATCAATCCGTTCCCTGATTGCAGTGATGACTCGAGCCAACCCAGCGTGGGCGCTATTTACTTGCGAATGCAGGTCAACGGATAGCACCGCGATTCCAATGGTTTCCCCCGTTGCTGAAGTAAGAACCGACTTGCTCGTGACGTACCAACCCAGTTGGCCATCTGCTCGCACAATAAGTTCCAAATGATTCTGGAGTGGTCGACCTGTTTTTAGTACCAATTCATCTTGGCTCAAATACGATTCGGCGAGTTCATCCCCAAAGAGTTCACGGACGGTTCGCCCCTGAACTTCACTGGCTTTCAGGCCCAAACGAGCACAAAACCCCTCGTTGGCGTATACGTGGCGGTCATCTAGATCCTTAATCGACCCCATGATTTGCGGGACGCCACCCACCAATTGACGGAACAGCACCACCGATTGATTTTGTATTAATTCGACATCCACATGCATACTCTTGCACAAGACACCTACCGGCACTGTCAGCTTGAATAACTGCATGAAACCAGTTAGCGAATTGCCCGGTGACCCTGAACTGATCGACCTTGCCCAAGCCCGTGCATTGGCACTACTGCAGGCATCACTCGCTGACACCTCACGCAAAGAGGCGGCCTCGGCGGCTCGGCTGTCCAGACTGCTCGCGGATTCAGCTGGCCGCGATCTCTTGCTTGACCTCACCGATCAAGTGCTGCGGATCCGTAAAGCCAAGCGTTCGGCCCGAAGGTTGCACGACCTCACCGCAACCGGGGTGCCAGCATCCCTCGGAGGCTTTGATCGTTTCGGTCTTTCGGTCTTAGGCAAGATTGCGCCACTCATACCCGGGATCACCGAAAAGGCGGTCAACTGGCGGATCGCAAAAGACACTGCTGGTGTGATTCTCCCCTCGGAAGACCCAGCATTCAGCAAATACGTGAAGAATCGACGGAAAGATGGTTTCAACCTCAATATCAATGTTTTGGGTGAAGCAATTTTGGGAGATGATGAAGCGACCAAACGGACTGATGCGGTGCGCGGTCGGATTTTACGTTCCGATGTCAACTACGTGTCGGTGAAAATTTCCGCGGTGTGCGCGAACCTAGATGTTCTTGCCAAGTCTGAATCACTTGTTCGAATCGATGAGCGTTTGACTGATCTTTACCGTGCAGCAGCGTCAACAATCCCGCCCACATTTGTCAACCTCGACATGGAAGAGTTCCGCGACCTCGAACTCTCCGTTGAATCGTTCATGCATGTACTTTCCAAGCCTGAGTTCATGCAACTTCGTGCAGGAATTGTGTTGCAGGCATACATTCCTGACAGTCATGGAGCTCTCATCACGTTAATCGACTGGGCGAACGAGCGTTTTCGCAATGGTGGTGCACCCATCAAAATCCGACTTGTTAAAGGCGCGAACCTAGCCATGGAAATGGTCGAAGCCGAGCTTCATGACTGGCCGCAGGCGCCGTATCCAACGAAGCATGATGTTGATGCTTCCTACAAGGCCATGCTGGAAACGGCACTCACAAAGTCAGATCCCGGTGCAGTGCGTATTGGCGTTGCTAGTCATAATCTTTTCGAAGTTGCTTGGGCACTCACAATTCGTGACTTATTGGATGCCCACGAAATCATGGAAATTGAAATGCTGGAAGGTATGGCTCCACCTCAATCACGTGCGGTTCGCAACGACGCAGGAGAACTGCTCCTCTACTCCCCCGTAGTTGCTAAGGAGGACCGGGATGCTTCTATCGCATACCTGTCACGTCGACTCGACGAGAACTCTTCACCAGAGAACTTCCTACGTGCTCTCTTTGACATCACACCCGGTTCACCCGAATGGGATCGCCAGTCGCAGTGGTTTCGCAACTCCGTACACGAACGTCACACCGTCGCGCGCACATCAAGGCGAATCCAGAACCGCAACAATGAAACTATTCGCTATCCGGTTGACGGGAGCTTTCTCGCCAGCGTTGATACTGATTTCACCCTGCCGCCCAACCGCGAGTGGGTTACAAAAGCCTTAAATGAAACAAAAATCCCCAACCCTGCAATCATTGACTCGATCCCAGAAATAGACCGGATCGTTAATAGGGCGCACATTGCTCAACAGGAATGGGCACACACTTCATGGGCTACTCGTCGAGTGGTACTGGCTCAAGTCGCCGAAGTAATGGAAGCCCGTCGGGGCGCAACCTTGGCGGTCATGGCCAAAAGTGTTGGTAAAACAGCCCGCGAGGGTGACCCTGAAATCTCTGAAGCAATTGACTTCGCGAACTACGCCGCACATTCAACAATTGCGCATGAAGCCTTCATTTCCCAAGGTCTCACTTGGGAACCACACCGCCTTGTTCTCGTTGCAGGACCATGGAACTTCCCCGCAGCAATTCCCACCAATGGACTTGTCAGTGCAATCGCCGCCGGTAGCGCTGCGATCCTCAAACCAGCACCCGAGGCTCGCGCGGTTGCAGCTGAACTGGTCGACCAGTTGCACGAAGCTGGCGTTCCACAGGATCTTGTACAACTTGTCTGCACACCGGACAACGAAGTTGGAACACACCTTGTCACTCACTCTGGTGTCGACATGGTCATGCTGACCGGCTCCATTGACACAGCTCGAATGTTCCAAGACTGGAAACCATCAATTCATCTCAATGCGGAAACCAGTGGCAAGAATGCCATGGTGATCACGGCCGCAGCGGACATTGATCAAGCAATCAAGGAGTTGGTCAAATCAGCATTCGGTCACGCCGGACAGAAATGTTCTGCTGCAAGTTTGGCGATTATTGAGGCTAGCGTCTATGACGATCCGGGTTTCCAGATTCGTTTATCCGACGCCGCAAGGTCACTGTGTGTTGGAGAGGCAACCAACTTCAATAATGTTGTCGGACCTCTGATCAATCCACCGTCAGGAAACCTCCTCCGTGCACTCACAACACTTGAACAGGGTGAAACCTGGCTGGTTGAACCCACCAAACTCGACGAGAGAACCTACACACCGGGAATAAGAAAAGATGTGACGCCCAACTCCTGGTTCCACCTCACCGAATGTTTCGGGCCGGTCCTTGGACTCATGCGAGCTGTCGACCTCACCCACGCTCTACAACTTCAAAATGCAACCGAATACGGACTCACCGGTGGAATCCAATCCCTTGACCCTATTGAAATTGAATACTGGCTGGCGAATGTGCAGGTGGGTAATGCCTATGTCAACCGTCACATCACCGGTGCAATTGTCGAACGTCAACCATTTGGTGGTTGGAAGAAATCCAGTATTGGACCAGGGCTCAAACCAGGTGGGCCGAATCACCTCTCGGGTTACGGAAAATGGACGGATCAAAACATCAATGTCGATCAAGCCATAACTGACTACTCAACCCAGTGGGATAACTACTTCACCCAAGAACACGACCCAACCGGCCTTAAGTGTGAAGCAAATATTTTGCGTTACTTCCCAGTTGACAAAGTTTTCGTACGCTGCAGTGATCCGACAGCCCCCCAAATTGATCTACTGCGGGCAGCATCGGCACTCACGGGTGTGCCACTTGAAATTTCTGTTGACAGTGACGAATCAGAAGTCGCTCTTGGCAATCGAATGCAGCAATCGTCTGGGGAATTGCGGTTGCGGGTACTTACATCTGTAACGGATGAACTTTATGAACTTGCGAACAAGGCTGGCGTCACAATCGACACGGCACCCGTCACCGGATGCGGGCGACTTGAAATGACCCATTGGGTCAAAGAACAGTCAATTTCTCGTACCATGCACCGTTACGGTCGACTACTCAATCAGTCCTGAGATATCGGGTGGAATATCTGCTGAACATTCCACCAGTGCCGCAAGGGGCACGTGCTCAAGCGCTGCTTCGTTAGTCGCGGCTAAGACCACGGGGGCTTTGACACCAGCTTCATAGGACTGCATCCAACGACCAGCACACACTCCCCACCGATCTCCGGGAACCAAACCTGGAAACCCAAATCGCGGCATAGGCGTGATCAAGTCATTACCCACTGACCGCTGATGCTCCAAGAATTCTGTGGTCACAACCGCGCAAACCGTATGTGAACCAAAATCGTCTGCGCTTGTATTGGTGTATCCATCTCGGAAGAAGCCGGTCAGCGGCTCAATACTGCAAACAACAAGTGGCTCACCCTGCACATTTTTTTGTTCCATGACCAAAGAGTAGAACCAGACCGACCCAAGCGCAGACCGCATGTACCGGAGAAACTAAAATTCACACAGCACGCGGGCGTAGCTCAGTGGTAGAGCGCTAGCTTCCCAAGCTAGATATGCGGGTTCGATTCCCGTCGCCCGCTCCGGCTCCAATCGAAATAGAATCGACCCGGCCCACAAGGGACCGGGTCGTTTCTATTCAGGTGCTAAGCACCCTCAAGCGTAATGACTTCTATTTCACAACCTTGATCACGCGGGTCATCGACATTGCGGTGAAGCCCGGCACGGCAGGTGCGTATTCCTGCAGGGTAAAGGTGCCCTTCTTTGCGCCCGGCTTCAACACCACGCGAATCTGAGCCGCGTCACCCTTATAGCGGAAGCTGATCGACTTGATCGACGAAGACTTATTAATCCCGCTGAGTCGAGCTTCGTGTCCCGCATTAGTGTCGAGGTTCTGTGTGTTGTTGAAGGTTTTCCATTGACCACTCTTCACCTTTGGACCACCGCCAGTCCACATAGGACCAACGAGCACCTGCTGCTGAATGGGGGCAGGGGCCGGTGCGTTCGCGGTGTTCTGGGTGACGCTCACCCAGTCGCTCCAGCCTTGAGCATTGGCGGCTGAAACACTGAAAGTGTAGGTCGAACCGGCCGACAGTGTGCCGACGTTCGCATTCGTTGCTTGAACGGTGATTTGACCGCTGGTGGGTCCCGCCCATTTCACGATGTAACCGGAGACTCCCGATCCACCGCTGCTGCTCGGTGCGTTCCAGTTCAGTGACACAGTATTTGTGGAAACGCCTGTCACCTTTAAATTCTGCGGCTTGGAAGGGGCTCCCGATGGCGCGGCGGCGGCAATGCGAACCTTCTTCGAAGCTTGGCCCACCGTGTTGGTTCCACCCAGAAGCTGCTGCGATGCATAGGTGGTGACGGTCAAATTGCCGTTGGTTGTCGGTGTCCAATTCATGGTCGCCGTCCACGTTGCAACGGGGGTGAAGGAGCCACTGCTCACCGGGGTGCAAGTTCCTGCAATGGTGCCTAGGTCGGTTCCATTGCTGATCTGAAAATCGAAACTGACGGGGCCAGATTCGTCATCACACGACGTGTCCGCGTTGTAACCCGCAAATGTTGCCGTGAGTACTTGATTCACGCCGACCGTTCCATTGCCCGCCATGAGGGTCGTCTTCCCTTGATTCGCAGCAACAGGTGCGGCTAAAGCTGCTGCTGAAGCCACCACACCTCCTGCGACGATCAGGGCCAGTCGTGCCGAAGAATTGAATTTCATCGTGTATTCCTTTCTACACTTTCCGTTTTGAGCAATATCAGTCATCGATGTTAGACCAAGAGTCTACCTTCGTCGATTGCGACAACGGCTGATAGGCATGGAAGCAATAATTAGGTAGAGGGAATATTCACATGCAAATACTGAGACGTGTTTGGATTCACTAACCAGCATTCTTTGATCCTGGCTCCCGAATCCCAAAACTCAAATCGAATCAGGTACTGGCTGTTAAACTTCGCCGCATGGGTAAATGGGCTGATGGCAAAACACTGAGTAACAAGAGTTGGGGACTACTCAAGGAAAATAAATATTTCCTATGGTTCCCGATTATTGGATTACTACTTGCCTTGATTCCATTGGCGCTATTTGGTGGCGGCGCACTTGTCCTCGCGGTTGAGGAAATAAATGTATGGGCGATAGTGGTTGGCTTTGTTGGCCTCATCTTTGTTAACTTTGCTTTCACTGTCTCTGGTGCAGCCATGGTTGCTGCAGTTGATGAAGAACTATCTGGACGGGACTCAACGATCGGATACGGGTTCGGTAAAGCCTTCGGTCGGCTTGGACCACTTCTTGTTTGGTCCGTCATCCGAGCTGTCGTGTCGACCCTTTTGGGTCTTTTGCGTGGAAACAATAATGGCGGTACCGCAATTGCAGGGAACCTTCTCGCCGCAATAGGTGCCGCTGCTTGGTCCATTATCACTTTCTTTGTCACCCCGTACATCATGCTGAAAGGACTAGGCGCTGTCCCGGCTCTCACAGCATCCGTCCACATGGTGAAAGAGAAATGGGGAACCCAGGTCACCGGCGGTGTTCGAATTGGACTGCGGCTATTAGTACTTGTACTTCCTGCGATCGCTTTGATAATCGGTGGAATTTTCCTTCTCAGCGGTTCCGGAGCATCTGTCTCACTTGGCCTCGTCTTACTCGTTGTTGGCGTCGTAGTGCTCATGATTTCCGCACTTCTCAGCGCCGCACTGCAATCCATTTTTTCCGTCGCACTTTTCCATTTCACTACGGGAGAGGGTGACTACGGTCCCTTCACGCCCGAGGAACTCAATGGAGTGCTCACCAAGAAGTAACTTCGCAGCTAATGTTGTCGCATGGGAAAACTTGATGGCAAGGTTGCATTGGTCACTGGTGGCGCGAGGGGAATGGGTGCCAGTCATTGCGCTGCCTTAGCAGCTGAAGGTGCATCGGTTGTTGTTTGCGATGTCCTCGACGAACTAGGAACGACCGTTGCCAAAGAAATCGGTGGAATCTACTTACACCTCGACGTAACAAGTGAGAGCGACTGGATTACCGCCGTGTCGGCGACTGAAAAGGAATTCGGTCCCATTGACATCTTGATCAATAACGCTGGTGTGGTCGGACTTGGTCGAGTTGACACCACTGAACTTGATGAATGGAACCGAATCATAAGTATCAATCTCACCGGAACCTTCCTTGGAATTCGCTATTGCGCTGAGTCGATGAAAAAAGCTGGTTCAGGAGTAATAGTCAACATTTCCTCAACCGCAGGTCTGGTCGGTTACTGCGACATGTCGGCATACGTTGCAAGTAAGTGGGGTGTGCGTGGACTGACAAAGTCTGCCGCTCTGGACCTGGGCCGGTTCAATATTCGAGTGGTATCAATTCACCCCGGAATCATTGAGACCGATATGGCATCCGGGCTTGCCATCAGCTTTAAGCGGCAAGCGATCCCACGAATTGGGCAAAGCGACGAAGTCGCAAAATTGATGCTGTATTTGGTAAGCGAAGCGACTTACTCAACCGGATCAGAGTTTGTCGTTGACGGTGGACAAACTCTCGGTCAGGTTTACGACCTTAATTAGCTCAGTTAGCTGGGCAGTTTACGAAATAGTGGCTTGGGCAAAGTCTTAAGTCCAGCCATCACAAAGCGCAATGGTCCCGGTGCATAGACGGTGCTCTTGCCCTTTTTCAAAGCGGTCACGATTATTTTGGCGACATCTTCTGGGTTCGTTGTCATGGGTGCTTCCGGTAGGTGACTGGTCATGCGGGTTCGAACAAAACCCGGACGAACAATGAGCACGTGGGCACCGGTTTTTTCCAGGGAAGCGTCAAGGCCCTGGGCAAATGCATCAAGGCCTGCCTTCGTGGAGCCATAAACAAAGTTGGAACGACGGGCTCGGTCCCCAGCAACACTAGAAAGAACAACCAGGGTGCCGTGACCTTGGTTTTTCAATCTTCGTGCAACGTGCAAGCCAGCGCTCACCGAACCGGTGTAGTTCACCGTTGCGATTTCCACGGCATGACTGGGATCTTCCTCAGCGGTCATTTGATCCCCAAGAACACCGAATGCCAAAATCACAACATCAATGTCAGAGGCATCAAATGCTGCGTCAATAATCGCGCCGTGGGTATCCGTGTTTTTCGCATCGAATTCAATCGGCTCAACACCTGCAATGTTGAGAGCCTTCAGTTGCGCGACTGCTGCGTCAAGTGATTCAGATGGACGACCAGCAAGAAGTACTCGCCGGAGTCTGTGTCGCGGCATCTCTTTAATAGTTGCCAGTGCGATTTCACTTGTTCCGCCTAGGACGAGAACGGACTGCGGTTCTCCGAGTGCATCGAGCATGTCATTGTCCTTTCAGATTTCCAGTCGCCGAGATAAATCAGATGCAAAAACGTGGTTGGGGTCCATGGTGTCACGGATCCCGCGCCATTCATCTAGGCGCGGGTAGGTCCGGGCAAAATTCGCTGGAGATTGCCGTGAATCCTTCGCCAAATAAAGTCGGCCACCGACAGCACTAATGAGTTCATCCAGTTGATCAAGAGTTCGTCCAAGCTCGGAAATACCCGCCGGGAGATCAGCTGCAAGAGTCCAGCCGGATTGCGGGAATGACAGCGGGGCTTGGTTTCCGGGACCGAACCGCTTGAGCACCGTGAGAAAACTGGGTGCACCAATTTCACGCAACTTGTTCAATACAACCCCTATGAGGTCACTAGCTGAATCGGGAACCTGAAATTGATACTGCAGGAAGCCACGGGGTCCATAAATCCGATTCCAGTCGTGAACCCCATCAAGTGGATGGAAGAAGGCACCGATCCGTTGCAGCTCACCGATCCGTGATCTCGGGTGCTTTCGATACCAGCCCTCATTGAATGCACGCACACTTAATTTATTAAGAAGTCCGGGTGGGACTAGCCCGGGTGCAGAAGCAATTTTTTTTGGATCGTAACTTTCAGGGTTTTTGATCCCCTCGGAATCACACTGCGCGATTGTTGCGTGGTCCCCACGGGTAATGACGCCACGTCCAGAAGGAGACACGCTATCGATCCACGCAACGGTGTAACGGTATTCATGGTCGCGTTCCAGCAGTGAGGACATAATCGATTCAAGGTCTTTGAGACGTTCGGTGTCCACTGAAATATAGGAACTCTGAATCGGAATAACAGTAAAAGTCGCACTGGTAATAATTCCCGTTAAACCCATGCCACCGATCGTGGCCCAAAACTGGGGGTTCTCCGGAGCCAGTGTCAGTTGCTCACCTCGGCCGTTGATGATCACTATTTCAGTGACATGGGCGCCAAAACTTCCATCACGGTGATGGTTCTTTCCGTGAATGTCAGCAGCAATTGCGCCACCGACGGTAATGATTCGGGTTCCTGCCGAAACGGGAACAAAAAAGCCTCGAGGAACAATCTCTCGCAAGATGTTGTCAATGCTCGCCCCAGCATCAGCTGTAACGCTCATGTTCTCTGGGTTGAGACTGAAATCGGTCATGGTGGTCATGTCTACGACCGTTGCGCCACCTGACTGCGCTGCGTCACCGTAGGAGCGTCCGAGACCACGAGCAAGCACACCCCGTGAACTTGATTGTGTGATCAGGTTGGCTATTTGACTTGGTGAGTTTGCCTCGACGAGTTGGGCAACGGTAGGCGTGGTGCGGCCCCAACCCGAAAGCTGTGTTGCAACTGCCTCACTCATGCGCCCAATGCTCCCAACGTGAAAAGGATGAGCCATATCGCACCAAGCAGTTGGAGGCCTTTGTCCGCAATTACGGCATCCTCTGGAGCTTCGGCGTCACCTCGGTCAATCACAATTCCGTACCGCAAAATTGCCAACACGAACGGAAGAAGACTCCACTGAGCCCACGGCAGGGATGACGGTGTTTGTGCTACGTCAAATGACCATAACGCGTAACCCATAATTGTGACCGCAGCTGCAGTTCCCCACACAAATCGCAGGTAACCCAATGAGTATCCGTCGAGTGATTTGCGTCGATTTTGTTTTTGGGCACCTGCGATCTCTTCACGCTTTAGTTCACTGTAACGCTTGCCTGCTGCCATGAACAGCGAGCCGAAGCCGGCAACAATTAAAAACCATTGCGAGATGGGCAAACCAGATGCCGCACCACCAGCAACGGCCCGAAGGAGGAATCCCATGGAAAGTAATGCAAGTTCAATAACCGGTTCATGTTTGAGTAGCAGTGAGTAACTCAGGGTAAATAATGCGTATGCGAGCACCACTCCCGCCAACGCGGGTGCAATGAGAAATGAACCAACGAGGGAAATAACTGCAAGCGCAGCGGCAAATGAAATTGCTAGGGGGACGGAGATTTCGCCTGCCGCAATTGGCCGCCTGTATTTTGTTGGATGCTCGCGGTCACTTTCTTGGTCTTTGGCATCGTTTATTAAATAGGTTGCACTTGAAATCAAACAAAACATAACAAAGGCACCAATGGTGGGCCAAAAAATATCCACTTCAAAAAGTTGACCAGCGGCGAGCGGGGCGGCGAAAACTAGAACGTTTTTCGCCCATTGACGTGGGCGCATTGCAGCAATCATTGCAATGGGTAGTGACCTACCCTTCACATTTGCTTCCGTCACAGAATGGCCCGATCTAGATGGGCATTGGGTTCGGTGTCACCAATGATTCGGGCAATCTGCGGAACGACGAGCGCCCACGTAATTGCGTGCATGATCGCTAGAACAATCGCGGTGGAAACCAAAGTCGCCGTTATAAACGGGGTTGCAATCGACACTATGGCGATCACGGTCCCGATCCAAAACACAATTCTTTGTGCATGGGGAATTCCGCGGAGAAGAAGTGATGCCATCGCGCCGATTTGAGCGGCTGCAATCGGCACAAGTAAAACGGCGAACCAGAAAACATGAATGGTGGTTCCTTCAAGCACAACATCCATGGGAACCCCGAAGAGTCGCGCTATGGCAAAAACGATGAGGGAGAGTAGGCCCGACCAAATCCCGGTTACCAATGCCGCATAAGCGAAGAACCGTGGCCTTGGATCAAGTGAGCTCGGTGGCGCAATGGGGGTCTTCGAGGACATCCATTCGCCGACTTTAGGGGAGGTTGGCGCCGCGGACATAGGCTCATTCTGGCCTCTCGACCTCACCTTTGGGACCCCGACCCGGATTTTCCCCGTGAACTAAATCAATTGGTTCACATTCAGTAGGTGGGCTTCTCCGGTTCGATCTGGTTAACCCAGGCCAGCACACCGCCACCGACGTGGACGGCGTCACCGAATCCAGCACCTTTGACAACCGCCAATGCTTCGGCAGAACGTCCTCCTACTTTGCAGTGCAACACGATTCTTTTGTCGGTGGGCAGGTCGGCAAGGGCCGATCCGTCCATGAATTCGCCCTTTGGAATCAGAATCGATCCTGGGATCTGGACTATTTCGTATTCACCGGGTTCGCGCACGTCAATGAGTACGAAGTCGTCTTCACCGCGCTCTCGTGCGTCAAGCATCGACTTCAGGTCTCGAACTGAGATTGTGGAGTCTTTCGCTGCCTCAGCGGCCAAGGTTGAGATTGAGCCACAGAAAGCTTCGTAGTCAATCAACTCGGTAACGGTTGGGTTCTCACCACACACGGCGCAATGTGGGTCCTTGCGGATTTTGACCTGGCGGTAGGTCATCTCTAATGCGTCATAGACCATTAACCGACCAACTAATGGATCACCAATTCCAGCGAGCAACTTGATCGCTTCGGTAACCTGAATGGAACCGATCGAAGCGCACAACACGCCAAGTACGCCGCCTTCAGCGCAACTTGGGACCATCCCTGGTGGTGGTGGCTCGGGGTAAAGGCACCTGTAACAAGGCCCGTACTCAGCCCAAAACACACTGGCTTGACCGTCGAAGCGGTAGATCGATCCCCATACGTATGGCTTTTTTAGCAGTACGCAGGCATCGTTAACGAGATAGCGGGTCGCGAAGTTGTCTGTCCCGTCAACGATCAGGTCGTAGTCGGCGAAAATTTCCATCACATTTGTTGAATCAAGCCGTACCTCATGCAACTGCACGTTGACGTAGGGGTTGATCTCCAACACACTGTCGCGGGCGCTTTCGGCCTTGGATCGACCAATATCTTTCTGCCCGTGAATGATTTGACGCTGCAGGTTTGACTCGTCGACGGTGTCGAACTCGACAATGCCTAATGTTCCGACTCCTGCCGCTGCGAGGTACATCAGTGCTGGACTCCCCAGACCGCCTGCACCCACGCACAGCACTTTGGCGTTCTTCAGTCTTTTTTGTCCGCTCATGCCGACGTCAGGGATGATCAGATGGCGGCTGTATCGACGGACTTCATCGACGCTGAGTTCAGGGGCGGGTTCAACGAGCGGCGGCAGATTCACTTATGACTCCAATGACTTCGGGGAAGAATGGGATGTGTCGTGCAGGACATTTTAATTGTTAGAACATTATGACTGTTACGCCCACAATTGACCCTCGAGGGCATCTTCAGCTTCATCGAGTGACCCCTCGTAAACACCGGTCGACAGGTACTTCCAGCCGCCATCGCACACGATGAATGCAATGTCTGCGGATTCTTTGGCCGCCACCGCCTTGGCTGCAATGCCCAGAGCCGCGTGCAGGATCGCGCCGGTCGAGACACCTGCAAAAATTCCTTCGAGTTCAAGTAGTTCACGTGTTCGTCGCACCGCATCTCTGGGGCCAACCGAAAATCGAGTAGTAAGCAAGGATTCGTCGTAGAGCTCGGGAATGAATCCTTCGTCGAGATTGCGCAGTCCGTAGACAAGTTCCCCGTAGCGCGGTTCAGCAGCAACAATTGATACATCTGGTTTGTTGTCTCGAAAAAATCTTCCGACCCCCATTAACGTTCCGGTTGTTCCTAGTCCCGCAACAAAGTGAGTGATCGAAGGAAGGTCCGCTAATAACTCGGGGCCGGTATTTTCGTAATGAGCAAGCGCATTCGCGGGATTGCCGTATTGGTAAAGCATTACCCAATCAGGATTCTCGGCAGCTAAACCTTTGGCAACGCGCACGGCCTCATTTGATCCACCCGCCGCCGGGGAGTAAATAATCTTGGCCCCCCAGATCGCTAGTAATTGGGCGCGCTCTACCGAAGTATTTTCGGGCATGACGCAAACAAGTTGGTAGCCCCGTTGTTTGGCAACCATGGCCAGCGATATTCCGGTGTTTCCCGATGTAGGTTCCAGAAGTGTTGCTCCCGGCGTCAATATTTCGTTGCGCTCAGCGTCAAGGACCATAGCCAGAGCCGCCCGGTCTTTGACCGAACCGGTTGGGTTGCGGTCCTCTAGTTTGGCCCATAGGCGAACATCGGGTGAGGGTGAAAGACGCGGCAACCCGACAAGTGGAGTGTGCCCAACGGAGTCGAGCAGGGAATCAAAGCGCATTGATTACTAGCCGCCAGCGACCGCGGGCAAAATCGTGATCGAGTCGTTCTCGCCAATCACGCTCTGCAGACCATCGAGAAAACGAACGTCTTCGTCGTTGACGTAAATATTAATGAAACGGCGTAGCCCATTTTCATCGAGAAGCCGCTCACCAATGCCCGGGTAATTGATCTCGAGGTCATTGATTACCTCGGCGAGTGTAATTCCCTGTGCGGTCACTAACTTCTCACCCGATGTGTACGGGCGAAGGATCGTGGGGATGCGGACTTCAATGGACATGATCAGGCACTCTCATTCTGGACGGGCTTATTCCATCCGGGGTAAACGACATTCGGAGTATCCCATGCCTACTGCTCAGGGCTCACTTCCCAGGGACGAATCCGTCAATCACGGATCGAAATCTCCTCTTCGGTGACTTCGCCGTCAACGATTCGAAAGGATCTGAATTCAAATGGTCCCTCAAGGGGGCCGGTCTCACGAATTGACACCAAAACATAGTGGGCATCTGGTTCAGATGCCTGGGTGATGTCGGTGATCGAGGGATATGCCTGCGTCGCTGGGTGTGAGTGATAAATAACAACGGGGATCTCGTCCCGATCATCCATTTCTCGATAGAGGCGAAGCAGGTCCTTTGAGTCGAACTCGTAGAGTGTTGGACACCTCACCGCATTCACCATAGGGATGAATCGCTCCGGTTGATCAGATCCGGCCGGCCCGGCGATTACCCCGCATGCTTCATCCGGGTGATCGGCTCGTGCATGGGCCACGATGGCGTCAACGAGTGAGCGTTGGATTTCTAACATGCCAACGAGCATAGGTGTAATGGTGAAGATCGGGGTGAACTAGTCCCGCAGCATGCGACGCAGAATCTTTCCCGATGCACTTTTGGGGACTTCATCGATGAACACAATGTCGTGAATTACCTTGTATTTAGCGACATGACCTTCCATGAATTCGGTGATGTCAGCGGCGCTCACTTCTTGGCCTGGGCGCAGCACGACAAATGCCCGTGGGATTTCACCGGCCTCAACGTCGGGGACGCCAATAACAGCAGCGTCAGCAATTGCCGGGTGTGTGAGCAAGAAGGCTTCGAGTTCGGCCGGGGCAACCTGGAAACCTTTGTATTTGATGAGTTCTTTGAGGCGGTCAACGATTGAGACGAACCCTTCGGAGTCAATTGATGCAATGTCCCCTGTCTTGAGCCAACCCTCTGGATCAATTGTGGCCTCGGTCGCGCTTGGGTTATTGAGATAGCCCTTCATGACCTGCGGGCCACGAATCCACAGTTCACCGACACCGTCAACGTCTTGGTCTTCACCGGTTTCAGGATCAACGATTCTGATTTCGGTGTTGGGTGCTGTTAGTCCTACCGTGCCTGCCTTTGAACGACCTTCAAGTGAAATGTGGCTCACGGGTGAAAGTTCGGTCATGCCGAACCCTTGAACAACACTGCAATCAATTCGTGCAGCTGCTTCTTCACCAAGCTCGGCTCCCAGCGGTGCGGCACCAGAGAAAACTTGCTTCAAACTGCTGAGGTCATACTGATCAATGAGTGGGTGCTTGGCGAGCGCCAACACAATTGGCGGGACAACAAAGAACCGAGTGATTTTGCGATCTTGAATAATTGACAGTGACTGTTCTAGATCAAAACGTGGCACGGTGACAATCGTTGCTCCGCGGGAAAGAAATTCATTCATGAGAACTTGCATTCCGTAAATGTGAAAAAACGGAAGAACCGCAAGGACTATTTCACCGTCTTCAACTTCAAGGGCGTCTTCGACCTGCATCAAGTTTGAAACAAGATTGTGATGGGTGAGCATTACGCCTTTGGGAAAACCTGTAGTCCCGGAAGAGTAAGGCAGAACAACAATTTGCTCTTTCGGGTCAATGTCAACCTGCGCTATGGGATTGCCGAATAGTGATGTGAAAGGTGTTGTGCCCTCTGGAGCATCGCCAATTATTACGATCTCGGAAACCGCTGTTCCTTGAATAGCTAATTGAGAAGTTTCTAAAAACATTCCAATTGTGACGAGGAGTTTGGATTCCGAGTCATTGAGTTGAAACTTAACTTCATCCGCTGTGTATGTCGGATTGATCGTGCTGACCGCAACTCCAGCAACAGCAGCGCCATGGAAGACAATGGCGAACTCAGGAATATTCGGCGCCATCAGTGCGATCGTGTCGCCTTTACCTAAACCCTTTGCCGCAAGTCCACCGGCAAATGAATAGATCATGCCTTTGAGTTGTCCATACGTGTAGCTGCGTCCGGTTGGGCCATCGATCAACGCCTCCCGGTCGGGTACCCGATCTGCCTCGCGCAAAATGAATTCAGTGATCGAGACATTGGGGATCTCAACTTCGGGTAGCTGGCTTTTAAAGACGATCATGGGGAATCCTCCGCGGGTTGAATCAGGTTGAATTTAAATCAGGTCAAAAACAGCGATCACGTGTGGGGAGTGTCTCAGGTTCAGCCCCTTTTTAGGGGCAAAACCAAAAAATCTTGAAATAGTTCCGAATCTCTGCTTGCAAAAGTTGCCACGAGGGGGGATCATTGTTACTGGCGGGTAACTTAGCCCGAATTCCAGTACCAGGGAGTGGCAATGACACATTACAAGAGCAATCAGCGCGACCTTGAATTCAACCTCTTTGAGGTATTCGGAGCCGGCGAACGAATGGGCAAAGGACCATACGCCGAAATGGATGTGGATACCGCCCGCGACGTCTTGGACGAAGTTAATCGCTTGGCAACAGGGATTCTTTCCGATTCATTTGTTTCCTCGGATCGGGTTCCACCCGTCTATGACCCGGCAACCAAAACGGTCGTCATGCCAGAGGAATTCAAAAAGAGTTACAACGCCCTCATGGATGCCGAGTGGTGGCGCTTGGATCTCCCCGAGCACCTCGGTGGCTCCGGTGCTCCCCCGTCACTTCGCTGGGCGGCTGCAGAGTTGCTACTTGGTGCAAACCCAGGGGCGTTCCTGTTCATGTCCGGTCCTGGTTTCGCTGCAATCCTTGACTCCCTCGGCAATGAGGATCAGAAGCGTTGGGGTGAACTCATGATCGAAAAGCGTTGGGGCGCCACGATGGTCCTTACCGAGCCTGATGCCGGTTCAGACGTCGGCGTTGGCCGCACCAAGGCGATTGAGCAACCTGATGGTTCTTGGCACATTGAAGGCGTCAAGCGCTTCATCACCAGTGGTGAGCACGACATGGCTGACAACATTGTTCACTTGGTACTTGCTCGCCCTGAAGGCGCTGGACCAGGGACAAAAGGGTTGTCACTCTTCGTTGTTCCCAAGTTCCATGTTGATCTAGCAACGGGTGAGCTTGGCGAACGTAACGGTGTTTACGCGACAAACGTTGAGAAGAAGATGGGCCTGAAAGTTTCCACCACCTGCGAAATGACCTTCGGTGAAAACGAGCCTGCTGTTGGTTGGTTGGTCGGAGACGTCCACAACGGTATAGCTCAAATGTTCAAGGTAATTGAATACGCACGCATGATGGTCGGTACGAAAGCAATCGCAACACTTTCAACGGGTTACCTCAACGCATTGGATTACGCGAAGACACGCGTACAAGGTGCTGACCTCACTCAAATGACTGACAAGACCGCACCCCGTGTGACCATCACGAACCATCCTGATGTTCGCCGTTCACTCATGTTGCAGAAGTCCTACTCAGAGGGCATGCGAGCACTCGTGCTCTACACCGCCTACTGGCAGGACTTGATCGAGATGGGTGAGGCTGGTGACACCACTATCGATTTGGATCTAGCACTACGGATCAATGACCTGCTTCTGCCAATCGTCAAGGGCGTTGGCTCGGAACGGTCATACGAAATGCTTGCGGTTGGCCTTCAGACATACGGTGGGTCGGGTTACCTGCAGGACTACCCACTTGAGCAGTACATCCGTGACGCAAAAATTGACACCCTCTACGAAGGAACGACCGCGATTCAAGGTCTGGACTTCTTCTTCCGCAAGATGGTCAAGGATCAGTTCAAGGCCATCAGTTTCATGGCCCAAGAAATCACCCAAACGGTTAAGGGTGACGAAGGTTCAGGTCAACTCTCCGTTGAGCGTGAGCTCCTTGGTCAGGCTTTGGAAAACGTTCAGGCCATCTTGGGTGTCATGGGTCAATGGGCTATGGCTTCCCAGACCGATATCAAGGAGATCTACAAGGTCGGTCTGAACTCAACCCGTCTCCTTATGGCATCCGGTGATCTCATAATTGGTTGGCTCCTGATCCGTCAAGCCGAAGTCGCCTTGGCTGCCCTCGCTGCTGATCCCAGTGAGCGGGACAAGGACTTCTACACCGGCAAGGTGGAAAGTGCTCGCTGGTTCGCCCGCAACCGCTTGCCACTGCTTGCTGCAGAGCGTGGAATCGCTGAGGCAACAACCAGTGAAATCATGGAAATCTCTGAAGCTGCTTTCTAGTAAAACGTGAGTCCGCGCACATTGGGTCTGTCCAAAGTGCGCGGACTCACCTTTTCTCTGTCCCTTTTTGCCGCCAGAGGTACCCTGAGGGAGTGAATAAAACTATTGCCTTCTTTGCCGCCCTCTTCCTCTTGTTCGCAAGTTACGCGGGTTACGTAGGCGTTGGCGTCCCAGCTTCTGCCCATGCGGATTTGGTCAGCACTGATCCAGTAGACGGTTCAGTACTTCAAAGCGCGCCGGAGTCAATAACTCTTAGTTTCAATTCGCAAATTCTCGATGGCATGGCAGAACTGGCCGTTACTAACTCTGCAGGAGTACTCGTCACAGGTGTAATTGCTGAAAGCGCACAAACAACAGCAACTGCCCTATGGCCGGTGGACCTTCCCGGAGATTCATACAAAATTGCTTACCGAATTGTTTCTGAAGATGGACACCCGATCACCGGCTCATTTAGTTTTAGTTACCCAACTGCGGAAACAGCCTCGCCTTCCGAGTCGCCTTCCGAGTCGCCTTCTGAGTCAGCGCCTGATTTAACAACTGCTGAGCCCGAGGTCAGCACAATGCAAACCCCGTCCCAGGAGTCGGCCCCTGCAGTCCCCACATCTGCTGAGTCGCCTTCTGAATCAGGATCCATGCTGGTCTGGGTACTCGGCTTCCTCGCCTTAGCTCTCGTTGTTGCCGGGTACTTCATCTGGCGAAAGCGCTCAACGTGAAAACAACCCTAAGTCCGGGAACGCAAGCCATTCCTCGTTCACGAATACTCACCTTCGGTTCAATAGTTGTTGCCATCGCTATCGCGGCGACCGCAATTGGTTTGATCGTGACCGGAAGTGCTTATGAAATTGCACCGGAAGGAATCACCGATACCGGTCCATTCATTGGCTGGGGTGTCGCGGTTCTGCGGATCCTCACCGACATTGCAGCAATCCTGACGGTCGGCTTTTTAATCTCTGCCGCTTTCCTAGATCCTTCTGGCAAAGACGGTGTCCTTTCTGCCGCAGGACGCAAAGACGTTATTCGTGCTTCATGGTCAGGTGCCGTCTGGGCGATATTGGCTGTAATCCAAGCTGTCTTTTTATTGGCCTATGTCTTAGGCGTTTCGCTCGCAGAGGCCATCACTCCTAGTGTGGTCAGTACTTACGCAACCGATGTCCCGGCAACGCGGGCACTGATCGTTGTGTTCTTCATTGCAGCCGTCATTGCCCTGGGCGGGTTCATCACGGCAACAACAGATGTGAGTGCTGCCGGCGTGATTCTGGCTCTTATTGCAGTGTCACTTCCCTCGCTCGCTGGACACGGCGCCGGGCTCGGTGATCATGCGCTGGCCCTCACGGCGGGAGTCACCCACGTAGTTGCAGCCGCTATTTGGGTTGGCGGGCTCGCCGTCTTACTTTTCCATGCAATTAAAAGAGATATCCCACTGAGACGTGCACTCGAGAGATTTTCACCACTTGCACTTATAGCGATTGTGCTCCTAGCCCTGAGTGGACTCTCCAATGCCTATACCCGACTGAACTCATTTGGTGAACTCTTCTCCAACGGTTACGGACAGGTAATTCTCGTAAAAGTCGCACTTATTCTGGGGCTTGGATTATTGGGTTACCAGCATCGACGCCGTGTACTCCCCACCATGGATGCCCCTGGTGCAGGGAAGCGTTTTATAAAGGTTGCGGTCGTTGAAGTTTTCATCATGGCTTCAGCCATTGGGCTCGGGGTTGCCCTTGCCACGAGTGCGTACCCTCGAGTTGAGGAACTTCTTCCAACGTTCGGTGAGTCCCTTCTGGGTTATCTCTATCCACCAGCTCCAACAGCGGCAAATGTTGCTCTCGGCTTCTATTTCGAACCTTTTTTCTTAACTGGAAGTTTGATTGCAGCCGCACTCTATGTCGCCGCTTTCATCCGACTGCGCACGCGCGGTGACGCCTGGCCCATCATGCGTTTGGTTTCCTGGCTCGCAGGGATCTCGGTGATTATTTGGTGCACTAACTCAGGGATCGCGCTGTATTCACAAGTCTCCGTCGGTCTTCACATGGTTAACCACATGACGCTCACAATGCTCGGACCAATTTTCTTGGTCTTGGGTGCACCGGCGACTCTTGCACTTCGCGCACTTAAACCCTCGCGAACTGGCGAACGAGGTCCCCGCGAATGGTTAGTGCTTTTTCTCAACAGCAAACTCAATGCATTGGCTACAAACCCATTTTTTGTTTTCTTTATTTATGTAATAGGGCTGTACGGCCTTTACTTAACGCCGGCCTTCGGTTGGCTTATGGGATCTCATATTGGCCATGTTGTTATGCAGTTGCACTTCATCTTCGCCGGTTACCTTTTTTACTGGGTATTAATCGGGATAGACCCTCGGCCGCATCCACTGCCGTATTGGGGTCGAATTATTTTGTTGCTACTTGCGATCAGTGTTCACGCTTTCTTTAGTGTCATTTTGATGATGGGTACAACACCTATGGCGATCGAGTGGTACGGGATCGTGCGCCCGGACTGGGTGGTCGATCCGCTCGCGGACTCCGTTTCTGGTGGGCAAGTGGCTTGGGGGGTCGCGGAATTCCCTGCATTGATCGTGTTCATTGCGATCATGGTTCAGTGGTCAAGGAGTGACGACCGTGAGGCCAAGCGCAAAGACCGTCAGGCCGAGCGTGACGGCGATGCCGAACTCACGGCTTACAACGATCGGTTGGCGAGTTTAAATCAAGGGTCCGAGGGGCGAACTCGCAGCGAGTAGTATACCCTAGGGGGTATGCGAAATAAGACACTCGGAGTTGCTTTTGCGGTCGCGGCCCTGGCACTCACCGCCCCATTGACCGCCTGTTCAAGTACAGACACCGAAGCGGTAGCCGCGCCAGTGGACGTCATTGTTGAAGCCCCAACGGCCCCAGAGCGAGTTGATGCGGCCATGTTTTCAGAAGTAGTAACCACTCCCGGAGTCACAATCATTGACGTCCGAACCCCGGAAGAATTCGCGCAAGGCCATATTCAAGGAGCCGTCAACTACAACGTTCAAGGCCCTGATTTTGCAAATCAGATCATGGGGCTTGATCCCGCAGGCGTTTACGCGGTCTACTGTCGAAGTGGAAATCGCTCGCAACCCGCCGTTACCCAATTGAGTAACATCGGTATTAATAGCATTTTTGAACTCGAACCCGGAATCATTGGTTGGGAGAATGCAGGCCTTCCTCTGGTTTCGTAGTCCTTTATTTTCGGAGTCCTGTAGTTTGCTACACATGAACAAGGCATGGCGGGCGTATAAAGCGCCCGCCCTTGTCATGTCGACCGTCATGTCGGCAGTGATGCTGATCGGCCTTGTTTCGCCAGTGAGTAGTCAAGCGACTCCGGCCTTGCTCAACGAGATCACCGACAGTGACCAAGTGGTGTTGGTTACAGCTAAGTCATGGCGATCAACCGTGGGAACTGTTCAAGTTTTTGAAAAGAAGAAATCATCTTGGTCGGTTATACAAAATTCGGTGAAGGCAAACTTGGGGTACGGTGGACTCGTACCTGGTAACAAGCGGAAGCAAGGAACGGGAACAACTCCTACCGGAACCTACGCCTTCACCTCGGCATTCGGCATTAGGTCTGATCCTGGTACCAAGTTGAGTTACCTAAAGGTGGACAACAATGATGCTTGGACTTACAACCCCAAGTTTCCCAGCACCTACAACATTCTTCAGACTGCAAACAAAAATTGGTCAAGCTACGGCAATTACGTTGAGATTCTCTCCACCTACCGTAAGCAATACAACTACGTCGCAGTACTTGATTTCAATCTCCCCTCGGGGAAAATAACCAAGGGCGCAAACGGGATTAACCGAACGGATCAAAGCGCGAATACCAGTCGGGGTGGCGGAATCTTCCTTCATGTCAGCAATGGGACGAAAACTGCGGGCTGTATTGCAATCCCTGAAGGGTCTATGAAAGAAATACTTCAATGGCTTGAACCAAAAAAGAACCCGGTAATCGTGATCCAGGTAAAAAGCTGACTAAACGGTGATCACGGGGCAATCAACGACATCATCGATTGCTGGGAACTCTGACCGCCAATTTTGCTCAACCTGAATATCAATCACGGCACTAATCACGGTCTCAGTTTCTCCACCATTGGCGAGAGTGTTTCCGAGCGGATCAATGATCACTGAATGACCGCCCAATTGGTGCCTACCTTGAGTGCCTATTTGATTGCAGGCAATGACCCAAGCTTGGTTTTCAACTGCCCGAGCGGGAAGTAATGCATCCCACTGACCAATGCGAGGCACCGGCCAACCGGAGGGGATCACAAACGCTTGGGCTCCCGCAATGCGCATGGCCCGAAACATCTCAGGAAAACGAGCGTCATAACAGGTGGCTAGGCCGGTTAACCCCAACGGTGTTTCCACCATTACGTAATCCTGTCCTGGGGTCATAGTGTCCTGCTCTCGCGCATAGGTAAAAACATGCACCTTGCGGTAGTAGGCGGCCAGTTCTCCCTGTGGGTTAAACAACACACTCGTGTTGTGCAACGCATCAGAATTTTGTTCACAAAATGACCCGCCATGTAACCAGATGCCATGTTCGCGTGCCTTCTGTGCGAGAGCAGTTGGTAACGACCCATCAATTGGTTGGGCATACTCACGGCTTGCTGCCAAATCAAAGGCTCCAACATTCCACAATTCGGGCAGCACCATGAAGTCACAATCACTTGCATGTTGATCGATCAGACACAAAACTCGTTCAACTCGTTCGGGCACCGGTTCATAGGTTGAGCAATCAATTTGCAGAACGGAGACACTCACACTCATGTTGCTAAGCGTAAGACCCCAGCCTGTCAACAATAAATAGTCATCTATCCCAATGCGGGTCAACCTGTTAGAACCACAAGCAATCCTTGGTATTTCAAAGACTTTTAGCAGCCAAATGCGGCACACTAGAAACCATGGCCGACCTCCTTGAGACAAAGAGTTCCCTTGACCCCATGAAGACTTACCTTGAAGCGGTCCTGGACTTCTACTCCACCTTGAACTCACTTACTGTTGAACAATGGACACTTCCCACCCCGTGTCCTGGCTGGACCGTTGCCGACATCGTCGCTCACACAATTGACCTTGACTCGATGGCCGCAGGTAATCCCCCAGCCGCTCACGAACCGAATTGGGATGAACTCCCGCACGCGCAAGCCCCCTTCCAGCAATTCACCGAACGTGGGGTGGATTTTCGCAGGGGAACCCCGCCAGCGGCACTACTTCACCAGATGCTCACCTCAGCCAACGACCTGACTGACTTCTTGGCAACGGAATCCCCAACGTTGACTGTTCCCTGGGTTGACGGCGAAATCTCAAAGGAACAATTCCTTGGCATGCGCACATTCGATATATGGACACATGATCTCGATGTCCGAATTGCTGTTGGACTACCGGCCGAGTTCAATAGCAATCCCGCAAAAAATGCCGCAAGACGCATGCTAAAAGCTCTTCCATTTATTTGGGGTAAGAAAATTGGGGCAACTAGTGACGAGTCTCTGGAAATCAACTTCACGGGACCCGACTTAGCCGGAACGGTTTGTGTTGGCCTTAACTCCGATGGAAAGGCTGCTTTCACCACCGACGCAACCGGTGAGGTGACTCATATTGAAATATCTTGGTCTGATTTCGTCAATGGTTTTTGTGGGCGAGTAGACCCAGAAGTGACCGGTGCGAGGATTATTGGCTCCGGTCCCCGAGTACAAGAGTTTGTCGTCTCACTTCCGTCAACGCCCTGATACCTGCATAATGCTGTCATGGGGGACATTCGCGTATTTTTACTAGATGATCACGAAATCGTGCGTCGAGGCGTCGCTGAACTCATTGGCTTGCAGTCGGACCTTGAGGTTGTCGGCGAGGCTGGAACAGCGGCGGACGCTCTCATTCGGATCACGGCTTCGCAACCTGATGTTGCCGTACTTGACGTTCGCCTCCCTGACGGCAACGGTATTGAAGTGTGTCGAGAGGTTAGATCACTCTTTCCCAATATCCATGTATTGATGCTTACTTCCTATTCCGATGATGAAGCGCTGTTTAATGCAATCATGGCTGGCGCTTCAGGTTATGTGCTGAAGGAAATTCGCGGATCTGACCTGATCGCCGCAATTCGACAAGTAGCCGCAGGCAACAGTCTGCTTGACCCCAGCCTTACGGAGCGGGTACTTGAGCGCCTACGAAATGGTGACAAGGAGGATGATGAACTCGCTGATCTCACCGATCAGGAAAAAACAATTCTTAATTTGATCGGTGAGGGAATGACCAATCGGCAAATCGGCGAGCAGATGCACTTGGCAGAAAAAACTATTAAAAACTATGTCTCCGGGTTGCTAGCAAAACTAGGCATGGAACGGCGAACCCAAGCAGCGGCCTATGTTGCTCGACGTGAAGCCAATTCCGAGAATCACAACAACTCACGCTAGCGGAACGCTCCAACGAAGCAGGGTCCCTTGCTGTGAATCCGGCCGAGCCCCCACGACCAGTTCACCGCCGAGTTCCACTGCACGAGATTCCATGTTTGCAATGCCCGAGAAACGAGCCCCTTCTGTATAACCATTTCCGTTGTCTATGACTTCACAAACGAGAACGGGTGATTCAATCGAAATCCGAATATCAATTTCGGTCGCCTGCGCGTGTTTGACACAATTGGAAAGACTCTCTCTCACTACTGCTAATAGGTGGTCACCGATCACCGGAGTGAGCTTGGAATCAAGTGGTCCGATCAGTGTCAACCGGATGGGGAAACCAAGTGCATCGGAAGCGGAATTAACCTCCCGTGAAATTCTTGCTTTGATTGATGTTTCAAACGAATCTGCTTGCAGATCAAATATAGTTTGTCGAATTTCGCGAATCGTTTCGTCAAGTTGCCCCACGGCAAGATCAATTTTTTTTCTTGCGTCGGGTGGCAGTTCCTCGTTTTGGAGCAGTCCATTGAGCAACATTCCTGTTGCAAATACTCTTTGAATCACCAGGTCGTGTAAATCGCGGCCAATTCGATCGCGGTCCTTTAATACCGCAAAGTCCTCTTTGTCTTGTTGAGCCTCAGCCAAGACCAGAGTGAGTGCCGCCTGTCCGGCAAAAGACTCGACGAGATCAATTACTGAACTTGCAGCCATAAAGGATCCCTTAGGCCAAATGAGAAGCAGAACACCTAGAACTTTGTCAACGGTGCGCAACGGCAAAGCAACTGCGGCCACTCGTTCCTCTGCTGAATCCGGCATAACTTGATTCCAGATCGAACATTCGTCATCGATGATGCTTCCACCCAACGAGAAGGATCTACTCATAATTGAATCGACCGGCGCAGGTGATCCAAGCCATGACCGTAATCGTTGTACGGTTGCCGGGGAATTAAGATCAATATCCACAATTTCAATTACAAGCGAACTTGTCGAGTCCGGTAGCGCAATGAGAGTGGCGGCAGCTCCCGTTAGTAGCCGGGATTTTTCAGCAACGAGTTCCAACACATCACCACTGTCACCGCCGGAAAGAACTGCCGTACCGATCTCTGAGACTGCTCTCTGCCATTTTTCTTTCAGGGTTGCAAGTTCGTAAAGCCGCGCGTTTTCAATAGCAACGGCAGCAGCTGTTGCAAAGGCAACAACTGATTGTTCATCTTCTTCTGTAAATTCCTTGCCACCTCTTTTGCTGGTCAAGTAGAGATTGCCAAACACTTCCCCTCGGACTCGTATCGGCACACCCAAAAAGGAAGACATTGGTGGGTGATTCTCTGGGAATCCAATTGATGCAGGATGCTCACTAATATGCGCGAGGCGCAGAGGAGTCGGGTGCACACTCAATTCACCGAGAAGTCCTCCGCCCAGAGGCAGGTTACCAATTCGTTTACTTACTTCGTCTGGCATTCCGACATGAATGAAGTCTTGGATTTTGCCGTCAGCATCCAGCACGCCGAGAGCCCCATAGGACGCATCGGCTAAATAGACCGCATTTGTGACTATTCGTCTAAGGGTTGCTTTCAATTCCAAACCAGACGCCACGCCCATGAGAGCCGAATACAGTCCCTCGTCAGTGTCCATGGAACTATCTTGCCCGTATAGCCCTAATTTGTTCATCTCATTTTTGCATCGCCCATCGGTAACCCAAATACCGATCTAAAACATCCATGGTCCAATGCTTGACCTCCTAGAAGTAGATAACGCATGGCTTCCGACCTGAAAAAAAGGACCTGGGTCCCTACTGTCATGCTTCGCCCGTGGCAATTGACGTTCGTGGCGTGACTGAAGCTCCCATCCGCACGATCATGGGGCCCCTCATCGTCCTATGGATCGTTTGGGGTTCCACCTACATGGGGATAGCGCTTATGGTGAAATCAATGCCGCCACTCCTCGGGTCTGGATCACGTTTTATCACGGCTTCCCTCGTTTTAGGAACAATCGTGTTACTCGTTAAAGGCCCGAGCGCTTTCCAAATAACCAAGGCACAGTTGCTGGGCGCAACTTTCATGGGAGTTTCGATTCTTGGGGTCTCAATCGGTGTCCTCTCACTCGCTCTACGGTTTGTGCCCTCGGGAATTGCAGCTCTTATCGTTTCCGTTATGCCTCTATGGATAATTTTCTTTCGTCTGCGCGCAGGGGACCGTCCATCGTGGCTTACGTCACTGGGAGTTGGGGTCGGCCTCCTAGGACTTGTTCTCATGCTGCTCCCCGGAGGCACCACACCTGTCAATGGTGCAAGCATCACTCAAGTTGCACTGTGGTCCATCGCAATTGCAATGGGTAGTCTCTCCTGGGCATTTTTTAGTTATCGGTCCACAAAGTACAAACAACCAAAAGAGCCATTAACTACCGCCGTCATCGAACTTGCAGCGGCAGGTGTCTTCCTCGTTGTGGTCGGGACACTCGTCGGAGAGCGTTGGGACTTCGGTGTCATCACTACACAGTCTTGGATTGGCTGGGGGTACCTAGTTTTGGCTTCAGCCACGGCATACGGTGCATTTGTCTGGCTGCTCAATAACGCGCCGATGTCTTTGGTGTCTACTTACGCGTACGTCAACCCTGTAGTCGCGGTAATTCTGGGGCTGGTAATACTCAATGAAACTGTCACCAGTGATGTAATTGTTGGGCTGTCAATAGTGGTCGGTGGTGTGGTTCTAGTCGTTACCGGAGAACGTCGGACTCGATTGAAACTTGCCGAGCAACCTCAATAAATCGATTATTCGCTTCCCTTTCACCAATTGAAATGCGCAGTCCTTCTTCTGGAAAAGGGCGAACCGACAAGCCTGCTTGCTCTAAAGCCTGATGTAACACATCGGTGCGTAATCCCAGGCGTAGCCATACGAAGTTCGCGAAACTCGGATTCAATTGATAGCCCATTTCGATGAGTTCACTCGAAACGCGGTTCCGTTCCGCTGTTACCGATGCAACCCGTTCGAATAATTCACTCTCCGCATTAATCGAAGCGATCGCGGCAGCTTGCGCGATCGAGGAAACCCCAAAGGGCAAGGCAGTTTTGCGTAGCGCATTCGTGATCGGTTCCTGGGAGATGGTGAATCCGACGCGTAATCCGGCAAGCCCGTAGGCTTTTGAAAAGGTGCGAAGAACAACGACGTTTGAATTCTCGCGATAAAGGCGAATTGAGTCGCTTCTTTTTTCTTCGGGAACGTATTCAATGTAAGCCTCGTCAAGAACAATCACAATCTCACTGGGAACTGATGCTATGAAGTCCTCAAGTTCCCCCGGATCCACGATTTGTCCCGTTGGATTATTAGGTGAGCAAACAAAAATGACGCGTGTCTCTGGGGTGATTGCATGCAACATTGCATCAAGATCATGAGTTTCATCAGGCTTAAGTGGGATTTGAATGCTTTGCGCTCCCGCAATTCCGGTCCAGATCGGGTAAGACTCAAAACTTCGCCACGCGTACATAATTTTGTCACCCGGTCCTGCAGCCGACTGAATTATTTGGCCGCACAACGCAACACTTCCGGTGCCCAGTGAAATGTGCTCGGCCGGAACTCCGAAGTGATGTGCAATCGCTGCAACAAGTTCAGTTGAAAACGGGTCGGGGTAACGATTAATTTCCGTTGCAGCCGCAATAATCGCAGCCTGAACACTGTCCAGTGGTGCGAAGTGACTCTCATTGCTAGAGATCTTGTAAGTCGTTATGTCGGTGCGCGGCGCTGGGCGCTGACCGGCTTTGTAGGAGGGTAAGGCCGCAAGATCCGGGCGAAGCCGAGGTCCGTCAGTTATCACGACTCCAATTTAGAGGATGTCTCTTTTTTCTTCAACAGCGTGCTGGCAAAGTCAGGAACGTAATGATTAGCTTCCCTCGGTGGGCGAACGTGATCGGACATGGCTGGGCGTTTAGGTAGAGTCAATTTTTTCACTTCGGGAGCCGAGTAGTCGATTGTGCTCAAGAAATGGTGAATCGAGTTGAGCCTCGCTGCTCGCTTGTCATCAGCTTCAACAACAAACCACGGTGACTCAGGTATATCAGTGTGAACAAACATTTCATCTTTAGCTTTTGAGTATTCCTCCCATTTTTTGATTGACTCCAAATCCGACGGTGAAAATTTCCATCGACGCATTGGATCTCTTATCCGAGATTCAAATCGACGAGTTTGTTCCGCATCGCTGATGCTGAACCAGTATTTCCGCAAAATAATTCCGTCTTCGATCAACATTCGTTCAAATATTGGGGCTTGGTGGAGAAACCTGCGGTACTCGTCCGGTGTGCAGTAACCCATGACCTTTTCGACACCCGCGCGGTTATACCAAGAACGATCAAAAAAGCGAATCTCTCCTCGCGTTGGCAAATGATTTACGTACTTTTGGAAATACCATTCACCCATTTCGCGCTCAGATGGAGCGGGCAGAGCCACGATTTGAGCTAGCCGCGGGTTGAGGTATTGGGTGAACCTTTTTATCGCGGATCCTTTTCCAGCAGCATCGCGTCCCTCAAAAATCACAACAATTCGTTTACCTTCAACCTTGGTCCACTCCTGCAGGGTCACCAATTCAGCTTGAAGTTTGAGCAGTGTCTTTTCATAGGACGCTTTGGGGATTCTGTTGCTCACGCTGAAAGCCTATGGCTTATAAGGTCAAATATCCCAGCCCCCAGGGAGTCTATTAAGTAAACTCCCCCCATGACATTACGCAGGAGAGCGCTATTTGCTTCAAGCGCTGGGCTCGGAGTGATCCTTTTGGGATTCATTTTGGTGATCACAACCTTTGTCTCTGTTTCTAGTTCGCAATCCAAACTCAATGACCTACTCTCTCCGGCCGCGCAAATGGCAAACTCGTTGCTACTCGGCCAAACTGCTGCATCTGGTGATCTGGCCGACTACGTGCTCACCGGAAACGAAACTCCTTTGGCCGGGTACCAAAGTGCTATTTCGACAACAAATGTCATGACAGATAATTTGTTGAATCTCTTAGGAAACGACTATCCGGCACTCACCGCGCTGGTAGAGGCCTCAGCGTCAGCGCAGCGTGCCTGGGTGAGCGCCGATGCCGAACCAACACTGGAAGCTATGGCAGATGGAAAGCAGCCAAAAGCGGGACGTGTCACCAACAAAGCAAGAGCGTGGTCGACATTTGATTCGATGATTTCCGCAACCAACGCCCTACAAGATGAAATTGAAATTCAGCGCGCGGAAGTGAGTAATGGACTTGCAGGAAGTGCCCGGATGCTCGGAGTTCTCTTGATTGTGGGCGGGCTGTTATTGGTTGCGGGCTTTGTTTCGTACTTCATCTACTTCCAACGTTGGGTGATTTTCCCACTCATGGATATTCGCAAAGACTTACAACTCTCAACGCGTGACCCAATGCACACGCACCCAATCACACCACTTGGACCACCTGAATTTGTTTCACTTGCAAAGGATGCTGAATCACTGCGACGTCAACTTGTCAGCGAGATTGATGAAGCAGCCGCGGCTCGAAAAGGATTGACCCAGGACGCTCCACTTGTCGCCGCGATTCGAAGTGAAATGCAAGTCAATAGTTCATTGCATTGTCCGGGTATTGCAATTGCAGGTTTGGCCTCAACCGCTGAAGGTGTTCTTGCCGGCGACTACTGGGACTACATTCCATTAAGTGACACTCAAGTTGCTCTGATGATTGCTGATGTCTCAGGACACGGACCTGCTGCGAATGTGGTAGCCCTACGCGTCCGTGCAATTCTTCGATCTGCACTGGCCAAGGGTCTCGGCCTCACCGAAGCGGTTGAACTTGCTACCGAATCAACTAAAAACGATGAGTCGTTCGTGACAGTTCTGTTGATCATGGTTGACGTAGAGACAAATGAATTGCACTGGCTCAATGCCGGTCACCCACCCGGCATTGGAATCACCCACGACAAAAACCTTTTCACCCTCGAGCCAACCGGTCCCCTAGTCTCATCCCTTGGTGGCGAATGGGAAGTCCGAACACATCCCTTCACTCCCGGGGATCTAGTCCTTGGTGTGACCGACGGGTTTCTTGAGGGCCAGGGAGCGCACAGCGCCGCTGAGGAAACCCAGGCGATTATTCGGATTCTGCGTGGCCTTGACGGTCCTGTTCGACAGAACCCAGCTGAAATTGTTGAGCGACTTGTTGCCCACATACGCGAAATTTCCCCACGTTGGCGCACCGATGACGTGACAGTAGTGGCACTCAGTCGGTTGGGCTAGCAAACACCCCTGCCGCTTAGATCTCTGGCTACATGGCAGACTGTACAGATGCGCACACGAACTCGAAATTTGCTCACTTCCCTCATTGCTGTGGCCCTTGTCATTCCGATGGCGACCCCCGCCCAATCGGCGCCGATCGGTAATCCAGCCAATAACCTCAAAGGCACAGTAATAGATGACTCCATGTTTGGGTTGCACGTCAAAGATGCCCAGAATGGTGTTTGGCCAAGCATCAGGTTTGGGTCGATCAGGCTCTGGGATAACGACACTGCTTGGGCGAACATCGAAACTTCCCGGGGAGTTTTCAATTGGACCGCGCTCGACAATACCGTGGCTAATGCAAATAAGAATGGTATGAGCGACATCCTCATGGTTTTGTCCGGAACGCCGGCTTGGGCGACCAATCAGCGCAACCCCATTGCCCTTCCCGCACCGGATGCGTCAGGTATTCCAGCAAATATGGCTGATTGGGACAACTGGGTTCGCGCTGTAGCTACCCGTTACAAGGGAAAGATCAAGATTTACCAGCCGTGGAATGAGGCAAACTTGAGCACCTTCTACACGGGAACACCTGCTCAAATGGCTGAATTAACCAAACGCACCTACGACATTATTAAAGGGATCGATCCCAGTGCAACGATCGTGGCGCCCAGCACGGGCACCCGCCTGGGCGGACCATTCAAGAAGTTCTACCCCGCATTTCTCAAGGAACTCAAGGCTCTTGATTGGCCGGTAGATGTATGGGCAGCGCACACCTACCCAGCTTCCCTGGGTGATACCAACGACCGCCAGGAACTCGCTAATAATTGGATTGACTTCCTCAAGGCAGCGGGTGCACCTAACTTGCCGCTGTGGGATACAGAAAACAACTATGGTCTAGGTGGACCAGGACCAGAGAATCCCGAGCAAGATATTGAGGGCACAAAAGCCGCGAACTGGACAGCGATCACCTACCTCGATGCACTTCGTCTTGGGATCTCCCGCGTCTACATGTACCAGTGGGGTCCTTTCAATGACCTGTGGGGAATTCAATACAACGAAGGTGCTGCAGGCGCTGTCGCAATGGAAACGCTCCAGGATTGGATTGTCGGGACCACCTACCGAGGTTGCAAAGAAGTCAAGCGGAAGGTGACCTGCAAATTCGGTACACAAAGCGGAATCAATCAGGTTGTCTACTCTGAAGCTGGCAACAAGACATTCAAGGCAAAGAAGCAGTACAAGCAAATGTGCCAACTTGATGGAAGTTGCACAGCGATCCCGGCTAATGGCAAGGTGCGCACTCAAGGACCAGTACTTCTCAAGCGGTAAACGCGACCTTAGCTAACGAGTTCTTTCTTCTGCAACCGTATTTCCACCATCAATTGCAATGCACTGGCCCGTGAGATAACTAGAGCCAGGGGTTGCCAAGAAAGCAGCTACCGTGGCTACTTCGCTCGGAGTTGCGCTACGTCCCATGGGTGTGAGCTGACCTTCGAGGTACTCGTGCTCAGTTTGCGAACCCGTGTGTATCCAGCCGGGTGCCAAAGCATTTGCCGTGATGCCGTTAGAGGCGTAATCAACGGCGAGTGATCGGGTCAGGCCAACGATTGCAGCCTTTGCTGCTGCATACGCACTTTCCCCTCGCATAGCCATCAGTGGACCGGTAACACTGGAGATTGAAATGATTCTCCCCCATTCTGCAGCTTGCATGTACGGCAGCGCTGCGCGAGTAGCGTGCACAACGGTCATCAAATTTCGTGACAGTGACCGATTGAAATCTGCCAAGTTAATGTCTCCGAGTGATCCAGACTCGGCCCCCACAGGTGTCATAACGCTTGCCATTCCAGCGTTATTTATCAGAATGTCTAGGCCGCCACACTCATCAGCTGCTACCTGGAAAGTTTCACAAGTTTCCTGCTCATCCGTTAAATCACACACGTACCCGTGGACAACCCCAAGGCCACTCAACTCCCGCACGCGCTGGTGAATGTGATCCCCCGTTGCCATGATGGCCACTTCTGCCCCCAATTCCAGCAGTGCTCGTGCACAGGCAAATCCAATACCGGTTTCCGAGCCAGCTCCCGTGATAACGGCTCGCTTACCGTCGAGAGAGAGCCAACCTGGTATCACTGAGAGATCCTCGACAGCGCTTCCGCGAACAGCTCAGTGTGCAATTCAACATCTGCCAAGGAAGTCTCTGGGCACATCAGTGCCATGTTGTGAAATGGTGTCATGAGTAGTCCACGATTACTCATAAACAAATGCAAAAACTCTTCCAGTTCACCGTCAAAGGCTTGAGCCGACTCTGTGCCATTCAGTGGAGCGGGTGAGCAGAATCGATACTCCGCACGTGCACCAATTTGAGCGACCGACCAAGGCATTTGCGTATCTGCGAGTACTTTTTCTACCCCTGCCCTGAATTGTGATGCAAGTTCAATCATGTGATCAAATGCTTGCGGTGTCAGAACTTCACCGAGAGTTGCTCGCATTGCGGCCGTGGACATGGCGTTACCCGCGAGTGTTCCCCCTACCCCACCAACGTCCTCTAAATCAGCGTCAGGGGAATTGAGAATCTTGTCCGCTAGTTGTTGAGAAATGCCATAGGCGCCGCAGGGGATTCCTCCACCAATACTTTTGCCGATGACAAAAATATCCGGTTTCAAATCCCATTCGGTTGTGCACCCGCCCCAGCCCGCGGAAAATGTGTGAGTTTCGTCAATGAGCAGTAGGGCTGAATATTTATCGCACAATTCACGCAGCCCGGTGAGGAAACTAGGTTGCGGTAACACGATGCCAATATTTGTTAGTGCTGGCTCGGTGATTACAACTGCAACATCGCCGTGGGCTAGAGCGGCCTCCACTGACTCAAGATCATTGAACTCTGCAACCCTTGTTGTCTGCGCAATATCTACTGCGGGGCCGACATTGCCTTCCCGCAAAATTGCTGTCCCGTTAGGTCCAGTTCGCACTAGAGTCTCGTCAACTGCCCCATGATAAGAGTAGGAGAACGCCAATACTTTTGACTTTCCACTCACTTGGCGCGCAATACGCAGTGCCCATCTGTTGGCATCAGTTGCAGTCAAAGTAAAAGACCACAAAGGCAAACCGAACCTGCGAGTCAATTCACTGGCAACCCATTCGGCGTCTGCCGTGGGCATCATTGTCGTAATTCCGCCCTGCTCGGCTATGCGCTTTTGCACGGCATTCGTGGTGGGAATCGGTGAGTGTCCCGCCATCGCGGCGGTATCACCCAGAGCAAAATCAACATACTCATTACCGTCGACATCAGTGATTTGATTTCCATGGGCTTTCTGTAAATACAGGGGATAGCCACCGGACCATTTGTTCATCCACGTCATAGGGACTCTGCCGAGCAGGTGATCGCTGGCCTGGTACAGCGCACGTGAGGAAGGGGTTCGACTTAGATGCAGCGCCTTTTCACTCGCGAGCTCCTGGGTTAATTTCGCGCGATCTAGCACAGTTGGTCCCTCTCTTGTTACTCGGAGAAACTCGATTCTTGTCACCGAATTGGGTTGCGCCCATTCTATTGACCCTAGTAACGACCATGTACCAGCTTCGGGGTGGCTATTCGCTCATTCGCCTTGTGCAACAGTCTTAAGCCATTTTGCCCACCCGTTGCCTACCGGGTCTTCCACATGTGTTGGGAACTATCAGGTAGTTTCACTGCAGCGGTGTGTTGGTTTGATGCCAGTGACCCGATCCCCGACTATTCAAATGTCAATCCAATTGTTCTTATATTTTTCCGAGCATCTTTCGAATGGTCATGCGCGGAATCCCGGTGATTGTCGAGATTTTGTTTTCAGAAAGTGTCTCTGAATCGACGTGATTGCGGACTGTTGTCGCCAATGTCTCCCGTGCAGCCCGCTCGCGCTTTTTGGTCGAACGCCATTCGGCTGCTGCTTCTTCGACCTCGGTGATCGCGGCGGCTTTCTCTGGACTGATTTTTTTCGTCATTAATCACTCAGGGAGTTGGTCAGCTAGCTCGGCGAGTTCTTTGTGCATTTCAACCCACTCGAGGGCCTCGTCGATATACCGGGTTTCATGGGTGGCACCACATGTGCACTCCAGTACGAACCTGCACTTGCCAGTGCAAAAATCCGTTTCAATGACGTGGGCCTTAGGTGTCGCGCATTCCAGAAGTGAAGCATTCCCTCGCCCCGTTTTGCGTACAAATGGATTCGTCATGTGAATCCCTCCTTATTTCACTCTTTCATTCAATTTCAGTTCGTTCCACACTAATTTAACATCAATTACATTGTCTATGTCTAGACCTTCCTGTATTAGTATATACATGTACATATATTTTTCTAATTTGCCCCTCAGGCGTGTCCTGCTCCCCGTCCCGGCAGACTTAATCCGTGAGTAATAACGATTCCTTAGCCAGCATCACGGATCAGATGCGCGAATTTACCCGTGTCAGAGACTGGCACCAATTTCATGACCCAAAATCATTGCTGCTAGCTCTCGTTGGGGAAATCGGTGAACTCTCCGAACTACTGCAATGGATCCCTGCGCAAGAAGCCAGTGAATTGGCCCAACAGGAACCCCTCAATCACAGGTTGGGAGAGGAGATGTCCGATGTACTTCTGTATTTAGTTCGATTGGCCGATGTTTGCGGGGTCGATCTTGGCCAAGCCGTTAATGAAAAACTTACCGCTAATGAGCAACGTTTCCCTGTTTCTGACGTGCACGGAGTAGCTCCACTCAAAGAATAGTTTTCACTCTTGATGAATCTGGCTAGGTCCCTCTGGCTCACGCGAGACGAAAATACGGTCAGGGAATCTGTCTTTCATTTCACTGACATGACTAATTACTCCGATAGTTCGACCACCTGATTTGAGTTGATCAAGTTGGTCAAGAACCCGCTCTAAAGTATCGGTGTCTAGTGAGCCAAATCCTTCGTCAACAAAAAGTGTCTCCAGTGAGACTCCTCCGGTTTCACTCTGTACAACGTCAGCAAGGCCGAGCGCCAGTGACAAAGATGCATAGAAAGTCTCTCCGCCAGAGAGTGAGGTTGTCGGACGCGTCTCTCCTGTTGCTTCATCCATAATATTTATTCCGAGACCTGTATTACCTCGACCTTGTGCACTTTCGTCGAGTAGAAAAGAAAGACGGCCGCTACTCATTTTACGTAGATGGAGTGATGCAGATTCCAAAACGTGCGCGAACCGCAGTTGCAGTGCGTAACTCTCTAATGTCAACTTCTTGGTATTTATTGAAGATGTTGCTGTAACGAGTGCGCCGATCCCGACGGCATCTCTGACTTCGGCTGCCAGTTTGTCAACACCCTGTGAATTCTTTATGAACTTGGTGACTAACGTGCTCGCCGACTTAAGCAAACTTTCTGACAATGTTCGGGTTTCTTCGGCACGATCAACAATTTCCCGCGCTAGATCAAGTTCCACTTCCAGTTCATTCAGGGATTTTTCGCATTCACTGGGATCTAGTTCCCTAATACTTGGTGTTAAGGATTGTGAAACCTTGTCCAAGCAATTACTCGCTTCAAGCCAGGTGATTAAACGACCTGTTTTCATTTCAAGCTCATTGAGTTCTTCACCCGCATCCAGTTCAGGATCAATTAACCGCGATAACTCTTCAGATTTGAGATTTACCCGGACGTCGAACTTCACAACCTCATTGCTCGCTGTTTCACGGGCCTTCTCTGCGGTGACGATAGATGCTTTGCTGTCTTCGAAAGCCAATTCCAAGGCAATTAACTCAGCTTCACGAACCTCCAGTAGTTCCGCTACCGCGCATTGAGTGACTAATTCCTGATTCAAGGCATCAAGTTCAGCACTAATACGCTCTTGCGATTGATCAGCACAGGTTGCCGTCAGTGACGCCACGGACATTTTCGTTGACTCAAGTTCGGAACTCAATTCCTCAAACTCGCTTCTATGCGTATCTCGGGCGGCTTGTGCACTCTCCAAATCACCCTCAAGTTCCTCGATCTGTGCCTCAGTAACAACCTCAACGCCGGTTTCTATTGTTGCGGGCTGGGGGTGCGACTCTGAGCCACAGACCGCGCACGGTGCGCCGTCACGCAATTCACCGGCAAGTACGACTACTCGTTGAGTGAGTTGCGCGCGAATGGTCTCCGACAACGTCAGCTGTGCTTTTGTTACGTCATGATCAGAAGCTTCTAGTTGTACTCTTCTGTCCTTTAATGCCTGCTCCTGTAGATCGCAAAGCCCCTGCAATTCCGCGAGGTTCACAATTTTCATGCGAAGTTCCTCATGCCCACTTATGTGGGCTTCAAGTTGAGCCACCTGAGTTACTGCTTGTTGGGACTGGGTCACCGCCAGCTTCAATTGTGTTGACATCACCGGATAATCGTCGATGGCCTCGCGTAGCCGTTGAAGTGTGGTCGTGCATTTCTCTCGTTCGAGAACCAATGCTTCACGCTCAAGCGTTCTCTGTAAGTGCCCCGCCTGCCAGTCAACCAATGGCTTCAGTTGCCCGATTTGTTCACGGGTGTGGTCAATAATCCTTGGAATATCCTCGACTAAGAGCTCAACCTCAGCAGGACGCAGTTCAGATTGCGCGGCCTCCGCCGACCCGCGCGCCCGCACAAATTCGTCGAGCCTTTCCTTGGTTTGGGTGAGTTCATTGAATTGAACTTCTAGCGGTTTTGCTACCGCTTGGGCGCTCAGCAGAACTTCCCGCGCATCTTTGTAACCCGTTTCGAAATGCGCGGTGACCGCCTGCGCAACAGCAAATGGATCTGGTGCAGTTCCGTCGACGAGTTCACTGACTTGGTCATGGATTTCCTGTGGATCACTGTTGGTTAGGAGACCTTGAATCTGCACCGTGATGTCTCGGGTCGCCGAACGTGCTTCATTGACTCTTACTTGTGCCGCCTTACCGCGTTCATCAAGCTCTGTTTGTAACTTTTGATAATAGCTATCCCCGAGAAGGTCGCGTAGCGCCTCGAGTCGCTTACTGGGGTTCATGCGAAGCAAGGCTGCGAACTCGCCTTGAGCGAGAACAACGAGTTGTCGAAACTGTTGAGCATTCAGGTGCAATAGGTCAACGAGATAAGTACCAATTTCAATTGCATGGGTGAGAGCAAGATCCTGCTCGCCACCTGAATCAAACCTGATCAGGGATTGAGTTGCTGCACGTTTAGTTTCACCTTCACCATTTGCCTTTGCAAATGAGTACGGGATACCACGGGTAACTTTGTGTTTAACTCCATTGACGGAAAAGTCCAAGATGATTTCCGATCGATCAGATCCCGCGCTGAAGTCGCTACGCATGCGGTCCTTGGTCGACTCCTCACCGCTGAGCGTGCTAAACAGCGCGTAGGTAATTGAGTCAATGATTGTGGTTTTTCCCGAGCCTGTCGCTCCATCAATTAAGAACAAACCTGAAGCACTGAGTGCATCGAAGTCAATCACTTGGCGATCTCGAAATGGTCCGATCCCAAAAATCTCAAGCCGATGAATTCTCACGGCGATCCGTCATTCATATTTACGCTCTCGATAGCACTTTGAATCAAGTTTCTTTGAGGATCGGTGAGTTCTCCTCTGCTTACATGGGTGACAAATCCAGCAGCAATCTCAATCGGAGGCGTATTTTGTGGATCGAGTCGCTCTTGGATTGACAACATTGTCGAACTACCTTGTGGCATGAACTCGATGTGCTTGAGATTAATGAATCTTTCCAATAACCGTTCACGCGTTCGTTCCTGCCGAGTGGGGTCTGTGATCACCGCTCGTATCCAATGGGTTTCCACCTCAGTGAACGCAGGACTGTTGAGCAGATCTTCCAAGGCACCCGTAATAGTGGAAAGGGGGCCAGGCACCGGTGTTGAAATATTCTCGTAGACCACCGAACCCCATTTAGGTACGTCAATCAAAGTCACACTTTTATTGTGCTTCTCTTCCGAGAATGAGTAAGGCAACGGAGAACCGGAATATTTAACAATTGTGTGTGAATTTTCCGCAGTTGAAATCACCTGTGCTCCATGCAGGTGGCCCATTGCAACGTAATCAACTTCCGTGAAAACACTCGAGGGTGCGTCACCGATTCCACCGATTTCAAGTGATCGCTCTGACTCGCTTGCGCTTCCACCCGTGATGAATGCATGGGAAACGACAACGACACGGGTCTCCCCTCGATCCGCTACGTCAGCACGGATACGTTCCATCGCTGCGGTGAGTACACCAAAATGAGTGCGATCGGCTTCTAACTGATTGAACACCACCTCTGGTTGTAGGTAGGGGATTCCATAAACAACCACTTTTGTGCCATCTCGTCCAACGATCTCAAGTGGTACCCCGATATCTGCAATCTCGGATCGAATATGAACACCATTTGCACTCATGAGTCCGCTACCAAAACCCAACCGAACGGCGGAATCATGATTTCCGGGGGTAATGAACACCGGGCACACGGCGCTCAAGCCAATGAGGGCTCGATCAAAAAGTTGAACCGATTCGGTGGGAGGAACGGCGCGGTCATAGACGTCTCCGGCAATGAGTACCAACTCAACCTGTTCCGCAGCAACCAGTTCAATAAGCCAATCGACGAATACTTCTTGGTGGGAGTGCATGCTTTCGGACAGAAAAGTGCGCCCAAGATGCCAGTCGGAAGTGTGCAGGATTTTCACAGAGACCCCAGAACAGCCAACAATTAAATAGAGTCGCGCGCCATGTCAACAAAGCGCGAGTAGTGACCTTGGAATGCCACGTTGATGGTTGCTGTTGGACCGTTGCGGTGCTTGGCAACAATGAAGTCCGCTTCACCGGCGCGAGGTGACTCGCGGTCGTAGGCGTCTTCCCTGTGTAGCAGAACTACCATGTCAGCATCTTGCTCGAGGCTGCCCGATTCGCGCAGGTCGGAAAGCATTGGTCTCTTGTCCTGGCGCTGTTCTGGCCCACGGTTGAGCTGGCTGATTGCAATGACGGGGACTTCGAGTTCCTTGGCAAGGAGCTTCAACGAGCGGGAGAACTCGGAGACTTCCTGCTGACGGCTCTCAACTCGTTTGCCACTGGACATGAGTTGTAGGTAGTCAACTACCACCAGTTGGAGATTGTGTCGCTGTTTCAAACGGCGACACTTCGCTCGAATTTCCATCAGGGTCATATTGGGTGAGTCATCAATGAAGAAGGGGGCCTCACTGACAGCACCCATCTTGTTTGCAAGTTTCGCCCAGTCGGCCTCACTCATTTGACCTGAACGCATATGGTGAAGCGCCACCTGCGCCTCTGCCGACAGCAGGCGCATGACGATTTCATTGCGACTCATTTCAAGGGAAAAGATCACGCTGGTCAAACCGTGTTTGATGGAAGCACTACGACAAATATCAAGTCCCAGTGTTGACTTACCCAGGGCAGGTCGGGCCGCAACAATAATTAACTGTCCAGCATGTAATCCATTTGTCAAGGTATCCAATTCAGCAAAGCCGGTGGGGACACCCACCATTTGTCCATCACGATTAGAGATCGCTTCGATTTCACTGAGTGTTCCTTGCATGATGTCACTCAGAGGCGCGTAGTCCTCACTCGTTCGGCGTTCGGTTACCTCGTAGACCTCGGCTTGCGCCCGGTCAACAGCGTCATCGACTTCACCTTGACCGCTGTAACCCAATTGCACAATGCGCGTCCCCGCGGTGACGAGTCTGCGCAAAATTGCTTGTTCACGAACAATGCGCCCGTAGTAGTTTGCATTTGCTGCGGTGGGCACCATGGAAACTAAAGTGTGAAGATACGAAGGTCCACCGATCCGCGTGATTTCCCCGGACTTGGAGAGCTCCGATGCAACGGTGACGGCATCTGCTGGTTCACCTCGACTGTAAAGGTCCAAGATTGCGTCATAGATGGTTGAATGTGATGGACGGTAAAAGTCGTCCGCGCGAATTGTTTCAACAACGTCAGCGATTGCATCTTTGCTCAGAAGCATCGCGCCCAGAACTGACTGTTCAGCAGCCTCGTCATTGGGTGGGGTGCGATCGGGGGCACTTGAATGTGAATAGGCAGAGTCACGGGGTTCTTCGGGGATATGAAGCTCGGAAACGCTCAACGCTACCCTTTCTCCTTCATCGGTACTCGTGTTCTTCACTACTCGTGGACTTCTCAAGTAAACACCGAGGGCCTGACGTTAGGGCGCGCGCACCGCCGTGTCCATTTTCCCTGTGAGCGCAACTGTGGGTTCCCTGTGGACTGATGTCGATATCTAGTGGATCGATCCGGGATAACCTGTGGAAAAGTCAATTATTTTTGATGATTTCACTGTTTTTACTCACAAAATAGTGTCCACAGCCTGTGGAGAAAAACTTTTTACTAGGCTGCCGAGGTGACAAACCACACGCGTGAACAACCATTGCGCATCACAGCTGTCTGTCTTGGCAATATTTGCCGCTCACCGATAGCCGAAGCTGTACTGCGCGACCGCATTGATCGAGCCGGGCTCAGTGATCTCGTGACGGTGGACTCGGCCGGAACAGGTGATTGGCATATTGGATACCCAACTGATCCCCGGTCCCAAGCGATTCTCACCCAAAACGGTTACGAACTCACTCAAATATCTCGACAGATCACTTCGAGTTGGATGTCCGAACTTGACATTATTTTGGTGATGGACGGCAGCAACTACAGCAATGTTGAGGCGCTTATCCGCGAGAGTGGCCATGAACCAGAGCTATACATGATGCGAAGTTTTGACCCGGAACTGCGTCACCTAGGGGAAGTACACCCTGACCTTGACGTTCCTGATCCTTACTACAACAAAGACGAAGGATTTGCCCTCGTTCTGGATATGATCGAGCGGGCCGCCGACGCATTTGTTGCCGGACTACCCGCTCGTTTAAAGCTATAACTTTTAAACCAATAACTGTGAACAAATAACTACGAGAAAATTATCTGGTGGCGTACGCGTCGTCATCTGTCACGATCAACAGAGTTCCTTCGTTGGTTCCCGAGAAAATTTCACCGTACACCGTCGGAATATTCTCAAAACCGGTTCGAACGTCCTCCCGATGTTTAAGACGTCCCTCATTTATCCACTTTTCAAGATCCGCTCGAGCCCTGGGTAATTCGTCTTCATAGTCACCCAGTAAGAAGCCTTGCATTCGCACGCTGCCGTAAACGAATCGCATCATGTTGGTTGGACCTTGTACCGGGCGGCTCTCGTTGTAGCCGGCGATCTGCCCGCAAAGCACGATCCGACCAAACTTGTTGATGTTCTCGACCGCCGCTTGGAGGCTCTCACCGCCAACGTTGTCAAAAAAGACATCAACCCCGTTGGGGCACTTCTCGTGGATCTGCTCCATTAAGTTTCCGGCCCGGTAGTCAATGGCTGCATCGAGCGCCAGTTCATTGATCAGCCAATCACATTTGTCGGGTCCGCCTGCAATTCCAACAACCCGACAACCCAATATTCGGCCAATTTGCCCTGCGACGGATCCGGTTGAACCCGCAGCACCTGACACAAGCATTGTTTCTCCCGCAATTGGACGACCAACAGCGGTTACCCCAAAGTATGCGGTGAGAGCGTTCATACCCATTGGGCCCATAGCTGTAATGAGATCCTGACCCTCAGGGACCGCCCGGACCGGCCACGCTGCGCTATTCACAACGTCGAACTCCTGCCAGTGCCCAATCATGGTTACCCGAGATCCAACCGGGAATCGCTCATCTGTGGATTCAAGGACCCGGCCTGCCGTGGTCGCTAATACCGGTGCTCCAAGATCAATCGAAGGGTAGAGGCTATTACTGGGGGCATCCATCCAGTTTCGCAATGTTGGCGCGCATAGGAAAACAGAATTATGAACAAGAATGTGCCCCTGCTCTAAGACAGGATTTAAGAATTCACTTTCACGGTACTCAAAGTCGTCAACATCACACGGTCCCTCAGGCCGTCGACGAAGGATCCACTCTCTATTTATATTCATCATTACTGCCTTTCAGCATTTGTTAACTCCGCCAGTAGCTCATGGCTCAAAAAGACCGATGGCCTGGGTTCCATAAGGAATCCAGGCCACCGGTTCATAATGTTGCTGGTTTAACTTTGTGCTTCCACGAGTCCGGAGACGTCGTCGAAGACGCCGCACTCACCCAGTGGCACAACGTCGCCGTTCTGGATTTGTGAGTACACAACCGACTGGTTCACCATGCGAAGCAGACCTGGGTATGCGGTCCACTCTTGTGTGAAGTCAAGTGGTGGGAGCATTCCTGGAAGGTCGATCTTGGCAGTGCTAGCTGCCATCATGAACGTTGCTGCATCGAGCGTGTCAGCTGGTTCAATTGTATCTGCAACCTGCCTGAAGCCCATGTATGCAGCCCAAGTACCGAGCCCACCAAGGCTATTGTAATCCTGTGATGGGTCAGCACTGATTACATCAAGGTTGGCGCGGTAGTCATCCCATACGGTACAGGCAATGTCTGGGTAGATTCCAACAACCGTGGAACCTTCCAAAATTTCCTCGTGTCCTGCGGCAGAGATCTTGTTCAGGTTGCCCTGAGGCCCGTAGAACTTGGCCGTTGGTTGCGCGGCATCCCAAGCCACCATAAAGGCGGTCAGCGGGGTCTCAGATGTAACAGAGACGACGCAGTCGGTGCCACCTTCAAGTAGTTGTGCTACCTGAGCTGACTGATCTTGGACTGTACCTGGCTGCGTTACATACTCTGCGTTGAGTTTGTCTGCGGCACCAAGACGTGCAGCTGCCTCTTGCATTGGTGGCCAGAACGACTCAGCACCCTCAATGATCATTGCCTTGATGTTCATGCAACCATCTTCGACGGCCTTCTTTACTTCACCAACCCCATACATCTGGATTGAGCCGAAGGGGAACGCTGCCTTGCTCGTGTTTTCCTTGGCACCCAGTGCACAGCACTCGCCGAAGTAAGCAATGCCTGCGGGCTCGAGAACTTCAATCATGGCATCAGGGCTGAAGTTGAAGCTACCAACAACTGCAACGACTCCGTCCGTTGTGGCCTGGCGTGCGCAAGTAGCGGCGCCGTCAGCGGTTCCTTGGCTATCGCAATTGATAACTTCAAGTGGGCGTCCGTTGATTCCACCGGTAGCATTGATGTATTCCTGTGCGGCATCAGCCGAAAGGTGGATGTTGGGATACACAGCTCCTGGGGAGTTAATATCAGTGATCGTCATTGTCTTGACGGGCTCGCCCGAAAGTGGGGCGGCGCTTTCCTCAGCGGCTGATTCGGAAGCTGCTGCTGTCTCAGAAGTTGCAGCATCAGTTGTATCACTGGAACTACTACATCCAGCGATAAGAAGCACTGAAGCTGCTGCTGTTGCTACGATCGAAACTACTCGACGACGACCCGTGATGCGGGCCCGTTGCATTTGGCTCATTCGCATTCCTCTACTTTTTAAGTCCACTGGCCTACCGCCACTGGCTCTTACACGCTTAATCTAAGGTAAGACATCGGCTCTTTGTGCAATAAACATAATCAATGTGGCTGAAATGTTATTAAAAAAGTCTGAAATGTCCGTTTAGTACTTTTTTCCACATTTTATGATCCGATGTCTACACGGTTTACACCACGCGACTATGTGACCACCCTTAAACTCACTAGGCCGCGTCTTCTCCGGTGGTACCCGAGAGATACGAGTCCTCAATCTCTCCGATCCGAGCCCGGGCCTCCTCGCCGCTCAGGGCTAGGACGATTTTGCCCCGTTGCATTACGAGCGCTCGGTCGGCGTAGCGCAGAGCTTTTCGGGCATGCTGCTCAACCATCAGGACTGCCGTGCCACGCTCATCTGCTGACGTTCGTACGGCCTGCAAGAGACGGTCAACGATCAGAGGTGCCAAGCCCAGGGACAATTCGTCGGCCAGAAGAAGTCGAGGCTCGCGCGCGAGAGCTCGGCCCAAACTCAACATCTGCTGTTCGCCACCGGATAGCAGCCCGGCTCGAGTACTGATCCGGGAATTCAATTCCGGAAACAGGTTGGTCACTAACTCTTGTGAAACTCGAGCAAGACGGATGTTGTCCGCAAGCGACAATGATCGAATGATCGACCGCTCCTCTGTGACAAATGAGAGGCCCCCACGTGCACGCCGATACAACGGCTCGTTCGTGGTGTTGCCAAACATCTCGACCGAGCCTGACATGAGTGGAACCATGCCGGCCAGAGTCATCATGGTGGTTGTCTTTCCTGCGCCATTTGGTCCTAACAGGCAGACAACTTCGCCCGATGCCACGGAGAAGTTCAGTTCACGGATTACAGGCTGACCTAAATAACCAGCCGTAATGTTTTCCGCGTTCAGAACTCGGTTCATTTCATTCATGATTGCACCTCCTTCTCTGTAGCCATTACCCCGGTTTCGTGGTTACTCGATTCGTCTTCTTGACCCAGGTAGGCACTGATCACCGCGTGATCTGCGCGAACCTCGGCTGGTGTGCCATCACTAATTTTGGTACCAAAGTCAAGAACAGTTATGTCGTCACAGACTGACATAACAAAGTTGACGTCATGCTCGACAAGCAGGATCGCCATGCCCCACTCTTTCGCCAAACGAACAACCAGCGTTGCGAGTTCCCGTGTTTCATGGTCGTTCAAGCCTGCCGCAGGTTCGTCGAGGAGCAGCACACTCGGATTGGCAGCAACTGCTCTCGCGATTGCAAGCAGACGTCGCTTGCCGTAAGAGAGTCCGTCAACCCCTAGACCCAAATCGTCCACCAGATCGAAGTCGCGGATCGCACTAGCGGCGGCTCCCGACAACGGTGCTTCCACCGGATAGATCAAATCTCTGAAAAAAGACATGAAATCCCGTGGGTCGCTGGCCGCACGCAAATTGTCAATCACAGAGACATCCTCGAACAGTTCAAGCGCCTGGAAGGAGCGACCCACTCCGGATCTCGCACGCTTGGTTGTTGACCAGGAAGTGATGTCTTGGTCGTCAAGCGTGACTTGACCTTCAGCAATTTTGGCAAAGCCGGTCACGGCATCAATGAATGAGGTCTTTCCCGCACCGTTAGGACCAATCAGACCCGTTATGCGACCAGGGCGAACGACGAGGTCCACCGAGTTGACGGCAACCGTACCACCGTATCGCACCGTGAGTCCCTTTGTCACCAACGTTCGGGGTGGAACTTTGACAATCTCCCCGAACTCAGGCAGTGAATAGGTTGTGGGTAGGTCGGTCTTGGGGCCACGACCGAGTTTTATGACTGCCAGCAAGGCGAAGGCGACGGACACCGGCCACATCGTGAGCATGAAGAAAAGGATGGCACCCAATACGGCCTCTCCAACAACGAACATACTCATTCGCAGTCGTGGAGTGGTCTGTGTCCGAAAGATTGCAACAACAAAGGTGAGTTGAGCCACCAGAAGTGCAATTACTGCCATTGCTCGGGCATCAAGGAGTAAGAAGCCCAATGACGCGAGAACCGGCAGTGCCATTACCAGGACACCCACACCAATATTGACGCTGCGATGTCGCCAGGCAACGACTGCCACGAGGGGAACCTGGCCCATAAGGATCAGGAAGGCTGACAGTGGAACTTGCTCAGCCGCGAGGAACAGAATGCCGGCCACAGCAACCGGGATGAGGAGGGCGAGGCCTTCCTGGAGCACGCTGATTCGATCACCACACACAACTCCCCAGACGGCCACCAACTGGGTGACCAAAACGAGTGCAAGTGCTAATCGGTCAGAGCTTGGCTCAACAAAATAAATGATCAGTGCGCCAATGAAGGGGATCAAAAGTGTTAAACGAATAATTCTTTGCTGTGCGAAAGGGCCGCGTTCAAGCAGGATCACAGTGGCGATGCCCATCGTGATGTACATGAGCAGGTAGACCGCTGACCACTGCTGACTGGCGAGAACCCAGGCGGCGATTAGCGCAAAAATCACTCGACCGCTAATTCCACGGGGATCCCTGCGCTGCAGTCCCACCGCCAAGGCGAGAGTGGTCAGACCGATGGTGAGGCGAAACACATTCCACCATGCGTCCTGCTGGTCATAGAGAAGCACCGAGATTGCGAGGAAAAGTCCCACCACCGGGATCATGAGTCGTTTCCCAACCGAACCACCGTCGCGAAGATACTTCTTCACCAGGGCCGAGTTATTCATCAACTCCTTAACGATGCCGTCTTGGTTCAAGAGCACCATCAACAGCAGACCCACTCCACTAATCAACGGAATATACGCTTCGATTCCATCACCCAATGAGTTCAAGATCCGGCTGTTGAAAGCTCCGCCAAACAGGGTCCCGCCCATGACCGCGCCACCAAGATAGCCGATACCGCCGATCATCGAGTCAGCAATTAATGAAATGGATCCGAAGTTGTCGTAATTACCGAACCTGATAGAAGTGTTGCGGAATGCATAAAGAACGCCACCGACCGCGGCAATACCCGCGGCGACTCCAAATGCGTACAACTTGGCGCTAGTTACATTGATGCCAAGGGCCGCAGCCGCACGTTCATTAGCGCGCACCGCCAAGAGTCGTCGACCAGATCTTCCGCGTCGAAGGTTGCTCACCATAAGGAGCATCAACATGAGAAAAGCTAATACGACGAGGAAATAGTTGAGGGGGTTGGATGCAGACCAAATGTTCCATCCGAAGATTGTTGGTTCAGCGATCACGGTACCTTCGGTTCCACCCGTGAGGTTCTGATTATTAAAGATTGACACGTACATGACTGTTCCGAGTCCCAAAGTCACGATCGCCAGGTTGATACCACGGGTGCGTACCGCTGGAAGGGCGAATAGCAGTCCAAGGGGGATAGTCGCCAGAACACCGATGAGTAGTACCAACAAGAACGGCCAACCCTGTGTCGCGGCTAGTCGGCCAGCAACCCACGCGCCGAAGATACCGATTGCAAACTGCGCGAGGGACAGTTGACCCGCATACCCTGTGATGACTACGACAGAGAGCATCATGATTCCTGCTGCCAACGTAATAATCAAACCATCGAGCCAAACGTTTGACACGGAGAACGCCATGGTGGTGACCACAATTAAGGCAGCCAGAATGAGTGGCCACCGCATGCGCCCCGTACCGACGGAGGGGAGGCGCTGCATGACGAAGTCGCGCGCAGGTATGCCCTGGCCTCGGAAAGTCAGCCACAAAACGATGAACAGGAACGGAACCGCGTTCCCAATTCCCGGTATCCCTGTGATCTGGCCTTGAACGATTGTTTGCGCCATTCCGATAAGAAGCCCAGCAACAAGAGCAACCGGGAATGATCTGAAGCCTGCGACAAGCGCGACCGATGTTGCAGCGAGAACAAGGTTTGTCATTACCACTGGTTGTAACGTCACCGTAGGCGCAATCAAGACGGCAAACAGTCCTGCTAAGCCGCTGCCAATCGCCCAGTTAATCAAGGCTACCCGGTTGGGGGATAGACCAAGCGAGGCTGCAACCGTTTCATTCTCCGCAACTGCGGTAGTGCTGAGCCCGAAACGGGTATAGCGATAAAACAAGTACAGACCGACCGTTATCAAAATGGCAATACCCAACAAGATGAACTTGTCAAGATTGATGCGTGCTCCTAGAACATCGATCAAGTCGTTAGGGAATGGTGAGGTGGGTACTTGTGCAACAGAAGTCCAGCGAAGGATGACCAGCGCCTGCAAGGTGAGAAGTACACCCAGGGTTGCGATCACCTTGACCAAGGCAGATCGTCCAGCTAACGGCCGGATGATAAAGAATTGGACAAGTGCACCTATACCCGCAGAAACCAGAATGCCAACAATCATTCCTACCCAAAAGGGAGGAACAGGAACTTCCCAGACGAGAAATTTTCCCTTGGTCAGATCCCAAGCCATGTAGGCCCCGACCATGCCAACTGCACCGAGACCAAGGTTTAACACGCCGGAACCTCTAAAGATCACGATCAGACCCTGGGCGGCTAAGACGTACAAGGAACCGATCCCTAGCCCTACAAGGGCATATGTGATTAATGACTCCACAGTTGACTCCAAACATACTCGTTGATTTCACATCAATAATGCTGACCGCGAAACGTATGATCAATTCACATCGATGTTAAGGGGCATTTAGGGGTTGATCGTGTTGCGTTTACAGGGGAAATTTTGTCCTCTATGAGGATTGAATATTTGTCCTACTTACGTCCGTCTTGTGTCTCAAACATTCATGCCAGACCTTCTGCGACGTAGTCCTTCACCACCACCCCGAGAGGTAGTGAGAAGTCCACATTTGCCCAAACGGTGCTCAGTATTTTTCCTGCTTCAAAAAGGTGCCAAGGATCTGTCATGCTGCGTGAAGGGAAGGTGACCGAACCCCGGCCAGAGTACAACTCCGGGCGGCCGTCGGCGGCGGTGTAAAGGTGCGAGGCAACCTCCAACGCAACCAACTCTGATGCCGCGGGCTTACGACCGGCCTCTGACGGTGGAATGTGCCGCAACGAGAGGAAAGGCAGCACTTCAAGTTCACTGGGATCCGCGATTCGATCCGGAGCGAAGGTGTACGTCATGATCCTTTGACTGGCAGGTCGGTCCGCAGTGAAAATCAACTGCTCCCCGAAAGCTCCGCCCTGTGCGGTGCCACCCCAGTCCCATTTCATCGTGGCCAACTTCTTTGGGTAACCCCAGATCTCGCGTCCTGCTGCGAGCGGTGCTTCGTTGTCCGTATAAATGAGAGGCATGTACCAGTACCGAACTCCATTGACTTTCACTCGGACACAGATCCATGCCTCGTTATACGGACCAAATGTTGTCCACGGGTACCAGCACACCATTGCGTGGCAGACCGGAATATCCGCATCAGGCTCTACACCCGGGGGCAACATGGAGCGCACCGCGTCTGGATTCGCAGCCTCGTACGTGATCCACGACTGCTGCGCCTTACGGTATTCATACGGTGGTGGACCGTAGAGCGAACCGCCAAAAGGTGGGGTGAAACCATCTTTGCCTGTGAGTTCCAATGACATGTATTTCTCCATTCTGTGTCGGGGTCGAGATCAAGTCTGCGAACTAAGTTTTTTATCGGATGATCGAGCCACCATCAATGGGGATGGTGTGGCCGTGCATGAAGTCGGCTTCATCACTCGCCAAGAAGCAGACAAGTCGAGCAACATCAATCGGCCGGCCATAACGACCGGCAGGCGCGTCCATGGTCAATTCGTGGAATGGCCCACCCTCGCAGGTCCAGTCCTTCGTCAATGGAGTCTCGATGACCCCGGGTCCGATTGCGATGGAACGAATACCCAGGTGGCCATAGTCATAGGCCAACTGCTTCGTCAGTCCTGTCACGCCATGTTTTGCCGAGGTGTATTCCACTCCCGTGGCACTGGCGAGAAAGCCCGACACCGAAGCAATATTGATGATCACTCCTTTGCCCTTGGCGAGCATTGTGGGAATGACGTATTTCGAGCATAGAAAAACGCCCTTCATGTCAACTCCCATAACAAAATCCCATGACTCTTCCGAAACCTCATGCACCGGTTTGAGTTCGCCGACGACCCCCGCGTTGTTCACGAGAATGTCGATGGTGCCGAAATGGTCCAGCACCGTGGCCACCATTGATTGAACAGATGCGCCGTCAGCGACGTCGCCCTGAACAGCAAATGCATCTCCACCAGCTTTGGTTATGAGCGCGACCGTCTCGAGCGCCCCCTCAAGGTTCATGTCCATAACAGCAATTCGCGAGCCTTCACCCGCAAGCTCTGTAGCTGACTCCCGACCAAGTCCCGACCCTGCACCGGTGATGAGAACTACCTTGTCCTGCAAACCTTTCACGGCACCTCCATTGTTTTAACTAACGATCGTTAGCAGACGATAACTGCCGGGGATTGCTCTCGTCCCCGGAACAGAAAAAATAGTGTGAAATGAATATGCCCACGTCAGATCGGGCAGGCCACCGTTTCAAGTTGCAAAACAGCCAAGACTCGACCAAAGCCGATGTATTGGGTTGTCATCATGGCTAGTTCCAGGAAACCAGCATCACCAAAAGCATCTCGCCAGCGACGTACATCGGCATCCGAAATTGAGTGATGGTCCAGTGCCATTCGCTCAGCGAAGTCGAGGGCCATCTGTTCCTGATCCGAGAGAGTCGCTAGGCCCGAGACATCTGTTCCTAGCGCGCCGAGTGCCTCTTTCTCAGCAACATCTTCTGGAGTGAGTCGGGCAGACGCGCACGTCTTGCAACCATTAAGCGTCGCAATGTGCAGCCGCACGAGTTCTTTTAGTCGGGCACTAATGACACCCTTTTCCTTGTGCCAGGGGTAGTAAAACTCGAGGTAGTCCTCGAGTAAACGTGGCTGCCCCGCAAATGCTTGGGCAACACGCTGTGTTGCCCAGTCGTCCTGCGCAGCGCCGTTATGAAGTACCTGAAGGAACGGGTCCAAAGACTCATACTCAGCGAGGGGGATTCGTGACATTTCGTACTCCTTAGCAGTTGGTTTTCATGAATATTTAAAAATTATCCTTCGGTATTCATTGATGCGTAGTCATCTACCCGTGCAAAAAAATACGGAAGGAAATCAGCCGCGGGGATTGTTGCCAGTGTGCGCGTCTGTGGAATGAGATCACCCTCTTGCCAAAGTGTGTTGATGACCTCGAGAACAGGAATGGATCCCAAAGGATCATTGATCGTCGATGCCAGTTTCAACTTCCCCGAGCCGGAACGGTCGGCGGTCAAGGTGACATCAAAGTCTGCGACTGTGAGAATCGGATCAAATTGCAGCCCATTGCCGGATGCATCCGGCATTGCCTTGATATTGAAGTTGGATCCAGTCGTAACTGAAGGTCCGTTGTCCGTGTCGAATTTCGCCTCTATGCGCATGATTTCGACATTGCCTCGTGTTAACACACCGACGGCATGGTGTGCTCCGCGGTGCAAACTCACTCCCGCCTGTTTCTTGGGTTCACCAAAAACTTCACGTCCGTAAATGATCGCGGAATCATTGTCCATGTACATGGCTAAGACATACTCGCCGGAATCATCTCCAAATTTTGCAGGGAGGTAAACCGCTCCGCCGTTGAAGTTTCCAACACAGTTGCTCTGCCAACGTCCCACCATGAATCGAACCGTGTCACCATCGGGTACCAAAGGAGCAGGAATTACTTCTGCGAGCCAAGCCGGATCTGTCCGCACAACGATGGACAACATCTCGGAGTTAACAAATCGTGGCTCGGCAATAACTGCCAAAACAGCCTCGATCTCCTGTGGAGTTTTTACGTAGCCCATCTGTCCTCCTTGTAAGCGGGGAACCGGCAGCTGCCGATAGATGCGATTATGAAGTACACCAAGACTCGGTGTCCCGAAATTCCCAAAATTACTCCGACGTCTTCTCAGCAAAATATGTCCTTACCCATGGGTCTCACCCGCAGGGATGACGTAATCTGCCAAATTCCTTGACACGAAGGGTGTAGCGCTCCTATCTTTGCCCCACATTGAAAAGGGGTTTACATGAAAGCAGCAGTTTTCGAAGGTCCCGAAAAAATCACGATTCACGAGCTTCCGGACCCGGTTGCTGGACCCAATGACATAGTCGTGAAAGTTTCCGAATGCGGAATTTGTGGATCTGATCTGCATTCCTATCTCGAAGGCGCATTTATTTCCCCTGGCCAGGTCATGGGTCACGAGTTCAGCGGACCGATCACCCAGGTTGGTTCTAACGTTCAAGGCCTCAAGATTGGTGACCGCGTTACTGCCGTCCCACTTAGTACCTGCGGCCGTTGTCCACGCTGTCTCGAAGGATCCGGCCACTTATGTGAGACGGGACTTGCTTCAAGCGTCGCCTACGGGCTTCCGGGTGCTTTCGCGGAATACGTTCGCGTGCCCGATGCAATTGTCGGCGGCAATATTCACCTCATCCCGGACAATGTCTCCTATGCGGCGGCCGCGCTCGTCGAGCCCCTTGCCGTCGGCTTGCACGCGGCAAAGAGCGCTAACCCCGGGCCAACGGATACCTGTGTTGTCATCGGTCTTGGCAGTATCGGACTCAACTGTGTCCAAATGCTTAAAGCTTGTGGTGCAGGAACTGTTATTGGCGTTGACATTTCACCGGCAAGACTCAAGTTGGCGCTGGAACTTGGTGCCGACATCGTGATCAACGGCAAAGAAGTCGATGCGCTCGCGACCGTGCAGGAAATTACCGGAATCGGTGCATATGGCGTAGGTGCCCGCGCTGACATCGTGATCGAAGCTTCCGGGGTTCCCTCGCTACTTGCTGATGCAATCTCGATGACACGGGCCGGCGGAAAACTACGTATCGCTGCCCTTTATGAGGGCGTCGTTCCCATTGATGCAAATCAAATCGTCCAAAAGGAAATGAGCGTGGCCGGCACCTTCGCTTATCGTGGCGAGTTCTCGCAGGTGCTACAGATGCTCTCATCCGGACAAGTGACCGCAGAGCCGCTCATCACACACACGTTCAGTCTTGATCAAGCCGCAGATGCCTTCTTGGCACAGATGTCTAAAGACACCTCGATCAAAGTACAGATTGCACCATAACTGCTAACACTTCACCCGAATATCAACCAACATTATGAAAGCAGAGGGACCATGGGCCGGTTAGAAAATAAAGTGTGTGTCATTACCGGAGCGAGCACTGGTATCGGGCGCTCCACTATGGAGCGATTTGCCGCGGAAGGCGCAACGGTCGTGGGCGCCGCACGCACACAGTCAACCCTTGATGAAGCACTTGAATCTTCACTCGCACTCGGTGGGACTGGAATGGTTTTTGCGACCGACCTTTCCAAGGAGGCCGGTTGTAAAGCCTTGATCGATGCAGCAATCGACAAATACGGCCGCATCGATGTCTTGATAAATAATGCCGGTGTCGGCTGGGAGTACGGAATCACTAACCCTGGATCGATGGCAGCCCTTCATGATACAACCCAGGAATGGTGGGATGACGTATTGGCCATCAATCTCACATCGTATTTCAACTGCACTCGATTCACACTGCAGCAAATGATGAAGCAGGAAAGCGGATCGATCGTCAATGTTGCCAGCATGGCTGGGGTCACCGGACTTTACGATGGCCACACTTATACGGCGGCAAAGGGCGCGATCGTTAACCTGACCCGCTCATTGGCCATCACCTATATCAAAAATGGCATCCGATCGAATGTTGTGTGCCCTGGGTTTATCGACACGCCAATGGTGGCAGCGGTAACGCCACTTTTTGACGACCCGGACGTCGCGAAGTCGCTAACCCCGATCGCACGCCCGGCTCAGCCTGAAGAAGTTGCAAGCGTCAACCTCTTCTTCGCATCAGATGACTCGTCATACTGCAACGGCTCGGTTCTTCTGGTTGATGGCGGTTGCACAGCTCGTGCATTTGCCTCCTGATAACGCAGTCGTAGTTACCCCGGGAAATAAATAACCCGGGGTAACTACTTACTCACATAAAATGAAGAGGCACCGATGAGTTCGTCAGTACAACTTGCTGGAGTAATTAACTTTCGCGACGTGGGGGGTGTTCCTGTTGGTTCGGATCACCACATCGCTTATGGGCGTCTTTTTCGCAGCGACACACTTCAGTTCCTCACCCCCGAAGACATAAATATCCTCGTCGATTCCATTGGATTGAAAACGGATATTGACCTGCGTCTCACTTTCGAAATCGAGGTTGAGGGCCGTGGACTACTCGGCGAAACCGACGTGGTGCTCGCACACCTGCCATTTCAAGTCCCGTCAGCCCAGACAGCCGGTTCGGCTACTCCCATCCTGCAAGGCCACGATCCCGTTGTTTCCCATTACGTGAACTACCTGAATCACTCACCTCAGTCAGTTTCCGGACTCATCCAACTGCTCGCAAAGCCGCAAAGCCTGCCAGCGTTGATTCATTGTGCCGCAGGAAAGGATCGAACGGGCATCGCTGTCGCCATGACATTGGCCGCAGTGGGATGCAGCATTGAAGACATCGCGGCCGAGTACGCCTTGGGCGCACATCTGATTCCTGCGGTCATGAACCAATTGCGCACCATGGAGTCCTACGGCGAATCTCTCTCGAAACTCCCACCCGAAGCGAACCTCACGCCACCGGAGTACATCGAACGATTCTTCATAGAAATCCGAAATACCTATGGTGGACCGCTGGACTACCTCCGCCTACACGGTGTCCCTGACGCAGAACTTGAAGCACTGTCACAGGCACTAACCGTTAGAAATTAACAAACCGAGAACTCACGAGGCGCACACAAGACGTAAGGGCGGGATTGGGTATTCACCCGCTCCCGCCCTCACGTTTGTTTTAGTGTTTAAATGCATTATTGATTCAGCGTTTATGAGCTTGCGGTAAACCCACCATCGACAGCAAGAACTGAACCGTTGACATAGGTTGACATATCCGAGGCCAAGTAGAGCATCGCATCTGCGATTTCTTCTGGTCGCCCGGTGCGTCCCATGGGACAACCCCACGATGCCTTTGTTTCTTCAGCGTTGAGGTATTCCGTGTACTCCGCGATCATTGGCGTATCGATGTACCCGGGGGCCAACGTGTTGCTGCGCACGTTGAACGGGCCATAGGTTTTTGCCAAAGATCGGGTCAAGTTGATGATCGCACCTTTTGCCGTTGTGTAAGCGTGGGCATCATGATGTCCCACCATGCCCAAGATGCTTGCCACGTTGATGATCGAGCCGCTGCCCTGTTCGATCATGAGGGGAAGAGCTCGACGACACCCATAGACAACCGAACCGAGGTTGATTCCCATGACGTGATCCCACTCATCAAGTGGTGCTTCATGAAGTGCGAGCATGCTGTTAGGGCGCACCTGGCGATAGCCGTAGCCGACACCCGCATTATTAATTAAGACATCAAGTTTCCCGAATTCAGTGATGGCTGCATCAATAACGCGACCTACTTGAGCATCGTCGCTTAAGTCACCGGCGACGGCAACAACTGAACCGCCCGCAGCATTAACTTCGGCGACGGCCGCTGCAAGGGTGGATTCGGTGCGCGAGCACGCAATAATCTGTGCACCCTCTTCGCTCAACTTCGCCATTGTGGCTCGGCCAAGGCCGGTGCTGGCCCCCGTGAGAACAACTGACTTACCTGCCATTAAATTTCCCATTAGTCCTACCTTTTCTCGCTAAAGTGATGTCTCGAACGCCCATAGACGTCAGTAATTAGTCACAGTGTGAAGGCTCACTAACAATCCGTCAAGCAATTTGATCAAACTAGTTGGGTGTATTCATCGGATGATTTGTCCGGCGGGGAGAGCGAAATCGCTCACCTGCCAGTAACCGCCCGTAACCGTGATGGGTTCAAATAAGTACCACGGGTCAATCTCACTGCGGGTGTTAAAACTGATCGATCCTTGGCCGGCCCACAACTTCACCGCTCCGTTGACATCACGTTGCAGGGTCTTGGGGTGTGCCACCATGATCAACTCATCAGCGGCAGGGAGACGCCCGTTCTGTGACGGGGGAATGTAACGGTGACTAACCACGGGAAGTCCGTGTCGTTCGGCCGGGTCTGCCTGCCGCTGGGGCATGAACGTCACCGAGAAAAGTGTTGTACCACGGGGTCGCTCAACTTTAAAATGCAGAAGTTCATTCGACGACACCCGATCATTTGACCTGCCCCAATCCCACGTCATCGACGCTAGTTTTTTCGGATACCCCCAAATCTCTCGCCCTGCTGAAAGGGGTGCCTCGCTGTCCGTAAAGATCAACGGCAAGTACCAATACAAGGCACCGTCGCTGTCACGCACCCGAATCAAGGTATAGCTTTCGTGGAACGGCCCAAACGTGCTCCATCGGTAATTGCACACCCGGATTTCACATTGGGCTGGGTTGTCAGCCACTTCAAGTCCGGGCGGAAGTAGCACTGCTAGGCCTTCTGCATCGGCGGTAAAGCACACGCTCACCTGCTCTGCATCGCGAAATTGATATGGGGGTGGCCCGTAGAGCGATGCCCCCAAGGGCATCGAGTATCCAGCACTGTCAAAGTTGTAGGACATCGTCCTCCTTTTTCAATTTTGCACGAAACGGTGACTGTTCCTACGCCGGGTATCTCTCAATGATCGTTGCATTCGCCATACCACCGGACTCGCACATTGTCCACAGTCCATACCTGCCACTTATCTCTTCGAGACGGCCAACAAGTTGTGCGAGTAAGCGTCCACCGGAAGCTCCCACCGGATGACCGAAAGCGATAGCTCCTCCCCAAGGATTTACTCGCGATCGGTCGATATCAAACTCCGACTCCCAAGCCAACACAACAGAAGCAAAAGCTTCATTCACTTCGAAGGTGTCCATATCTTGCGCGTTCAGACCGGCCTTTCGCAAAACTTTTTCGGTTGCAGGGATGATTCCTGTTAACATCAAAATCGGATCATCTCCTACCGCGCTTGTCGCAACAATTCGCGCCCGCGGCGTAAGTGAATACTCCTGCAATGCGCGCTCAGAGACCACAAGAGTTGCTGCTGCACCGTCGGTGATCTGCGATGAATTGCCTGCCGTAACCCCCCAACGGATTTCTGGGAATCTCTCCAACATCTCGGGTCGTTCGTATGCGACCTTGAGCCCGGAAAGAATTTCCACCGTGGTGGTGTCACGGATCCCCTCATCTGTTGTAACAACGCTTCCATCTGTTGTCACCGGGACTATGTCACGGGCTAATAAACCGTTGTCGCGATAACGTGCTGCTTGCTGGTGTGAGGTCGCCGCGTACTCGTCCATAGCTAGCCGATCTATGTTCCAGCGGCCAGCGATGATCTCCGCAGAAATACCTTGTCCAACGAGCCCCTCCGGCACTACCGCATGAAAACGGGGACCGAGCTCGTCACGCCCCATCCGGTTAAGTTTCATGGGGACCCGGCTCATCATCTCCACACCGCCAACTGCGATCACATCCATTTGACCGGAGGCCACCGTCGCTGCAGCGAAATGAACCGCCTGTTGGAATGAACCGCATTTGCGGTCAAGGGTGACTCCCGGCACGGATGATGGCCAGCCTGATGCGAGAACGGCATGCCGTGCAATGTTTCCTGCTTGCTCACCCACTTGCTGAACACACCCAACGATCGTGTCCTCAATAAACCCTGGATCTATACCGGTGCGCTGTTGCAATGCAATCAAAACGGTAGAGAGCAAGTCGACAGGATGGGTTGCGACAAGAGACCCTGACTCCCGACCACGCCCGAAGGGTGTGCGGACTACGTCGACGATGTAAGCATCCATGCCATGCATCTTCTCACCAGCTTCCATCTCGTAAGTGGATCTCGGACTAGCGGCCTAAGCGCTCCCGTTCCTTATCGCGCACCTCGCGTCGGAGAATCTTCGCGGCCGGGCTTTTGGGCAGTACCGGCCAGATAGCAATACTTCGAGGGCGCTTGTATTTTGGTACCCGATCTGCAACAAAGTCCAGGAGTTCTTGTTCTGAAACGTCGAAGCGCACTGCGACCACGCCATGGACAATCTCTCCCCACGTGTCGTCAGGGATGCCCACGACAGCTGCTTCTTTCACTGCAGGATGGTCGTTTAATGCGTCCTCGACCTCACGTGGATACACATTCGAACCACCGCTGATAATCATGTCGTTCTTTCGGTCGACGAGAAAAACGTACCCCTCCTCGTCCAAGTAACCGAGGTCACCGGTATGCAGCCAGCCATTTCGAATGGTCTGTTCAGTAAGTTCTGGTTTATTCCAATAGCCCTTCATCAACAAAGGTCCCCGGGCTACCACTTCACCAATTTCGCCGGGCGGCAAGAAGTTATCGTCCTCGTCCATGGCCGCTACTTCCATCAAGGTGTAGGCCCGACCAGCAGATCCGATACGGTCATGCTCTTCGGGCTGGAGGACCGTGATTGCCATCGGTGCCTCACTTTGTCCGTAGGACTGTGCAAGAACCTTGCCAAATATGCGCTGTGCTTTCTCGGAAACCGACGGTGGAATCGGTGATGCTCCCCAGCACAGTCGTCGCAGTGAAGAGGTGTCGAAGTCATCCACACCAGGAACGTCAATAACGAGCGCAATCATGGTAGGGACCAAGAAGCTGTAGGAGGCTTTGGTTGATTGAAGTTCTTCGAGCCAAGTTTTTGCGTCAAACTTCGTCATGATGAGACTGCGAGCACCTCGCGCGAAGGAGGGAAGGAAGTACGCACCACTCGCATGAATAATCGGCGCCGCATGCAAAAAGGTGTCGTCTTGCCCAATGTCAGGCATTAGGTCGATGAGAAAGTTTGCAACTTCAGCATGCTCACCACGCATTGTCAACGTGACAGCTTTGGGCATCCCGGTTGTGCCACCGGTATAGCCCAGTCGATACGGCGCTTCCGGGTCGCGAGGCACGTAGCACTGTTCGTGCGGACCATTCCAGGCATTGTCCCTTAACCAAGAGACATCGGCTTCAAAAATAATGTCCGCACCACCCGGTGGGCGGTTACCGTTGTGGACGATAGCCCGACAGCCGGCATCTTCCAGCTTGTAGCTGTTCTGGGCCTGCGTGTCATTCTCGTTCAGCGGTACACGTACTAAACCGGATTTAGCCAACGAGTAGTACATGACGAGACACTCGATACCGTTAGGCAGCATTACACCAACACGGTCCCCGGGAAGTAATCCCTGAGCGATGAGCTGGTTGCCGATTCGGTCAGTTGCGGCGTCAAACTCGTTAAACGAAACAACTCGACCTTCGCATTCAAGTGCCGGCTTATCCCCAAAACGCCGCGCACTCTGTCTAATCAAGGCACCGATATCCAAGGTAGTACTCCTAGTTCATTATTCGAAGGTGTATTTAGCGTTTGAGTGTGACGCTGAGATCGCCCTGCGTGTAACCCAAGTATTGGGAGGCTGTATTCGCCACCATTTCGCGCACGAGGGTCACTTCGGGTGAATCCGGGTATGAAAGATCAGTCTTAACCGGACCGGCGGCAAGCATCGCATCTACATCTGGGCCGGGAATGAGGTAACGCAGAATCAATTCCTCGTCAGAGAGATTTTCACCTAACTGATTGCGAATCTCTTTGAGTGATGGGTCAGGCCGTTCCCACACCAGGAATTCCTTACCGCGCTTACTGGAGAAAGCTTTATCCATAACCTCAGAACTAACCTCACCCGGGATTGGCCCCATGTGGCCTGCCAAGTACATGAGGTTTTCATCGGGGAAGACTGTGTATCGCTCTTCGTTGACAAGGTTGAGCAGAGCCTGAATACCCACAAGTTGAGAATACGGCGTTGCCATGATGGGAAATCCCATCTCCTCACGTACGACACTAATCTCTTCTAGGAGTTCGCCGTAGCGATCTCCCATTCCGTATTGGTGCAACTGGTTAATTAAAGTGCCTGTCATTCCGCCGGGCAACTGGTGCGCGGAATGCGCAAGGTTGTATTCCCGAGGAGCTCCGAGTGTGTAGCCCTCAGCCTCGGCAACTCGGGTTAGGTGTTCTGAGATTCGTGGGATCAGGGACTCGTCAAGGTTGGTCTCAAAGCCCAGTCGACGCATATTGTCCGCAGTGATGTCAACCGACGGCATCGAAGGACCGTTAGCCATCGGGCCCATTGCTGTATGCAAGATATGAATCCCCGCTTTGGCAGCTGTGAGGTAGTTCAGGGTGCTGATCCCGGTCGTGTTGTGGAAATGTGCTTCCAGCGGGACCCCGTTAGCGGCCTCAACCATGCGCGGTATCCAGGTTGCTGCACGCTCGGGTGAAAGCACGCCGGCTTCGTCACCCAAGATAATCGTTTCAGTACCCCAAGTAGACATTTCGCGAACAATGTTTGCGTAGAAGTCGTCTGTGTGTACCGGCGAATCAGCGAACATAACTTGCGGAGCGGACTGTGCGCCTGCATCCTGAACGATGCCACTCATCCACTTCATTTCATCAAGGTTGAATAAGCAGTCGAAGATCCACATGCTGCCGATACCGTGCTTCACCAAAGTTCGAACCCACAGTTCCAAGATCGACCTCGGTGTCAAGCCCATTCCGACAATGGCATTGGCTCGGGATCCAGCTCTCAGTCGACTCTTCGGCATGGCTGCTCGAATTAGGTCAAGACCCTCCCACGGATTTTCGCGGCAATAACGAACAAGGACTTCCATCAGACTGGAGCCGGTTAAGTCGACAATGTGATAACCCATGCTGTCTATGTCAGCGGCAATGGGAAGGCTATGACCCGCACGCATCCGCATACCCCACAGACTTTGTTGGCCATCGCGGAGGGTTTGGTCGATGAACTTGATTTCGGTCACGATGGCATCTTCTCCTTGGATTCGTTGTCTTGGTTCTCGTTTGTCCAGCGGGGTAGGAAGTCCTGTTCGACCCACCGCGTGTGGTGTCGCTGTTGCGCGAAGTCTTGGTCTGCGACAACACTGATCAGAAACTCTCGATTTGTTGTCACTCCATCGACTTTCAGGTGCTTGAGTGCCCGGCCCATTCGCGTTACCGCGTCACCGCGATCCGAGCCGTGCGTGAGCACCTTCGCGATCATCGAGTCGTAGTAGGGTGGAATCAGATATCCGCCGTAGACGTGGCTATCAACGCGGACCCCTCCTCCTTGAGGTGGAATCCACTTTGTCACACGACCGGGCGCAGGCATGAAGTTATTTCGGGGGTCCTCAGCATTGACCCGGCACTCAATTGCATGGCCCGTGAGGTGGACCTCCGCTTGAGTAATCGACAGTGGCTCTCCCGCGGCAATACGCAACTGCTCGCGAACAATGTCAACTCCGGTAACGAGTTCGGTGACGGGGTGCTCAACCTGCACCCGCGTGTTCACTTCAAGAAAGGCGAACTCTCCCGTGATTGCGTCGACGACAAACTCAACAGTTGCAGCGCCTACGTAGTCCAGCGCCCGGCAGAGTTCAACAGCAGAAACATGCAGTGCCTCTCGCACCTCCAGTGGTATCGAAATAGCAGGAGCTTCTTCCACGACCTTTTGATATCGGCGCTGGGCCGAGCAGTCACGCTCACCCAAGTGAATTACATGACCATGCATGTCGGCCAAGATTTGAACCTCTACGTGCCGCGCTTGTGTAATGAACTTCTCAACATAAACGCGACCGTCACCAAAGGCTTGCAGGGCTTCGTTGCTGGCTGATGCATACTTTTCATCAAGGTCGGAAAGCTCGTTGACAAGCACCATGCCACGACCACCACCGCCGGCCGCCGCCTTCAAGAGAACGGGTAACCCAATTGCCTCTACTTGGGTGCGCGCTGCCTCGAGACTTTCAAGTGCTGCGCTACCGGCACCGGTATTGATACCCACTGACTCGGCCACAGCGCGTGCCTGAATTTTGTCCCCTCCTCGGCGAATTGTTTCACCTGAGGGTCCGATAAAAATAATTCCGTTTTCAACGCATGCATCAGCAAGTTCAGGGCGTTCCGCGAGGAAACCATACCCGGGGTGGAGCGCATCACAGCCGGTTGCAAGTGCTGCTTGCATTACCCGATTTATATCTAAATAACTTTCCGTCGAGGCCCCTGGGCCAATGCACACCACGTAGTCGGCCAAGTAGGCAGCCATACTCTCCCGATCAGCCTCGGACACGATTGCGACAGACTCCACACCTTCATCCGCGCATGCGCGAATGATGCGGACCGCAATCTCGCCGCGGTTTGCAACTAGGACTCTTCGAAGGGCCATCGATGCCGCTACTCGTGTGGGCGAATAACGACGAGGAGTTGTCCAAACTCGACCATCTGACCGTTATCCGGTTCAACAGCTACGACTGTGCCAGATACACCAGCCTTGACGTGGTTCATCAGTTTCATGACTTCGACGATCCCGACGGTATCTTCTGCGTCTACCTCTTGGCCGATGGTCACGAACTCGGGGGCCCCCGGCTGAGGTGAGCGCCAAAAAAGTCCCAGGGAAGGTGCCTTGACGCTATGGCCGTCTACCGAATTGCTGGCGACCGCGGGCTGACCAGCGCTCGAATGTGTCTCAACGTCAGACGCGGGGGTGGCAGCAGGGCTGTCCTGCGGAGCGGGAGTTGCAACGGGGGGAGGAGCTATCGTCTGGGAAACGGCAAGCCCTGAATTGCGGTCCGCAGAAACCTCGGGGGGGCGCCCTGTTCTGGTCAGTTCAAGGGTTGTATCTCCAATTCGAACGGACATTTCACCCCAGTCGGATGCATCAAAAGTAGCAACGAGCGCTTTGATATCTTCCGGGGTGAGGGCCATGGCCATCCTTTCGACTTGGGTATCCACAGGATTCCCATAACTAACACAGAGGTCCGATGTTTGATGCATACTAGTGCCAGGGAGGAACCAAGACAATGAGAACTCTAAAAATAGTCCGTTCGGCTTTCGCGGTCGCAAACCAGAATGAACGCGGATGAGCGTCACCGACAGCACAATAGTTAAAATTCGCGATCTGATCGTGAGTGGTCAAATCAAGCCAGGTGATCGTCTGCCCCCAGAGCAAGAACTCGCCCTCTCCATGGGAATCTCACGAAGTTCGCTTCGTGAAGCCGTCAAAGCACTGAGTCAGGCAAAAGTACTCGACGTACGACGAGGAGATGGCACCTATGTGACCAGCCTCGAGCCCCAATTGCTGTTGTCCGGATTGTCCTTCGTCATTGATCTGATGGAAGACCGGACTCTCGCTGACATTTTTGAGGTCCGCAAACTCCTAGAACCATCGTCGACCGCCCTTGCTGCGCAGCGAATCACCGATGTGCAACTGGAGGAACTTCGAGCCAGCATGGTCTCAATGCGTGAGGCCCACGACCCAGAAGAACTCGTTATCCGCGATATGGACTTCCACGCCCAGATTGCAGAGGCGACTGGTAACGCCAGCCTCTGCTCAATCCTTGATGCAATCTCTTCCCGTGCTGTACGTGCTCGCGTGTGGCGCGCCTCGATGGTCGGCATGAAAACGATGACGTTGTCAGCACACCAACTCATTCTTGAAGCCCTTACCGACCGTGACCCTTCGCTGGCGCACGCGGCCGCAACCGTCCATGTCTCGGAATCAGAACGTTGGTTAAATGAGCACCTCTCAGTGCAAAAGCCTCACGGAAAAGTACCTTCGCGCAGCAATACGCAAATTCACGGTGAGACCCACATGCAAATGACTCAGACCCCCGTTGAACAAGGAGCTGTAACGTGAGTGATCCGATTGTCCTTTCTGGTGTGGGTATCACCCCATTCGGTCGGCAGCCCGAAGAAACAGTGGCATCATTGGCTGCTGCCGCTACGGCTGCAGCAATCCTTGACTCAGGGATTGCGCCAGCTGATATCGGGGTTGTTGTATTTGCAAACTCAACTCAGGGGGCAATGGACGGGCAACATGGGATCCGCGGGCAGTTGGCCCTGTCCGGGATCGACCTCGGTGTTGTCCCGATTATCAATGTGGAAAACGCCTGCTGTAGCGCCACAACCGCACTTCAAGTTGCAACGGCCTACGTTCGCGCCGGAATGGCACGACATGCTTTGGTCGTCGGGTCCGAAGTGATGACCCAAGCAAAACCTGAAGCAATCCTGGCCGCCTTCGAGGGGAGTTGGGATGTCGCTCATCGCGATGAGAGCATTGCTCGGCTAACTGACTGGGGCAGCGGAACACCTGCACCCGCGGATGCCATCGAATTAGCCAGTCGCACAGTCTTCATGGACATATATGCCGCTTTTGCGCGTGATCATATGACCCGATTTGGGAGCACTGCCGAACAGTTTGCCGCCGTGAGCGCGAAGAATCACATGCACTCGGTTCACAACCCCAACGCTCAGTTCCAGAAGCCCTTCACGGTGGAGGAGATTCTGGCCAGCAAACAAGTTGTGTGGCCACTCACCGTTCCGATGTGCTCACCCATCAGTGATGGAGCAGCCGCAGCCGTGGTGTCACATCTCGCCGATGCAGCATCTCCTGACCGGGCCATTGTCATTCGCGGCATTGCCCTCGGACATGGAGGCGCTTGGGATGGTAAAGATCCCCAAGATCACGTCAGTCATCGCACGGCACTACGTGCTTATCAAGAAGCAGGCCTCACACCCGCGGACGTCGACGTCGCAGAAGTACATGACGCCACAGCGGTGGGTGAAGTTCAACAGATCGAACATATGGGACTTGTTCCCTATGGTGATGGCGGCGCGGCAGCACAGCGCGGCGATACAGCAATTGGAGGATCGATTCCTGTTAATCCTTCGGGAGGATTGGAATCACGCGGACACCCAATTGGCGCGACCGGACTAGCACAAATTCATGAACTCGTCACTCAACTTCGGGGTGATGCGGGGGCGCGACAGGTTGACGGTGCGCGGATTGCGCTTGCTGAAAATAGTGGCGGACTTGTCGGGGTAGAGGAGGCCGCCGTGGCGGTGACGCTGCTCGAGGCGCGGGGCAAATGAACCTGGCGGAACTCCTGATTGCATCTGCTCGACGTGTCCCATTTTCAGTAGCACTAGTGTCGGGAAACCAACCCATCGCAACGTTTCGCAGTCTTGCTCAGCGGGTGGCTGGCCGAGCCCACACCTTGACCAAACAACATGGCATCGGTCCTGGGCATCGGGTTGCAATTTATGCCGAGAACAGCCCTGATTACCTCGAGTACCTTCTCGCAATCTGGTGGACCGGTGCAACAGCTATCCCGATGAGCGCAATGCTGCACCCTCGTGAAGTAGTTGCATTACTCCTTGACTCACGGTCATCCCTCTGTCTTGTGTCAACGATTAAAGCCAACGAGTTAGCGTCAGAGTTGGTCCCGTGCCTTGTGCTTGAATGCAGGGAAGTGAGAGTCGCGGACCACACCGACCCGCCGCGGGTAATGGAATCCTTTGATCCAGCTTGGATTTTCTACACGAGTGGGACCACCGGAACCCCCAAGGGTGCTGTCCTCACGCACGGCAACCTCATGGCAATGACTTTGGCTTATCTCAGTGATGTCGAACCCCTCGACGAACGTTCGGGGCTACTACATCTCGCTCTCATGAGCCATGCGGGTGGACTTTTTTCACTTCCTTTTATCGCTCGAGGGGGACGCCAGGTTGTACCTGAGTCGTGCACTGCCGATCCCGCCGAAACGTGGTCACTGCTCGCAGACCAGTCAGCCTTAAGTCTGTTCGCACCCCCGGTTCTTTTGCGGCGACTTGTTAATGCACCAGAGGCAGACCCAAGCGCGGCCGAGCACATGGGCACTGTCCTTGTTGGTGCAGCGCCGGTGCTGGTCAACGACCTTGTAACGGGGGTCGAAGTGTTCGGTCCACGAATTTGGAATGGCTATGGTCAAGGTGAAACCCCGTGCACGATCACGGCCCTGGACGCACGCAGTATCGGCAGCGCCGTTGCCACTTCAGACCTTGATCTGCTGCGCAGTGTCGGCTATCCACGAATCGGAACCGAGGTGCGCGTTGTTGACAACGACGCCCGTACCTGTCCCGATGGGGAGCCCGGTGAAATCACGGTTCATGGACCCACCGTCATGTCGGGCTACTGGGACCGGCCAACCGCTACCGCAGAGGCGATCCGTGATGGCTGGCTGCATACCGGCGATATCGGGGTGTTTCACAACGGAGCCCTCACCTTGCTCGACCGCAGTAAAGATCTCGTCATTACCGGTGGAGCCAATGTTTACCCCCGAGAAGTAGAAGATGTCCTCCTCTCGCATGACACCGTGACCGACGTCGCCGTGATAGGGATGCCCGATGACGAATGGGGTGAGCGTGTGGTGGCTTTCATTGTCCCCTCAATCGCCGGCAACATTTCAAAGACAGAACTTGACGCCTACTGCATTGCGAACATAGCCCGCTACAAACGCCCAAAGGAGTATCACCAAGTCTCGACCCTTCCACGTAATGGGGCAGGGAAAGTCCTCAAAAACGAACTACGTGCAACCCTCACCGACTCAATTACCAGCCAAATTAAGGAGCAACCATGACCCACATTGATTTTCTTGACAGCACACTTCGTGACGGACAGCAAAGTTTGTGGGGCATGCGCATGCAAGCCGCTATGGCATTACCGGTGGCACCCATTTTGGATCGCGCCGGCTTCAAAGTAATTGACGCCGCCGCGAGTTCCTTCTTTGAAGTCCTCATCAAATACAAGCGTGAGAATCCATGGCAGGGACTGGATCTGTTGATGGGAGCTATCCGCCGTACGCCTGTGCGCGGTGGGATGCGCTCGAATGCGTGCATCAGCTTCGGGACAACTCCCGATGCGCTGATGGACATCTGGATGCGGCAACTCAACGAGCACGGTGTCCGAAGCTACTGGATTTACGACGGGTTATTCAATATCGACAAGATGGCACGCCTTGCGCGAATTGCAAAGCAATACAATTCAGAAGTAGCTGGCACGGTCATTTTCGCCATGTCTCCTGTTCACACCGACGAGTACTACGCGGACAAAGTGCGCAAACTCGCAGCCATTCCCGAGGTTGACACGATTCTTCTTTATGACACCGCGGGTGTGCTTCATACCGACCGGTTACGAACACTTGTTCCGGCATTTGTGGAAAACGCCGGTGGCAAGCCGATCGAGATGCACTCCAATAACCTGATGGGTATCTCTGGAATGGCCTACTGTGAGGCTGTTCGCCTTGGCGTAAAAGTGCTGCACACGACAGTGCGCTCAATGGCGAACGGGCCATCAACTCCCAGTACCGAAAGCATGATTCGCAATATTGAACTTATGGGGTACACGCATTCGGTTAATGGTGCCCTGCTGGGAGCGGTCTCGGACCACTTCGAAAGGGTGGGAAAACAAGAAGGACACCTGGTAAATCAATTTGCCGAGTACGACCTTTTTAGTCTTCAACATCAGATTCCTGGCGGCATGACCGGCACGTTGAAAGCCCAACTCGAGCAGTACGGGATGACAGACCGCTTGGGAGAGGTGCTCGAAGAAACCGCTCGTGTTCGTCGCGAGTTGGGTTACCCAATGATGGTGACGCCATTTAGTCAGTTGGTCGGCATCCAAGCCGTACTCAACGTTGTTACCGGAAACCGCTACTCCGTTGTTCCCGACGAGGTCGTCCAGTACGCCGCGGGTTACTACGGGGAGACTCCGGCTCCCATTGAGCCAGACATTCTTGATCGCATTATGGCCGCTCCTCGAGCCGCGGAAATCTTTGCTAATCCGCCCGAGCAACCCACAGAGGATGAACTGCGCAAGAAGTTTGGGACTACAGACGACGACGAGTTGGTCCTGAAGGCATTGGTACCGCAGTTTGACCTTGACGCAATGTATGCCGCCGGCCCGACCAAACGTGACTATCCACTCGCAAGCTCCGAGGTGCTGCAGGTTCGGCAACTGGTCTCCGCCATCAACGCGCCCTACGCCCGCGTTGCAACGGAGTCAATGGACATCGTGCTCCGCAGGTCGGGTGCATAAGAACCTGGGTTTAGCCCAGCAAATCGGCTCCCCCATAAACAAACAATGTTTGGCCGGTGATCATGGACGCATCACTGGAGATGAGGAAGCGCGCAGTCGCGCAGTAGTCCTCGGGCACTACAAGACGCCCACTGGGGTTTTTTGCCTTGGCTGCCGCGATAACTTCGTCCGTTCGATCGCCAAAAACATCACGCAGTGCATCGGTGTCCTGGGTACTGGGGGCGAGACCGTTGACGCGAATGCCGAACGGGGCAAGTTCAACAGCCAAGTAACGAATAAGACCATCAGCATACGACTTGGCTGGTCCAACCGTGCCGTAGCCGGCAACGTAGGTGCGAACACCCCGACTGGTGAGGTACAAAACCGCACTCCCCCGATCCAAATTCGGCCTGGCAGCACGAGTGAGCCACAACAAAGACGTTGCATTCACAGCCAAGGTGTGTGCAAGATCCTCGTCACTGAGATCCATCAGCGGCCCAGTAACTACACGCACGGTGCTGTGAATCAAAACCCGAATTGGTTCTGCCAACGCGGCAGCGGCAGCAATAAGTTCCCTCACGCCTTCTTGAGTTCCGGTATCGGCGCGAACAATGGTCACGATTCGCCCGGCGGCCTCCAATCGCACCCGGGCCGACTCCGCGGCCGCGTCATCGGATCCATACCCGATTACAACGTTCTCCCCGGGCTCGCTCACACCATGTGCAAGTTCAAGGCCGATTCCTTTACTGCCACCTGCAACAACAACACTCATATTTCACTCCTCGGTTGGTCAACATGAGCGCCCATGCCCGCGGCCTCAGTATCGGTTTCGTAACTGTACTGCTCTTTGGTGCGACAGTGATCTTGCAAGCCTCTCTTGTCAAAGAGGGTGTCAAGCCATTCGCAGCCGTGGGGATTCGTTATCTTGTCGCTGGGATTGTATGCCTTGTGATTGTCGTGATAACCCGCCAATCATTGTTGCCGCACAAGGGGGAGCGAATCCCCGCGGTGCTGCTCGGAGCGTTCGTCTATGGACTCCAAGCTGTGTTGTTCTACAGCGCACTTAATTACGGCACGGTTGCCTCCGTGTCACTTCTTTTCTACACGTATCCGGTAATTGTGCTCCTAGCATCGTTGGCCCTTGGGCTCCGAAGGTGGTCATGGCTAGCAGGTGGGTCAGCGGGGCTATCTGTCGTTGGCGCAGCTCTGGTTGTGGCAACGGGTCGCGCTGTCGCCATTGAACCAATCGGTATCGCGATGGCATTGGGGTCAGCCTGTTGCGTTGCCGTCTTTCTACTTGCAAACAAACGACTCATCCCTACAACGCCCGCCATTGTGGCCGCGACGTGGGTCTCCTTTGGGGTCGCAACATCAACATTGCTAATTGCTTTCCTTTTGGGAGAGATAGAATCCTTTTCAGCGCGAGCGTGGCTTGTTTTGGTAATCTCAGGTGCCTTCACCGGCGTCGGAACTGCCGGAATGTACGTTGCGTTGGCGTTATTGGGTCCGGCACCGGCGTCCGTGCTGCTGAGTCTGCAGACTGTCGTAGCAATCACGGGCTCGGCCCTGCTCCTTGGTCAACCAGTCTTAGCCGGGCAAATTGTTGGCGGCGCCGCCATTCTTGGTGCGATAGCGATTAGTGCCATCGGTACCCGCCGAGAATCTGCCGCAATCCCACGTCAGCAGTAAACATCTGATGTTGCCAAGATAGCCGGGGTGACTCTCGGTGTTAGGCCGCACGCTCGTTGGTGAGGCTTTGTGCGGGTTAAATATTTCTAAGAATCCCGACGTTACCCCCAAGATGCTTGCTATAGTTCCGATGTCTTCACCGACATGTTCGAGGACAACCGTTCACGAATGTCCAGCCACCTAAGGAGGGTCCATGAGCCAGCCAAAGATTATCGACGACAAGTGGGGCAAGGAAGCCATGATGCCCACCGTCGAGTTCTATCACACTGCTATTCGGCGCTTAGTAGCCGAGAAATTCGCAGCTTCGGGCAAAACTTGGGAGGAAGCGGTTGTCGATCCCAGCCTTGAACTGACACGCTCCGACTTTGAAAACATCGAGCAGCAGTTGCTAGCGACCGGCTATCTGTTTGAAACTTCTGCTCAGATCTCGTTCATTGAAGAACCAGGGAAGTACAAGCCCGTCCAAGGAGTCGGTGATTCCGGTACACAAGGCAAAGATGACCAGGGACGACTTATCGTTGGAACCGGCGACAACGTCTTCACAGCCCCAGATTTAGAGGGCACTGCCCGCTTTGTTGGTACGGTAGACGTAGTCATGGACATGCTGATCAATGGTGTTCCTGAAGGAACCATCGCGATCATTGATGACTCAGGTGGCACCTTGACCGCACCCATCCTCGAAGGTTTCGCAGGCGTGGTCTGTATGGGTGGGACGATCCGTTCGCATCTCGGCATCCTCACCCGTGAATATGGCATCCCTTGCCTCATGGCATCTGAACTTGATGGACTTGTTGAGGGGGATCGCATTTTTGTCGAGTACTCCAAAGATGCCGCCAATGCATACGCCGAGCGTGATGACGCTGCCCGTGCCTTAATCGTGAAGATCTCCTGAAAGGGGAATTAAATCTAATGACTTCGAACTACACATACGCAGAACTATTGGCGGACAATGCTTGGATCCGCAAATCCAGTGACATCTTTTACTGGCAGTGCACAACCCGAACCGTTCAGGAGTCCAAGCTCTTCCCGGTGAACCCGTATATCGCTCTGTCGTACTACAACTGCTGGTATCGATACCCTGAACTGCTGCGCAAGATCGACGCGGCAATGCCGGCGGAAGAGATTGGTGACCGTGCTCGAGAAGTATCCACGGGCGTTAACACGATCATGCTGGGAATCATCCAGCAATTCTACTTGGGCGGCCGCCAGTTCCTCATGGATATGGGCATGATCAATGCAACCGACGGCATCGACGACATGAAGTTCGTTCTCGATTTCACACGGCGTGCCAACCTTGGATATCACCGACAGAATTCATACGTTCTCAATAGCGATGACAATAACAAGGGTCAGATACACCCGGAACGCACTCTTCAAGTTTTTGAAGCCGACGCGCTCGGATGCAAGCCCGGGGACAAACTACATAACGCTGTAGTGCGTTTCTTGGCGACGGCATCCCAGTACGCATTCCTTAAAAACTGTGAGTGCCGACTCGGCATTAACAATAGTGGTCCATACAAGGTGGGCAACAATGAAATGCTCGTTCGAGATTTCATTGACTTGGCTGAGGGCGACTACCCCTGGCTAGATGGAGTTACAGCCGACATTGAGTACAACAACCTGACCATGCCGGTCATTATGAAAGATACTCATTTCAACATTGTCGACGACTGGGGTTCTTTCGAAGCTACCCCTTCATATGACCACGACAATATGATCGCCGTCGGTCTCTACACATCTGATTACCTCTCCAACGGTTACCTTCCAGTGCACATGAATAACGCAAGTGACCTAGCGGACTATCTTGATCACAGTCGCGAAACCATGGCGACGGCAACATCAGAATTGTGGAAGCGAATTTCAGGCTGGACGCGTGATCAAATGGTTGATGCTGGTGCGTTGGTCTACTACTCGGTCGCTAAGGACCTTGCTCACTTTGCAGGCGTCTACGAGCAGAACGACTGGATGCAACTTGAAGAGCGCACTCAACGACTCAAGCCGATCATGAACGATGAATACGGTAATCACGCTATCGCTGAGTTGGTCGGTTACATCTCTCTCAGCAGCCAGCAGAACAACCCGTACAACATGAACAAGTGGTCGGATCAACCCAATGACATGTGGTCGGCTATCCCGTATTCGGTCCTTGAAGGTAACGAGTGGACCGCTTCGGTGGGTCCAATTCGCGCAGGAAGTACTTCACTTCCACCAAAGACCCAGAAGTACACGACGACTCAAGGCAAGTTGACTCAGGACGAGTGCAACGCAGCGGCTCGCAAGTTCGTCTCGGGTCCCGTTGCTGCTGGGTCCAAGATCTACGACGATTCGTGGATCAAGTACAACTACGCATCTCCTGAAGCAAATAACCTTTACAAGGCAACGCAAGAAAACTCGCGTTTGCTCAAGGGCAAGGGAGCAGGCCTTTCTCGGGCTGACATTGACGCTATCCGTATAGCAGCTGGAGAGCAGCCACTCGGAGGCTGAGCTTCAACCATTGCGTTGGGGGTGAGTCAGATTCTTGACTCACCCCCAAACTATTTGTGCATGTTGATCCGAAAGGGGTATCCAGATGGGAAATCTTGATGGACGAATCGCAATTGTCACGGGGGCTGGTGCAGGAATCGGCGCTGCTTGTGCACGTGAATTAGCAAGGCGAGGAGCGATCGTCGTGGTCAGCGACATCAACGCATCGGCAGCTCAGCGGGTCGCCGCCGAGATAACGAGCACCGGCGGCAACGCTACTTCCTCTATGACAGATGTCCGCGAACCTGAAGCGCTCGTAGCACTTGTCAAGCAAACGGTTAGCGAGCGCGGGCGGCTAGACATTGCAGTCAACAACGCCGGCATCAGCGCTGAACAGCTCCCCATTGCGGATCTGACCCCAGAACTGTGGCGCAAGACATTGGACATCAATATTGATGGGGTCTTTTTTAGCATGCGCGCAGAAATTCCAGCAATGATCGTCGGCGGTGGCGGTTCAATCATTAACATGGGCTCGATCTTGAGCAGTATTGCGTGGCCCAATGCTGCTGCCTACACCACATCCAAGCATGCAGTCTTGGGCATGACCAGAAGTGCCGCCTTGGACTACGCGTCAGTTGGTATCCGAGTCAACGCTGTCGGCCCAGGCTTTGTGAGCACGGACCTTGTTCGCAATGCCTTGTCGCCAGAGGTGTTCAACGAGCTCGCATCCATGCACCCGATCGGACGCATGGGTTCCCCTGATGATGTCGCCAAGTTAGTAGCTTTTCTTGCCAGTGATGACTCAGCAAACATCACCGGTGGCTACCAAGTAACCGACGGCGGCTTCTCTATCCGCTAATACTTCTAACCATCATCGGTACGGGACGGAATACCACCAATGCAACACCTAGGAGGGCTAAAGCGGGAACAATGAGGAACGCCCATTGCAATCCAAATCCATCTGCCATTGCACCGAGCGCGAATGGAGCAATCATGACCGCGATGCCCGCGGCCATCGTGCCGGTGCCGGATGCTCGGTCTGCAAATTGTGGTGCACTGCGAATGGAGCGGCCTATCGCTAAGGGCCAGTGTAAGCCAACTCCACAACCGGTAATCACTAAGAATAGCAACATAATTCCGACATTTGGGATTGACCAGACTACCAAGAATGCCAAGCCACTGAGTGTGAAAGCTCCTATCAAAAGTCGCTCTGGATTCACCCGCTCTGCAATGCGACTGCCAACCACCCTGCCAAGCAGTAAACCAATGACGATACCGACCAAGGCGGCTTGCTCGGCACCGCCATCCAATCCACCGCGCTCTTTCAGGTAATCCGTACTCCACAGTGCTAGGCAATATTCAATACCTGCCGCTGGAAGCATCGTGAGTGCAGTCCACCAAAACAATTTCGGGAGATCACGCACTTTGCTTGGCAATTCACGTGTATCTCCCCGACCGTCGTACTCGCGCACACTTCTGCCTCGAAAAATTTCAACAAGGAGAAAGCACAAGGCGACGGTCCACAGTGCTGGGCGCCAGCCCCATCCAATTGCAATTCCTACTCCCGCGACGACGGGCCCAATAAAACTCGCTACCGCAGCTAATGCGCTCGCCTCAGATAATGCTGCGGGTGCGGCTAAGCCCTGCTGTGCGCTAACAAACGCGCTCACGCCCGATACGGCAAGTGCGCCTCCACATGCCGCGATGAACGTACCAACTAATGTGACTGCAAATGGTAATCCACAAGTTATCATCAAAATGCCGGCTATAACAACGCATGACCCGAGCCTCATGCTGCCACCACGACCCAGTTTTCCAGCCACTCGAGCATTGAGCCCGGACATCACCACTAAACCTAGAGCTATGGCAGTTCCATAGAGGCCTGCAACGGTCAAGGAGATGCCCTGCTCAGCAGTTAATGAAGCACGTGTCGCACCAAATGCGTATACCCAAGCCCCGTAGGCTCCCATCAAAAAGTAGGTCACCCAAGTTGTTTTCACTCGGGTAGGGCGCAATTCAACTTGTGAATTCTGCATAATGAACTGTAATCGGTTTTGTTGTGCCGTATCCCTAGTTTCTCAACTGTTCACTTTGTTCATCAGTTATTTGCGGAATTATTTCTCCCGTGCAACTCTGACCGCGAGAACTTGAAGAGGGAGAACCGGCCGTGCAACAACTCGCGAGATGCCAGCATCAAGGGCGGCCTTCATCCCCGCTGGGGTCGACAACAGGGAACCGCGCACGCACTGAGCACCGACCAAGATCGAAGCTAAACCGGCAAAATCAATAGTGTTACCTTCAATACCCACACCAAACCCGGCTGCATCAAGATCCAATACCCCACCAGGATCTGATTCCACTACGTCGATCGGTGCGTAATCTTGCGCCCATTTTGCGAATTGGGTCAGCCAAAGGTCGTCAGAGATGCCGGTCTCAATCATGGGCATCTCGCCGAGGTAGACGCGTCCACCTTCACCGTCAACAGTGAGTAACTTGCCAGCCAAACTTTGCGCCACTCCCTCACCTACGCCGACCACGCTCGGTCTACCCAATGCCCGGGTAACAACGGCCGCATGCGAGGTTGATCCACCAAGTTCGGTGACAACCGCGACGGCTGCGATCATGCCGTGTACATCGTTCGGGCTTGTATTGGGGCGAACCAAAACTATTGACTCGCCTTCGGCTGTACGTCGCTCTGCTTCATCCGGATCAATTACACCGATCCCACAGGCGACACCAGGACAGGCGGGCTCACCACTTGCGGTCAGATGTTTTTCACTGTGCACCGGATCAAGTTTCGGAAGCAAGACGGTTCGAACTTGCTCAGGTGTAACTCTCGCTACCGCTTCTTCTGCCGTTATCGCACCTTCGCTAGCTAGATCCACTGCGATTCGGATTGCTGCTTGCGGGGATCGCTTTGCCGATCGGGTTTGAAGTAGGTACAGGCGCCCCTCTTGCACCGTGAACTCGATATCTTGAACTTCACCATGCTCGCGTTCAAGAATATTGGCCCAAACAAGTAGCTCTTCATGAACATCAGGCATGGCACTTTCCAGCGTCACCATGTCTTGGACTGCGTGCGTTCCACCCACTACGTCATCACCTTGACCGCCGGGCAACCACTCGCCATAAGGTTTTGGATCACCCGAAAGTGGGTTGCGAGTGAACAGGACGCCGGTGCCCGATCGATCGCCGAGGTTTCCGAACACCATTGCCTGTACCGTTACGGCGGTGCCGCCAACCTCGTTCATATTCCAGTGTCGGCGATAAGCTTTCGCCCTTGGCGAGTCCCATGAGTTAAAGACCGCGCAGATTGCGCCACTCAGCTGCTGAAAAGGGTCTCGTGGTATTTCCTCATCTGTATCCGTTAGTACTTCTGCACGTATTTCCTCAGCACTCATGCCACCGCTATAAGTTTCAAGATCTGCTTTGAGGACAACATCTCCATACTGGTGACAAAAGCGCGCGTGCGTATCAAGTGCGTACTCGGCATTTCCTGTGAGATTGGCCAAGCCAACTTCAACCCCATCAGTGACTCCGAGGTTCAATACAGTGTCCATCATCCCTGGCATGCTGATTGCCGCGCCCGATCGGACAGAGACCAGCAGTGGAGCTTCCGGGTCGCCGAATCGCCTGCCGGTCATAGTTTCGAGGTAGGCGATGCCCTCAAGGACACCGGTCCAAACTTCATCCTCTAAAACCGCACCACCCTCGTGGTATTTGCTGCACTCACTGACCGGTAAAACGAAAGCCGGAGGAACCCGAAGTCCCAAACTCAACATGCGACCGATACTCCAGGCCTTGCCACCAATGAGTTCCCGTGGTGGAAGTTGGGTTCCTTCCAGACAAATCACGCGCGATTCGGACATCACTACTCCTGACGTGTACGGCCGAGCATGCGGAGAAGATCCTCATGCAACTCGAACCAAACGGTGTGGTAACTATCGATACGGACGCCACTAACCCAATCAATTTCCCCTGCAAGCACTCGGTCGTAGGCTGATTCAAGTCGTTCGAGATACCTCGTCAATCGAGGCTGGGCCTCTGCGCAGCGACCGACTACTCGCTCGGCTCGCTCGTGAAGGTCGCCAAGTCGGTCGATAATCCCATTGTCATAATCCTTATCTTCATGATCATTGGGGATCCGAGTTGAACCCGTCGGCACGGTCTGCCAATCGGTAAACAGGGCCAGCAGTCCGGTGTTCACTTTTTCAAACCGTTCATAAGCAGCGGTTAAGGCGCCGTCCTCACGGGCCGCCGCGAAGACAATCGGGTATTGGGCTGCAAGCATGGTTTGGCCATCAGGGGCAACCATGTACGTTCCTCGAGCACCAGCGACTAAACCTTTACCTGCAGCGGCCTCTAGCGCGGCGGTCACTTCTTCTTCATTGAGCCCCAGCAGATCCGCAACAGCCGCCGGCCCCGCCGCCTTGCGAACTGCCAATCCGTGAACTGCTAAAAATTCGATGTCGGTCATATTGCCGTCCTTCAAGAGATTCGATTCCGATTCAGTTTTACACATTAAGTTGAAGTGCATCATTGTGTTATGAACTCGTCCAGGAAATCGGAAAATCAGTGTGTTATTCCACACACCCATTCGATAATGGGATTCTCGTATTTCTCGATCGCTCTTGTGGCAAGAACATAATTTTTTATTCTATTGCGTTAAAACTAACGTATGTTAGTCTAGCGTATGTTTTGAAGGTTTACCGTCATTGCTCTCGAAAGGACAATCGTTAATGAAGCGCACCATTTTCAACGAGGACCACAATGCCTTTCGAAAAAGTTCTCGGGCATTCGTCGAGCGAACCCTTGAGCCCGGTTACGGATCATTTGTTGATAACAAGGAGATCTCGAGAGAAGTTTGGATTGAAGCCGGACGCAATGAACTCTTAGGCCTCGATGTTCCGGAAGAGTTTGGTGGTGTCGATGCTGGGGACTACCGTTTCAATGCGGTACTAGGAGAAGAACTCGCTCGTGCCTCGATGGCATTCAACTCATGCTTCCAGATGCACTTCGATGTGACACTTCCTTACATCGTTAAGTACGGGACTACCGAGCAGAAACAACGCTGGTTGCCAGGAGCGTGTTCGGGAGAGATTCTTACTACGGTGGCAATGACTGAGCCCTCCGGTGGGTCTGATCTTGCCGCCCTTCGCTCAAGCGCAGTGCAATCCGGTACAGACTGGATAATCAATGGCTCCAAGACTTTCATTACAAACGGCTACACGGCCGACTTGGTTGTTGTTGCAGTCAAAACCAGTCCCGACAAGGGCGCAAAAGGGATCACCTTATTTGCGGTAGAGGATGGGATGCCTGGTTTCGAGCGCGGACGAAAACTTGACAAGGTCGGGCAGCCGGAAGCCAATACTGCTGAACTGTTTTTCCAAGATGTACGAGTCCCTGCCGAAAACATCATCGGTGAAGTAGATCGTGGATTCATTCAGATGATGGAGCAACTGCCGCAAGAGCGAATTGGTGCGGCCGTAGGTAACCTCGCCCATGTTGCCGCGATCCTTGATGAGACCCTCGAGTACGCCAAAGAGCGTCAGGCTTTCGGCCAGTCAATTGGCTCTTTCCAACACAATAAGTTCTTGCTGGCTGAGCTGTACACCCGAATTGAAGTGAGTCAGGTGTATGTCGACGCTTGTGTATTGGCCCACTCGGAGGGAGAGCTCTCTGCGGTTGACGCCGCCAAAGTGAAGTACTGGACAGCAGATGTCCAAAATGATGTGCTCGATGCTTGTGTACAGCTCTACGGTGGTTACGGCTACATGCGCGAATATCGGGTGGCTCAAGCCTGGATGGATGCCCGGGTAACCAAGATCTGGGGAGGCACTAATGAAATCATGAAGGAAATAATTGGGCGAGATTTAGGCCTCTAACGCTAGTAAGCAACCACACAATTTCATTCAAACTCAACCAAGGAATCCCATGCCAAACTTGACTTTTAACTTCACGCAACAAACAGTGATAGTTACCGGGGCCGCACGCGGCGTCGGGCTTGAACTCGCTCGATTCTTTGCTGAGGCCGGTGCCGATGTTGTGGCCGTCGACTTCGATGGTGATGTCCTAGCAAGTGCGGTAGCCGATTTCAACGCCTTTGCTATCCAGGCCGATGTCAGCAACACCGTTGACGTCCAGCGCGTTGTTGACGCCACTGTCAATAAATTTGGTCAAATAGATGTTTTGGTCAACAACGCCGGAATTCTCCGGGATGGTGTTCTGTGGAAGATGACCGATGAGGATTGGGATGCAGTCTTGGCAGTTCATGCTGGTGGCACTTTCAAGTTCACACGTGCTTGTGTCCCACATTTTCGCGCCCGATCCTACGGACGAATCATCAACGTCACCTCCTACACCGGATTGCGTGGCAACACCGGACAGGCCAACTACGCCACCGCGAAGGCTGGGATCATTGGATTTACAAAAACTGCCGCAAAAGAACTGGCACGTTTCGGGATTTCTGTCAATGCGATCTCACCGAACGCGGAGACGCGCATGGTTGCAGCGATTCCGCCAGAAAAATTAGCTGAACTCGCAGCGACAATTCCCATGGGTCGTTTTGCACAACCGTCAGAAATGTGTGCAGCCGTGGGTTTCCTGGCGTCAGACGTCTCGGGTTACATTACAGGCGTGGTTTTACCTGTTGATGGTGGAATTTCAATGTAAGTGTGGTCAGTCTGAAATAAGAACTTGCCGTAAAACTTCAAGGGTGTCTTTGGAAACCCCGATGGATTGCAGATATTTATCTCCCGACCCATACTCGCTATAGAGTCCATCGAGGAAACCGCTCATGGTCTCCGGGGCAGAGTCTTGAACCCCCGTCGGTTGTTTATCTAGGTACTTGCCGTAACTCTTGAGGCGCAGTAACCGAGCGTGCACGAGCGGATAAGTTTCACGGGATCGCACATAATCAGCAACAATGGCTTCACGCTGAACATTGATTGCATCCAGGATCACCGCAACTACAACGCCAGTTCGATCCTTGCCAGCCGCGCAATGAACGACTGCGGGAAGACCCTCGCTCGCGAGCACTTCAGCGATAGTTCCGAAGGAATCGCTACTCACTGTGAGAAACCCTAAATAGTGCGGCACCAACATTTCTGGGGTGATCAACGGGACGGCTGTTCCAGGAACACTGGGATCCACACTGATCAGAGGTACGTTCACATGCCGGACTTCGCTGTGATTTTCCAGAGAGCCGCGACCCTCACGGACGACCTCCCCCTCAAGCCGGAGGTCGATCACGGTTCGAAGACCGACTTCATTCGCCAACCGATGGGCATCGGAATTATCAATTTCCTGCAAGGTGTCACTGCGAAAGATGCGGCCTGCTCTCACCCGACTACCTCGTGTTGTTGGCAGCCCGCCAAGATCGCGCCAGTTGTATGCCTGTTGGGGTGTCCATGACGTATCCATCTTCTCCAGTATACATCTGATGTTTCTATGCGTTGGATTCCACAACCGACTAGACTCAAACAAGATTAACCCTAAAATTTGCCCCGAAGGTCCTACGGCTGAAAACTTCTGTCTGTGGCTTTCGCAGGCCCTTTCCACATCATGAGGAGAAAACATTATGCGTGACGCAGTCATCGTCGGAGCTGTTCGCAGTCCCATTGGAGTTGGCAAGCCCGAGAAGGGGTCACTGAGTGGCATCAACCCGGTTGACCTCTCTGCAATGGTGCTTGAAGGACTGATGGCACGCACGGGAGTGGACCCCGCTTTGGTCGACGACGTCATTTGGGGATGTGTCTCCCAAGTTGGCGAACAATCATTTAACATCGGTCGAAACGCGGCGCTTGCTGCCGGTTTCCCCGAGTCAGTACCGGGCGTGACCGTGGATCGCCAGTGTGGATCGAGTCAGCAGGCAGCACACTTCGCAGCTGCAGGAGTTATTGCCGGCCAGTACGACATGGTGATCGCCGGTGGCGTTGAGTCAATGTCCCGAGTCCCCATGTTTTCAAACACGGTGGGTGGCGACGGTCCTTTCGGGCCGCGCATGTTGGATCGCTACGAAAACAATCTCGTCCCACAGGGAATCAGCGCCGAGATGATCGCCACTAAGTGGGGTCTTTCGCGAACTGACCTTGACGAACTCGCGGTGGCTTCCCATGCGCGCGCAACAGCAGCCACTGAATCTGGAATCTTTGGTGAAGAGATCATCCCAATAACCACCGCGGCCGGAATTGTTTCAACTGACCAAGGAATCCGTCCCGGTACTAGCTTGGAGGGACTCGCCGCGCTAAAGACCCCGTTCCAAGAAGGTGGAGTTGTCACTGCAGGTAACGCCTCCCAAATATCCGACGGTGCAGCAGCCCTACTCATCACAACATCTGAGCGAGCTGCCGAATTGGGACTCACACCACTAGCCCGATTCCACACCTTCGCACTTGCCGGAGTAGATCCGGTAATTATGCTGACGGGTCCCATTCCGGCAACCCAAAAAGTTCTACAACGTAGCGGCCTGTCCATCTCAGACATTGGTGCCTTCGAAGTTAACGAGGCTTTTGCTTCCGTGCTGGGAGCCTGGCTAAAAGAGACGGGGGCTTCACACGAGTTGACCAACATCAATGGAGGCGCCATGGCACTTGGTCACCCACTCGGTGCTTCCGGGGCGCGGGTAATGACCACGCTCGTGCACCAGATGCGCCGAAGCGGAGCTCGTTATGGACTGCAATCAATCTGTGAGGGTGGCGGCATGGCGAATGCCACAATCCTCGAGCTTCTGTAGGGGTGTCCAAGATGACCAACAAGGTCTACGCCAGTGCTGCCGAGGCACTCTCCGATATCAGCAACGGCGCAACTATTGCTGTTGGAGGCTTTGGCCTGTGTGGCATTCCCAGTGTGCTTATCAATGCGCTTCTACAGTTAGCACCAAAAGACTTGCAGGTGGTGAGCAACAACTGTGGCATTGATGATTGGGGGCTCGGCCTACTACTTCGAGCTGGCCTTATCTCGCGAATGACTTCTTCTTATGTTGGGGAAAACAAAGAGTTCGAGCGTCAATACCTTTCCGGTGAGCTCGAGGTCGAACTCGTACCGCAAGGAACCCTCGCCGAACGTTTGCGGGCCGGTGGCGCCGGGATTCCGGCCTTCTACACGCCAGCGGGTGTCGGAACTTTAGTCGCTGAAGGCGGAATGCCACTGCGTTACAACTCAGATGGCTCAGTGGCAATTGAGTCCGCACCCAAAGTTGTCGGAACATTCGACCTCGAGGGCGTACCCAACGAGTACGTTCTTGAACACGGCATTCGCACCGACTTCTCCCTAGTTCGAGCAAGTATTGGTGACACCGCAGGCAACTTGGTTTTCCACCGAAGTACCAGAAATTTTAACTCGCTGGCTGCAGCGGCGGGGCGAATCACAATCGCCGAGGTAGAGGATCTTGTGGAGCCGGGGCAGATCGACCCCGAACTCGTCCACACGCCAGGAATCTTTGTTCAGCGCATCGTTCCGCTCAATGCGGAACAGGCTGCCGACAAGCGAATCGAACGTCGCACACTGAGGAGTACCCCATGAGTTGGACTCGAGAGCAGATGGCCGTCCGGGTAGGTCAAGAGCTTCAGGACGGGCAGTATGTAAACCTTGGAATTGGCCTCCCAACGCTCATCCCCAACCACCTTCCGTCCGGTGTGAATGTGATTTTGCAGAGCGAGAATGGCATCTTGGGTACCGGGGCTTATCCCGATGAAAATGAAGTCGACGCCGACCTCATCAATGCGGGCAAAGAAACCGTTACCGTCCTTCCGGGGGCATCATTTTTCGACTCAGCAACTAGTTTCGCGATGATCCGCGGCGGCCATATCGATGCCGCTGTCCTCGGCGCAATGCAAGTTTCCACGGATGGTGACCTTGCTAACTGGATGATCCCCGGCAAGATGGTTAAAGGCATGGGTGGTGCAATGGATTTGGTTCACGGTGCTAAGAGAGTGATAGTGATGATGGAACACACTGCCAAAGACGGGAGTCACAAGATCGTCGATACCTGTGACCTTCCGCTTACTGGCCGGAAGGTTGTTCATCGGATCATTACAGACTTAGCCGTTATTGACGTTACACCGGAAGGTCTCGTCCTTCGGGAGACCGCACCCGGTGTAGATCTCGAGCAGGTTCAGTCCGCAACAGGACCTACCTTGATCATTGCCGAGAGTTACAGGCAGGCATGAGTAACTTGCCATCAGCCAGTTTTAAGATCGACGCAAACTTCGGCACTGGAGCTACGGGCGACATCCAAGACATTCGGGATTTGGCAATATCCGCGCAAAGATCAGGATTTAATGCGATCTGGTCCTCCGAGGCGAAACACGATCCATTCCTCCCTTTACTCGTTGCCGCAGAAGCCACAAGCACTCTCACTGTGGGTACATCTATCGCCGTCGCCTTCGCTCGCTCCCCGATGACCCTCGCCCAGACAGCCTACGACCTTCAGTCACTCACCAAGGGACGGTTCGTGCTCGGGCTCGGCAGCCAAGTGAAACCCCACATCCAAAGACGATTCTCTATGCCCTGGAGTGAACCAGCTCCACGAATGCGCGAATACGTTCAAGCACTCAAAGCCATCTGGTCCGCATGGCAAGAGGGGACACCATTGCGCTTTGTTGGGGAGCACTATAAACACACACTGATGACACCGTTTTTTGCCCCCGACTCACATCCGTACGGCCCACCGCCCGTCTACGTCGCTGCCGTTGGATCAGTTATGACCAAGGTTGCGGGTGAAGTAGCCGACGGCGTGATTTTGCACGGCTTCACAACTCGCCGCTACATCAAAGAGGTCTCACTTCCCGCCGTTTCGGCGGGCCTGAAGCAAGGGGATCGCGAGGAAGGCGCTTGCGCCATAAGCCTCATGGGTTTCGTAGTTAGCGGAGATACCAGTGAAGAAATGGATCGGGCCGCAGCAGCCGTTCGACAGCAAATCGGTTTCTACGGCAGTACACCGGCTTACCGTCCCGTGCTCGAACTACATGGTTGGGGTGAACTAGCCGACACACTTTCCGGCCTCGCACGTGAAGGTGGTGACGCTTGGGCGACTATGGGAGAACATATCCCCGATACGGTGCTGGAACAGTTTGCGGTGATTGCCCCTCGCAATGAGTTAGCAGAGGCAATCACCCAACGGTTCGAAGGTGTTCTCGACCGGTTCTCCTTCTATGTTCCCTACCAAGTTGCCAATGGTTTTTGGGACCCGGTCGTTCGCGACTTGCGCGCTTAGCCGGGACGAACTACTTCGCCGTCACCGGACAAACGGCGGTAGGCGAGTGCATCAGCCAAGTAGCTAAATGCTGCCACGAATACGTTGACAAACAACGCTATGACTGCCACAACGACAAGAAGAATTGAAGTCAGAACATTCGAATCTGAATCAAGCATGCCCGTCAAAATTCCCTGCGCAAGCGCAACAACCAGAGTGATGGCGACGGTTGACCCGATGAGCACAATTCGGAAACCAATGAAACGCCAGAACGACGTTGTGATTAACTCCCAACTCATTGCGAGAGAAGCAAATCCGGTCATACCTGGCTTACCAATAAGAGCATAGGGAAATAGCGCGAACATGAACGCAAAAATCAATCCAGGAATAATGAATGCAAACAGTCCAATGGTGACTATGCCGATATAGACGACGCCCGCGACCAGGAACCACCAGAAGCGATCAGATCGCAGCAACACACTCACTGATGGCTTGGCGCCTTCCGAGGCGTTGTAAGCATTTCGCAGAATCCCCAGGAATGTGTAAAAGAAGCCCAGGATTCCGATAAAGATCACAATTGCACCGAGCGCAGGAACTGCAATAGCAGCCAGGACGCCGACGACAATAATTGCGGAAGGAATCGCAATCGCAACCACAATCACTAGCAACCAGTGCCAGTATTGACGCTTGGCCAAACTCCAGGCTTCATCAAGTACTGCGGCAATATCAAATCCACTCATGGGTTTACACCTTTCTTCATATTTTCCGTCACCCATCCGGGTGATTCATTACCCCCAACTATGACCTAGTTGTCCTTGAAATCACCGTAATGAGACAGGAATTAGGTAAATCATTCGCTACCTTTAACTGATTGGGTGTATTCAAACACCCTCAATCTGAGGAGAAATATGTCTTTCGGAGACGCGATCAAATCTGGATTTTCAAATTATGTGAAGTTTGACGGTCGAGCCAGCCGCTCTGAGTTTTGGTGGTTCATTCTATTTATCTCCATCATCGGGGTCGTTATTAACATAATTGATAACGCCATCGGGACGGGGATTGTCATTAGCTTGATCTGGTCGCTCGCAGTATTGCTACCTGTGCTCGGGCTTTATTTCCGCCGTTTGCACGACACTGATCGCTCAGCCTGGTGGTTACTTATTGGGTTTATCCCATTCGTCGGATCAATTGTGTTAATTGTGTTCTGGGCAATCAATGGAACACCTGGTGACAATAAATATGGTGCACCTGCCAGTTAAGAATTCTCAATCGATTGTGGGTGAGCACCCAAAGTGCTCGCCCACTTTCATTTTCTAAGGCGCAGAACGTAGATCGCTCAACACGTATGCCAATAATTCTTGTCCATGATCTGACGCTGTCACAATGTCTGCGACGTGCAGATCAACGCCGCCGAATGACTGTAGGCGCAGAACATCTCCATTACGATTTCGATTAGGGAAAATCCCAGCAAAACTAAATTGTAAGGCGCTCTCTTGCTGTTCAAGAACAATTTGTGTTTGCGGGACCTGCAACGGCATATCGAGATACACGGCGTCACGACCCTTAACATCAAGTTGCTCGCTTCGAATGTGTGACACAATTTGCGCCAAGTCATATCCTGGTATCTCAACATGGATCACTGCCGAGTTGTGGTCATCCTTTTCTTCAACGGTGAGAACCGTTTCATCGACAATGTGTATTTCAGGAGAAGCCGCGACGATCTCGCCATGAAGGCCTGAGGTTTCCAGAATAGACAACACAATTACTCGGTGTTTTTCAGGGACGAACATAGGTCGGTTCTCACCACCATTGAGTTTCAGATAAAACAAAGCAACTGACTGACGGTGGGCATCGGGGTCTACGGCTGCATTGTTGCTCACCGTTGAAGGAATCCACCCAAGCAAAAATCCTGTTTCATGCGCACCTAATGCGATGTTTGCTTTTTGTGAATACGGGTGTGCTGCCGTTGCTTCACTAAAGATTCCTAGATACCCAGCTTCAGCCGCCCACTGAGCGGCAAATCTTTTCAATCTCTCAAAAACATGATGGCCTCGTGCTGCGTCACGCACAACGGCGACTCCCGCATGCATGACCCGCTCCGTGGTTTCCTCAACCATAAGTGCCATGTGACCAAGGATGGTGCCATCAGATAGGTGACCGATCGCGCTACGCAGCGTATGTGTGTTGATCCGGTGCGCAATTTGATCGGGTTGATACACCCACTCCGCGTCATAAGTGTCGCCATAAGCCTCGCGGACAAGCTCCACCAGAACACTGGATTCTTCAGCCGCAAGAAAGCGGATATGAACCTCAGCTTCCTCCGTCGCTGGCGCTTGCTCAGAGGATTGGTAATTCATTGGTTGATTATGACAATGATTGCGGCCATAAAACGAAGGTGGGGCCGCTCTTACGAGCCGGCCCCACCTTCGTGTGTTTCAAGATACTAGTTAGCTGCGACCTCAAAGGTAACCTTCGCGGTGACGCCAGGATGAACCTCAACGGTGGCGCTGTGCTTTCCAACCGTTTTGACTGCGCCGGCCAGGTGCACCTTGCGCTTATCAATGGAGATGTTGCCGGCAGATTTAACTGCACCAGCAATATCAGCGGTCGTAACTGAACCAAAGAGCTTGCCGGTTGCTCCAGCCTTAGCGGGAACAACAATCACCATTGATTCAAGTGACTGCTTGATTTCATTGGCATGATCGCGGTCGCGAACCTCGCGCACCTTGCGGGCGCGCTTGATTTGTACAACCTGCTTCTCGCCGCCACGGGTCCACGAGATTGCAAAGCCACGTGGAAGTAGGAAGTTACGGCCGTAACCGTCCTTCACTTCAACGATGTCTCCAGCAGTTCCGAGACCATTAACTTCCTGAGTGAGTATGAGTTTCATTGTGAGTCTCCTTTACTTACCGCGTTGCCGCTGAGTAGGGAAGAAGTGCCATTTCACGGGCGTTCTTCACAGCCATGGCAACATCGCGCTGGTGCTGGGTGCAGTTACCTGTTACCCGGCGAGCACGAATCTTGCCGCGATCGGAAATGAATTTGCGAAGTAGGTTTACGTCTTTGTAGTCAAGACCCTTTACTTCTTTCTTGCAGAAAGCACAGGCCTTGGCCTTCACCATCTTGTTCTTGTCCAACGTTTGTTGGCGCTTGTTATCGCGTGCCATTGTGTTAACTCCTTGAAGTTATTGTTGTTAAATTTATATGATTAAAAAGGTGGTTCGTCAAAGTTTGCAGGAGGTGCATCAGTTGCCCAGGGGTCGTCTGCAGGAGCTGCGGAACCACCACCTGAACTAAATCCACCATCGGAGCGCTGAACTCGATTGACCTTCGCTGTTGCATAACGCAGTGCGGGACCAACATCCTCGACTTCAACTTCCATCACTGTTCGCTTTTCGCCCTCACGGGTTTCATAGGAACGCTGCTTCAACTTGCCCGAAACCATTACTCGAGTTCCCTTTGTGAGTGACTCGGCAACATTCTCGGCGTATTGACGCCACACACTGCACCGCAAGTAGGTCGGATCCCCGTCTTTCCATTCATTTGTCGTTTTGTCCAAGTAACGTGAACTTGTAGCAACGGTGAATGAGGCGACAGCGGCGCCGCTGGGGGTGAAGCGCAGTTCAGGATCGTTGGTCAGGTTGCCAACAACCGTCACGTTGATATCCCCGGCCGCCATTAGGAAGCCTTAACCGCAACGGACCAGTTGGGACGAATCACCTTGGTGCGAACAACAGCTTCGTTGAGTGAAAGTTGACGGTCCAGTTCAGCAACTGCTTCAGGGGTCGACAACAACTCAATGACGGCGTAGTAGCCCTCGGTCTTGTGATTGATCTCGTAGGAGAAGCGACGCTTGCCCCATAGATCTACTTTTTCAACAGTTCCACCGTCTGCCTTGATCACATTAAGGAATGTGTCGAGACTGGGGGCAATTGTTTTTTCTTCGAGTTCAGAGTCCAGAATGACCATGACTTCGTATTTACGCATGAATTAACCCACCTCCTTCGGACTAAACGGTCACGGCATTTCCGTGACAGGAGGGTTTCTGCCCCCGAAGGCTATCTGCATCCACCGATTACCCGTGCGCTGCCCCCATATCCACACTCCCCTGATGCTTTTCCCATGTGCTGACTCATGATGGAATCCTGTAGACGTGTCCATTTTCCCTCCACAGCACGATTGGTACCGAAAATGGTACCGTTTTTCCATGAGTTTGAACCTTAGGCTTTCTGATGACCTAGCCGCCGGCCTTCGATCATTGGCTCAAGACACCGGGAAGTCACAGCAGGCCTTGATCCGCGAGGCGATCGAGATGTACCTGCGGGATTACAAAGTCCAGGCGTATCCACCTGAGATCCGGTACGCGATCACTCCGGCGACAACCACTTACGCGGCGGCGCTGGAAGAAGTAAAGGCCATGGGGGACCTAGAAACCTTGACCGATAAAGAATCCATGCTGGCAACACTTCAAGAACTACGTGAAGATCGTGTGTGAACGGGCTCAAAAATGAAGCTATACGTTGACACCAACATTCTCCTTCAGGATTTGATTGACCACCCGGATTCAGGTGCAGTTGCGGGGGAGTCTTTTCGGTTTCAGAGCCAAGGCCACACATTGGTTTCCAGTGTGCTGACCGCCGTTGAAATCGATCGGGTCTTGCTACGGCACGGCGGTTCACGGACCCAGATAACGGCAACGTTGCTCCGTGGATTCGACCTCTTGGCGATCACGCCTGCAGTACTTGACCTGGCGCGCGTCATTCCCGTGCAATTCCTCAAGACCTTGGACTCACTGCATCTCGCAACGGCGGTCATCAGTCGTTGTGACGCGGTGATCACCATGGACCAGCAATTGGCCCAGGCTTGCGCAGAAATTGGATTAGCTGTCGCCTAAAAGGAATTCCATCTTTAATACACACCCTTGTGTCATGCCAGTGAATCAATAGCGCGAAGTCCAGAGTGGGTGGGGAATAGGCTGCTCCCGTGCGGATTGCTACTTGGAATGTGAACTCTGTCGGGGCCCGGATTGATCGGGTGGTGGAGTGGTTGGAGAGTGTCCAACCTGATGTTGTGGCATTGCAAGAACTCAAATGCACCGATGAAGCGTTTCCCCACCTACCTATCCAGGCTGCAGGGTACGAGGCGCTGACCCACGGTACGGGTCGCTGGAATGGTGTTGCGATCCTGACTCGGGTGGGTGCAACCGATGTTGTCCGCGGTTTGGTCGGTCAGCCTGAATTTGACGGTGCTGCAGAGCCTCGTGCAATTGGGGCGACGTGCGGTGGAGTGCGGGTGTGGAGTTTGTATTGCCCAAATGGCCGCGAACCTGGACACGATCACTACAACTACAAGTTGGAGTGGTTCAAAGCTTTGAATGCGACGGTTGAATCTGAGTTGGCTGCTTATCCGGATCTTCCATTTGCTGCAATTGGTGACTACAACATTGCACCGACTGATGCAGACGTGTGGGATATTTCGAAATTCATTGACTCAACCCATGTGACTGCTGCAGAACGGGCGGCGCTGACTGATCTTTCTGCTCTTGGATTGAGTGAGGTAATGCCCCGTTCACTCAAGGGCGAGCCGTACACGTTCTGGGATTACCGCAATGGTTCATTTCACCGTGGGTGGGGAATGCGGATTGATTTGGTATACGGCAATGCTGCGTTCACTTCGCGGGTGAGTGATGCGTACGTTGATCGCGATGCACGCAAGGGTAAAGGCGCCTCCGACCACGCACCGGTGGTCGTTGATCTGACATGATTTTAGAAGTCCGTCGGATTAGCACCGAGCAGCATTCTGATTACCTGGATGGCGTGATTGCCTCAGGATCACTAGGGGTGTCATTTTTGCAACTGCCTGCTTGGGGCAGTGTCAAAGTTGGTTGGCGACCAGAGTCTGTTGGTTGGTTCCACGATTCAACACTCGTTGGCGTAGCACTTGTTCTCTACCGACCGATTCCCAAGTTGCCTCAACGATCCTTGGCTTATGTTCCTGAAGGTCCGATCATCGATTGGGAAAGTAATGATCTTTCTTCATGGTTAACACCTTTGATTTCACACGTTAAGGGGCGTGGCGCTTTTCAATTAAAGATGGGTCCACCGGTTGCCGTGCGTCAATGGGATGCACAAACGATTAAGGCGTCAATCGATAGCGTCTCTCTGCTCGGTGAAGTCATGGCGGATCGGGAATTCTCCGTAGGTGAGAGTGTGATTGAGTCGTTGCGTTCAATGGGATTTGTGCAGGAAGTCAATGTTGGTGCTGGTTTTGGTGACGTACAACCACGATATGTTTTTCAAGTCCCGCTCGCAGGTCGATCCGAAGATGACGTGTTCGCTGGTTTCAATCAATTGTGGCGCCGCAATGTCCGCAAGGCTAACAAGGCCGGGGTGGAAATTTCGTTGGGAACACGCGACGACCTTGCTGCATTCCATGCCGTTTACGTTGAGACCGCCGCGCGTGATGGGTTCACTCCTCGCGGCTTGGTGTATTTCGAAAGAATGTGTGATGCACTCGGTGATCACTTCACTGTGCACATAGCTCGTCATGAAGGACACATTGCTGCTGCAACAATCATGATCACGGTGGGTGGGCACGCCTGGTATTCCTATGGTGCTTCCACGACTGCGGACCGCGATGTTCGGCCTTCAAATGCATTGCAGTGGTCCATGATTAAAACGGCACTTGCGTCCGGGTGCAGTGTTTACGACCTTCGAGGAATCTCGAACACACTTGATACATCTGACCATCTCTTTGGATTGGTCTCCTTCAAGTTGGGTTCAGGTGGTTTCGCCCAGGAGTATGTTGGTGAGTGGGATTACGTGATTCGTAAGTCGTGGGCTCGCGCTTTTTCGATCTACCAACGGCGAGGCTAGTAAGCGGATCTCATGGATCCTGACATGATGAACAGGTGTCCTTCACCCTCCAAATAAACGGCGAAAAATGGCGTACTCACCTGCGCGCTGTTGTTAATGCGCTCACCAGCGCAAGTGGGAGTTCCCCCGTCCCTGTGATCAAGGGAAATGGCTACGGCCTCGGCCAAGAATTCCTCGGTGCAACCGCAATGGATCTTGGCGCCGACACAATCGCTGTTGGAACCGTCTTTGAAATTGAGTCCGTTGTCGGGGTAACCGAAGGCGACATTGTGGTTCTTCAACCATTTGATCCACGTGATGCCGTGGCCGCCAAGAAATGGTGGGAGATCGGTGAGAAGTTTTATTCCGGGCGAATTATTCGCACGGTTGCAAGCCTTGAGGCACTCACAGAGTTGGTTAACGGGGCCGGAAGTGTGCGAGTAATTCTTGAGGCTCGCAGTTCCATGGTGCGATTTGGGTTCACTGAATCCGAACTCATTGGTGCATTGAATAACCCTGAGATCCGCGCTGCCCTCGCAACTGGTCGAATCTTTATTGAGGGAATGACCATTCACCTGCCCATTGATCGCAGTAAACCCAGTGAACCCAGTGAATCCGGTGCAGCTGATTCACATGCTGTTGAAGTGATGCGTTGGGCTGGACTGTGGGAAAAGGAAACTGCCGTGTGGGAAGGCCACTCGCCCCCTGCACCCGTGATTTGGGTTTCACATTGCACTGATGCAGAGCTTGCAACTATTCGGCAGAGTGTGAGCGAGTTGATTGTGCGCGTGCGAGTGGGTACCAGGCTTTGGCTGGGTGATCGATCCGCACTGTCCGCTACTGGAACAGTGTTAGCGGTGCATCCTGTTTCTGAAGGTGTGAAGGTCGGCTACCGGCAGCGAAGCGCGGGCAAGAATGCCACTCTTATTGTCGTTAGTGGAGGTACAGCCAATGGAATTGGTTTGAGTGCACCTTCACCAACCACGTCACTGCGACAGCGAGTCACCTCGTTGGGAGTTGGGGCACTTGATGCCGCTGGAAAGGCAATGTCGCCTTTTAATATTGGTGGTAAACAACGCTGGTTTGCCGAGCCCCCACATCAACATGTTTCGATGTTGTGGTTGAACAACGAATCGGTTTTGCCGCGAGTCGGTGATCAGGTGAGTGCTGAGGTTCGATTTACCACATCACGCTTTGACTCTGTGTTTGTTGTCTGATCTGTGTTTGTTGTCTGCCCTTGCTGAATATCAATCACAATCCGAATTGCGAAATAAAGGGTCGCTGCAATGTGGACAAAGGTAGCTGCGGCATACCACTGCGGTGTCAGTGTTTGTGATTCGTCGACTCCATATCCGGCTAGAAACCACCAGATCGCAATAAAGTAAATAACCTCACCGAACTGCCAGATCAGGAAATCGCGCCAGTTCGGTCGGGCCAATACGGCAAGTGGCACGAGCCAAAGAACGTATTGAGGTGAATACACCTTGTTAGTAACGACAAATGCAGCAAGGATCAAGAATGAAATCTGGGCAAGGTTAGGTGAATGTGGAACCCTTTTCACCATAATTGCAATCCCAATGAGTAGTAGCACAAACAATGCGGTCGAAGCAAAGTTGAGTAAATTCTCCGGGATTGTTGGTAATCCAATTTGGGTTAGGGCGTACCAGAAGGAACCGAAGTCAATGGATCGACCGAAGTTGAACGAATAAAAATGAATCCATCCTTCAAAGTTTGCAATCGCAAATGGGATGTTGACCGCAAGGAAAGTCGAGAATGTTGCCACGATCATGTTGAGTGTTGGTCGCCATGATTTATTTTTCCAGGCCAAAAGAAGGAAGCCAATGAGAAGGAAAACTGGATAGAACTTCGATGCTACGGCTAGACCCAGTAAGACTCCGGTGAGCACTGGTTTCTCTTTTGACCAAGCGAGAAATGCGAGGGAAACAAGGGCAATCGGGATGAGATCCCAGTTGATCGTTGCCGCCAAGATCATGGTGGGAGCAAAAACAATCATCGCAGCCCGCCACGGATCCTTCGGCTTGGTAAGCGCCGTCGCGATTACGGTGACAACAAAGGGTATGAATAAAAGGATCACATTGACATCGAAGAATGCCCGGTATCCGTCAGGGTAATGCGGGAGGATCCATCCCGTTATCGCTGCTGAGATGTACATAAAAACACCTGCACCCACCGGATACTCCAAGTACATGCCATTTGTTCCCGTTTGGACATAGGGAAAAATTCCTTCCGCGAATCCACGGTCAACATAGAGCGGTGGAATATCCGAGTAACACAGGTGCATGTAGCGCTGCGGGTCACTCCATCCATTCGCCATGCAAGAGAAGTCGAGTAGGTATCCCAAGGCATAGGTGATTGCAGCCAAAATAATAAGTACGTAAATCGGCGGTAGAAGTGTGTAACCTCGATTGGCAAGTCGGCCAAACGGTCCCCCGAGGCGCTCGGTGATTGCTGGCTCGCTCACAAGTGAATTATGGTCTGCCTTCATCTATCGGTGGATCTGTTGGGGGTGCATCCGGTCCGAACTCATTCGTCGGCGCTTCGGTTTCGTTGAAGTCAACGGTTGCCGGATCCGAGCCAGTGTTCTCAGGCCCAAACTCGTTTATGACCTCAGGGATTGGGCAGCCGAATGGGATTTCCTCCAAATCGGTTTCAATGAAGTCTGGGCATTCAACAGGGGTAAACACATCATCTGGAGGTGCCGGGAAATCCATGACAGGTTCTTTTTTGAGTGCGTCCTTCATGAACGCGGTCCAGATTGAACCCGGAAAAGAGCCGCCTGTAACCGTGGCCAACCCACCTGTTCCTGACATAGAGATTGGTATTCCATTCGAGTCTTCTTTTGCCATAAGAACAGCGGCAGAAATTTGCGGTGTGTAGCCGGCAAACCAGGCGCTTTTGTTGTCATCTGTTGTTCCCGTTTTGGCGGCCGCTGGTCGATCCAGTGCAAGAGCGGTGGTTCCTGTGCCATTGGTAACAACTTTGGCCAACGAGTAACTCACGGTGTTTGCTACATCCGGACCGAAGGCGTTCGTAAGTGTTGGCTCGTACTGGTACAGCAAACCACCATTGGGACCAAAGACTTGTTTAACAAATGTTGTGCTGCTGCGTACTCCTTCGTTGGCAAATGTTGCGTAGGCATTCGCCATGTCTAGTCCTGAAGGGGACGCGGTGCCTAGGACAAATGTCAGATCAGGTGATTCCAAGTTCATGCCCGGGGTCGTATCAGGGACACCAGCGGCGAGGGCGGCGTTAACCACACTCCCAACACCAATGTCAGCCGTGAGTTCGACGTAGGCGGAGTTAATGCTTAGTTCCGTTGCTTGAAGGAGTGAGACAACGCCATAAGAATTATTTCCGTAGTTGTTGAAGGTATAACCGTTAACCGTTGAAGGTGAGTTTCCATTCCACAATGAATTCAGTTGCACAGATTGGTCTAGCCCTGCCGCGAGTGCAAATGGTTTAAATGTTGAACCCGCCTGGGCAAACTGTTGGGTGGCGTTATTGATTTGGTCGGTAATAAAGTTGGTACCGCCATACATTGCGAGCACCTCGCCCGTTCCTGGTTGTACCGCTGCCAGGCCAATGCGTAGTCCGTCAGTTCCTGAAGTTGGACCTTGATCTCTCACGGCTCGTTGGGCGGATCGTTGGGCTTTGCGATCAAATGAACTAATGATCTTTAGGCCGCCAAGTTGAATCTCTTCTTGGTCGTAGCCTTGGGCGATTAGTTGTCGCTCAACTGCTGTGAGTAGGAATCCGACTTGACCACCGAGACGGTCCTTTTGTTTGAAGTCAACGATTTTGGGAAAGTTTGCGGAGTCCCGTTGCTTTTGGGTGATGTCACCCATTTCCACCATGGAGTCCAGAACATATGACCAACGGGCTTTGAGGCCGCTTAAGTTCTCTTCGGGACTGAGTCCTGATGGAGATTTGATAACGGATGCAAGGACGGCACCTTGGGTGAAGTCGAGTTCTTTTACCGGTACCCCGAAGTAGGCGATCGAGGCCGCTTCAATTCCATTTGCGTTTCTACCGAAGTAGATTGTGTTCAAGTAGTCCTCGAGGATTTGTTCTTTTGAAATTACCGTTTCCAATTTGAATGCGAGTAGTGCTTCACTGACTTTGCGGTTCCATGTTCGATCCTGTGTGAGGAATGCAATCTTGGCGTACTGCTGCGTGATGGTTGATCCACCTTGAGTATTGCCACCCGTGAGATTGTTGAAAGCTGCGCGCGCGATTCCTACTGGTGAAATTCCGCCATGGTTGTAAAAGTCTCGGTCTTCCGCTGATAGGACAGCTTGTTGAACGTCAAGGGGGATGTCGGCTAATGAGACGGATCGTCGGGTTGATTCACCCAGGCGACCAATTTCATTTTTACCGTCGGCGTAATACACGACGGTTGCTTCACTTGTTGCCAATTCATTCGGTGTTGGCACCTCAGTGCGAGCTAGTAAAATAGCAAATACGGTTGTGCCTACGGCTGCGAGGAGAACGAGAATCCACAGGGTTCGGCGTAGCCAGCGGCGGCGCCATAGCGGAACGTACGCATTGGCGCTTGTGCTCCGCTTGATCGGCTTTTTCTTCGCCGTGCTTTTAGCAGCGGAGCTCTTCTTGGCTGGGGAGCTCACGGTTGTCCTATCGGGGGAAGGGGACAGATTTGCCTTAGTAATGCCTTAGATATGCCTTAGTCCAACAGATCATCGGCCTTAAAAGCCGGTACGGCGCGCCGGGGAGTTCCATCTCCGAGGGAAAAGGCACGAATCAGGTAGTTCCAATGGCAGTCGGGGCAGACCTCAACAACATAGACCCGGAATTCACCGAATTTGCTGCACATCGGTGTTAGTTCTTCGGCTTTGCGGATTCTTCCCGCGTAGGGGCCTAGTTCATCACCGTATATATAGTGCAAATCCACGAGGTGTTTACTTCTGCAGGCAGGGCAGTTGCCTTTGGCTGGCTCCCCGTGGAATTTGGCCGCTTTGAGCAAATATGGGTCTGCTTCACAGTAGTCACTGGTGAGGGCGCCGCCGCGGTGCAGTTTTGTGACGTCTGCCGCTCTGGAGAGTCCGTAATCCACCACGTTTCGTGGTTTTCGAGGGTCTGATACAGGTTCTGGGGCAGGGATTGGGCCTCTTTTGGGTGGATTTTTGGCGGATTCTCCACGGGCCACTCGACCTCGCACCCCTTCCCTGCGCATCTGAGCCATGTCATGAGTTTAAACCCGAATTGCGTTATGCGGCTAATCTAAGTTACGGGGTATTGCACATTAGATATATCGAAACGATATATTGACCCACGTGAGTAGCCGCCGCGATGTCTTAAGCTTCGCAATCCTGGGCGTACTCGGTGACGGCCCGCAGCATGGTTATGAATTGCGGAAACGACTCACGACGGTCCTCGGTCCATTTCGAGCACTTTCCTATGGCTCTTTGTATCCAGCACTGAAGCGGATGAACGCCACCGGACTGATCGAGGAAGAGTCGCTCACGCCAGCCACAGAAAGCACCGCGCCTGCTCTGTCCGGACGACGGGCTCGAATTGTTTATGCAATCACGGCTGAAGGAAAAGAAATTTTTGGTGAGTGGGCGAATAAGCCAGGGCCTGAAGCCTGGGAGGACGAAGGTTTTGCTGCACACCTTGCATTTTTTTCGGCAACCGAAGAGCGCACCCGTCTTCGTATATTGGAAGGCCGCCGCTCTCGGCTTGAAGAGCGTGTTGAGGCCTTACGTGAATCACTCACCCGGGGCAAAGAGCGCGTAGACGCATACACACTTCAACTTCAACAGCACGGACTAGAAGGGGCTGAGCGCGAAGTGCGCTGGCTCACGGAATTAATTGATCAAGAGAAAGTAACCCAAGAAAGGTAACAAATGAGTGCACAATCCGGCGGAGAAATTCGCGTAGCAATTGTTGGTGTTGGAAACTGCGCCGCATCCCTCGTTCAGGGTGTGGAGTACTACAAGAATGCCAAGGTAGGTGAGTTTGTCCCCGGACTCATGCACGTTCAGTTTGGCCCCTACCACGTAAGTGACGTCAACTTTGTTGTCGCATTTGACGTTGACTCCAAAAAAGTTGGTCTTGACCTCGCTGATGCAATCGGTGCATCCGAGAACAACACAATCAAATTGTGTGACGTTCCCAGCACCGGCGTGAAGGTGTCACGTGGCCAAACACTTGATGGTCTCGGCAAGTACTACCGCGAGACAATCACCGAGTCTGACTCCCCTGAGGTTGACGTTGTTCAAACTCTCAAAGACGCCAAGGTTGACGTTGTCGTCTGCTACCTGCCCGTAGGTTCGGAAGCAGCAGCAAAGTTCTATGCACAGTGCGCAATTGATGCCGGGTGCGGTTTTGTTAACGCCCTTCCCGTCTTCATTGCAGGCACTCCTGAATGGGCAAAGAAATTCGAAGACGCCGGTCTACCAATTGTTGGTGACGACATTAAGAGCCAGGTTGGCGCAACAATCACGCACCGTGTTTTGGCCAAATTGTTCGAGGACCGCGGCGTAATCGTTGACCGCACCTACCAACTCAATGTTGGTGGAAACATGGACTTCAAGAACATGCTTGAGCGCGATCGCCTTGAGTCTAAGAAGATTTCAAAGACGCAGTCGGTCACTTCCCAGCTCTCACACGACCTGGGTGAAAAGAATGTTCACATCGGTCCTTCGGACTACATTGCTTGGCTCGATGACCGCAAGTGGGCCTTTGTCCGCCTAGAAGGTCGCGCATTCGGTGACGTTCCCTTAAACCTCGAGTACAAACTCGAAGTGTGGGATTCACCCAACAGTGCCGGTGTAATCATCGATGCGGTTCGTGCAGCAAAGATCGCGATGGACCGCAAGATTGGTGGACCGATTCTCTCGGCGTCCAGTTACTTCATGAAATCACCTCCAGTGCAGTACAACGACTCCGAGGCAAAGCAGGCAGTCGAAGACTTTATCGCTGGCACCATCGACCGATAGTCCTTCGACAACCGGTAGCCTGCGTCCTTGTGCAGCGGCTACCGGTTGTTCGGTCCCTACTTCACCGCAAGGATTTCCGAGCCCTCTACAGCACTCGATTAGTTGGCCAATTCGGGGACGGTTTTTTTCAGGCAGCACTTGCCTCATTTGTTCTTTTCTCACCAGAGCGCGAACCGAATGCCACCGCAATTGCGGTGGCATTCGGTATTTTGCTCTTGCCCTATTCTTTAGTTGGACCCTTTGCGGGTGTCTTCCTTGACCGTTGGTTGCGGCGAAATATTTTGGTTCGCGCAAACCTGTTGAAAGCGCTGCTCACAATTCCCGTCATTGCGGCCGTTCTTGCGGGAAGTGAATCGGTCATCCTTGGGATTTGTGTTCTCGCTGTACTCGGGGTCGGCAGATTTATCTTGGCGGGGCTATCTGCGTCCTTGCCCCATGTTGTCAGCGGGAAAGAACTGATTTACGCGAACGCGTTAACACCTACCTCGGGAACCATTGCATTCGTTGTTGGTGCAACGACCGGTTTAGGAATTAGGCAACTTTTTGGTGGTGGAGATTCTGGTAGCGTCGCGCTGCTTCTGTTTTCGATAGGTACCTTTATCTCTGCTGCCTTTATTGCGCGAACATTCGCGGTTCATGCTTTAGGACCGACACACCAACTCAAAGCCTCAATGGTCGACTCACTCCGTGGAGTCACAGGAGATCTTCTTGTCGGTGTGCGCACATTAAGTGCACATAGAGAAGCTGCCAGAGCGCTCACGCTCGTTGCCTTTAACCGAATTTCATTCGGTGTAATCACCGCTGGAGCGCTGTTACTACTTCGGAACACATTTCACCAAAGCAGTAATGCCAATGCTGCACTTGCAGACTTTGCGATCCTCTCCGGCTTTGCAGCCGCTGCCGCGCTCATCGCTGCTATTTTGACCCCTTGGGTGTCCCGGAAAATTGGGATTCCTCGTTGGTCCGCCCTGACCGTTGCCCAAGCATCAATTGGCATGGTGCTTTTCGCGGTCGCTGCAATACAAGAGAATTTTCCACTTCTCCTGGTGGCCGGATTTAGTCTGGGCTTTGCGGGCCAAGCGGTCAAAGTGTGTTCGGACACCGTCATTCAACGCAAAATCCCCGATGAAAGCCTCGGTCGAGTCTTCTCCCTTTTCGACATGAGTGTGAATGTCGCCCTGGTCTCCGGAATCATTTTGGTGGCATTACTTGCTCCGGTATCGGGAGTCGCGCCAATTGTGTACATCGGGGTTGGTGTTGGTTTGGCGCTGGCCAGTATTTGGTACTGGCGTTCGGGCAGCCAAAACCCGGTGTGATCCCGCTAGTGAGTATTGGTACCGCAAACCGGAGTCATTGAGTAGAGTTCTCCTATGTCCATGGGAGCTACCGAGCAGTATCAACGCAGTCCAGTTACACGTGACCGAGTTCGTCCACGGACGATTTTCTCCATCATTGTTTTCGTCCTAGCAACTATTTTGACCCCTGTCTCTGTCGCTGGGCACTGGGCTCATTCCACGGTTATTGACGCGGAGCGGTACATCGAAACTATAGGACCAATCGGTGCTAGCCCCGAGGTTCAAACAGCATTCGCTGAAGTGGTCACCGACTCGATCGTTGCACAGGTGGACACAGAGTCGCTCGTCAGTGATTTCCTGGGTGGAATTCTGCCGAACAGTGCGGTCACCGATCGCCTTGCTGGCCCCATTGCAACGGGGATCAACGGTTTGATTGGACAGGCGGTAGAAACGTTTGTCACTTCCGATGCCTTCACTACCGCCTGGCTCGCACTCAATAAAGCCGCCCAAAATGGATTCATCGCCCTTTTAAAGAATGAACCCAGTGGACCAATTGAAATTCAAGGTGATGACGTTGTTCTCAACCTTGACTCAGTGATCAAGCTTGCTCAAGACAAGTTAGTGGAAAGTGGTATTTCCTTCGCCGCAAATGTCACCGTCCCAACGACAGACAAGCAATTTGTATTGATGAGTGCTCCTGCTCTCAGCCAGGCGCGTACCTTTTATGCGTTCTCCGCACCGTTCCTCAGCTGGATCATGGTCTTGATCGCAGCCATGTTTATTCTCGCAATCTTACTGGCACGACGCAGAGCTCGAACAACTGTGGCCGTCGGCATTGTTGTTATTGGATCATCTCTCTTGCTGTATGCCGGAACCGTCCTTGGTGAAGGAGCTGTCAATAATCAATTTGCAGGTACTATTTTTGAGAGTGCAGCCGTTGTTGTCTATCAAACTTTCTTGGCCTACTTGATCTCTGGGCTGCAATCATTGGCAGCACTCGGTGTCATAGTGATTATTGGAGGTTGGCTTGCTGGGCGCACGAACTCCGCCCAATACGTTCGTGCTCACTTCAATCGGGGACTTAGCGAAATCGCTGATCGAACAGGTCTAAACACGGGCGAGAAATTGGCACCCTATGCGCCCATTATTCGTTGGGCCGTGGTTTGCGTTTGGCTCCTCGTGCTTCTGAGCGGTACCTACCTCGGCAGCGTGAGCGGTGTAATGGTCACACTCCTTATGGCTGGGATCTGGACCGGATTGGAGATTCTTATCCGCGCTCGGACCACCATTGAAGTAATTGTTGTGTCGCAGATTGAGGTGATTGAGGTCCCTGATCAAGTCTAAGTTCCATCAGGAACTTATAGGCTTCACCAACCTCACGACCCGGTCCTATTCCTAAGATCTCCATGATTTGCGATCCATCAAGATCCGGTCGCATCGCATCAAGTTCTTCCTGCTCCTGCAATTGCGTAATGCGCTGTTCCAAACTGTCGTAAGCGGCTTGTAATGCCGCCGCCCTGCGCTTGTTTCGGGTCGTTGAATCGGCCCGCGTCAATTTGTGAAGCCGATTCAACTGGGCGCCTGCATCTCGCACATAACGGCGAACAGCGGAATCACTCCATTCCCCTGTGCCATAACCGTGGAAGCGCAAATGCAACTCAACGAGAGTTGACACTTCCTCGATCTGTTCGTTGCTAAATCGAAGAGCCTTCATACGTTTTTTTGCCATGCGAGCACCGACAACTTCGTGGTGGTGGAAAGAGACCCTGCCGTCAGACTCAAACTTGCGGGTTTTTGGTTTACCAATGTCGTGCAGAAGTGCCGCTAATCGAAGAATCAAGTCATTGGGGAGAGCGGGTTCATGGATAGTTTCCAAATCGATCGCTTGCTCAAGCACCGTCAGTGTGTGTTCATACACATCCTTGTGATGGTGGTGTTCGTCTTCTTCTAGTTGAAGCATGGGTAACTCTGGCAATACGTATTCGGCAAGTCCTGTTTCCACCATGACGGTCAATCCAATTCGTGGATGTTCAGACATGACGATCTTGATTAATTCTTCGCGGATTCGCTCGGCTGAAACTATCTCGAGTCGCGGCGCCATTTCACGCATTGCCTCAATGACGTCAGGTGCAATTGAAAAGCGTAATTGAGAGGAGAAGCGCGCCGCCCGCATCATTCGCAGGGGGTCATCGGAAAATGACTGTGTTGCAGTGAATGGAGTCGTTAACACCTTCTCTTCTAAGTGTTGCAAACCATTAAAAAGATCAACAAACTCCAAAGTAGGGAGTTTTAGTGCCATCGCGTTCACGGTAAAATCTCGGCGACCAAGGTCTGCGGCTAACTCTGTTCCAAACTCAACATCGGGCTTACGGGAATCCGCGTTGTAATTCTCACTGCGATAGGTCGTGATTTCAATCTGGCGTTTGTCTTTACTGGCACTGATAGTGCCAAATTCGATCCCTGTGTCCCAAGTGTGCTCAGCCCATCCACCCAGAATTCGCTTAATGTCTGCGGGGTGGGCGCTAGTGGTGAAGTCAAGATCCGCCAACGGGGAGGTGTGCCCGAGAAATGCGTCCCGAACTGGGCCGCCAACCAGGGCAAGTTCAAAGCCTGAAGTGTGGAAAAGCATTCCGAGTTCATAGAGCAAACCGGCGACGGGAGCTAGGCCCTCGAGTGCTTGACGCTGAAGTGAAGTGGACACGGCAGCCAAGGTTACTCACCCACTGCCTTTATCCTCGATACATGGTGTTTTTGGGCGAGCGCATTCCCTCATGGCACCGCTTGCTCTTGGTGATCCCTTTCCTAGTTTCCAGCCTGGCCGTAATCGGGGTTGGAGCAACACCCACGGCCGCTGACCCTACGGGTTCGGTGATAGCTGTAGTGCTCGACCGGATGACTCCCATTGCGCCACGCCCCGGCAGCACCTTGCGGATTTCCGGAAAATTACTCAATTCGTCGGGTTCGGCGGTTAACAAGGTCTCTGCGCGTCTTGGAATTTCGGCCAGTCCGCTTGATGAGCGCGCTCAAGTCTCCAAAACCTCAGATCTTGAGCTCAATCCTGAAATTGACCCCGTTGACTATTTCCTTAACCGGACCAAGGTGGACGTGAGTGATGTGTTGAGGCCGGGTGATCAAGCCACCTTCGAGATTTCCGTCCCGGTAAATGACCTACCTCTTGGCCGTGATGGTGTCTACACCGTCATGATTGAGATTCTGGGATCGACCGGAGTAGGAAATGTGAGCCGCCAGGGTGGTGTCAGGACGTTTATTCCCTGGATGGGTCCGAAGTCCAATCCCATTGATTTGGTGTGGCTGTGGCCACTTGCTGACTACCCGGCTCAGGAAGCAAATGGCGTTCTGTTGAATGAGGGGATACCGCGTTCTTTGGCCCCAGGGGGTCGGCTTGCCTCACTTCTGGACATTGCAGTCAGAAACTCCAGCAAAGTGAGTTGGATCGCAGATCCTCAATTACTGCAGGTCGCCCAAGACCTATCCGGTGGCTATCAAGTTCGCAGCGGTGATTCGATTTCAGTTGGTGATCTATCCCAAGACGCTGGTCAATGGTTGAACCGATTAGGACAGGCACTGAATTCGAGCCGGAATACGGAAGCTGCTGGATCGGCTTCCGCTGATCGGCTGCCACTTCGAGTGACACCGTATGCAGATATTGATGCAAGTGCCGTAACACGTTCCGGTCTAGACACCGATGTTGTTCGTTCGACCACAACTGCGGCAGGTGTGGCATCTAGTGTTCTAGGTCAAAGTGTTGAAGGCACTTTATTTTGGGCGCCAAGTGGACGACTCAACAAGAAAACCGGCGACCTGCTGGCATCAAGTGGTGTTCGCACCGTGATCCTGCGCGGTACAGCCCTGCCACCCTCGAACCCAGCAACTGTGTCAACCGGATTCGGTGTGTTAGGTACAACATACGGTGGAATGAATGCGGTACTCATTGACACTGGTTTGAGTACAACCTTAAGTCTTCCTCAAACTTCAGCATCCGATGAAATTTTGATGCGTCAACGATTTCTGGCCGAGACTGTCCTGCTCAGTCAACTTATTCCTACTGAATCTGCTTCCCGAATGATCGTTGTCGGTCCGCAGGACATTCACTGGAACCCTTCATCCCTTGCCCTTAATTCATTGTTAGACGCCACAGGGAAGGTGCCTTGGCTCAATGCAGCCTCACTCTCCGAGTTGCTCAACGAAAACAGTACCGAGATCCCGCGTAAGCGGCTTGGATACGGGCCCAGAGCCAGAGGTGCTGAACTCCCAGCCACCTATATCCAAAAAGTACAAGTAGCCAGTGATGAGTTGGCATCCCTTACAGCTGTACTCGACAACCCCAGTGGTATCACGGATGCCTACTCTGAGGCGATCTTGCGGGCACAATCAAGTGCTTGGCGTCTCGACCCCGCTACGGGTGTTGAACTTGTTTCCAGTATTTCAACGAGTCTACGGGAGCAAATTAATAGGGTTTACGCCCTCTCCGAAGGAACAATCACGCTCTCTGGTGAGAGTGGTTTAGTTCCGGTAACCATTGCCAATGATCTTGATCGCAGCGTCACAATTGGTGTGCAGTTGCGGGGGATTCCCAATGTGCGTCTTGAGAGTGACCCCCTTTATGAAATCACCATTGGTCCCGGCAAGAAAGTCAGTGTTGAACTTGAGGCCACGGTTGTGGGTGGTCGAACATTGAGTGCTGGCGTTCAGTTACTCACCCCTGAAGGTCAAGATTTTGGGCTACCGGCACGAATTGAACTTGTTTCCACGGCATATGCCCGGGCCGCTGCTTGGGTGATTGGCGCGGCATTCGCTGCAATCGTTCTATTTGTTGTTGTGGGAATTACGCGGCGCGTTCACAAGGCTGCTACTGGAGCTCGGGGCAATTCACAGAAGAATGAGTCACATGTCTGAGCGGGCGTTGTTGGGTCCTAGCACCGTTATGGCCGCGGGCACCGTTACTTCACGCGTAACGGGAATCGCGCGCGACATCACGATGACGGCTGCGCTCGGATTCTTTTTGGTATCCGATGCATTTTCGTTGGGTAACTCACTTCCCAACATGATTTATATTTTAATTCTTGGTGGCGCATTAAACGCTGTCTTTATTCCACAACTCGTTCGCAAAATGAAAGACGACGCAGATGACGGACGTGCTTATGCCGACCGACTCATTACGTTGACGGCAACGGCTTTACTTGCATTGTCGATCATTTCAATTATTTTGGCGCCATGGATTGTTGACCTTTACACACCGAGTGACTATCCACAAAGTGAGTTTGATTTAGCTGTTGCATTTACTCGCTTATGTTTACCACAGATATTTTTCTATGGTCTCTACACAATGTTCAGTCAAGTGTTGAACACCCGCGGAAAATTTGGTGCACCGATGTTCGCTCCCATCGCGAACAACATTGTGGCAATCTCAACCTTCCTTCTGTTCATTTATTTCGCAGGCACCAGTGCCGCAGCTGATGGCAATCTCACATCGGGTGAGATTTGGTTACTCGGCTTGGGTACCACTTTGGGTGTCGTTATTCAGGCCTGCATTTTGATTCCTGTCCTGTACCGCGCTGGATACGTGTGGCACCCACATTTTGATTGGAGGGGCTACGGTCTTCAAAAGGCAGGGAAACTGGCTGCATGGACAATTGGTCTCGTACTTGTTAATCAATTGACGTACCTAGTAATCACGCGATTTGCTACCCAAGCGAACATCAATGCGATCTCGTCTGGCGCCGCGGCAGCGGGACTCACTACCTACCAAAAAGCACATCTGGTTTTCATGTTGCCCCACAGTGTGATCACAGTTTCCGTCATCACGGCCTTACTTCCTTCACTTAGTCGAGTTGCACACTCAGGAAAACTCACTCAGGTTTCACGTGACCTCGTTGGCGCAATGCGTCTGGTTTCATTTCTCATTATTCCTGTTACGGCCATGATCTTGGTCGGTGGCACTTCAGTGGCTGTTTTGCTCTTTGACTTCGGTGCTGCAACAACCGATCAAGCCCGAATACTGGGCGGAGTCATCTCAGTCTTCATGCTGGGAATGCTTCCATTTACTCTCTTTTACGTCTTACTGCGCGGCTTCTACTCACTGGAAGACACCCGAACCCCATTTTTCATCACTGTCGTTTTCTCGCTGGTCTTCCTTGGCCTTCTCGTCCCTATCTTTGGTCTCCTCACCGGTGAAGGTGTGCAAATCACCTACATTGCCTTGTGTTACAGCGCCTCTTACTGGGTAGGCCTCGTCATTGCCTGGATTGTTTTGGCCCGCAAGTTAGGTGGACTCTCATCACTTTCTGTAATCGGATCGATTGGACGAATGCTGGTCGTCGGCATTCTCTCTGTTCTCGTCATGCTGTTCACCCAAAGCCGACTCAATCAATTCTTTTTCGGTGACACCAATTTCGTGAATTATTCTGACAAAACCACGCTGCTTATTCGGCTAGTTTTGGTAATCCTTAGTGGAGCAGTCAGCTACATCGCTTTGTCTTGGCTCTTCCGTGTTCCTGAGATAACCCTTGCCTATCGTGTGTTCCGCGAGAAACTAAGTCCTAAGGTGAAGTCGTGATCGGTTCAGGAACCAAGTTCAATCGGTACACGCTGCTGGAAATTATCAGCGAGCACCCTCCCGTGGATGGAGGTCAGTTCACGGTTCAGTTGTGGCGTGGTCGCGACGACATCTTGGATCGAAACATTGCTATTCGTCTAATGCGGACACAAGATCAACGCTTGGTCAAAGTTCTCGGAGCTGCTCAAGCTGCCGCAATGGCCGATGACCGCCGACTTCTCCGAGTACTCGATATTCTCGATATTGGTGCTACGGAGGACGATCCCCCGTACACCGCAATTATTAGCGAATGGTGCACCGGGACACCACTTCACATTGCCGTTGACGGTGTAGACACCCCGGCATACGATGCCGAATTTTCACTGGATTCTGTTTCTAGTATTGCTTGGGCATTGAATGCCTGCCTATCAATTAATCTTGAGCACGGTCGGCTTCGCCCCAGTTGTATCTTCTTGACCGAAAACTCTGAAGTGTTAATTAGTGGCCTCGCTGTTGACCACGCACTATTCGGCCCTTTGTTTGAGACACAGAGCTCACAGGATGCTACTACTGGGAGAGACGTTAACGGGCTGGGTTCATTGCTCTACTGCTTCACAACAGGTTTGTGGCCCTACCCCGTGTATTCCAGTGAGAAGAATCCAGATCCAATGTTGAGCGTTCACGTTCCCTTCTCACCCAAAGCGGGAAAAGACATTCCGTTACCGTCGAGTGTAAAAGCGAGTATTCCTCGCGCCGTCGACGACATTGTCAGTCGAAGTGTGATCGGTGCAAGTAAGTCCCGCGGTGTAACGCGAATTCAAGACTCCCTCGGTTTCGCCAACTCAATTGCTGCTGCTCGGGATTACCACACCCCACTGAGCACGACAACTGTCCGAGCACCTGTTGGTATCTCTCAAGACACTTCACCCAAAAGTGTTATAAAGCGTGTAATTGGTGTGGTGATTGCTGCCACCATCATCCTTGCTGTTTCATTATTGGGAATACAACTCCTAAGTGCATCCAACTCAACTACCGCTCAGGTGGATTCCGAAGGTAGCGTGGTCAACTCAACCGAAATTCTCACGAGCCCAGCGACCCCATACATTGAAATTGAAGTCGGCAATACCGCCGGCACCATTCCCATTGCCTCCGTGCGCTCATTTGACCCGCGCGGTGGTCCACCCAATGGTGCTTTGGGTACCGAACGAGAAAATAGTGCCCCACGCGCAATTGACGGTGATGCCGTCACCGCTTGGACCACCAAGACCTACAAAACTGCATCCCTTGGTAAAAAAGGTGGGGTTGGCTTGATCCTTGATCTTGGTGAGGAAGCGGATGTCACAGGTGTTTCTCTCGGGTTAGTTGGCTACGGAACCGACCTACAGGTTCGCGTTGCCAATGAGATTTTGCCTGATCCAGATTTGTGGACAAAGTTGGTCAGTATTGATGACGCGGGCCCACAAATAGACCTTCGTGCCCCCAGACCCGTATCCGGTCGTTATGTGCTGATTTGGTTGACGGGTATTCCGCCAAAGGAGAGTGGGGAGAAATTCCAGGGGGGAATCACGAGTGCATCCGTATTCGGAGCGATCAAAGACGACTGATTCATGGCAAATTGGTCGGAATTAGGTGTCCCACAAGCAATGGGCAACCACAGAAGGTGCCGCCCTTTCATTAGGCTAATCGCGTGCCTGCAACCGATCTCCACGAATTAAGTGATCGTGAGTTGATGGCAGCCCATGTCGCAGGGGATTCCCAAGCATTTAGTGAACTTATTTCTCGGCACAGGGACCGCCTCTGGTCGGTCTCACTTCGAACGACGGGTGACCCTGAAGAGGCCAGTGATGCCCTCCAGGACGCTTTGATCTCCGCTTTTCGACGTGCCGACCAATACCGTGGTGAAGCCGCCGTCACCACGTGGTTGCACCGGATTGTGGTCAATGCCGGATTGGATCGGCTTCGTCGCCGGGCGGTACGCCCTACAACCACTTTGCCTGACCACCATGACAACAATGCCTTGGAGATCGTAGAGCCTCGGGACGCTATTACCGAGCGGGAGAACTGGATCGAGATCTCAGCTGCCCTTGCCGAGTTGCCGCAGGACCAAAGGGAAGCCATTATTTTAGTTGATGTCCAAGGGTACTCGGTTGAGGCGGCCGCAAAGGAACTTAATTGCCCCACTGGGACGATTAAAAGCCGATGTAGCCGTGGCCGAGCCAAACTCGCCGAGAGTTTGGGTCACCTGCGGAACCAAGACGTCGGAGAAATCGTCACAACGACAGATCGAGAATCAGCGGGCAGGAATTTAACCAAGTCAGGGGAGGAGGAGTAAACGTGAAAGACCATAACGAAAGCTCCGAATTCCCAGAAGGTGAGTTCCCAGAAGGTGAGTTCCCAGAGGGTGAATTCAGGGAACCCTACGGCGACATAGCAGCCTATGGCCGGTACTTGGACGCTGAACCGCTAGAGGCGATGCCAACGAGTGTCTGGGAGCACATCTCCACGACCCTCTCCTTAGAGTCCGCCGACCGAGTGATCCCGGATTCACCAGCAGCCCTTGGCTCAGATCCCGCGGTCCGTGAACTTGAGAGCTACCGAAAGCACCGTGTCGGGGGCAAATGGGTTGGTGGTTTGGTGGCTGCGAGTGTGACCCTGTTCGCTGTCGGGATAGGTGTCAATGTCCTAAATTCAGACACCGCTGATCAGAATTCTGTCGTCGCTGGGGCTCAGCCGGCTCAATCTGACTCGCTGGCTGCTGCTTCGCCTCAGATTATTCAGGCGGGTTTTGTCCCACCCGCTGTCGAAGTACTCGAAAGCGGCAGCGACTACAACTCGACGAATCTCAGGGACAATGTGACCCTCCTGTTGAGCAAACTGGGAATTAAGAAACCTATGGACATTTTCATGACTCCTGTGAGTGACATGACAACTAAAAAGATGACCAAAGCGACAGGGATGACGGGAAGTTTGGAATCCTTGCGCAACTGTCTCAATGAGATCACCCAGTCGGAGTCCTCTCAGGCCATTTTCGTTGACCGAGCTACCTTCCAAGGGATGGACGCCGGAGTGATCGTGATACCTATGGTCATGTTCAAAGGCATGGATACTCTCGCAACCAGTGATGACCGAATGAAATTCGCATACGACCTTGAGTCCTCAGGGGCTGACCTTGGTGCACTTGATGTTTGGGTTGTTGGCCCTGACTGTGGAACTTTGGCACTTGATGTTTACTCACATGTGAGCCACTCACTCAAATAGTTCAACCCGAGTCTGGAGCGGTAGACTCGCACCGCCCATATATTCCTCGGCAGCACAAGTTGAAAGTAGTGGTTTTCGTGAGTGAAGTTCGCAACGTAATAATTGTTGGATCCGGTCCTGCCGGCTACACGGCAGCGGTTTACGCGGCGCGTGCGCAACTTAATCCACTCCTTTTTGAAGGGGCAGTGACCGCTGGTGGAGCGCTCATGAACACGACCGAGGTTGAGAACTTTCCTGGCTTTGAAGACGGAATCATGGGACCGCAGCTCATGGAAAATATGCGCGCACAAGCTGTTCGATTTGGCGCCGAGATTATTACCGATGACATAACCGAGATTAACGTTGAAGGTGACATTAAGTCAGTGACTGACGGTGCTGGCAACGTTCATCAAGCCCGAACCTTGATTTTGGCTATGGGATCGGGTTACCGTGAACTTGGTTTGCCCAATGAGAAGCGACTCAGTGGTCACGGGGTTTCATGGTGTGCAACCTGTGATGGTTTCTTCTTCCGCGACCAAGACATTGCTGTCGTTGGAGGTGGTGACTCTGCACTAGAAGAAGCAACCTTCCTCACCCGATTCGCTAGGTCTGTGACACTGATTCACCGTCGCGGCGAACTTCGTGGCAGCAAGATCATGCAAGAGCGTGCGCTGGCAAACGAGAAGATTCACGTCGCTTGGAACAGTGAGGTTGCTGCAATTCATGGTGATGCAAAACTCTCTGGCATCACACTCCGCGACACGGAAAACGGCACCGAACGTGAACTCGCCGTCACCGGACTGTTCATCGCAATCGGCCATGATCCCCGATCGGAACTACTCCCAGGAAAAGTTGAACTCGACCCCGAAGGCTACGTACTTGTTCAACCGAATTCGACCCGAACCTCGGCCCCTGGGGTGTTTGCCTGTGGGGATCTCGTTGACCACATCTACCGTCAGGCGATCACCGCGGCTGGAACCGGTTGCTCGGCAGCCCTTGACGCTGAGCGGTATCTCGCCCACCAGTAGCAGTAGCGCCAGACCTTTTCGCTAAGTTAGCCACTAATCAAAGGAGAATCACATGGGAGCAACCAAAATCGTCACCGACGCCAACTTCGCCGACGAAGTACTCATGAGCGAGAAGCCCGTTCTCGTTGACTTTTGGGCCGAATGGTGTGGACCATGCAAGATGGTTGCCCCGATCCTTGAGGAAATTGCAGCAGCCAATGATGGAATCGTGATCGCAAAGATGAATGTTGACGAAAACCCGTCAACACCCGCCTCTTACGGCATCACGTCAATCCCCACCATGAACGTGTACCAGGGCGGTCAGATCGTAAAGACAATCATTGGTGCAAAGCCAAAGGCTGCTTTACTCGCTGACCTGGCTCCGTACCTGTAGGCAATGCTCCGCCTTGGTTCAACCGGGGCGGCCGTTGCGGAGGTTCGCGCACGGCTCGCGCACCTCGGTTTACTTGATAACAAGAACGACAGTACCGACACCGAAAATATCTATGATGAAAACGTCGCTATTGCTATTCGCACCTTTCAACAGGAGCGCGGAATCACCGTTGACGGTCTTGTTGGCCCAGAAACCTTTCGCCGTCTCGAGGAAGCGCGCTGGCAATTAGGGGATCGGGTACTTTCATTCACTCCGGGTCATTTAATGGTCGGGGACGACGTAACCGAACTCCAGCGCCGGCTCAATCAACTGGGCTTTAATGCTGGGCGCCCTGATGGCATTTTTGGCTCAGGGACTGATCTTGCACTGCGCGAGTTTCAACGTGGTGTGGGTGTAAGTGCTGACGGGACCTGCGCATTAGACACACTGCGTGCATTTGAGCGACTCTCTCGCTCGATTATTGGTGGGGACTCGGGTGCATTACGTGAGCATGCATCCCTTGCCTCACTGCGAACTGGAATCGTAGACAAAGTGATCGTGATTGACCCGGGTGAGAGCGTCCACCCGGAATTGACTTACGCAATTTGCGCTCGAATCGAGGGTCGGTTGGCAGCCCTAGGTACTCAAGTTCTTCTGACCCGACCGGAAATTCCCGTGGTTCAGAAAACTCAGTCGACACTTGCGGAGTTTGCAAACGCTATGGACGCCGACATTGTGATCTCGTTGCATCTTGATCACGTGGAGAGCCCAAAACCCAATGGGATTTCTGTTTACTATTTTGGTTTGCCTAATGCTGGTGTCCATTCACCCGGTGGTCGAATTCTGGCGGGGTTAATAAATGAGGAACTCATCAGCCGAACCGATCGGAAAGACTGTCAGATTCACGCGAGGACTTGGGACCTACTGCGGTTCACCAAGATGCCCACCGTTCGCATTGAGCTCGGATACATGTCTAACGTTGGAGATGCGAAGCGTTTAACCTCGGAGGCTTTCCACGACGCCGTGGCTGAAGGCGTTGTGGCAGCACTCACAAAGTTTTGCTCTCCCCGTTAGGCCAAACCAGTCGCAATAGAAAACCTAGTCCAACGCCAATACCGATCAAAAGCACTGCCGAGAAGAATCTTTTCACCTCGTACCTCCCATGTGGAAGACTACGCGAATGAGTAACTGGGGCGGCTACACCCACCGGGTTCGATACAACGAGGTTGACCCGCAGAGCATTGTGTTCAATTCCCGCTACCTTGAGTTTTTTGATGCAGCTAATATTGAATTTTTCCGGGAATACGGCTATCCACTTGACGCAATGGCCGCGGCAGGACTCGAGCCTGTTGTTGTTGAGGCAAATATTCGCTACCACGCCTCGGCACAGGTCGATCAACTCCTTCATATTGATGTGAGTTGCCCACGATTGGGAAATACAAGTTTTGATTTGAGTTTTGAAGCTCGGATTCAGGATCCTGAAACTGGCTCACTCTCAGAGAGAGTCATCACTTCAGCGACTATCAGTTACGTGAATGTGGACCAAGTAACTAGGACGTCAACACCAATTCCACAGGAATTCCGAAGTTTCCTTGGGTCGGCAAAATAAAATTACGCAACAAGCTGCGTAATGGGCGCTAAAAGTTCATTAATTTGATTTGTGCGTAATACGGTGAACGCGACAAGAATCAGAATCAATCCGACAACTCCAGCAATCTGTACCGTGATTCGGATTCGTTTTGGTGGGAACACCATTATTGCGGCTACGGCCGCACCAACGACTAAACCACCAAAATGCGCTCGCCAGTCAACCCCTGGTGAAAAGAATCCAATGGCAACGTTGACGACAAGTAGAAACAACACCTGCTTAATGTCATAGCGCAATCGGCGACCGGCAACGATTAATGCACCCATCAAACCAAAGATCGCACCTGATGCTCCAACAGAAACTGTTTGTAAATCTGAGAACCAGTATGAAGCGACTGAACCACCGAGTGCGGAAAGAAGGTACAAAACAATAAATCGCGTGTGCCCAAGAATTCGCTCAAGGGTTGGACCGAGAAAGAACAGCACATACATGTTGAATGCTATGTGAATAAAGGATCCGTGCAAGAAAGCGCTTGTAAATAAGCGCCACCACTCGCCACCTTGTGCAATTGCCACGGGGTACATGCCGTAGTCGACGGCTACTTTGTTAACGCCTTGGGCATATTGAATCGCAAACAAAACAACGTTGAGCCCAATGAGGAAGTAGGTAACACGCGGAGTGCTGATCAATGCACCACCAGCAACCGTTTTGGCAGCTGGTGGCACATTGGTTTTCATGCAGTCTGGGCACCTATATCCGACGGGTGCGGCAATCATGCATTCGGTGCAAATTGGATTCTCACACCGTGAGCATGAAATACGCGTTGGTCTATCCGGATGCCGATAGCAGGAGGGGGTTTCTTCCACTGAAATTAGCTGCGAACAATCTCAATCGATTGGATCACAACATCTGACTTCGGGCGATCTTGCGAACCAGTTTCAACAGCTGCAATTGCGTCGACGACATCGCGACCGGCCTGATCTGCAACTTCACCGAAAATCGTGTGCTTGAAATTTAGCCACGTGGTTGCAGCAACGGTAATGAAAAACTGTGAACCATTTGTTCCTGGTCCCGAATTTGCCATTGCCAAGAGGTACGGCTTATCGAATGTGAGTTCTGGGTGTGCCTCGTCCTCGAAGCGGTAACCGGGTCCACCTGTTCCTGTACCAAGTGGGTCTCCACCTTGAATCATGAATCCTGGAATGATCCGGTGAAAGATAACGTCCTTGTACAAGGGTGCGGACGTCTTCGCGCTCACGCGGGGGTCGGTCCATTCCTTGGTTCCTTCTGACAGGCCAGTGAAGTTTTCTACTGTTTTGGGTGCGTGGTCGGGGAAAAGATTGCAGGTAATGTCGCCAAGATTTGTATGAATAATCGCTTGTAATGTCATGGGCTGATCTTTCCACGCTGCCTTGGCACCTATTCGCGCGGGCGTGTACTTGTGGCCTGAAAGTGAGCCAATCGTTGCGCCTGTGCGCTCACCAACGGGCACAAGTGCTAACAAACAAGTAATAAAACTTGTGGAGCTTAGGAGACTCGAACTCCTGACATCTGCCTTGCAAAGGCAGCGCTCTACCAACTGAGCTAAAGCCCCTCATGTAACGGGATGTGCTCCGGAAACAGTGTGAACTGTTTTCGACGCGAGGGAGATGCTAGCGCAGGTCCTGACTGGCCCCAACTTCAGACCATAGGTCGTCGTCAGTTTCAACTTCAGTGACCTTTCGATACACCAAATACCCGACACCTGCTAAAAGGATGAGTAACAGCAACTTCTTCATGGGTCAAAGATACACCGCTATCCCTCTAAGACAAAAATCCTGGTTTCTCCTGCTCCAATGTCCATATATTTCGCATTCTGACTAAATCCATGGATATTCGCTAATCGACCATCTGTGAACAAATACTCCCGAATATGCCAATTGTTGACCAAAAGTGCCTGGAAAATGCTGATGGCGGGGTCAAGGCTGGGTGGGCCCAGATGGACTTGAACCATCGACCTCTTCCTTATCAGGGAAGCGCTCTAACCAAGCTGAGCTATGGGCCCGCATCGCACGAATGGCGAAGGTTAAGGCTACCGCCTCGCGTTACCGGCTACAAACCCGGTTCACTACTTGGAAAAAGTGTCGCGCTACCAAAGGTAATCGGTGGTCGATCGTGTTCAGTCTGATAGGACGAAAAATAGGACAATTGAGGGTTGTTACGCACATCGAAACTACTTCAGCGAGGACAAAATTTCCGAGACCTCAACAGTTGAACATCGAATTTGCCAGTCACTAATGCCGTAGGGAACGATCAATCGGCCTTGGTGCACTAAGCCGCCGCAGGAGTAGACGACATTCGGCACATATCCATTGCGTTCTTCCTCTGTTGGTTCGATCAAAGGTTCCGGCAAACGCCCAAGCACCTTACTGGGATCAGACTTGTCAAGGAGTAGAGCTCCAATGCAGTAACGCCGCATCGGACCTGCACCATGCGTTAAGACCAGCCACCCTTCATCAATTTCCATGGGTGATCCGCAGTTACCCATGTGCACGAGTTCCCAGGGTTGTTCTGCGCCAATAAGGGGATTTACGTCGTTCCAGTGGTATCCGTCAGAGGAAAATGTCAAAGAAATGAATTCGCGATCATGGCGCGAGAGTGCGCAGTACCTATCGGCAATTCGTTTTGGAAAGAAAGCTAATCCTTTATTTTGCACGGCGACCCCTGTCATCGGCATGGAGGAGAAGGATTGAAAATCATCGGTTTCTATCACGCGTGTGTTAACAGAAGAACCGTCATATGCCGTGTAACTGGCCCGATAGCGAACCGGCTCGTCTTCATCCTCGAGCCTGACAAATCGTGCATCTTCCATTCCTCGACGTTCATCGGGGGCAACGGGCCACAACACTCGCTCGCTGAGATCTGAGTCATGTGGGAAGTCACTTTCATAACTACTACGAGCTATCTCATCCATAGCCCTAATGAGTTCTACTGATGGGGTATGCCGCACCCCAGCCAAATCAAGTTGGGTCAGACTCGCCATGAGATCTTCTGGTGTGAACTTATCCGGCAACATCGCCAGAACCAACTCTAAATCAGCGCTATCAACCCCTGCCTCAAGTGCAGCCTGACGTACCAAACGATTACGAAGAACTGTGAATCTCTTCGCGCGGGTAGACGCAAAAGGGGATGCTGGATCAACGTTAATTTGTCCATCGCTCGATATAAAACCTGAGCGAAACACTATGGTAGAAATGTGACCTTCACCAACAGCTCGTACGCTGAGGATGAAGCGTAAAGTGTCCGAATCTTCCTCCCCTTCATTGGGAAAAGGGACTATCGAAGGATTGAAATAGGCAGCCCCTTCAAGGGCGTACTCCTGAGTGAAAAAGGCCCCGATAAGTGCTTTGCGTTCATCTGAAATGGGTTCCTTAACGAGATGGGCAACAGCCCGAAAGTGGGCATCAAATTGCCCTTTCAGATTTTTGTGGCGAGACTCGAATTGCTTTTCCACTGTATGCAGTGTCCGAACAACAACGTCCTCTTTCAAGGACAGTGCACGTTGGAGAACCTGAGGAATTCGAGAATGACCGTTGATGAGTTCCTCTTCACCAGGAATGAACAACCGACACAGCACCCGCTCAGAGTCGCCGTGAAGAGAAAGAGAGGTTCGCTGGAAGGTCTTCATGCCGGTACCTCAGCAAAAATATTTGCTCGATCAGCCACACTGAGATAGGCGAGGGTGGATTCAGCACCATTGTTTTCGTTCCTGCCATCTTGAGTTAGGCCGTCGAACCCTGCTCCTGTCGCGAGGTCACACATAGAGACACCTTGGTCGTTATGACCATCAAACCATTGGTACGCCCTACGAATCGAACGAATCCACATTGGATCACTTGTGATGTCATAGGCAGTTGAGCATGCATCTGCCATAGCTGCAATTTCAATGGGCTGCTGATCAAATGCAGGCAAGACATCACCTGGCGCCCACCCTTTGTGGGGAATGGGTGAAAAGTGGTCACCATTCATTTGTATCTCAATCAACCAATTGAGCATCAGCATTCCCAATCGCATCTGGTCTTGTCGCTGCAAGTGAAGTCCCCCCAACATAAGCACCTCAGGAATTACTGCATTCGCATAAGTGAGCCTCGGCTCCGGCCACGGCCAAGTCAGCGTCGTTGGAATGGGTATTGCAGCAAGTGCATCCTCGAGGAGTGCTTTAGCTACACGATCTCCGGGAAGCACATGCAGAACTTCGGAAGCACCAAGTGCGGCAAAGGCCATGGATCGCACGAATGGGGAACGTCTGCGTGCAGAAAGCTGGAATCGTTCGTACGCCTCAGTACCCTGATTGTTATCACCACTCATTCGGACAGTTGTCCCCCAGGCCCACAGTGCCCGACCCCAATGATCATGTGTGCTCGGTTCACCTGACCATAAGCCGTCAATGCTAAGCCTATTCTGAATGAGGCCCTGAGAGTCTTGGGATTGTTCAAGGAAAGCTAAATAGATAGACAGCATGCGTTGAAGTTGCAGGTCTTTTGATCGTAACCTTTGTAACACAACTACACCGCGTGCAACGTCATCAACGCAATAACCGTGTTCGGGACGTGGTTGGTTCCCGTCACAATGTTCGAATAGACCTACGTTGTCCGTGATGGATACGAGATGATCCATCCTCATGAGGCTTCACTCAGGGCAGCACGAACTAATGGTTCACGCTCAAGTGTGGCTCCACTCAGCGGGTTTCTTTGTTCATAGATGATGGAATGGGCAAGTTTATTGAATTCATTTCCCACGGAAGGCCAAAGGAACTTAGTTGACTTAATCCGGGTCTGTGAACGCATATGCCTTCGAATTTGCGGCTGCAGAATCAATTGTTGTAAGGCATCAGCGATGTCATCCGGATTTTGATGATCCACTAGGGCTCCCGTGCCGTCACCTAGAAGTTCAACTGCATGTGGAAAGCGTGTCGCGATAACTGGGCCACCCGCAACCATCGCCTCAGCTAACACACCAGATGTAACCTGATCTCGCGCATCGTATGGCAACAAATAGAAGTCGGCCGACGTGATCACCCGCGCCAACGCCGCTGAATCAAGGTAACCATCTAAAAAATGGACATGATCGGCAACACCAAGTGTTCGGGCCAGATTTTCTAAGTATTCTCGGTATCGGTAACCGTCACGTTGCACCACTTTAGGGTGGGTTTGACCGACAACATAATAATCCGGCATTGGATCAACGTCGCGTAGTTGCGCAAGGGCTTCAATCCCCCATTCGATTCCCTTCCCTTCTCCCAAGAGTCCCCATGTGAGAATTCGGGGTCGCATTCGGATTTCTTCACCACGCTCAGGAATGCTCAGCCCCGGCGCACCGTGTGGAATTACTTTGATACGACGTTTATAAACATTATGTGATCGAATCAGGGATTGAAGTGCTGATTCGGAAAGCACAACGACAGTGTCCGAGTCATCTAGAAGGGTTTGAACAACATGCTGTTGTCCTGGAGTCGGTTGAGCCGCAACGGTATGCAAAACACTAATGAAAGGGACCTTCAGGCCACTGAGAATCTCGAGAAGCTCAACTCCATCGTCCCCGCCGTATATGCCAAACTCGTGCTGCACGATCACAATGTCGTGGTCATTAAGTGTGCGGATGGTTCGTGCGACATCACTTTTCGTGTCGTGGTCAGCAATGATTATCGGATTGTTCGCTGGTTCCTTATTTCCCCCTAACCGCACGATATTCACGTCTATCCCCGTCCCTGTGATTGCCGTCGCGAGTGATCGCGAAAAAGTCGCGATTCCACATTGGGTCGGTGGATAAGTGCTGAGCATGGCAATCCGCAAATTCATCTGCTAGTCCCTTCAATTGGTTAGAACGCCAATGGTGCTGGAGATCCAGAGTCAAAACGCGGTCAAAGTAGGCAATAGTCAGACAATGACCATTCATTTGGGACCATTTCGCGAGTCGCATATGACCTCGCGAGCCAACACATTGGAGGTGTTGCTGATATTCGGCCCACTGTGAGCGATAGCCTTACGAGGTGAAGGGAATAATTCTCGCTGGGGGGACCGGAAGTCGGCTGTGGCCGGTCACCAAAGGGGTAAGCAAACAATTGCTCCCGGTCTACGACAAGCCGATGCTGCATTACCCGCTGGCCACCTTGATGGCAGCCGGTATTAGGGAAATTTTAGTGATCACTACCCCTGAAGATTCAGAGTCCTTCTCGCGACTATTAGGTGACGGTTCAGCTTGGGGGATGACAATTAGTTTTGCAACACAACCAAAGCCGGATGGTCTGGCCCAAGCTTTTTTGATCGGTGAGAAGTTCTTAGACGGGGATTCCGCTGCTTTGATTTTGGGGGACAATCTTTTCTATGGCCCCTCATTGGGACGTAAGCTTGCTGACTTGACTTCGGTGGTTGGCGCCCATGTGTTTGCCTACGAGGTTGCAAACCCCAGTGAATACGGTGTCGTCGCATTTGATGGTGCTGGTGTGGCAACTTCCATTGAAGAAAAACCTGTGAACCCTCAAAGTTCCTACGCTGTCCCAGGTTTATATTTTTATGACAATACGGTTGTTGAGGTCGCCAAGTCCATTAAGCCTTCGGCTCGGGGTGAATTGGAAATCACGGCGGTGAATGACCACTACTTACAGGCTGGAGCACTGAAGGTCGCGGTTTTGGAGCGTGGAACTGCCTGGCTGGACACGGGAACATTTCGTTCTTTACAGGATGCTGGTGAGTTTGTTCGCGTGATGGAAGATCGCACCGGAACTAAAGTTGGTTGCGTCGAGGAAATCGCGTGGCGTAATGGCTGGATCACTTCGGCACAATTATTGGAACTTGCCCAACCGCTGCTCAAAAGTGGTTACGGCGATTACCTTGTTGCACTTGCCAACAAGTAATTGACAAAAAGTTTTTGCGTTTAGGCGTCCTCGGAGAGTACAACTTCAATACCACCGGTGATTCCTACCGTAAGGTTGTACAGAATCGTGAACAAGCCCGCGAGCGCTGAAATCAAGACGATTTCAACCGAGGCAATAATGAGCGTTGCACCGATCACTTGCCAAAATCCAAGCGAAGTAATTAGATCAAGTCCACTCGTACTGCCAACAACGTCTGTGACCGTTCCGGAGAGTGATTCAATAACGCCCGTGCGGTCCAGAATGAACCACACGGACGTTACCGCTATGACGAGAACAATTCCAATCGCGAGCGAGAGAATGAAAGCCGCTTTGGTCACCGACCAGGGATCAAACCTGGAAACGTAAAGGCGTGCCCGCCGCTGACCTACATTCACTCGCTTGCCTGACCTTCGACTTCTTCAACTACCTCAATCGCGGGTGCTTCTTCAGACGATTGCCTATCTTTGGTGAGTTCTTCACCATCTGTGACTTCTTCGTCGTCTTCCGTGCCCTTGGCAACAGCCACGACACTGACGTCTTCACCTAGGCGCATCATGCGAACACCCATCGTGTCTCGACCGGAGGCACGGATCTCGTCGACTTTGGTGCGAATAACGACTCCGTTCGATGCGATTGCAAAAATCTGATCGGATTCCGCACACACCATGGCGCCAACGAGCTCACCGCGTTCTTCTGGCAATTTCATTGCACGAACACCCTTAATGCCACGCCCTTTTGCCACCCATTCATCAACTGAAGTTCGTTTGGCGAACCCACCGTCGGTGATGGTGACTACGAAAGTACCCGGGGTAACAACGTCCATGGACAAAAGTGCGTCGTCGCCACGGAATCGCATTCCAATCACGCCACCCGTTGCCCTACCCATTGGTCGCAATGTGTCGTCGTTGGCTGTGAATCGAGCTGACAAACCTTTTCTGGAGACTAATAGCAGGTCATCTGTTTCGGACACGAGTCGTGCTCCGATTAGCTCGTCACCTTCGTGCAGGTTGATCGCGATAATTCCACCTTGACGGTTGGTGTCGTATTCACTCAATCGAGTTTTCTTCACCATCCCGGATTTTGTTGAGAGTACGAGGTAGTCACTTGCTGCATAGTCTGGAATGGCAAGAACCTGCGCAATTGTTTCATCGGGTTGGAATGCCAACAGGTTAGCGACATGTTGTCCGCGTGCATCACGTCCTGTTTCCGGTAACTGGTAAGCCTTCGCGCGGTAGACCCGACCAAGGTTGGTGAAGAACAGGATCCAATGGTGGGTGGTGCTGACAAACATGTGCTCCACAACATCGTCTTGTCGCAGGTTCGCACCTTTGACTCCACGACCGCCGCGGCGTTGAGACCGATAGAGGTCACTCAGGGTCCGCTTGGCGTACCCACCGGAAGTGATAGTGACAACGACATCCTCGACCGCAATCAGATCTTCATCGGTAACGTCACCGTCCCAAGCAACAATCTCGGTGCGACGTTCGTCACCGAACTTGTCAGATATTTCCGTGAGTTCGTCACTGACAATTGTTCGTTGACGTTGATCTGATGCCAAAATATCGTTGTAATCCGCGATCTTGCTCATCAGTTCTTCGTATTCGTCAATTATCTTTTGACGCTCCATTGCGGCAAGACGACGTAATTGCATGTCAAGAATTGCTACTGCCTGGATTTCATCTATGTCGAGAAGATCAATCAGACCGCTACGGGCTTCTTCAACTGTTGCACTGGCACGAATTAATGCGATGACAGCGTCGAGGGCATCAAGTGCTTTGAGGTAACCACTGAGGATATGCGCGCGCTCTTCAGCTTTGCGTAGACGAAATCGGGTGCGACGCTGAATCACTTCAATTTGGTGCAATACCCAGTAACTCAGGAATTGCTCCAGGGTCAACGTTCGCGGCACCGAGTCAACGAGTGCCAACATGTTCGCACCGAAGTTGTCTTGGAGTTGCGTGTGTTTGAACAACTGGTTCAACACAACCTGAGCCACAGCATCACGTTTGAGTTCAACAATCAATCGCATGCCGGTACGCGAGGATGAATCATCACGTACATCGGAGATGCCGGTGAGTTTTCCGTCACCGACCAATTCAGCGATACGAAGCAGAAGGTTGTCCGGGTTTACCTGGTAAGGCAATGCGGTGATAACCAAGATTTGACGACCACGTTTGTCCTCGTCGACAGTGACAACTGCGCGCATGGTGATTGAACCACGACCCGTGCGTTGGGCGTCTTCGATTCCTTTGCGACCAACAATCAGTGCACCTGTTGGGAAGTCTGGTCCCTTGACCAATTCCATGAGGGCGGCTTGGCGCTCTTCAACCGTTGACGTTGGATTGGCCAGCAGCCATTGCGCGCCTGCAGCAATTTCACGCAGGTTGTGCGGTGGAATATTGGTTGCCATACCGACTGCAATGCCCGAACTTCCGTTGACCAAAAGGTTGGGGAACCGACTTGGGAGAACAGATGGCTCAAGCGTGCGTCCGTCGTAGTTCGGTTGGAAATTGACGGTATCTTCATCAATATCGCGGACCATTTCCATGGCAAGCGGTGCCATTCGGCATTCCGTGTAACGCTGGGCTGCGGGGGGATCATTGCCTGGTGAGCCAAAGTTCCCTTGTCCTTGAACGAGCGGGTAGCGCAATGACCAAGGCTGGGCAAGACGCACGAGCGCGTCGTAGATTGCACTGTCACCATGTGGATGGAAGTTACCCATAACGTCGCCGACTACACGAGCGCTCTTAGAGAAGTTGCGGTCAGGTCGGTAGCCGCCGTCATACATTGCATAAAGGACTCGACGGTGGACGGGCTTGAGGCCGTCTCGCACGTCTGGCAGTGCACGGGAAACGATTACTGACATGGAGTAATCAAGATATGAACGCTGCATTTCAGTCTGTAGGTCCACCGGATCAATTCGGCCGTGGCTACTGACCACTTCAACTTCTACTTCAATGTCGTCTGACACTCTGTTCTCCGTTAACTAGTTGCTTGTTTAAATGTCGAGGAAGCGAACGTCGCGGGCATTTTGTTGAATGAAATTTCGACGAGATTCAACGTCTTCACCCATGAGGACGCTAAACATTTCATCGGCTTGGGCTGCGTCGTCGAGTGTCACTTGTAGAAGTACTCGCTCGGCGGGATTCATCGTGGTGTCCCACAGTTCGTCGGCATTCATTTCACCAAGACCTTTATAGCGCTGAATCGACTCTTCCTTGGGTAATCGTTTTCCAGCTGCGAGGCCCGCTTCCATGAGTGCATCTTTTTCACGGTCGGAATAGGCGAAGTCGGCTGTTTCCCGAGACCATTTAATTTTGAACAGTGGTGGTTGGGCTAGGAAAACGTGACCGGTTTCAACAAGTGGCCGCATGAAGCGGAACAGGAAGGTCAGTAGCAATGTGCGGATGTGTTGCCCGTCAACGTCAGCGTCAGCCATGAGAACAACTTTGTGGTACCGCAGACGGTTGAGGTCGAATTCATCTTGGATACCCGTACCAAAGGCTGAGATCAATGCTTGTACTTCAGTGTTCTGAAGTACTTTGTCAATCCGGGCCTTTTCAACGTTGATGATTTTTCCGCGGATTGGGAGGATTGCTTGGGTTCGCGGGTCACGACCCTGGCGCGCTGAACCACCAGCACTGTCACCTTCCACAATAAAGACTTCACACTCTTCTGGTTCACGACTGGAACAGTCAATGAGTTTTCCAGGCATTCCGGCGCCGCCTAGTAATCCTTTTCGGTTGCGGGCTAGGTCACGCGCTTTTCTGGCAGCGATTCGCGCAGTTGCCGCGTTCATTGATTTACGTGCAATTTCTTTACCTTCGGCTGGGTTTTGTTCAAACCAAGCTCCCAGTTGATCGTTGACTACTTTCTGTACAAAAGCTTTCATCTCAGTGTTGCCAAGTTTAGTTTTTGTTTGACCTTCAAACTGAGGATCAACAAGTTTCACACTAACAATCGCAGTGAGTCCTTCGCGGATATCTTCACCGGACAGGTTGGTGTCTTTCTCTTTGAGGATGTTCCACTCGCGTGAGAATTTGTTGACCAGCGATGTGAGAGCCGTACGAAAACCCTCTTCGTGGGTTCCACCCTCTGTGGTGTTGATCGTGTTCGCGAAGGTGTACACGGACTCTGCATACGTGTTGTTCCATTGCATTGAAATTTCAGCGCTGAGAGTTTTGTTTTCGTTCTCAGCCACCAAGTCAATGACGGTGGGGTTTGCCACTCCTTTACTCGCGTTGATGTGACGAACAAAGTCAGAAATTCCACCTTCATACATGTAGGAGACGTGGCGGACCGCTTCAATTACCTCGGTTGGGTTGTCTGGATCAATGACAGTGAATGAACCTGGTCGCTCGTCGGTCAGTTCCAACTTTAGGCCGCGGTTGAGAAATGCCATTTCTTGGAAGCGACGGGCAAGGGTTGTGAAGTCGTAAGTTGTGGTCTCAAAAATTTCACCGTCAGCCCAGAAAGTTACTGTTGTTCCGGTGCGATCTGTGGCTTCACCTTTGTCGAGAGGAGCCACGGGCACGCCGTACTTGTAGTGCTGGCGGTACACATTTCCTTCACGGTGAATTTCAACGGCGAGGTCGGTAGAAAGGGCGTTCACCACGGAGACACCCACTCCGTGTAGTCCACCTGACACCGAATACCCACTGCCACCGAATTTTCCACCAGCATGCAAAACGGTGAGAACGACTTCAACCGCTGGCTTTTTTTCGATGGGATGCTCGTCAACGGGGATCCCGCGACCGTTATCCACCACCCGAATCGCGCCATCGGGGAGGATCGTGACCGAAATTTCAGTGGCGTAACCTGCCAGAGCTTCGTCAACGGCATTGTCGACCACTTCGTAAACCAAATGGTGTAATCCGCGCTCACCCGTCGAGCCGATGTACATACCGGGGCGCTTACGAACGGCGTCGAGTCCTTCGAGAACCTGGATCGCACTAGCGTCGTAGGTCATGTGGGGCCCTCCTTGGAGCGAGTCGAACAATAGGTTATTCACACAAAGCAACAAAGGACAGTCTACCTTGAAGTTCTGACATCACCTAGCCCATAAATGCCAATCAGGACATAAATAAGCCTTGAGACCCCCTGGTTGCTAGTAGATGTACGAATTAGTGCTGAAAATCCTTCCTATTTCGCGCTAGGGGGCAAATTCGGCTTGTTACACGGTGGTCACCCGACTGCCCGCTAGGGACTAGTTGTAGGTGTCTCGGGGTCCTCGGCCTGCAACGTGCCAGGCGCCTTTCTTCCACGATGGACCCTTTGGACCAGAAATCGAAATTTTGGTCACGACACCATCACCTACTTCGCCCGCAATTTTGGCCATAATTTGATTTTGGAGCAGTCGTAATTGGGTTGCCCAGGCGGTTGACTCTGCCGTGAGCCGTAACGTCCCTTCCTCAAAGCCTGCGGGGATGCAGTGGTCAGCGATCTCAGGGCCAACGATCACCTGCCAGGAATTTAATAGCTTAGCCATTGAGCTTTCTTGCTCCCAGCCACTTTCAATCATTAGCTTGTCCAAGGCTGTGCCGAGGAGTTCTGGGTCACGCCCACTTTTTGTAGATTTCCGGGTTTTTTTAGCAGGTGGGCCTTTGGTTGTGCGTCGCAACAATCGATCAGCAGCTTGGGCCGCCTCCTCTGGTGTGATGTCTTCACTCATTGGACTCACCGACAGGAATGACGGTGCCGAGGGATACGTGAAAACGTGCCCCGTCAAGTTCTATGGGAACATCAGATTCCACTGCTGCCGTGATAAATACTTGTGGTGCATTTTTGGTTAGTTCTAAAATGGTGGCTCGCCGCATTACATCGAGTTCAGCAAAAACATCATCAAGAATAAGGATTGGTTCGATTCCATCCATTTTCAAGACATCGGCACTTGCAACTCGAAGTGCTAATGCCGCGGACCAACTTTCACCATGCGATGCATAACCTTTTAGTGGTAGCTCACCAAGTCCAATGAAGAGTTCATCACGGTGTGGTCCAACCAGTGTTACACCGCGAATAAGTTCGTCTTTTCTTCGCTCCAACAATTCATTCAGAATTCGGTCTCTGATTTCATCTTGGGTTAAGGCTTCAATATCGTCGTCGATTAAGTACTTAGATTGATACGTGAGAAATATTTCCGATGAACTCACTGCATTTTCACCACCACTAATGGAGTGATACCTGCTGCGAATGTGAGGTTTTAAATCACGAATAAATTGAATTCGGGTGTACGTTATTTCAGCACCGAGCTTGGCTAACTGCTCATTCCACACATCGAGGGTACTATTAATATTGTCGCGATGAGAAGACTTTAAAAGCGCGTTACGTTGACGTAGCACTTTTTCATAATCTGTTTTGACACCCATGAATCGTGGAGTCCGTTGAATCAATGTGTGATCCAT
>JAFMHB010000030.1 GCA_017854795.1 Candidatus Nanopelagicales bacterium
ACATTCGGCACAATCTGCTGACCCTAGAAAAAGTGTGGAACCGCGTTGCAAAGGCGCCTTACACAGATCGAGAGAAGTATCGGGACGAGCTACTGTGGCAGGAATATTCACGACACCTCTATGCACGACTAGGTACCCGTCTATTTCACAACCTTCGATTCGAGCAGGTGCGAGATGCCCCAGGAGATGGTTGGCCTCAAGGTGAAAAAAGCATGGCCTGCATTGATTTCGCCGTTGAAGAATTAGGCCGTGACGGTTGGCTCGTGAATCAAACCCGCATGTGGCTGGCATCACAGTGGACTGTTCGAAACGAAGTTGGCTGGTTACACGGTCAAGAGCGCATGTATCGCGAGTTGATCGACGGTTCTCGGGCCGCAAATCTGACCGGCTGGCAATGGGTTGTTGGTTCAGGCAATGGAAAGCCGTATGGGCTTTCACAGTGGCAGGTGCAGAAACGAGCACCACAGTTATGTGGTGGTTGTGCCCTCAAAAGCAACTGTCCCATTAAACAATTTCCTGATGAACGTGCACTCGACGCTGCACCAACTGATCCGCTGCTCGCTTCCGACCCTGATCCTGTTACGACCGCGGGTCCTTCGATTGTAGTGACAAACGGTAACCCGCAGTTTGTACTACTCACCATTGAATCGATGGGTGATCAAGATCCAGCCTTATTGGCTCATCCAACACTGCCGGTTGTCTTTGTCTTTAATGAAGATGCTCTTGCGAAGTTACAACTTTCGTCAAAACGCATCTTGTTTTACCTCGAAACGCTTCAGGACTTGGCGCAACGAAGGGATGTCCTCCTATTTTTGGGCAACCCGTATGAGTTCGCCCGCCAGAATCGAGTTGCGGTGACGTATGCACCGGTACCAAGTTTCAAAAAGTTCACTGATTTGGCCGAAATTCACCCATACCCTTGGTTAAAAAGGCCACACGCAAAGTCGGTGAAATCATTCTCTGCTTGGCGGGGAAAATTACGCTAGGGAAGCCAATGCCCGACCGAGATCGCATCCGTTTCGATCTGAACTGGTTGCAACCAAAAAATTTTTGTCATGGGAGTCGAACGCGCACTAGGTACCTTGTTCTTGATTACGAAGCAGGTCCTACAGCTGTTCCCGAGTAGCTGGGCCGCATGCTGGAAATGCAAGGAGCACCGCCGAAGGAATTGCTCCTCACTATATGCCCGCATTCATCCATTCCCTTGGTGTTTGCGCCCTGTGAAGCAGCAACTCCTCCAAGTGGAATCAAGACCGGTCGCACCCATACATTTCGCATAGAAATCCTTTGAATGGTAACGCTGCCCCCAAAGGATATTTTCCCACGCACGAAACTTCTTCGAGCCTATCAGGATGCGGGGCTGCGTCAAGTCCACCCCCGAACCCCCACAAAGATTTCTTGCGGAAAGAGCCGAGCTCATGTAGACAACGATTGCCAACAAATCACCACGCACAATCGGTAACGAACGCAGCGTCACAAATGGGCGTGTGCGGCATATCGGCTGGCTTGATACACCTATTACCCGGCTTGCCACTCGGGTTGACGGTTTATCGGGTTAACGGTTTGAGAGACACCCTTCTGACCAATACTTGATTTTTGTTTGCAACTGCGCATTCAACTTTTTGCCGCCAAAAGGGATTCATCGACAAGGTCTTGAACACGAATACCATCGCAGGAAATTTTGTCGCTGTAGGTCGGACCAATGCCCCGTCCGGTTGTTCCAATTTGTGCTTTACCCAGAAAGTGTTCCGTTACTTTGTCCAATGCCACGTGATAGCTGGTGATCAAATGGGCGTTAGCACTAATCAACAACTTTGAAGTGTCAATACCTTGCACATTAAGTCTTGCAATTTCCTCCATCAAGACCGGAGATCAAAGACAACACCGTTACCAATAACGGGAATAACTTCAGGTGTCAGAATTCCACTCGGCAGCAAATGGAGCGCAAACTTCTTGTCACCGATGGCAACAGTGTGCCCTGCGTTATTCCTACCTTGGTATCAGACGACGTAATCAACTTGATCTCCCAAGAGATCCGTTGCTTTACCTTTTCCTTAATCGCCCCACTGGGAGCCAAGGAGAACTATTGCGGGCACTGCGAAAGGCTATCGGATGGGCATCAAATTCAACGGTTTGCCCATATTTATGAACTAGGAAGCAGGGCCTGCGACCCTGGCACAATTCAACTTGATCGGGGTAACCGCTGATGGCCCCGTTCCGTAAGAAATAGAAGACGAGCCCACCACAACAAATTTATAAACGTCTCCTCCCTGAGCACGGCCGACACCCAAAATTGGATAAGGCTCGGCTTCGTCCATGTGCGCTTGGAGTGCGTTACAACATCCACCGTGGAATCATTATTGGCTCAAAATTCAAAGTCAAGGGTCCATCGAAGAAGTTGCATCAAGGAGTCGATCCCGAACTAGTAACGTGACAAGACCAATGTCGTTGACTAATAACTACGAAGCGGGACTCATAGCAATATTGAAGGCGTAAGTACAGGCAGGATAAGTATTCCCGATGGTGAGGGACCTAATCGACATCGAGCCGACCTCGACTAAACAAGGAAAACTACCACCTTCAGCGCTGCCAACGCCTCCCAGATGGACAAGACTCGGCTTCGTCCATGTGGGTTTGTTGTAGGCATACCTATTCATGGCGCAAGGGATACCTGCTCAAAATTCAAAGTCAATGGACCCAGCGAGAGAATCTCAGTTGTGAGCAGGCCCCAAATTGGATCCCTGATACGCCAAAACTAATGGCGGCATGAACTATGAGGTAGAGCTGAACGCAATAATGAAGCGAGTAATTGAGGTAAAAGACGTTTTAGTACGGATGGTGGAGGTCTGAATCGTCATCGTGTCCAACTTGATCCATTTACTTTATCCATTTAACAGTGCTACCACTTCGATGCTCACGTACAGGTCACGTGTGCGCGTTTGCGCTGTCACACAAGATTCTCACTCGGGCACGAGAACTAAGGGATTCCACAAGAAAAAATTCCTCTCCCCAAGTCTGGCAATCGAGGCACCGGGAACCTTGCTCGGATGTGGATGCACAGTGACTAGGCATCCCCCCGATGATGCCTTTCAGTTCCTTGATCCTGCTCCGGTAGCAATCGGAGTGGATGAACGAGCATCGGTGACGATCTTGGTTCAGACATACGCCGAATACGACGAAGTCGGTCTACGTGCAACGGGCCTTGCTGGAAGAACTACGAGGCGGGACCTCGAGCCTGCGTCCAATTTGGTCCAGACGTACCAGATGTTTTCCCAGTGGTGAACCGAATCTTAAAGGTACCAATTTCAGTGGCATTAATGACGCTCTTACCAGCTTGTGAACCCGCGACGCCTCCCAATGAGATAAGGCTCGGCTTCGTCCATGTACGCTTGGAGTGCGTATTCCCGTCCATCGTGGAACTATAACCCGCTCAAAATTCTGAGTCAATGGACCCAGCGAGAGAATCTCAGTTGTGAGCAGGCCCCGAATTAGTCCCCTGACACACCGAACCTAAGCGTGGGATGAACTACGAGGCAGGACCTCTAGCCCGCGAAAACGCTGTCGGTGATGTGGAATCAGTTGTCCCCATTGTCCCCATTGATGGTCTAAATACTGAAACCGAGTCGACTTCATAGTACGCCGCGCTCCCACCACCTGCTGCACCTCTGATGCCTCCCAGAGGACTTATACTCGGCTTCTTCCATTTAGGCTTGATCGGCGCGTGGGTTGTCATAAGGCCACACTATTGCGCGCCTTGCATGGTACGTCTTGACCCCACGCGTTTGACGAAATATGCCCGCGAAATGTTTCCTGTCCTTCACGCAGGGAAGGTCGCTTGGCGGTGGTGTTGTTTTGGGTTCGCCGAATCAGGTATCGAGGGGTTTCGTTGATGTACCGGCGAAGTACGGGAAGCTGCACATCAAAACAGGGAAGGCCGATATAGCCGGATTTTGGATCAACTCTGAGGGATGACGGGCTAGTCTCGGGACGATGCCCGTTATCACCTGGTCACGCGGTGGCAGAAGTGCCCCTTGAGGCGCAGGCATAATAGATTTCCTTTGATACGGACAAGGTTTTGCAGGCGGCGTGGGCGAATGCATGTGGGCAGTATGGGAAGAGTTACTTGCAATCAGTTCCGACCGGATTGACTCGTATTTGGCGCCAGTCAAAACCCTCATTCGATCCGTGGGAAATGAGTGCTGCTGCGGCACGCCAAGCTCAGACTTCGTTGATGCACTAAGTCAAGTGCCTAAGACTCCAAGTCCACCACTTGGCAATTAAGCTGAAACATGCAGGCCTTGAGGACATTGGATTAGTGAATGATGGACTCTTGCTCGGTGACCGCCTTATCGCCGGAAACCCGATCACTTTCCGCAGAGTTTCTGATTTGGCCCATTTCCATCACCGGACTCAGCAACTGAGAATCGTGCAACAGGTCGTATTTAGATTCCTGATCAGGCTCAAGTGCACCCATCATTTGATCGGCGACTCGCACTGCTTCATCGGTTAAGTTCGGATCCAGCCGTGCTTGTGCCCACGCGCGGAGTCTAAAGAGATGAGAGTCGGGTAGTGGATCACCAGCTACACGCAACTCTGAAGCTCCAGCCAATTCAACAAGCCACGGTTCAGGTTCGCGGTAACTGGAAATCCACCAACCAGCATGGTGAACACCTGCGTCCAACATGGTGGTCATGTGTTGAACGGATTTAATGCGTTCATCCCATTGATGGGTGTTGTCCAATTTGCGAATCACGGTCTGAGGATCATCCGCCATAGTTACATGGTGTCCGAACGTCGACTCATATTTGTAGAGTGGTGAATTAAACCTTAGTCCACTTGGCGACTTCGAAATTGCTTCACCAACGGTAGCTACTACTGGTCCTGGAAAGACAAAATCGGATTCAACATGCGCACCCAAACCACGTAAATCTGAGTGTGAATCACGCCAGCAACAGTGAATGCTTCGGGCGACCCTGTCCACCGATCCATATAAGGGCACTAGTCCTAGTCGAACTGATGGACTTTTAATTTGCCCCATTACGCTCATTACTCGGTCACCGCTTACTAATTCATCTGCATCCATTAAGACGACATAACGATCCTTGTCTTGAAAATGCAGCACTGGCAGCGCGGCATTACGCTGAATCACTTCGCGTTGCCTGTTGTTTTCACCGATCAGGTCCGTGGTCACAACACGTAGCTGTGGGCTCTCTACCCCAAGAATTTCTTGCCATGTCTTGCGCTTGGGGTCACGGTCAGCACCATTGAACGAGACGGTTCCTTCAAGCAACACGACGTCTGCCCATTCCAGAGTTTCCCGCAGATTCCAGACCACCATGGGGGTGGCATCCCCCGTCAAGACGACTGCAAGCGGCCTTTCAGAGTTCATGCGAGTCTGCTTCCCCACACTGGCAGTTGATGGAAATCGGTGGAAATTTTCTTTGGTACAAAGACTGTTGTGGGGGTAAATCCATGAGCCTCTCGACCACCTGTGATGGCTCCGTCAGCCGCTAACAGCCATGCGTGGGCCGACCATGGTTGCTGATCTTCGACTTTTCTCATTCCAATCACAACAACGCCGGCTCTTCCGCGCAATCGAAGCATTGACTGCCCAGCGGCGGCCTGGGCCAGGCATGACGGATTCCAAGGAAGACGCTCAGCCGCGCGGGTTACCCCACGGTGCGCTTGCCATGAGACCTTCTCGCTCTTCAACGATCGCAGCGCCCTGACGCGTTCCGTGCCCAATTCTTGGGGTGGGGATTCTGGGTGTCCCAGCACCCACGACCAAAGTTTCATGGGAACTGCACGCTGAGCTACCGAGAAAACACCGAGGTAAACCGCAGCCTCGGCTATCCGGCCTCGCGCTCGCCAACGCCGCATCGGGGTCGATCGGAGTCGGTCATCCATGGGAACCCCGAAGTACTCGCCCAGTGACACTGGTTTCAGTGGAAGTCACGAAAAGCACATATCGATCCTAAACCCCAGGTGCCAAATCTGGCCTGGAGTGAACCCGAGAGGCACTGTCGATTGCTCTTCCAGAACCCTGCTGATAGGTGAGACCAACTAGGCGCATTGCCTCTTGGGTGTCGGCATCAATTGTTTGGGCTTGAAAGACAGGCTGCTCGCGTTCGACTTTTTTTCGCTCCGGTGGCCAGAAAAGTGCAGGCTCGAATTTAAATGGATTCCAAGCAACAGACTGTGGAACCCAATCCTGAACCGCCATGCGGAAAGCAACCCGAGTCCACCCTTCAGACCGGAATGCAGACCACGGGAGCGTCAGCGCTGCTTTAACAACACGAATGTCAAGGAGTGGGTAGCGGTAATAGAGATCAAACATTCGCCCCGTTTGGTACCAAGCGGATGTTCGATGCTGCAGGTGGCCGTTTGTGAGCAGGGCCAACTGAAAATCGCGTACAGTCGCCGCACTCCGAAATCGCATTTCGCGTTCCGCGCGTGCGCCTGCGGCAGACGGTGCGACTTCTCGTAATTCGGCCAAAATATCTGCTTCTTGCCTGTGGTTTTTCCAGGATTGAATGGGGTTGCGCAGCGCATGAGCAACTGATGAGATTGGCCGTGGTCCCTGACCCACGAGTGTTCGGACGTAGAGCATCAGGTGAAAGAGCCAACTGGGTTTGACACCCGTTGACACTTGCGCTCGCTTGCCGACTTCATTCCACAAGATTCTAAGTTTTCCTTTACGGATCAGGTAGGCATAAACATTTCGACCATTGAAACTGGAGAGTTCATCTCCACCCCAGCCAGAAAGCATCACGTGAACACCATCAGATTGAGCTTGCGGAAGGACCCACCGTTCTCTCATGTGAGTTGACTGTGGATACCGGTTTACATCCCGCGAGAAGAACCAGTCACCCGTGTGGTCCGGGTACACCGTTTCAATCCTGATGTCCTCTTGCGAGCCAACATTGTCCAGTAATCCACGCTCGTCACCTTCAAAGCGCGGCACATGATCTGGGTGGGGTGCCCAGGAGTAGCCTGCAAACAGACTGTGGCCTTGCTCCTTCATAATCTGGTTTCCCCTGCACGCCATAGTCGTGCAGTCCAAGCCACCAGAGATATGGGCGCCAACGCGCTCATTGATCCCAGGGAGCGAGTCACGAATTGCCAAATCCAGGGCACTGCGCAGAATCTCAGCACATTGATCCAACGTCAGAGACTCATCCGGCTGGGGAAGTTGCTCCGGATCCCAATACCTAACAACGGAAGTTTCGTTATTCGCAGAAATTCGAAGGGAACTGGCCCAAGGGATTTGCCTCACAGATCGAAAGCGGGTTCGGTCAAGATTAGAAAATGTCCTGCATCCGCGACCCTCGTCAATAACGATTCCTTCGATATCAACAGAATCATCGACGTCGTCGCGATCCACGAGTTTGGCCAACCATGCCGCTACAGCCATTCCATTCGTTCGGGTTCTCGCCCAATAGAGGGGCATGATGCCGATCGCGTCAACAACGATCTTCACTTCGAGGTGTGTTGGATCCCAGAGGGCAACACCCCATGGACCTGGGATATCAACTAGATCAGATTCATTAAATGAACTGGCCCAAATTGTGCGAATTTGGTCAACATGCAGGGAACCTGGAGCCTGCCAAAGGACCAAATCCTGATTGAGATCTGAAATGGTGCCATGTTCGTGAAAAAAGATCTCGGGATCAGATGCCACTCACTTGTTCCTATCCTGTTGTGAAGCAATCAACCACTGAAGGTTACCGCGCTTGATCCCCATGATCGGGACCCAAATTCCCTTGAATTCGCATCGATGACCTTGAGTCTATAGTTGACAGGTGCATGTGGAAACTGATGATTCATTAATCAAGGAATCAATTCTGGAAACAGCGCAAATTATTAGTAGCAATGGTGGTTTCGTCGCGGAAGATTTCACGGTTCACTACTTCGACGGAAATTTTTCTAGCAGCATCAAGGACCAGATTGGCACGCCTGACAGAGTTCTTGTCCACTACCCAATGCATCTCGCTGTACCGCTTTCAGAAATCGAATGGTCAGACGATCCCCAGTCCATGGGGTCATACACGGCACCGACAACTCTCGATGCCAATCAACTTCGACTTGTTGAACTTTGGGTGACCATGGTTGATCATGCTGAAAAACTCAACATGATCAACACCTTTGTTCCCGACTTCGCCATTCGCAACTCCGAGTTACGGGCTGCCCTTCTCAATCTAGGGTTCCCGAAATTCGACGAGGTTCCGCATCCTCAGGATGCAAAAAAGACTTTGATCTCATGGCACTCATTCGGTTCTGGCAGAGGGGATCAATCGAAGAAGCGCCTCATACCACTCAAAATGTTTGTCAACCACCATCACAGCGGTGCAAAGCAATCCCTCCCGGAACCGGGAGTACACGTGCTTACGAGCAGCACTTCAAACTCAGAGCAAACCTATGAAAACTACGGTGACCTCGATGCCATGCAATTACTAACGGGGTTTGGGTTTGTTGACCATGAAGCACCTGTCGTGCACTCCACCCCACTTGAAGTTGAGAGCAGCATTGGTGTGATCGCAGTCAATGCCCGATCTTGGCGCTACCCACCTCAAGAGTCGGGCAGGCAAGCGCTGACCTGGATTCAAAGTGACGATGGTTCAGTGTCCCTCAGACATTTGGCCATTCGACCGGACAACAGGCACTCGACGGTCACCTACCTAGCAATGGGGATTCAGAGCATGGTCGGGTCTACTGCTGACGTGGCCCAAAAAGAAGCTGAACGCCTGATAAATGAAATCCTCCAAATCAATCACAACAAATACTCACAGGTGATTAGGGTCCTTCCCCTGGAGGAATCTGGAAAGCAATCCGCAACCATGGTGCGTGAAGCCTGTGAAATTCAAGTGAGGAAATTAGTGCAGTGGTGGTAGGACCATCAGTCTCCGTTGACACTGAACCGTGGTTGCTGACGTTTCCGGGGTTAGGGACAGCAACCGTCGCCGAAGACGGCACGGTCACCATTGACCCGGAACCTGGTGAAGGCCGTGAATTGAGATCAAAGGCGCTGCTCAATGGCTGGGCCGACTTGATTTCCTGGTCACGCAAAGGGTTCAGTTTGATCCGGGGCTCCTGTCTCGTTCCCAGCGCAACAAGTGACTCTGGTCTTTTGCTTTTGGGTGGCGACCACGAACTGCCCGAGGTCGAATTCCCACTCCTAGATCGCGGTTGGCACCTTGTCAGCGACAAACCAACGCCAGTGAGCGAAACGGAATCGGGCCTAATTGCACACCCACGCGCGGCACCTCTCGTCGCACCGAAACGGTACCGAAAACAACATGAATGGGCAGCTACCGCACTCAGACCGGATTCGAACGCCTTTGGTTTTGAGGTGCCACGTGTTCACGCCCCGATTGATATTCGCGGGATCTGTGAGGTGCGAACTAGAAGACCCAATGAAGTTGCACTCGAGAATGTGACGGGCCTCGAGCGCTTTAGCATTGGGGCACATCTCGCTATTGGGGGCATGCTCAGTCCGGCGAGGGATGCACGGGAACCCGATGAAGCTGTCGCGGCACATGTGCGCGCGGCATCGCTGCCCGTCTGTTCCTTACGTATTGATCCCAAGACTATTTCCACCGACGTCGATTCATTGCTTACATGGTGGGATTCGGTGATTCAACAATGATCCAGGGTGAAACACCACAGCACCAAGGCAGAGTTGTCTGGCTCGCTTCATTCCCCAAGTCAGGCAACACGTGGATGCGCGCGATCATCACCGCGCTACGCACTCACCCGCATCTCTTCGGGGTTGATCAGCTCAGTTCCGGCTCACAACCCAATCATGTTGGCATGTCTTTGAATGCCTTTGGCTTGGATGCGCGATGGCTCACCCCCGCGGAAATCGACACCTTGAGACACGCACTCATCACCCACTCCGGTGTTATCCCCGAATTACCTGATGATCAGGAATTTGATGACCTAGCTGCTGTGATGGAGCGAATGAGTGCGCCCATGTTTCGAAAGACTCATGAAGTTTTTCGGCCGGGTGAACCTTCCATAGAACCTTTTCCCGTTGAAGCAACACGGGCTGCAATTTTGATTGTTCGCGATCCACGTGATGTCACCTGCTCCTATGCACCCTTCTTCGGCCATAGTCTCGAGCAAGCTGTTGAATCGCTAGCGCGTGAAGGTTCAGAGACCCATGCGAATCCCGCACTCACTCAAACTGCCCAGCCGTGGGGAACGTGGTCAACACATGCACAATCTTGGCTTGCACCTGATGTCCCTTTCCCTGTTCATCTCGTTCGTTACGAGGACCTCAAAACAGATCCCATCTCAACACTCCTACCAGTTTTTAATTCCGTGGGGTTGATGTGCACGGAAGATGAACTGGAGGCCGCAATCGCGCGCACACGATTTGAAAAATTACAACAGGCTGAAACGGAACGAGGATTCCGAGAAACCTCACCGAAGACCACGCAATTTTTCCGCAGCGGCAAACATGGGGGTTGGCGCGAGGAATTGGATGAGCGCTTAGTGCAGCGCATCGAGGCCGATCATGGTGAAGCCATGCTTCAACTCGCTTATCCACTGGAAAACCTGGAAAGTCAACTTGCACCAATTCGATCAGCACGGCAATCGCGACGCCGCCAAGAGCAAACCGCATGGAAGTCACTCCCACCCCAATTGGGGCTTAAAGTCACAGTTGGTCCAACGCCTGAAGAACTTGAAGGCGCAAGTCACCCACGCCCGTGGATTCAAGTCACACCGGATCAGGCGCTTCTCACTTTCAATTCGGGCTCTCGGCTACTCGTGTCTGAGGGTCGAAAGGTTCAGATTGATTGGGAACCCGATGACTCACCTTCAGGGGACGGCGATGATCCCAGTTGGATGCTCCAGGGCTGGGCCGTCACCCTTTCTGTCCTGCAGCGGGGGATGCTCAGCCTGCATGCAGCTTCCGTGCGTATCGGCGACTCCACTGTCGCGATCGCGGGGCTTCGTGGCGCGGGAAAGTCCACCACCGCGATGGGACTTCGTGCAAGGGGACACTCAATATTGTGCGATGACGTTACCGTCATTCAATTTAAAGATAAATCAGCTTGGACCACCCCCTATGCGAGGAATGTTCATCTCCTTGAAGATGCCGCAACAGCTCTTGGCGTCGATTTTGATTCGCTCCCGCGTCTCTCTGGCGGACGGCCCAAAGTAGCCTTTCGCCCTGAAGACACAGAACCAGATGAGACGAAAATAGACCGAATAATAGTTCTCGCGTGGGCTCCACCGTCAACTTTAATTCGAGTGAATCACCCTGCTGGAGTTCAACGAATGAACCGCCTTCTTGCCCACACGGAACGAGATGGAATTGCTCCCCTTGTTCTCGGTGAAGACGCATACTTCACCCAGGTGGCCAAACTCGCGGACACGGTACCCATCACTCAGATAACCAGACCACGAGGAAAATGGACCCTTGATCATGTTCTAGATCTCATCGAAAACGAAGCCCAAAAATGACTGTTGAGATTGCCCCAGAAAACACTCCTAGCGCAATTAGCAACGTCAAGTCACTCCTTCGCACTGCATGGGGAATCTCGCCACATAGTGTGAGCCTGCAGTTCTTCCTTGTGCTCACTCGTGGTTTCATTGGTGGCGTTGGGTTAGTCCTTCTCATACCTATTGTCAATCTAGTTTCGAATCCTGATGCAACGGTTGATCTTCCTATTGTCGGTACCCTTGAAATTGGGCGAATCCCCCTCGCGCTACTACTTGGCGCATTTGTTGCTCTCATTGCCATCCAAGCACTGGCAACGCGGGCCTCGTCCATCAACTCATCACGATTGCAGTTGATGCTCGTTGACACACTGCGGCAAAAAGCATTCAGTGCTGTTCTTCTCGCCCGCTGGTCTTTCTTGCTTGATCGAAGGCGAAGCGACATCATTTCCGTGGTGACAAACGGGGCGTCCCGTGCCAGTTCTGCATACGGTCAGTTAGTTAGCTTGGCAGCGTCAAGCCTGTTAGCAATCGCGGCGGCAATTATCACTGTTGCGCTATCACCGCTCGTTGCAATTCCCGCGATTGCGGGCGTGCTCATCATGGCCTTCGTACAAGGGTTGGGAGCCAGACCAGCACAACGTATGGGACGCGAGCTAGGTGTCCGACAGCAAAACCTTCAAGCGGCAATGACTGACTCTTTGGAAGCTCTACGCTTGGTGCGAGCCCACCAAGCAGCCGCCATCTGGCTTGACCGACTAGCTTCTGCTTTCCAAGGAGCACGCGAAGTCCAGATTCGAAATCAACGCCGACAGGCAACGATCACAGGGTTGACAAGCGTCGCAACCGCATCCGCTTTGGCCCTACTCGTTTTGCTCGCAGTTGCAGCGGACGTTTCCCCAGCGTCACTGGTTGTGATCATCATTGTCATCATGCGGCTTAACTCCAATGTGCAAGGCCTGGTTGGTGGAATTACCCAACTGTCAAACTCACTGCCCGCTGTTGGCGATCTCATGACGTTGACAAGTGAAGCTGAATCAGCACTAGAAGTTCCACTCAACATCACTTCAACTCGCGCGTCCATGTCGAGCCAAGACTCAATTCCACTTGTCGAGTTTCGCAATGTCACCTTCACATACGCTGGAACAGAGAACGGCATATTTGATCTGAGTTTTCCTATTCAACGCGGCCAGATAACGGTTCTGACTGGAACATCAGGATCAGGAAAGTCCACGAGTGCCGATATCGCACTCGGATTGCTCACCCCAAACTCCGGGACAGTTCTGGTCAATGGTGAGGCACTTTTACCTCAAGATCTACCGTGGTGGCGCAGCCACGTGGCGTACGTCCCTCAAGAGACCATCATTCTTCCTGCATCGCTGCGCGAGAATCTCACTTGGTCAGTTCCCTGGGAAGTTTCAGATGACAAGTGCTGGTCCGCGCTTGAGCAAGCGGCTGCTGGATTCGCGCGCAAACTCCCCAACGGTCTTGACACTGAACTGGGGGAACGTGGAATTCGGTTATCGGGCGGCGAGCGTCAGCGAGTAGCCCTCGCACGTGCACTGTTACGCGAACCCGAACTTCTTGTTTTGGATGAGGCAACTTCCGCACTCGATGAACCCACTGAAGCTGATGTCCTAGGTCAACTCAAGTCCTTGACTCCACAGATTACGCTGCTAGTGATCGCCCATAGATTCTCAACTGTCAGCATTGGCGATTCAATTGTCAAGCTGGAGCACGGCCGGCGGATTAACTAGTTTCTTCGAGCAACCCCGCCACGATGAGACCTTCGATGAACTCGGTAACTTGCTCGCGAATGACGCCAAATTCGGCATCATATTGAGATTCCATCTGTTCCACGATGTCATCAGTGCTTCGAGTTCCGTCAATGAGTTCCCAGATTGAATCACCTGTGCCTACGGCACCGTAGTACGCCATGCCTTTTGGGCTGAGCAGTACCAATTCACCATCAACTTCAGCTTGGACGACTCGTTCTTTGCGCTGTAGCAGCGCCGCCATATTAAGGTAAATTTTTGCGCTAGACATCTATTCTCCTGAACAGTTGTCCCCCGTGGAGATAAAGCTTAGGAAACAAAATCCTACATGCTTGCTGGTGGCCTACCCCATCAACCCACGTGCCAAGTCACGACCAGATAGCCAGGCTGCTTCAACCCGTGGCCGGTCTGAGAACTCATCGCCTGCCAGGCGGATTGGGCCTATGTGACTCAGCGGCAACGCTGGGGTGCTGCCTTCAGCAGGTTTTGCGTAGGTCCAGCGATGGGCGTGCGCCCAGATCGGGCTCTCAATGAACCCCAGAATCCGTTGCACCGCGCGAAGGGCGTGGGGAATAACCGCCTGAGGGTCTAACAAGTGATGGGCTGCGAGAACGGGGTGAACATGAACCACGAGTGCTGGGGCATTGTCACCACGCCGAGAACCGTCATTGGCGATCCAGGTAATTTCGTTATCACCGTTCACAAAAATTCCATCAAAGTCACGCCATATTTGTTCGTCAAAAAGAAATGAGACAGCGATTACTGGCTCCCACTGCGCAGGCGAAATTGATGCGGCCTGCGGGTAGATCTTGGCCGCTTGAGGCGTTGGCATGCACAGCGCGATCGAAGAATATTTATCCTGCGCCACTATTTCGTCGAGGTCAGTAATCTCACCTTCTTCAATGGTCAAACCTTGAGCCAGGTGTTCAACAACGCTGCGAATTCCCTTGGGTGCGGTGAAGCGCATTGGACCCACTTTCACACCACCAATGCCTTGCGCGTCAGCGACATGGAACGTATCAGTCCACTCAGTCACAACACCTGCGCTGATCATGGATTCCGTGAGTTTGGTGAATTCAGGATCGCTCACGGTGAAATACGACGCACCAATATCAAAAACTCGACCGTCATATTTCGTCCCCGAGTCGCGGACACTCTTGGAGGCCATGCGGCCTCCAAGTTTCCTGCCCTTGTTAATGATTGTGAAAGGAACATCTTGATCACGAAGTACGCGTGCACAGGAAATACCGCTGATGCCCGCACCAACAATCAGAACTGGTTTAGCCAAGTGTTGGATCACATTCAATAATGAAATCGGCGATTCGAACTTGT
>JAFMHB010000031.1:0-11034 GCA_017854795.1 Candidatus Nanopelagicales bacterium
TGATCAAGTCGTTCAAGTCGGTGCTTTTCATAGAAATCAATTAGGGCAACGGGTGATTCAGACGTTGGTCCATGCCCTGGTAGCAGCATGGTGATCCCTTGGTCATTGCAGTGATCGCGGAGTAGGCGCAGTGAGTCAAAGTACTCACTGAGAACACCGTCAGGGTGAGCAACGAGTGTTGTGCCACGACCCAAAATTGTGTCACCGCTGAGAAGATAGCGGCCCGAAGGCGAGTTAACGGTGATGCAGACACTGTCCGAGCTATGTCCAGGGGTGCGGTGCATGAGTAACTCAACCGAACCTAAATCAAGTCCAGAAATCTCCCTGCTCGCGATGACTGGCGCCCCAACGAGTTCTGACAGGTCGGGTGCTCCTTCGGAGTGGTCAATGTGCGCGTGGGTTAACACAATTGCGGCGATAGGACCTTGCGCTAACTGGGAAACCCGCTGCAAATGCTCCGGATTTGCTGGACCGGGATCAACGACTACCTGTCGACCGCCTACCTCACCAATGACATAGGTGTTTGTTCCTTCGAGCGTCCACGGAGAAGGATTAGGTGCTAACACACAGTTGACATCGGAGGCGATGACTCCACCGGTCCAAGCTGGCCTGTCTTCGTTGTTAGTCATGACTGCCTGTGGTTTCCTGTTTCGCCCTACCGACATTGGTTTGCATGAGTTCACCTGTGTGCCCGTTCACCAGATCCCAACGAATCTCACCTGAACTTTCAAGGGCAGGCCTTGGAAGCCTTGGCGCAATATCGCGCTTCAGCGCAAACTCGGTGAGTTGTTCAATATTTTTACTAATGCCTAACTCAGCAAGGGCGACCTGCGTTGGACGCAACATGGGGAGTGATCCGTCAAGTGATCTGGCGTGAGCTTGTGCTGGTGTCAACCACAGCATGTTATGCGCCTCAGTCGTTACCAAAGCGCCTTCCACGTGTTCCTCAACAATGGACAAATAGAAATGCACGTCGTACCGCATTGGTTCAACTTCTGGGGTGATCCAATGGTCAAGGGCTATCAGAGAGGTGAGTTCCAGTCCCACTTCTTCATGTACTTCGCGGATTGCACAAGCAATAAATGGGTCAGCGAATTCATGATCTCTCGGGTCAACTCGCCCCCCTGGAAAAACTGCCATGTTGGGAGCAAATGCCATGGTGGAACTGCGTTGCATGAGAAGCACCTCAAAACCAGAGTCCGCTGGTCGGGCAATCACAACGGTAGAGGCTGGTTCAGCGACAGGTATTTTCCACCGTCCATCGCCTGCAGCGACAGACCGCACACGTTCGGTTAGTGAAAGGAGTTCCACGTGCTATTTAAACTCAACAATCATGTCGACTTCAACAGGTGCTCCAAGGGGCAGAGCCGCAACACCGACTGCAGAGCGCGAATGCGCCCCGCCAAAAGCGATGCCCAATAAATTACTAGCGCCATTGATCACGGCAGGCTGCGAAGTGAATTCTGGTGTCGACGCAACAAATCCGGTAACTCGAACCACTTGGATCACTCGGTCCAGATCCCCGATTACGTTTTTGATTGCAGCAATGGCGTTCAATGCACACATCTGGGCCAGATCCGCACCTTGATCAACGTCGATGTCTTCACCAAGGCGACCTGTGGCCTGCAAGACGCCAGAAACCATGGGCAACTGACCGGATGTGTACACGTAGGAGCCGCTGATCACGGCGGGAACATAGGCGGCCAGCGGTGCTGCTACCTCCGGAACACTCAAACCCAATTCAGCTAATCGATTTTCAACGGTAGACATTTTTAGCCCTTTATCCCTTGGGACGTTTCAAGTAGGCAACCATGTTGTCAGGATTGGGACCCGGAACTACTTGAACGAGTTCCCAGCCGTCTTCTCCCCATGTATCAAGGATTTGCTTAGTTGCATGAATCAACAGCGGCACGGTCACATATTCCCAATTTGTCATGAGGTGAGCGTAACGCGCAGGAGGTAGGTACAGTGAACGTGTGCGAAATTGGCCTGAGGCAACCCTTCATGTTGTGACTGGTAAAGGTGGTACAGGTAAGACAACAATCGCTGCAGCATTAGCGATCGCCCTTGCCAAAAACGGTCACCGGACAATACTCATGGAAGTTGAGGGCCGGCAAGGAATCGCTCAACTCTTTGATACCCCTCCTCTGCCTTACGAGGAGCGCAAGATTGCCGTCGCACCGGGAGGTGGCGAAGTGTGGGCGCTGGCTGTTGACACCGAAGATGCGCTTCTGGACTACCTCGAGATGTTTTATAAGTTGCGCCGGGCCGGCTCGGCACTGAGCAAGATGGGTGCCGTGGATTTCGCAACCACAATCGCACCAGGTCTGGGTGACGTGTTACTCACCGGGAAAGCTTGCGAAGTTGTTAAACGCAAAGACAAGAAACAAGACAATGCATACGACTATGTAATTCTCGATGCTCCCCCCACCGGACGCATCACTCGATTTTTGAATGTGAATGGTGAAATGTCTGGCCTTGCCAAGGTTGGTCCGATCAAATCACACGCGGATTCAGTCATGGCCGTGATCGCATCTGATCAAACGGCGATTCACTTGGTAACGCTCCTCGAAGAGATGCCGGTTCAGGAAACACTCGATGGCATAACTGAACTCGAAGAAAATAATCTTCCTGTTGGTGGAATTTTTGTCAATATGACCAGGCCACCACAACTTGATGCCGCTCAACGTGCAATGGCAATCGCCGGGGAACTTCCTCAACAAGAAATTGAATTAGACATTTCGCAATCAGGCTTAGCGCCGACACCTCAACTCATGGAAGCGTTACTCTCCGAAGCTAGTGACCATGCCGAGCGTGTTGATCTAGAAATAACTGAACTTGAGCGTTTGACCCAGTTGAGTCGCCCCATCATTGTTCTACCACTACTACCGAGTGGGATTGATTTAGGCGGGCTCTATGAACTTGCCGCCATCATGACCGCATCCGGAATTGGTGGGGAGTGAGCACATGACATTAGACATTGATGCGATTCTCACCAACCCTGACAAAAACATAATTGTGTGTACCGGATCAGGTGGAGTTGGTAAAACGACTACAGCAGCGGCATTGGGGCTCCGAGCCGCCGAACTTGGTCGCAATGTTTGTGTTCTCACAATTGATCCTGCCCGCAGACTGGCCCAAGCCATGGGACTCACCGAGCTTGATAACACTCCGCGTGCTGTTGTCGGAATCTCCAACGAATCAAACTCCAACGGTTCACTGAGCGCGATGATGCTCGACATGAAGCGCACATTCGATGAAGTCGTTGAGTCTCACAGTGACCCTGAGCGCGCTGAGAAGATTCTCAGTAACCCTTTCTATCAAGCACTTTCCTCGTCATTTGCGGGTACGCAGGAATACATGGCAATGGAAAAACTCGGACAGTTGCGCGCGCAATCTCAATGGGACCTGATCATCGTGGACACTCCACCAAGTCGCAATGCGCTCGACTTCTTGGATGCTCCGGCTCGACTCGGGTCATTTCTAGACGGGCGTTTGATTCGAATCATTACCGCACCCGCGCGAGGTGCCGGTCGTGGAATCGGCAGGATCGCAGCCCTCGGATTTGGGATCTTCACCAATGTCCTGAGCAAACTCCTCGGTGCACAAGTGCTCGCTGACGTGGGGAACTTTGTCGCGGATATCGATACAACTTTCGGTGGCTTCCGCGAAAGAGCCGATGCAACTTACGCACTACTGAAAGACGCCGGCACCGAGTTCATTGTTGTTGCGGCGCCCGAGCGGGACGCCTTGCGTGAAGCCGCCTACTTTGTTGAGCGACTCAACCAGGACTCAATGCCTTTGGGTGGTTTGATTCTCAATCGAGTTCAGGAAGTTCCCGAAACTGGACTCACCCAAGATCAAATTCTGGCCGCAGCCCAAAAACTCACAGCAGAAGGTCAAGGGCCATTGACAGCAGCGCTACTTGAACTTCACGCGCAGCGGATGGAAATTAAAGAACGACAAAAGCACCTTGCAATGCGATTCACCGCTGCTCACCCAAATGTTGCCGTACAACCAATTCCCGCCTTAGCGCAGGACGTGAATGATTTGGCCGGACTTCGACAAATTGGTGAAGCGTTGGCTAATCAGGGGATCACCTGGTAGATCACCTGGTGACTGTCTTGCCTAGCAGTTAGGAAGCGCGATCCGTTGCGCTCAGGAATGATTGGCGCTCATATTCGTTTTGTGCACTCATGAGAAGTGTCTTCCACGAGGAGACATTGGGACGACGACGCAGTAGCGCCCGACGTTCCCGCTCGGTCATGCCGCCCCACACGCCAAATTCAACCCGATTGTCCAAGGCGTCCGAGAGACATTCTGTGCGAACTTCACAACCCAAACAAATCGCCTTCACGCGGTTCTGGGCTGCTCCTTGAACAAAGAGCGTGTCCGGATCGGTGTTGCGACAAGCTGCATTTACGGCCCATTCGGTTGCAATCGACATATGTGCGCTTACTCCTCATCTAGGTGCCCCCAGCGAAACCCCTGGGCACATTTACCCTTCGCTGCCGTACCTGCCGAACTATGCTCCGCTAGCAACCGAGAGTCAATAGTTTTTTATTTTGGGAAATTTTGCACAAAGTCCCCCCATGGATTCCCCCATAAATCGGGGCCCCATTCGGGACATGAGGGATGCCCTTGGAGATCGGGAACGAGGGACCTACCCTTAACGTCCTATGGTCATGCCTCATGAAAGACGCACCACAGGCGCGATTGCGTCGACTGTGGGGGCAATTGTGGGCATTTCAGTCCTAGCCGGCCTTCTCGTCGGGCTCATGCTCATCCCCTTCGCAGGCAGCCTTGGAGTGCTCACCCGCGACGTGGTCCGGGACTTCGAGTCCCTCCCCGATGAATTGAACACCCCGCCGTTACCCGAACGAAGTGTGATCCTGGCTTCCGATGGTTCAGTTTTGGCCACCATCTATTACCAAAATCGAATTGAAGTCCCCCTGGAAAGCATCGCCCCCATCATGCGACAGGCAACCGTCGCTGTGGAAGACGCCCGCTTCCTTGACCACAATGGCGTGGACTTCCGTGGAATCGTCCGAGCGGCAGCGTCCAATGCCAGTTCCGGTGAAATCTCTGAAGGCGCCTCCACCCTGACCATGCAGTACGTCAAAAACGTTTTAGTGAACCAGGCGACCAGCGCTGAAGAACTTGACGCCGCACGCGGTGACAGCTCAGCCCGCAAAATCAAAGAGGTGCGGTTAGCACTTGCTCTCGAGAAACGATTTACCAAAGGTGAGATTCTTTCGCGCTATCTCAACATTGCCTACTTCGGATCGGGTGCCTACGGCGTCGAAGCCGCCTCACGGCGCTACTTTTCAAAGCCAGCCGCGAACCTCACCCTCGCCGAGGCCGCCACGCTGGCCGGAATTGTTCAACGACCAACTTCCTATGATCCAATTCGCAACCCTGAACTCTCGGCTGAACGCCGAAATGTTGTGTTAGATCGCATGGCTTCCCTCGGCTACATTTCTGTGGCCGACTCCGAACGTGCCCAAAAAATTCCCATGCAAGCACTCCTGAACCCAACCCAGGTCTCCAATGGCTGTACCTCAAGTTACGCACCCTTTTTCTGTGATTACGTTCTGCAATCGATCCGTGAAAACAATATCTTCGGTGAGACCCCCGAACAACGTGAAGCTTTCCTTCGTCGAGGTGGCTACACCATCACAACAACGCTTGATCCGACTGTCCAAAAAGCAGTAACTCAAGTCGTTAACTCCACTATTCCTATTGATGACCCAAGTGGCAAGGCCGCAGCTATCTCAATGGTTCAACCTGGCACCGGGCAAATAATTGCTATGACGCAAAACCGTAACTGGGGAACTAGCGGTCGAGGGAATACGACCTACAACTACAACGCGCCCCAAAGCATGGGCGGAACTATTGGAATGCAAGCAGGGTCGACCTTCAAAATTTTCACCCTTGCCGCTGCACTTGAGGCAGGGATTTCACCGAACGAATACATCAGTTCCCCAAGTCCGAACACATTTACCAACTTTAGAAACTGTGACACGGGGGCGATCTACGAACCGGTAACGGTACGCAATTCGACAACGTCCGGCACTCTCAATATGGCGCAGGCGACAGCCTATTCAACGAATACATACTTCATGGCAATTGAAGAGCGTACGGGGATTTGTCGACCCGCGGATATTGCCGAGTCACTTGGCGTAACGCTTGGCAACGGAGACCCACTCTTGCGCGTACCTTCATTTACGTTGGGAACCATGGAGATTGCGCCACTTTCCCTAGCAAATGCCTATGCCACCTTTGCCGCCCATGGTCGCTACTGCGAACCTGTTCCCATTCTAGAAATTCGGGATCGTGATGGCGCAAAACTCCCGATCCCCAACGGCGACTGCCGCCAAGTCTTGGATCGAGAGGTCGCTGATGGTGTCACCGTGATGCTTAACGGCGTTGTCGACGGTTACATCTCCGGAAGAACAGGTGCCGCCATGAATCTGGGTGATCGACCTGTAGCTGGGAAAACAGGTACAACGAATGAATCCGCAGCAGTCTGGTTTGCCGGCTACACACCGCAGGTTGCTTCAGCCGTATGGGTGGGCGACCCGCGCGGAGGTTACGCGTTCCCTCTCAAGGACATCACTATTAATGGGAAGTATTACCGACAGGTTTACGGCGGAACACTTCCCGGTCCTATCTGGAAAGAGTCGATGCTTGCCGCATCGGCCAATCTTCCGATTGTTAATTTTGATTTGCGCACCCAATTCACGGTCGCGCCTTACGCGGCCCCAAAGAATGAGGAACCATCGGAGGAAATTTTTATCCCTGAGGGCGAGGCAACTTTTGACAATACGGATCCAGACTCACTTCAAGTTCCTGGGGAAGATCCAGCTCCTGAACTTGAAGTTTTCGAAAACCCTGCTCCTGAAGTGCCCCCCACCGACAATCTAGTTCCCTAATTGATGAGAGCTTGCTTTACTAAACCTGCAACGAGCCCACCGTCAGCACGTCCCTTGACCTGTGGCTGAACAATCTTCATGACAGCACCGATTGCAGCACCACCGGTAACTCCACTTCCAGATACCTGATCTACCGCGGCAGCAACAATCGCTTCAATCTCGCTTTCGCTTAACTGCTCTGGCAAGTACAGAGAGATAACTTCGAGCTCTGCATTCTCACGTGCCGCCAATTCGGGACGATTGGCATCCGTGTAGGCCAAAACACTTTCGCGTCGCTTCTTTCCTTCACGAGCAAGTACCGTGAGGACATCCTCGTCGGTGAGAATTTTTGACTCTTTCCCCGACACTTCCTCATTTGTGATCGCCGTAAGCACCATGCGCAGGGTTGCTGATTTGAGTTCATCACGCGCCTTAATCGAGGTGGTCAAATCAGCTTTTAGTTGAGCCTTGAGGTCAGTAGACATATGGGCATTGTTCCACTCTCTGACAGCGGGTGGGAATATGGTCACATGGTTTCAACAATTAAGGCACTGACAGTGACCGCCGCTGCAGGCCTTGGAGCGTTGGCCTACGCACACCTTGAAACAAAGAGATTCACCCTTCGCCGAATTCATATTCCCGTTCTTGCACCTGGCCAAGCACAAATTCGACTTCTCCATATTTCCGATTTACACATGGTCCCCGGGCAAAAAACAAAATCTCAATGGGTGCGTTCGCTGGCATCGCTCAATCCCGATGCAGTTGTTGCAACCGGAGACTTCCTTTCACATGAAGACGGTGTTTCCAGTGCCCTCAATGCCCTCGATCCACTGCTTGATCTACCGGGCGCCTTTGTCTTGGGTAGTAACGATTACTACGCGCCCAAACCGATCAACCCAGCTAAATACCTGTCTGGGCCGAGCCAGCTCACGCCAACACGACCCATGCTGGATTGGAAACCACTTGCCAACGGAATGACTAGTCACGGGTGGCTTGACCTCACCAATACTCAAGTTGATTGGAAAGTAGATGGGCGACTCATCAGTGTCAAGGGTGTTGACGACCCACATATTGATCGGGACGACTACAACGGAATCGCTAATGAGTTCAATGGTGAAGCTGATCTCACTCTTGGTGTTGTTCACGCGCCTTACCTTCGGGTGCTGGACGCGATGGCAGCGGACAACACCCAATTGATTCTCGCCGGTCACACTCACGGTGGACAACTTCGAGTTCCCGGCTACGGCGCCCTTGTTACCAACTGCGATCTCGACACCAAGCGTGCGCGTGGGCTGTCTCAACACCGCAACTCAGCCCTTCACGTGTCGGCTGGACTGGGATGTTCACGCTATGCGCCATTTAGATTTGCTTGTCCGCCGGAGGCAACTCTGATTACACTCACTTCACGTGAGGAAAAGTAGTCACTCCTCAGCGTTTGCCACGGGGTGTGGCGCAGCTTGGTAGCGCGCTTCGTTCGGGACGAAGAGGCCGTGGGTTCGAATCCCGCCACCCCGACACAATCCTTTGAGTGCCGTTGCCTAAAGTTTCAGGGTGATTGACCGACGGCCAACCCGCAGTGACCTAGGTCCAACGACTCGGGAGTACGTCAAGTCAATGGGCTGGCGTTCTGTCAACTTCCACACCCACATTTCACTGGTTAACAAATATGTTTATGTGGAAGTTCCCAAAGCTGGGTGTGGAACTATGAAAGCAACCCTTGGCGCACTTGAAGGCGCCCGGCTCAATGAAACGCACGCCCAACGTTTCTTGGACAAGCCGCACAACGGTGTTAAGTCTGGTGCGCATGTGCGTCCCTATCAACTCCCCAGCGATCTGTTGGAAGAAGTGTTCACCGGAAAGAGTTACAAGCGCTTCACTGTCGTTCGGGATCCAGGTACACGGGCGTTGAGCGGTTATCTGGAAAAGATTATGCAAGGACTGCGACAGAGTGAGGAAATCACTGAAGCCCTGGGCGGTAAAGCTGCTGACACCGTTACATTTGAAGAGTTCCTCCAGGTTATCGCTGGCCAATCCTCTCGCGAACAGGATCCACATTGGCGCAGACAAAGTGACCACATTGGATTCGGGATAATTAATTACGATTCAATCCTTCACCTTGAAGACCTTGACAAATCATGGAATCAGGTCGCCCAATTGACGAGCACACCAGATCTTGACGGACAGTTCTATTGCAAGAAATCAACACATGCGGGAACACGAACCGACGAATACTTCACGACCGATGCTATCGAATTGATTTCACACATTTATTCAGCTGATTTCTTGAATCTCAATTACACGTCAAACAAGTAGTTCGGCAATTTGCACAGCGTTCAATGCTGCGCCCTTGCGTAGATTGTCACTGCTTATAAAAAATACAAGACCCTTTTTCCCATGCGCACTTTGGTCTTGACGGATCCGACCAACGAATGTTGGATCAGCCCCCGCCGCTTGCAGTGGAGTGGGTATATCAGTGAGTTCAACGCCCGGAGCTCCGTTTAACACTGCAGCTGCTTGTTCTGGAGTGATGTCACGTGAAAATTCGGCATTAATGCTGAGCGAATGACCGGTGAAGACCGGAACACGAACGCACGTTCCTGAAACAAGTAGATCAGGGAGACCCAAAATCTTTCGGCTCTCGTTACGCAGTTTTTGCTCTTCATCAGTTTCTTCGCTGCCGTCTGCAACTATTGCGCCAGCAAGTGGAATCACGTCAAATGCAATTGTGCGAACGTACTTTTCAGGTTCAGGGAAACTAACGGTACCTCCGTCATGTGTGAGGCCGGCAACATCTTGAGTCATTGCGGCTTCAACCTGAGACTTCAATTCGTGAACGCCTGCAAGCCCGCTTCCAGATACAGCCTGGAAGGTGGTCACAATTAAGCGCTGCAAGCCCGCGAACTCATTGAGAACCTTGAGCACCGGCATGGCCGCCATGGTGGTGCAATTCGGGTTGGCAATAATACCTTTTACTGCATTTTTGACTTCCTGCGGATTCACTTCGCTGACCACGAGCGGTACATCCGGATCCATACGCCAGGCTGAGGAGTTGTCAATCACTATCGCACCGGCCGCAGCAAATTTAGGCGCCAATTCCTTTGAGGTGCCACCACCTGCAGAAAAGATAGCAATGTCTATTCCTGACAAATCAGCGGTTGCCGTGTCCTCAACAACATACTCTTCACCCTTCCAGGTGATGGTTTTTCCCGCTGAGCGGGCAGAAGACATGACACGCAATTGATCAACTGGGAAATTCCGTTCGGCGAGGAGACGAAGAACAACTGCGCCAACCTGGCCGGTTGCGCCAACAACTGCAACATTTTTACCAGCCATAGCTCTAGCGACCTGTTCCTGCATAGACAACCGCTTCGCCGTCGGAATCCAGTCCGAAGGCTGTGTGTAATGCCTCAACCGCAGTGTTGGCCAAATCAGCGCGCGTAACAATCGAGATCCGGATCTCCGAGGTTGAAATCATTTCAACGTTTACTCCGGCATTTGCTAGTGCAGTGAAGAAGTCTGCGGAAACACCCGGGTGCGAGCGCATGCCGGCGCCAACGAGTGAGACCTTTGCAATCTCCTTGTCCACGTTGAGTGACTCAAAATCAATGGTTCCTCGGGCTGCATTCAATGCTTCCATCGCAGTACTCACCGAATCCGCAGGGCAAGTAAATGTGACATCGGTTCGCCCGGTTGCCGTTGAAGACACGTTCTGAACAATCATGTCCAGGTTTACTTTTGCATCGGCTAGTGCTCGGAAGATGGCCGCGGCCTCACCCGGTTTGTCGGGGACCCCAACGACGGTGATTTTTGCATCTTTGATGTCTGCGGCTACACCTGAAATAATTGGTTGCTCCACGAGCTTTCCTTCCTTGAATGCTTCAGCAACACCTTGGGCTGAAAGAACCCACGTGCCTTCTTCTTGTGAAAATGATGAACGGACGTGAATCGGAACATTGAATCTCCGGGCGTACTCAACACAGCGCAGGTGCAGGACTTTCGCGCCAACCGCAGCAAGCTCGAGCATTTCTTCGTAGGTAATGAAATCAATCTTTGACGCTTTCTTCACAACTCGTGGATCCGTTGTGAAGACTCCGTCAACATCGGTGTAAATCTCACACGC
>JAFMHB010000031.1:11814-14247 GCA_017854795.1 Candidatus Nanopelagicales bacterium
AAGCCAACCGGTGCATGGCGGGCAAAAATTGGAATCGTTTTACAGAATGCAAGTGACATGCCGGACCTCACCGTTGAGGAGACAATCAAGCAATTTGCCCGTTATTACCCGAACCCAGCGAACCCCGAGCACGTGATTGCTGCGGTTGGCTTGACGGAGAAGTCACGTTCACGTAATGGCAAGCTCAGTGGCGGTCAAAGGCGCAGGCTCGATGTTGCTCTGGGGATAATCGGGAACCCCGACGTACTTTTTCTTGATGAACCGACAACCGGTTTCGATCCCGAAGCACGCCGCGAGTTCTGGGTACTCATTGAACGCCTCAAATCAGAAGGCACGACGATCCTGCTAACAACCCACTACCTAGACGAAGCCCAATACCTCGCAGATCGAGTTGCGGTGATTGCACGGGGTCGAATAGTCGCAGAAGGATCACCTGAATCAATCGGTAATCGAAGTGATGCAATCGTGGGTTGGAGTGAAGACGGGCGCGAGATGAGTGTCCCCACCAACGAACCCACCGGATTCATCGCGCAACTCGGCCTCAGGTTTGAGGCTGAAATCCCCAACCTCTCCGTGCGCCGGTCCAGTTTAGAAGATGCCTACCTTGAATTGATCGCGCAAGACCGTGACCTCGATAGTGGTGATCAATCATGACCTTCCCTCGCATTCGCACAATGCAATTGAGTGCATTAAAGATGGGCATGGGCAGAGTCGGCATTGAGCTTAAACAATTCTTCAGAGACCGTGAATCTGCGGTTTTCAATTTCCTTCTGCCTATGATTCTGCTGGTAATTTTTGGTTCAGTATTTAGTGGACAGGATCTCGGGGGATCCGGCATTACATTTTCGCAGTACTTTGTTGCGGGAATGATCGCCTCTGGGATTCTTTATACATCCTTTCAAAACCTTGCTATTGCTATTCCGATGGAGCGTGAAGACGGGACACTTAAACGCCTTCAAGGGACACCTTTGCCGCCCGCGGCATTTTTCATCGGAAAAATCGGAATGGTTTTTGTGGCCTACATTGCCCAGGTCACCATCTTGATCGCTGTGGGAGTTCTCTTTTTTGGAATCGATATTCCAACAACACCTTTGGCAATCTTCACTTTTATTTGGGTGAGTGTTCTGGGACTCATTGCTTTCACTCTGCTCGGGATCGCGTACTCGGTTGTCCCGAAACAAGGACGGGGTGCCGCCGCATTGGTTACCCCGGTTGTTCTAGTTCTGCAATTCACTTCAGGTGTGTTCTTTGTCTTCAGCGATCTCCCCCAGTGGATGCAGTCCTTCGCTTCACTATTCCCACTGAAGTGGCTCACTCAAGCAATGCGCAGTGTTTTTTTGCCGGACTCCGCGGCAGCTATGGAGGTTAGTGGTTCGTGGGAACTGGGAATGACTGCAATTGTGCTCGTGATCTGGATTATTCTCGGGGCTTTGCTGGCGACCTTCTTTTTCCGATGGACACCGCGGGGCGAGAACTAAGATCCGACCGTTCGTCGACCAGCGAATGCCCGACCTAAGGTAATTTCGTCGGCGTACTCCAAATCCCCGCCAACAGGTAGCCCACTTGCCAGCCTCGAGATCACCAATCCCAACGGCACGAGCATGCGAGACAGATACGTCGCGGTTGCTTCGCCTTCAAGGTTGGGATCAGTTGCCAAAATGACCTCGGTGACACTTCCATCAGCTAGGCGGGGCATTAATTCCCGGATCCGAAGGTCATCGGGGCCAATGCCGTCTATCGGGTTTATTGATCCACCGAGAATGTGGTACCGACCACGAAACTCGCGGGTCTTTTCAATGGCCACGACGTCTTTGGGTTCCTCAACAACGCAAATCACGCTTGGATCCCGCTTGGGGTCGAGGCAAATTCGACAGTGTGTGCTCTGGGCAACGTTCCCGCATACCTCGCAAAACTTAACTTTCTCCTTGACTTCAAGAAGGACTTCAGCGAGACGCTTTACGTCGTCTGAGTCGGTACTCAGAATGTGGAACGCTATTCGCTGAGCACTCTTAGGGCCCACGCCAGGCAGACGCCCCAATTCGTCAATTAGGTCTTGAACAATTCCTTCATACATGTGGGTTAACCATTCTCAATCTCACCTATTGACACGCCACCTAATTCTTTCGCAATCAGGTCGGCGCCGGTTACTTCCTCGGAGGAGGAGTCATCCATGCTGGGGGTGTCATCTTCTTCGACCTTCGTGACAACCACGTTGCCACCGACAGTGTTTATTGAACCCGTAACACCCATGGCCCCCAATACGACATCAATCTTTGTGTCAACCTGCAACACATCAAGGATTGCCTGACGCAGGCGTTCGTCATGTCCGCCGGATTTCACGTTGTTGTAGCGACCAGAGTCTTTGACGCCAACCGCCAAGACGCCGTTCTCAAATGACAGCGGCGTTGACTCCGTGAATCCCATCCAGGCAAC
>JAFMHB010000056.1 GCA_017854795.1 Candidatus Nanopelagicales bacterium
CTCCCGCGAGATCGACTTCCCACCTTCACCACCGAGTCTTTTCACGGCAGGTTCATTCGTGATGTCGTTAGAGTAATGTCATGAACCCTGAAGAGATGGAGGCAAAGGACGTACCCGACGTCACCGGCTAAGAACTGATCGGAGTTGTTGGCGGGACTGATTACAACTCTGGGAAATCTGGGGCTCGACCTAAAGGCCGCTCTAGGGCAATCTCCACTACCTCACAAAAACCACAATCCGCTGAAAGTAGGCTAACGCTCGTGAGCACTCCCGGATCCCCACCTGACAGTGGTCGGCGACGATCCGATGTTCTCGATGCCATCTTCGAAGCGGTTGAGGAAAAGCCGGCAGAAGCATCAACACCTTCATCGCACCTATTTCGCGCCAAGGCACTCGCTCAGGTAGACATCCCGAAACAAATCGACAACCTACTTCCCATCACCTCACCGAAAATCTGGATAGCAATTGCGGGCGTTGCAGGCGTATTGATCGCCGCAATTATTTATGCGGCTGGCACGCCCCAGGTCACGTCCGTCACGACATCGGGTCGTGCTGTGGCCGAGATGGGCGTGGTGACGGTGGGGACCATTGATGAATTCACACTCACTGACATGCAAGTCTCTGAAGGAGAGAGCGTGCGGGAGGGAGAGTTCTTGGCCGAGGGAACTGGCGCCGAAGGCGCGACAGTCGTCCTCACGGCACCAGCCGAGGGAACCATCTGGCAAATCCTGGCTTCCCCCGGGCAAGTGCTCGCCAGTGGTTCGGCGGTGCTCACAATCCTTCCACCGGGCAGCGACACTCACGTCTTTGTTCCCGTGCCACAAGCTGCATCAAGTGGTGTGCAGGTTGGCCAAAGTGCAAAGGTTTTTGGTGCTGACTTCGCGGCGAGTGGCACCGTGTCGGCTATATCTGAAACACCATTACCCTCGGATCGAACAGCCGCCCTCACCAGTCTGACTCTGAACCCTGCAGACACCTATATATATGTATCCATTTCAACCGATGAAGCAATAACCCCCGGGGCGCAAGTCACCGTTGAAATCATTGAGTCTGAGTCCACCCTCCTTAGTGACCTTGTCAACGTCGGTTAAGCCTGACGTGACCACCACAGATGCTCCCGCAATAGCGGAACAAAAACCCCGCTCGCGCCACCGCGTCAAGGTGCCCTCAATCCTGCAGATGGAAGCCACTGAATGCGGGGCTGCGAGCTTGGGCATGGTCCTCGCCCGAAACGGCAGATATGTGGACCTCGACGAATTGCGCGCAGCATGCGGTGTCTCCCGCGATGGCGCTACCGCTAGAAATATTTTGGTGGCGGCCCGCAATTACGGCATGAAAACCAGGGCGGTAAAACGTGAACCCGAAGACCTAAAAGACCTCACCTTTCCATTGGTGATCCACTGGAAGTTCTACCACTATCTCGTGGTGGAGGGCTGGTATCCCGGAGGCTGGTATCTCAATGACCCCGCTGGCGGTCCCCGCAAGTGTCCCGACGAAGAATTCGATACTTCCTTCACCGGGGTTGTCCTGTCACTGCAGCCGGGCGAGGAATTCGAACCGGGCGGGAAACGCGCTGGCGTTATAGGTCGACTCTTCGCCTCAGCCGGCACAGTCGGTTCTGCCATGTTGGCCGCAGCAATTGTTGGGCTCCTTCTCTTGGTTCCAACCCTGCTGACGCCAGCGCTCATGACCCTGTTTGGTAATGGCTTGAACAATCTCGCTGGGCTGGCAGCCGCGGCCACAGTCACGGGATTGATCGTTGCCCTTGGGGTGCAAACTGTGTTGTACATAATCCAAGGTATTTTGAGTATTCGGCTTTCCACGCGAATCACCGTGCGCATGACCGCAAGTGTTGTGGACCGATTACTCAGACTCCCCGCAGCATTTCACGCCCAACGCGGTGCAGCATCCATTGCTCAACGCGCTCTGATCATTGATGCTCTAAGTGTGAGTGTCTCCACACTCGCTTTAAATGTTGGTGTCGCAGCGATCACGGGTGTCGTCGCCGCTATTGCTTTAGTCATTATTGATCCACTTATTGGTCTCACCGCCATTGTCATTGTCATTCTCACCGGCATTGCACTTCACATCTCCCTCCTCAAGGCTAAGGACGAAGCTGCGAAAGTTCTCGTAGACACAATTGAGGCTGGCTCCACCATGGCATCAGCATTGTCACAGATTGAATCCGTTAAGGCAGCTGGCTCAGAAGATGCGATCATTGCTCGAGGTGTGGCCGCAATCAACAGGCAAGTGGAATCAGAGCAGCGCGTCAATTTACGAATGCTCGTGGTAGACGCAATTCCAGCATTTCTCACCGGCTTTGCCACCATTGCAATTACCGGCATGGCGCTGTTACAGATTGTTAATGGCCGAATTGAACCAGGATCACTTCTTGCAGTCTTGGCAATCGCCGGTGTCATGATTGGCCCACTCGCCCAACTCACCGGGCTTATGGGACAAGTTCAACTCCTGCGACCAACACTTGATCAAATTGATGACATTCTGCAAGCGCCCCTTGATGACGGCGAATCGTCTGACGTTGACAACGATCGCGAGTCACATTCTGAACTTGATGCACCTGGTGCTCTGGTCGGGGAAATTCGTGCCATCAATGTCACGTTCGGCTACAGTCGTCTCGCTCCACCGATCCTCACCGATCTGGATCTGCACCTTCCACCGGGTGGGCGCGTTGCTCTGGTAGGTCCATCGGGCTGCGGGAAGTCAACCATTTCTCGGTTGGTCACCGGCTTGTATCAACCATGGGGAGGCGAGATCCTCGTTGATGGGCTCCCACGACATAAACATGCACGCGTGGTGCTAACCGATGGAATCGCACTCGTTGACCAAGATGTCACCATTTTTTCAGGTTCAATCAGAGACAACGTCACACTTTGGGATCCAAATATTCGTGACACCGATGTACACAAGGCACTCGAGGACGCCCAGTTAGCTAAAGATGTCGCGGCGAGACCGGGTGGATTGGAAGCAGTGCTCTCCGAGGGTGGATCGGATCTGTCCGGTGGCCAGCGCCAACGACTGGAAATTGCGCGCGCGTTGGCCCGCAATCCAAGAATCCTTGTCCTCGATGAAGCAACGAGTGCACTCGACCCACCAACTGAGGCACTCATTGATCAAGCTATTCGGCGCCGCGGAATCACCTGCCTGGTGATCGCGCACCGATTGTCCACTATTCGTGACAGCGATGAAATTGTGGTGCTCGAGCGAGGAGTAGTTGTCGAGCGCGGAACACATGAATCTCTGATGGCCGAGCAGGGAGCCTATTCCCAGTTGGTGAATGCCGGATGACCTCACCAACGCAAATCCGAGAGTTCACCGG
>JAFMHB010000018.1:0-12300 GCA_017854795.1 Candidatus Nanopelagicales bacterium
TTGTGTTGCTTCCCGATTCTGGTCGCGGTTATCTTTCCAAAGTTTTCAATGACGACTGGATGTCAACCTACGGATTTATGCAGGCGGACACGGACCAGACAATAGGTAATGTTTTGCGGGCAAAATCCCGTGATGGTCACCTGCCTGATTTTATTCACACCCACCCCACAGAATCCGTCGCTGACGCAATTGCGATTCTCAAAGAATATGGAGTGTCGCAGATTCCGGTTGTTCGCGCAGAGCCCCCTATCATGACCGCTGAAGTTTCTGGCGCTGTCATTGAACGGGTAGTCCTCGACGCCCTATTTCACGGGACGGTTCATCTCTCTGATCCGGTCGAGTCGGTCATGAGCCCGACCCTGCCCATGGTCGGAGCCGGTGAATCGGTATCGGTTGCTATGGCAGCCCTCGCTGACTCTGATGCACTCATTGTGGTCGACGACGGTAAGCCAACAGGTGTTATTACTCGCCAAGATGTCCTAGCTTTCCTAGCAACCTAGACCGGTGGCCTAACGTGGAAACGCGATTCCAGTGTTGGCATGACAGCGGTACCCATTGGGGTTTTTGTACAGGTACTGCTGGTGTGATTCCTGGGCCAAGTAATACGTGAAGTCACTGGCGGGTGCAATTTGAGTGGTGATCGGATTTAATCCCCGAGCGAGGATAACTGATTCATATTGTTGTGCTGTTTCCTTTGCCATTGACTCTTGCTCGGGGGTGGTCCAAAAAATTGCAGAACGGTATTGGGTGCCGACATCATTTCCTTGGCGATCACCTTGGGTTGGGTCGTGGTTTTCCCAAAAGATCGCGAGAATTTCTCGAGTGGAAATAATTTCGGGGTTGTAGACGACCAATGTGGTCTCCGTGTGGCCGGTCAAGCCCGTGCACGTTTCTTCGTAGGTTGGGTGGGGGGTGAATCCACCCATGAAACCAACGCTGGTGTTGATAACTCCGGGTGTTTTCCAGTAAATCTCCTCGACTCCCCAATAGCAACCGGCACCCAAATAGATCACTTCCGAACCTTGCGGCCAAGGGCCTTCAAGGGAGGAACCGAGTACAGCGTTGGTGTCACCCGCCGGCAACGGGCGAGAGTCGCGCCCCGGTAAGGCTGACTCGGGGGTGACCATTGAGGGCTTTCCAAATCCAAACATAAAGTTAATGTAATACCAATAGTTGACCTCTGCTCTAGCGCGCTCATCAATGCGCCATAGGCTGAAGGCATGGACGGCTTTAATACACGCGCAATTCACGCAGGGCAAGAACCCGACCCACTGACTGGAGCGGTCGTACCGCCCATTTATCAGGTGTCGACCTACGCTCAAGATGGCGTGGGTGGGCTGCGAAACGGCTACGAGTATTCCCGCAGCGGGAATCCAACACGTACTGCGTTGCAGGAATGCATGGCAGCCCTTGAAGCACCGGGAATTGAGACGGCTCGCGGTCTCGCATTTGCTTCAGGGCTTGCAGCCGAAGACACCCTGATTCGCACCGTGCTCAAGCCGGGTGACCACGTAGTAATCCCCAATGACGCCTACGGCGGAACCTATCGCCTGTTTAAAAAAGTGGCGGAACCTTGGGGGATTGACCACACAACCGCGGCCGTAACAGATCTTGATTCGATCGCTGCGGCGATGACTCCAAAAACCAAGTTGATCTGGATTGAAACCCCGACAAATCCGCTTCTCAACGTCGGGGACATCGCGGCAATTGCTGAGATTGCACATGCGGGCGGTGCGCTACTCGTTATCGATAATACTTTTGCATCTCCTTATTTGCAGCAGCCACTCCTTCTAGGGGCCGACGTTGTCGTACACAGCACAACCAAATACCTTGGCGGCCACAGTGATGTTGTCGGCGGTGCACTTGTTGCAATTAATGCTGAACTAGGCGAGCAGTTGGCCTATCACCAGAATGCAATGGGCGCTATTGCCGGACCATTCGATTCATGGTTGGTCATGCGAGGAATAAAGACACTCGGTGTCCGCATGGATCGTCATAATGAAAACGCGGCAAAAATTGTTGATCTCCTTGAAGGACACTCAGCCGTGGGTCAAGTGTTCTACCCGGGGCTCGCTTCTCACCCGAACCACGAGGTTGCCAAAAAGCAAATGCGCGGTTTCGGTGGCATGGTGTCCTTTCGAGTGAAAGCTGGTGAGCAAGCAGCACTTGATCTCTGTTCCAAAACAACGCTATTTACACTGGGCGAATCCCTCGGTGGGGTTGAATCTTTGATTGAGCACCCGGGTCGCATGACTCATGCTTCGGTGAGTGGAAGTCCTCTTGAAGTCCCGAGTGATCTAGTTCGACTCAGTGTTGGTATTGAGGAAGTTGACGACCTATTGGCCGACTTGGAGAAGGCACTGGGTTAATCGTGGCTTTGCTCATCCCGCAGGGGGGATATTTGCATGTTTCCATGTCCCGTAAAGAGGAACTGGGTGGACTTAAAAGGAGTTTTTCCGTTCCTCTTTATCAAATAATCAATATTGCTCGAGTCAATGACCTGTGGGTGCACCTTCGTGGAATCCGTGCACCAGGAACGGGTTTTCCGGGTGTGATCATGTTGGGAACCACCCGCTATCAAGGCAAAAAGGACTTTAATGCTGTGTACGGGCACAAGCCTGGTTTTGTTGTTTCACTCAGTGGAAATGAGTTCACGCGAATACTGATCACAGAGTCCGCTGGCCAAATTGCGTTAGAGCAAGCAGACGCTAGTTAGAAATCGTTGCAATAGGTATAGCAACTGAATCTGCGGTGCGGCAAGTGTCACCCGAGCACGTGCTGAGTTGCTTGAGTTGAGCCGACAACCTCTGAAGCAGCAGCGGGTCAGCTGTCCGCACCAAGTTCACCATTTCATATGGATCATTTTCTAGGTCATACAAGGTTTTTGAGCCGTCAACGTATTCAACGTAGAGCCATTTTTCGCTGCGAAGGGCAAAGAATTGCGGTGGTGCATTTTTTTGAAAGTCGGGATCTTCAGGTGTTGAAACCCCCAGGCTTTCCGAAAGGACCGCATTGCGCCAACCTTGTGGTGTTTCACCCTGAGCGAAGAAACCGAGCAGTGATCGTCCGTCAACCCAATTCGGCGCTGTCGCGCCAAGAAGTTCGGCAAAGGTGGGACCAAGATCGATTGTGCTCGTCATAGCATCAACGGTGACCCCAATGGGAACACCCGGTCCCATAACGATCATGGGGACAACCGTGTCAGAAGCGTAAGGTGTGCGCTTTCCTTTATACATGCGTCGTTCCGCTACGTGGTAGCCGTTATCGGTTGTGACGACGACCAGGGTGTCCTTGTCATGGCCGGTTTCTTTGAGCTTCGCAGTGATGGCATCTAGTGAGTCACCGATTGATTCGGCTGAGCGAGCTCGCTTTTGCCACAGCCTGTCAGCTCTTGCAAGTTGCTTTGGCGTCAGTTTTTCATTCGCGCGCATCCACGTTGGTTCGTCAACGCCAAAGGAGTTGTACGTTGGGTTACGTGGAGCTAATGTCCCACCGTGTTTGAGTGCGTTCCGGTTCGCTACGGGGGCTGGCTTGTGTGGGCTATACGTTGAGAGTTCGAGGAAAAATGGAGATGGAGCGGATCCGATAAACTCGGTGGCCTTTCGGGTGATGACATCGTTGAGAAAATCGGATGGCTTATTTCCGTAGCGAACCAAAGTTCCATTGTCATTCATGGTGTAGTTGTATCCCGAGTAGGAATCACCCCGAGAGATGGGGACTCCCCACTCATCCCAACCTGGTGGGATGTAAGTGGTTTCACTTGGTTTGGAAGGAAAGTCGTTGAGGTACTTTCCGAACAGGGCGGTAGTGACACCCACGTTATCCAGCCAAACTGGAAGGCAATCCTGTTCCTCCCTGCGGTCGCGAAAAGTAGGCCAGCCACCGCCAGTCTTCTCAATATTTGAAATCACTTCGTGGTTGTGAATGTATTGGCCCCGCATGATCGAAACTCGCGAAGGACAACACAGTGAGTCAGTGACGGTCTGGTTAGCGAAGGTGATTCCTTGCTCTTTGAGAGCAGCAAGACGCGGGATTTGATTGAAAAGATTCCAATCGAGGTCATCGACCAGAACGAAGACCACGTTCTTGACATCGGTTAAATCCCCAACAGTGTTTACCGAAGCTTCCTGCTCGCCCACCGTACCCTCAATTAAAGGATCACTTGATACAGCCGGATCTAGGATTGCGTCAGCCTGTGCAGGTGTGGACCGAATTGAATCCACAAAAAAAACGGCACCAACTGCGACCAGAATGAATGAGGTCCCGGCGGCAACCAATTTGTTAATGAGCACGTGATTCCTTCGGGAAGGTGCGGTGTGGGTCACTTGGAGTCTTGTTCCTTACGGGAGCGTCCTTATGGGATGGTCACAATCAACTGCGGGGCAACTTCCACAGACTACGTTACGGCTGAGCGTTTAAGGGTTTCGGGCATGCGGATCACGAGGAAAATAGGCAATATGGCCAATAATGCTCCGAATGCGAAGGCCCAGCTGAAGTCGAATAGGTCAACCAGTAATCCCGCTGCCAAGGGTCCAAGTACCGCACCTACGTCACTCATCATTTGGAAGGTCGCGACCACAATGCCACCTTTTTTGCCGCCCATGACGTCTCCAACGACCGCGGAGGGTGCAGAACCAAGAAAAGCAGCGCCAAATCCTTGAATTGCCATGCTGACTAAAAACAGGATGGTCCCCAACATTGCTGCCTGTCCAAGACCATTGACAGCGGCATCGGCCAGAGTGAGGAAGACCATCCCAATTGCGGTGGCGATTGTGCCGAAAAGAAGCGCTTTGCGGCGTCCTTGCGTGTCAGCCATCCGACCAGCGGGAAGCAGAACGAGTGCCTGCACTGCTGCAGCCGCCAGGAAACCAAAGCCAGAGAGAGACGCACCTCGTTGCAGTCCTTCGACAACAAAAAGTGGTACGACCGAACTCCGAAGACCAAATGAAACAAATCCGGAAATAAGGTTTGTGCCGAGAGCCGCCTGATAGGCCTTATTGCGGAGCGCGGTGCGCAATTCCTGCAATTTATCGCTCTGACCGTGTGAAACCTCCTCCTCTCTTTCATGCAGCTGTGCTCGAGTAAGGAATATGAGGGTCACCAGAGCAGCCGCAAAAAGCGATGCCGCATAAACAAAGAATGGTGCTCGGATTGAAATTGCAACCACGATCCCACCAACAGCTGGCCCGGCCACCCCACCGAGGAGGAAACCTCCTTGGAATGCACTGGCAGCGCGACCACGTTGGCTTGAATCAACTACTCGCAGAAGGAGAGCAAGTGCTGAGACGGTGAACATTGATGACCCAATACCACCGATTCCGCGAAAAGCGACAAGCTGCAGGTACGTTTGCGAGAAACCAGCAATGGCACTGGATATGGCGACAATGAGTAGCCCTGAAGTCAAAATAATTCGCTCACCGAGTCGGTCTACAAGCACCCCGGCAATGGGTGCAAAAACAAAACGCATCAGTGCGAACACGGAGATCACCGCGCTGGCCTGTAGTGCAGTTACATCAAATGTCTTGGCAAAAATAGGGAGTGCTGGTGCCAAGATCCCGAATCCGATTGCGACGAAAAAGGCAATCGCCGAGAGAACCGCGACTTCTTTCGGTAGTCCGTGTAGAAGGGGAGTACGCCGAATAGCACCGCCGAATCGCCTTGTCCGAGAGGAATAGTCGGAGGATTCCTCTCCAGCTGCAGGTGTTTCGGACACGTTTTTCCTTTGAAATTCCTTTGTCTCGGCAAAGAGTGCAACCCGACTCTACTTGCGCGGTCATCCCCAGGCCAAAGGAACCTCTTTCGCTATTTGCCGTTTGCACGGCAAGATAGCCGTATGGCTACTTCCGCGGGAACACGAGCAACCGACGCGCAAAGGTCAAAGGTTTACGCTGCTGAGGATCAATTCTCGAACCTGATGAACCGAGGCGGAGTAGTGGATTTCTTTGGTTCACGACTTGATATTCCAGCACAGAAACGCTTCGCCGACCTTGATTCGATAAAGACCTATGTTCACGTGCTTTTCACCCAACTTAATCTCACGGTGGTGCCGCCTCACGTACGCGAACGAAAAGGGTGTGCCAAAGCTCACTACGAAAGTGAAAATTCGGTTATCGCGATACCGGTCTCTGGACCGTCAGCGCGTTGGGCATTACGTGAGGCCGTAATCCTGCATGAGTGTGCGCATCATTTAGCAGTGACGCTTGCACCAACAGGCGAACCTGCTCACGGACCGACATTTACCGCGTGCATGTTGCATTTGGTTCAAGTAGCCCTGGGAGATCAAGCTCGACTACTTCTTTCCACCGGGTATCGTGAACTGGGAGTGCAAGTCGGGGATCATCAAGAAATATTCTCACTCGAGAGCGCAACATGAAACTTGAACGAATCGCAGCGCTACTAGCCAAAGCGGAAAGAACTGACAACGAAGCTGAAGCTGACGCCTATTTAACCAAAGCGCAAATGTTGGCGACTCTTGCCAGCATCGACTTGGCGACCGCGCGCAATCACACGAAAAGAACGGAAACGTTAACGCCCGTAAGTCGAACGGTGACGATCGGAGTGAAGGGAAAACGGGCCAACACCCATCTAGTCAATCTCTTTGTCACTGTTGCGCACTCAAATAGTGCTCACGTTGATGTAGCTCGCGATTCAACCTATGTCATCAGTTACGGAATGCCCAGTGACTTGGATTCCATCGAGACTCTGTTCTCATCCTTGGCCGTGCAAATGACCACGCATGGAAATCATTACGTTAACGTTGGATCTTGGCGCGGTGAACAATTTGACGGTCGAGTTCGTGTCGCAGGTGGTTACCGCCGTCGGCGTATTGAATTTACGGCACAAACAGCACGTGCTGCATTTTACCGGGCGTACATTCTTCGCATCGGTGAACGCTTGCAGCAGGGTAGGGCTGAAGCGATCCGTGAAAGGGATTCGCACGCGACACAGCCCGGTGGTGTTTCTGGGGCGCTAGTCCTGGCCAATCGGGAAAAAGAAGTGAGTTCTTTTCACCGTGAGAATTCACAAGCGCGTGGAAGTTGGGGCGGTTATTCCGGTGCCGCGATGACTAATTCAGGCTCGGCAGCGCGTGCTGGTCGTACGGCTGCATCAAGGGCCAATCTGAGGGAGGACACCCAATTGCCGGGAAGCCGACGGGAACTATCCCACTGATTTATTGCTACTGACCTCGTTACACGCGTCGAGTGACATGATTGGTCGGTGCCACCGCAAACTGATCGCACCAAGCCCGAAGTCACCTTGCTGGACATAAAAGCGGCGAGGGAAAGACTTTTTGGGGTTATATCTGACATTCCGGTCGCAAATGCTCGGTGGCTGACGGAAAGTGTCGGTGGACCGGTGTATTTGATCCCAGAGAATCTGCAACGAGCGGGTTCATTCAAAATTCGTGGTGCTTACAACCGGCTCGCGAAATTGTCACAGGACGAACGAGATTGCGGTGTCGTCGCCGCCAGTGCAGGAAATCATGCACAAGGTGTTGCGCTCGCAGCACGGATGTTAGGAATCAAGGCAACGGTGTACATGCCACTTGGCGCAACCATTCCAAAAGTTGAAGCGACCAAAGGTTATGGCGCGGAAGTCACATTCGCAGGGGCTGACGTTGACGAAGCACTTGTGCATGCTCGTGCTTTTGCAGATAGCACGGGAGCGATCTTGGTCCACCCATTTGACCACGAAGATATTGTTGCCGGGCAGGGAACGCTTGGCCTGGAAATCTTGGAGAAGATCCCTGATGTCAAGACCGTTGTCGTTTGCACCGGTGGTGGTGGGTTGCTCGCTGGTGTCGCCATGGCAATCAAGTTACAAAATCCTAACGTCAGGGTGGTCGGGGTGCAGGCAGCAAATGCTGCGGCCTACCCAGCATCCCTTGAGGCCGGGTCACCACAAAAACTCGAGCACATGTCGACCATGGCTGACGGGATCGCTATCGGGATGCCGGGGGAGATCCCATTCGAAATTGTGCGTCAATACGTGGATGAAATTATCACCGTTTCTGAGGACCAACTTTCAACTGCCGCATTGCTGCTACTCGAGAGGGCAAAGATGGTGGTTGAGCCCGCTGGCGCAGCGGCGACCGCGGCGGTTATGGCGTGGCCCCAGAAGTTTGAGGCCCCGGTTGCGGTAATACTCTCCGGTGGCAACGTTGATTCGCTATTGCTGCTGCGCATTATTCGACACGGAATGGCGGCTAGTGGTCGCTACATGACCATGAAAGTTCGGATCTTGGATTCTCCAGGAATGCTTGCCGAAATTCTTTTGGCCGTTCAACAAGCGCAGGCAAATATTGTTGAAGTAGATCACAACCGAATGGATCCGTCTTTGGGGGTTGATGAAGTGGAGGTTCACATTCAAGTCGAAACCCGCGGACGTGAGCACACTCAGGAGGTTTTAGACAGTTTGGCAAGTCAAGGATTTAACGTCACGGAACTCTAGGTATAAAGTTCGGCCCATGGCAAAAGAGGATGCAGTTCATGCGGAGGGTCTGGTTAAGAAATTTGGCGAAGTCAAGGCCCTTGACGGACTGGATCTGGTAGTTCCTCGGGGTCAGGTGGTCGGGCTTCTCGGACCAAATGGCTCGGGGAAAACAACGACCGTGCGCATCCTGGCCACATTGCTCAAGCCAACACAAGGCATTGCCTATGTCAATGGCTTCAATGTTGAAAAACAGTCGGATGAAGTCCGTCACAGTATTGGGCTCACGGGGCAATACGCGGCGGTGGACGAATTTTTGACCGGTCGCGAGAATCTGCGCATGTTCGGGGATCTCTACCACCTCGCCCCCGCCTATGTAAAGGATCGGTCTGAGGAACTCCTCGAGTGGTTCGACCTCAGCGAGGCAGCCGACCGTCCCGCAAAAACGTATTCCGGCGGTATGCGAAGGCGCCTTGATCTTGCCTCAAGTCTGATTGCAAAACCTAGTATTTTATTTCTCGATGAACCGACGACAGGTCTTGACCCACGCTCACGACTGGGACTGTGGGGCGTAATTGAAAGCTTGGTTGCTGAAGGAACTACGGTGCTGCTGACAACCCAGTATCTAGAAGAGGCGGACAAACTGGCCGACGACATTGTGGTGATTGATCGCGGTCGCGTCATTGCCCACGGAAGCGCTGAAGATCTGAAAGACCAAATCGGTGGCGACAGGATCGAGGTGAGTGTCTCTGACATTACTCGCGCACGGGACGCTCAGGCGGTCCTGGCCCCTGTCTTTGGCGGTGAATCCCTGATAACCGATAGTTTGATTTCGGGACCCGTCTCGGGCGGTTCAACGGTACTCGTTGACGTCGTTCGACTACTTGATTCACAAAATATTGCTATCGCTGACTTGGCTTTGCGCAGGCCAACACTCGACGATGTGTTCCTGTCGTTAACAGGCCACGGCGCTGAAGACGAAACCACGGGGAAGCCAACGAGCCGATCAAAGAGGGGACGCAACCGATAATGAGCGAAATAAAAACGTTAAGCACTTCAGCGCCCATCGCAATGTCACGCCCTTTGCTCGGTTGGACATTCCATGACTCGGTAGTGATTGCCCGGAGCACGATTTTGGCGTCATTTCGTATCCCAGAGGCACTCTTCTTTCAACTGATTCAGCCGGTTATTTTCGTTTTACTTTTCGCCTACGTTTTTGGCGGGGCAATCCCTATCCCGGGCGCCGAGCCTGGCAGCGCGGCTGATTCGAGTTTGTACCGGCAGTACCTAATGCCCGGAATTTTCGGACAGACAGTCGCTTTTGCCGCCGCCGCCAGCACCGTTGGTTTAGCCGAAGCAATGCAAAAAGGAATTATTGATCGTTACAAGGCGTTGCCCATGTCGCAGTCTGCGGCTTTAATTGGTAACACCCTTGCGAACACATTACGGCAAATTCTGGTACTCACTGTTTTGAGTATCACCGGTTACATCGTTGGATGGCGAATCAACGACGGAATCCTCAACGCGATTTATGCTTATTTACTACTGTTGCTTTTTGCATATACGGTGACGTGGGTCGGTGCATTCGTTGGCCTGTCCGTGCCCAATACCGAAACTGCGAACACCGCTGGATTAATTTGGATTTTCCCGCTGACATTCCTGTCCAATGCCTTTGTGCCAATTGACTCACTTCCCAGCGTCCTAAAGGCATTTGCGGCGTTCAATCCAGTTTCGTCGTTGGTCTTGGCCACTCGTGAACTATTCGGCAATCCGACGGGATACGCGCCGGGGGCCGACCCAGGGTTTTGGTCATTGCAGCACCCAATTGCCTACACCATAATTTCCTGCACGGTAGTTATTGGAATTTTTGCTCCGCTGGCGATCCGTAAATACCGCAACGTTAGCGGGCGATAACTCAGACGTAGTCCTCAACATTCAGGATCTCAACCGACATTTCTTTGCCATTAGCAAGTTGGTAACTGGTTCTATCTCCAACTCGCTTTCCCAAAACGGCAGCTCCCAATGGTGAGGTGGGCGAGTAGACATCAATTGACGCATGAGCGGCTTCCTCGCGTGAGCCGAGTAGAAAGCGTTCCACTTCGTCGAAGTCAACCAGTCGAACTGAGATAACTTTGCCGTGACTAACCTCCCCTTCAGCTGCCTCAGGGACGCCAATCCGTGAATTCTCCAACAACTGACGCAATTGACGGATCCGTGCTTCGTTTTTCCCCTGCTCCTCGCGAGCTGCGTGGTAACCACCGTTTTCCTTGAGGTCACCTTCTTCGCGGGCGGCCTCTATTTTCTTGGTAATTTCGACGCGCATCGGACCTTGGCGGTTTTCGAACTCAGCCGTGAGACGGTCGTGGGCATCTTGGGTCAACCAGGTAATTTCGGTCATAACGCGAAACTCTAATACTTTTCCTCGGTTCGTGGATGTGTGTGGCTCATTCACTACGAAGAAATGGGTGCCCACGGCTGGGGTGGTGGGGCGATTCCAGCAGGGAATTGAGGTCCCGGCACACGAGTCGGGTCCCCTGATTTAACGCAGGTGAGCACCTCAACCACGAAGGCGGGAGCGAGGGTTCTTAGGGAGTAACTCACTTCCTCGAGGTCGTTTCCGCTAGGAATCGTGACAATGGAATACCCCACGTCAACGCGTTTGGAATCCTGGGCCCGAACAACACAATCGAGTGCGTCACTGCCAATCCGCCGAACCTCAAACTGCAAATCGGCTCGATCTGGGCTCACTACACTCCACGTGAGAAGCTTGAATTGAATGCTTTTCTGGGACATCGAAAAAGTGGCGAATCCAACCCCTACGGCAAAAATTACAGTTACTACGGCGATTGCAGCCGTGCGCACATGATTCTTTCGATTAAACCCGTACCGTTCCTGCATTTCTGGGCTGAGTTGATCTTTGCGAAAGGGGCTTGACACCTGCCCAGACTAACGAGGCTCACGAGAGTTAGTGAGAGGATGCCTCCGTGCCAAATACAACAACCGGTGAACCTTTGCGACTAATGGCGATTCACGCCCACCCCGATGACGAATCGAGTAAGGGTGCGGCCACGACCGCGAAATACGTGGACGAAGGCATCGAGGTAATGGTCGTCTCGTGTACCGGTGGTGAGCGAGGTGACGTCCTCAATGCGCAAGCGCAAGAGTTGGTCGACCTACATGGGATCCATGAAGTGCGTCAAATGGAAATGGCCGAGGCCGCAAGAATTCTCGGGGTGCGACATGAGTGGCTCGGTTTCATGGATTCGGGTTTTACTGAAGGTGAACCACTACCCGAGGACGCATTTGCACTTGTCCCACTCGAGGTAAGTGTGCCGCCACTTGTGAAACTGATCCGCGAGTTCCGTCCACAGGTTGTCACAACATATGACGAAAACGGCGGATACCCACATCCCGATCACATTCAAACCCATGTGATCACGATGGCCGCGATCACCGCCGCCGCAGATCCACTCATGCACCAGGAGTTCGGATCCGCGCACCAGGTGCAAAAGGTCTATTACAACCAGCAGTTCCATAAGGCGCGGGTCCTGGCCTTGCACAACCTTTTACTGGAACAGGAAATCGAATCTCCCTATGTTGAGTGGTTGGAAAATTGGGAAGACAAACCCGAGGATGTAGAGAGAATTACGACTAGTGTGGAATGTGCAACGTACTTTCCCATCAGGGATGCTGCGCTCAAAGCCCACGCAACGCAGATTGAACCGGATGGCCGTTGGTTTCTGGTGTCAACGCAATTGCAGCAGAGCGCCTGGCCCACAGAGGAATTTCAATTAGCCTCCAGTTTGGTGCCGACAACACTGCCTGAGAGTGACCTTTTTGCCGGCCTGCGCTAGAAAGTCAACAACGGAT
>JAFMHB010000018.1:12400-37461 GCA_017854795.1 Candidatus Nanopelagicales bacterium
ACACTGCCTGAGAGTGACCTTTTTGCCGGCCTGCGCTAGAAAGTCAACAACGGATTTGATTCATGCATTGCAGGGTCTGGCTCTTGTCCGACATAGAAAGGTTAATTGGCAAAATCGACTGGCTTGAAGTCACCCTGACGCCTAGATTAGGTTCGAGAAAGTTTTGTCGAGAGGGAGGCTCTGTTTGTGTGTCTCAAGTTTGCAAGCAGGACAACCGAGGGGGTAAAGCTTTTGCACAACGTAGGGAATTGTTTCACTGGCGGGTTGCAAGTAGATGCAGGTCGGCTCTTTGAAACTAAATTGGATGTGCGTCTTAGTCTCGAGCATAGATGATTGGCAATCGCCTTGGACAATCCGAAGTGACGCAGAGACTTCTTCGGAGCAATACAGTAACTGCTGCAGCTATAGCGTTACTTGTCGCATTGATAACTCAACCGTGGGCCGGCTTGAACACATCGGATTCAGAGTTTTATGCAACTTTGTCATTTTTTGGAAGTGACGTTACAGACAGGTCAATTGCACCCGCATACTTTTGGACTCGACTGACGACAATCGCTCCGCTCTACCTACTCACTCAGGTGTTGGGTCCATGGATCGCTTTTTCTTTATGGCGATTCATCCTGTTGCTGACAGTGAGTTACAGCGTGCTGAGGCTGGGCAAAAAGTGGAGCCTTCGCTCATGGCAGTCGGCTGCTTTGACTTTATTCATTTCCTTGAACTCGGCAATTTTGTTTTCCCTGGCGGATCCGTATCCGGCTGGAACCTCAGTCGCTTTGATATTCGGAATTCTTTCATTCTCCCTCACCTTTTTGCCAAAAGAAAGACTTGCGGGTGCTGTTCAAGGATCAGTATTGGGCTTGCTTGTCATTGCGATCGTTGCCAATAATTTGTATGCGGGAGCAATTGCTGTGGCCACCGTTATCTCGGTTCTTCTCGCAAGAAAAGTTATCTCTCTCAATTCCCAATTGCCCTATCTCTTCATCGGTTTTATTCTGGGCTCTGCGGGAGGTTTTCTGATTATCGAGCTGGTCTCGAATCTGATGTTTCCGCGAGAGGACTGGCTAGGCACGGTGAGACTTTACACGAGCGCGCTAAATCAATCGGATTACACGAGTGATGCCTGGTTCATCTTTAGAGACCCCTCAATGATCCTTCCCATGAGCATTCTTGTGTTAAGCATCGTGCGATTTGCCACTTCGAAATGTCGCGATCTTGTCCCACTGGCCCTCGTAGGGACCCCATTGGCTATTGCATTTATTACTACCTATGTATCTCAAGGGCCATTCCTTGAATTTTCCTATTATCAAATCCTGTTATGGCCAGGAGCGATGCTCAGTTTGTTACTCATGAGTGCACCACTGATTCGTAAAGTTTCAATAAATCTGGCTTCAATCCTCATCATCACGATTGCTTTTTTTCTCATGATCATCGTGGGGCATACCGCATTTGATTCCTCCTTCACAGCCGTACTCATATTGATCTCCATCACAGTTACCTGCTTTGGGACATTAATTGCTGCTGAAGGAAAACCAATTATTAGCGGCTCGAAAGGAAGCCAATTGGGACTGATTGTCGTTGGCGTGCTTTTCGTATCGGGGCAAATAGCGCAAAACTCCAGAGAGGCCTATTGGCCATCTGAAACGATTCATTACTCGAATGCATTCGCAGCTAATCCAGTGGAAGAGATGGTTCGAAGCTCCTATCAGGCTGAAAAGTGGATTCTCGAAAGAACCACTAGTTCAGATCGAATCATGACGTGGGTCAAAATGAACCCGCAGGTGCGGGACTTTGGACCACTTTCAATGGCAAGTTTCCAACTTGCAGGGCCGAATTCTTTGTCGAACGACTCTCTTCCCAACACAAACGATCTGGAACGACTGGAGGTCATCCGTCCGTCGGTTATTGCCTTATACGCAGAAAGTCTTGAGAGTTTGCTGGCCTATTATGAGGACCTCAACAGGTCATTTAGATCCCCCGCTCCCGAGTGCTCGGAGTTTCCATGGTCAAGTTCCAATTTCGAGACTGCCTGGGTGTGCCTCGTTCGCCCAATAGATTTCAATGACGCAAACTCCTGAAGTTTAAGTATCGCCGGACACTGCCTGAGAGTGACCTTTTTGCCGGCCTGCGCTAGAAAGTCAACAACGGATTAGAGTGGAACCATTATGAACAATGAATCTAATCTCAGCGAAACCATTGCAGGGGCCGGCCCTGTTGCAGGATTCTTTGTGTTGCTTGTCGGAATTGCCCTAGTTTTGTTGTGGCTCAACATGAATCGTCAAATGAAACGGATTGATCCGGATCTCCCTCGTGGACGCAGTGAAGTTCGAATTGAGCAGGAAAAAAATGCGATAGCGCAAATGGAAGAGAGTGCCGAGCAAGATCCCGATGCCGCCAAGCAGTAACTTCTGGACGCGAGCTAAAACACCTGCATCTATTTTCGCGCTCCTTTCGCTGATTGCGGTGTGTGTACTTTTCTTCTTTCTCGGTAAATGGCAGTGGGACCGTACCCAGGACATTTTGGACGCTGAAAGAGCAGCGTCAATGGCAGCGGTTCCAGTCAGTGAAATTGATCAACCGTTGAAGCCAGAGGACTACGGGAGAGCCGTGACGGCGTCCGGGTCCTTCATCGATACAGACCAAGTCCGAATCGGAAGCAGACTCTCACGGGAATCGATTGCAGGGGATTGGATTGTTTCAGCCTTGGAGATCGAAACGGGTCAGTCAATTGCAGTTGTGCGTGGCTGGGTTCCGCAGGGACAGTCGTTCGCAACCCCTGAGGGAACGGTCAGTATCGAGGGTGTCTTGCAACCCAGTGATACTTTTTACAACGCCACAGGTGAACGGGGTAGCGAGATTGTGACCATAGATTCACGGCAACTGTCAGCACTATGGAATACGCCCTTACTTGACGGATACATCGTTATGCAATCCCAGTCGCCATTGGAGGCTGATTCACCAGAGAGCGTCCCTCCCACAATCTCGACGGCGGATGTTGCTTTTCCATTGCAGAACTTCTTCTACGCGATCCAGTGGTGGGTTTTTGCTCTCTTTGCTATCACGATTTACATTCGGTGGCTGGTCATTGGCAGTAAGTTGCGTACATGATTCAAGTCATGGGAGAAGCGCTGATCGACATTATTGTCTCTCCTTCAGGAGAGATTGATTCCGTTGTGGGAGGCGGTCCGGTCAATACTGCGCGCACGATTGCGCGTCTGGGTACCGAGGTTTCTTTCATTGGTGGGATTTCCCAAGACGCATTGGGGAAGCGAATCCGTCGATTGCTTGAGAGTGACGGTGTAAAAATTGCAATTGAACATGATTGTGCTGCCTCAACAACCTTGGCAATTGCTTCATTAGATGATGACGGAGCGGCCACCTACCGATTTCTCATCGATGGAACTTCGTCACTTTCGGTTACGCCCGAAATTGCGCTGGAAGCATTGGACGCGAAAGCTACTGCGATCCATGTTGGGACTCTTGCATTTGTTTTTGAACCACTGTCACAAGCGACACGTTCCGTGGTCGCTGCAATGGGGGAAAATCAATTATTAATGATCGACCCGAATGCCCGTCCGAGCGTGATGCAAGACCCTTCGCAATTTTGGGAAACTTTTAACGCCGCTCTCAATCGCGCTGATGTAATCAAGTTCAGTGGTGATGATCTCGACTACATGTTCCCAGATCTGAGCAATCAAGCGGCCGTAAGAGATATTTGTCGCCGCTCGCAGGCCGTTGTTCTGTTTACCGATGGCTCACGCGGTGTGCACGTATCCACAAAAAATGAGGAATTCCACGTTGACGTCCCTGAAGTCCAAGTTGTCGACACCGTGGGGGCTGGCGACTCCTTCAGCGGTGGTTTCCTCACTTATTGGGATAGCCACAACTGGAATCGAAGCCAATTACAAGATGAAAACTCGGTTCGCGCAGCTGTCGATTTTGGTGTGAAGGTGGCCGGAATGACATGCCAGCGAGCGGGCGCTATGCCACCGTTCGCCCACGAATTGGTGTGAACGTAGGCTGCCGCTATGAACAAAATCCCGACAGCGTTGCTCGCATTTCGGATCATGGCGTGGGTTACGGGAGTCGTTCTGGCTTTTGCCTCCGTATGGGCGCTTTACGGATACCTCTTCCTGAATTACGGGGCTGAGGGCGGCAAGCCACTTCTGTACAGCATTCTGTGGATCGCTCACGGCTGGTTGTATTTTGCATATTTGATTGCTGCCATAAATCTGGCATTCCTCTTGCGATTCCCGATCCTTAAAACTCTGGCTTTGCTGCTCGCAGGAACGATTCCCTTTGCATCTTTCTACGCGGACTTTGTTATGCACCGGTATGTCGCGTCTCTACCTGATAAAGCCACTAAGAAGACCGTTAAGCAAGTTCCCAATCAATAGGGGTCAGACCTTGTTGCTGAAGTAATTCATTTGTGTGGCTGAACGGCCTGCTTCCAAAAAATCCACGCCGTGCCGAGAGTGGGCTGGGATGTGGGCTTGTGATTACAAATCGCGGATCGAATCCGCTGCCATAAGCCTGAGCATCTTTTCCCCAAAGAATCGCCACGGGTGCCCCTTCCGGTCGATTTGTCAGTGCTGCGACTACAGCACGTGTGATCTGCTCCCAACCGTGACCCCGATGACTGCCACTGGCGCCGCTGCGCACGGTCAATACCGTGTTTAACAACAACACGCCCTGTTCGGCCCAGGGATTGAGGTCACCATGTGAAGGGGGATCAACACCAAGATCAGACTGCAACTCCCTATAAATATTCACCAGACTACGGGGGGGATCGACCCCAGGGGCAACAGAAAAGGCGAGACCAACGCTGTGGCCAGGGGTTGGATAGGGATCCTGTCCAATAATGACAACTTTCACCCGATCTAAGGGGTGGGTAAATGCTCGCAAGACTTGAGAGGGCTCCGGTAACCATTTGCGCCCAGCGATGGTCTCTGCCTTAAGAAATCCACGCACGGCCGATATTTCAGCTGACAGGCCCTCGAAAACGGGTAACCAACTGGAGTGCACTGGACCCTGGAAATCTGGCTGCATATAAAAAGATTAGATGATCAGTCTTACGCCCTTTTTACCCGTGCCAAAGCTTCAATTCGGTATTACAGTGGAATCATGTTGTGGTTTTGGGGACTAACGGCCGGTATTGCACTGGGCCTCGAGTTCGCTACGACCACGTTTTACTTCGGGTTATTTGCCGTTGGCGCAGCCGGCGGACTCGCGACCGCCGCAGTAGGAGCTCCCGTGGTTGCCCAAGTTCTCGTGAGCGCCGGCATTACATTATTTGGCATCATTGTTATTCGTCCCCTTGCGCTGAAACGGTTTGCCAGAGTTCCGATCGGCACTCGCACGGGAGTTGATGCACTCGTCGGAGCTGAGGCGTTAACACTTATGAATGTCACACTTCATGAAGGTCAGGTGAAACTCAAGGGGGAAACGTGGAGTGCCCGCCTTGACCCTGACCTCACCTTTGATCCAATAGAGCCCAATGTCCGGGTTGCTATTTCACGTATTGACGGCGCAACAGCGTTGATTTTCCCGCTCGACTAAAAATTAGGAGTTGTCATGGACTTTGTTGGAGTTATTGCCGGTGTTGTTGCGGTGCTCGCGGTTTTGCTACTCATGCTGTCGCGAACTATTGTGATTGTCAATCAAGCGAGTACAGCGGTTGTTGAGCGACTTGGTCGTTTCCAGCGAACTCTCACACCGGGGCTGACCGTTCTTATTCCCTTCGTCGATCGGATTCGCGAGCGCGTTGACATGCGGGAGCAGGTTGCATCATTCCCGCCACAGCCCGTGATCACAGAAGACAATCTGGTTGTTTCTATCGACACGGTTGTTTATTTCCAGGTCACTGACCCAAAGGCAGCGACTTATGAAATATCTAGTTTCATTCTGGGAATTGAACAATTGACGGTAACGACCCTGCGCAACGTGATCGGTTCCATGGATCTCGAACAAACCCTGACATCCCGAGATTCGATCAATGGACAGTTGCGTGGAGTATTAGACGAAGCAACCGGTAAATGGGGGATTCGGGTTAATCGAGTAGAACTTAAGGCTATTGACCCACCAAAGTCCGTGCAGGAATCCATGGAGAAGCAACTCAAGGCGGAACGTGAGCGTAGAGCCACTATTTTGATCGCAGAGGGTCAAAAACAAAGTTCGATTCTGACCGCTGAGGGAGAAAAGCAGAGTGCGATTCTTATGGCGGAAGGGTTTGCTCAGTCCGAGGTCGTTCGAGCCAGTGCCGACGCGGAGGCACTAATTCTTCGGGCAGAAGGTGAAGCCGTGGCACTGGAGAAGGTTTACAGCGCGATCCACGAAGTTAACCCGAGTTCGGCTGCCCTTGCTCACCGTTACCTTGAAACACTTCCAGTGATGGCGCAGGGTGATGCAAATAAAATGTGGATTATTCCCAGTGAATTGACAGGTGCAATGGATGTTTTGAAAAAAGGATTTGCTAAAGAATAATCAATACTGCTACTGCAATAGCGGCTGCAACCAAAATTATTACTGAGATAATGGCACGTGAGGGACGCCAGCCCGAAGAAATACTCTTTTGATTGGCTAAATCACCCAAGGTGGCATTGCGATCAATTGCTTGATCGTATTCCTTTTTCGCACCTTCAAACACATGAACTCCTTTAGTTCCCTATCCTTGCACATCCCATTCTTGTTAATTCAGTTACGCTGCAACACGTGAATCGACTTGAGCAATCTACATCGCCGTACCTGTTGCAGCATGCAGAAAACCCAGTTGATTGGTGGGAATGGACACAGGAATCATTTGAAGAGGCACGCGTACGTGACGTGCCGATTTTCCTGAGCATCGGTTATTCAGCCTGCCACTGGTGTCACGTAATGGCCCATGAGTCATTTGAGGATCCGGACGTTGCCGAATTTCTCAACCGGAATTTCGTGAGTATCAAAGTCGACCGCGAAGAGCGTCCTGACATTGATTCGATCTACATGGAAGCCACGGTCGCTATGACCGGGCATGGAGGCTGGCCTATGTCGGTTTTCCTTGACCATGACGGCCGTCCGTTCTACACGGGGACTTATTTCCCACCAACGCCGCACCATGGGATGCCAAGTTTTGATCAATTAATTCGATCAATTTCAGACACCTGGGTGCAACGCAAACCGGATATTTTGCAAGCAGGTGAACGAATAATTGCGGCACTGGAAAGTCGAAGTGAAGGGTTCGAATCAACAGATATTTCAACTCTCAACAAAGAACAAAATATGGAATACCTGCGTGGTGCGGTAAACAGTTTGCATCAGTCATTTGATCGAGAGAATGCCGGTTTTGGTCGTGCTCCAAAATTTCCACCGTCAATGGTCCTCGAGTTTTTGTTACGCATGACCTTAGACACTCAGGTGGGTGAAAGGGCCGAACATATGGCATCTACAACACTTGAGGCGATGGCTCGTGGTGGAATCTATGACCAAATCGGGGGTGGTTTTGCGAGGTACAGCGTTGATGAAGCTTGGGTGGTACCGCACTTCGAAAAAATGTTGTACGACAATGCGTTACTGATTCGGGTGTACGCGCACTGGTGGCGGCTTAGCGGTCATCCACTTGCGGAAAGGGTCGTTCGTGAAAGCATTAATTTCCTTTTGCGGGAAATGCGAACACCACAGGGTGCATTTGCCTCGGCATTAGATGCCGACAGTGAAGGCGTCGAGGGAAAGTTTTATGCATGGACACCGGGTGAAGTTGCCGAGGCTGTTGGTGCGGAATTCGCAGATGCCGCCTGTGAAATGTTTGAAGTAACGCCGTCGGGAACTTTTGAGCACGGCAACTCAACATTGCAGTTGCTAGCTGACCCTCAAGATCCCGATTTATGGTCCAATTTCCGAACGCAGTTGCTCGCAGCCCGAAGCAGCAGGATTCGACCAGGGCAAGACGATAAAGTTGTGGCGTCTTGGAATGGATTGGCCATCTCGGCACTAGCCGAAGCCGGATCGATTTTTGGTGAACCGCAGTGGATTGAAGCTGCAGAGGCGGCCGCAGATTGCGTGATCGGTGTTCACTTTGGAGCGGGAGAGGCTGCTCGCAGCATGTCGCGTACCTCGCGTAATGGTGTTCCCGGAAGTAATTCAGGAGTCCTAGATGACTACGCAAATATGTCAGAGGGTCTGTTGACACTGTATGAAGTCACCGGAGAGTCTGAATGGCTATTACTGGCTCGAACACTATTGGACACTGCACTGGAGGCATTCGACGACGGCGAGGGTGGATTCTTCGATACTTCGATTAACGCCGAGAAGTTGATTCGCAGGCCGCGTGAGTTTGCCGACAATGCGGAACCATCCGGTTGGCTAGCAATGGCTAATCTCCTTGTTCGATTCAGTGCACTGGCTCCCAGTGATTATTTGCAACTGCGAACACGAGCTGAACTCGCTTTAGGGGTTGTTCCGAATTTCGCAATGAGTGCTCCGAGGTCGGTGGGCTGGGGACTCGTGGCCCTGTGGTCATTGGTGGAAGGTCCCTGGGAGGTTGAGGTCAGTGGACCGGCGAGTGCGCAATTGGCGCGGATAGCGTTGTTATCACCCCTGTCCCCAGAAGTTCGCTGGTCCGAGGGGATCGAGGATCACGCTCAGGTGTGCAGATTCACTGTCTGTGAAATGCCGACAAGTAGTCCCCGGGAACTTGCCAAATTTTTGAATCTTGGGTCGCATCATGACCACGTAATATCTGTCGAGGAGTAACCTAGGAGGTCTAACTCGGCTTATTTCGCGATCATGTCATTTCGCAATCATGGAAAGGAAGGGGTGTTGGTGGGTCTCAAAGATCTTGTCTACGGCGTCTATGAACGCAACCTTGCGGCCCAAATCCCCTCAGATCGGATGCCTCGCCACGTTGGTGTGATCCTTGATGGCAACCGCCGGTGGGCTACAGCCCAGGGGTCAACCTCGGCCCAGGGCCATGAGGCCGGTGCGGCGAAAATAGTTGACTTTCTAGGTTGGTGCGATGAATCTGGCGTTGAAGTTGTCACGCTGTGGCTATTGTCCACCGATAATTTGAGCCGCCCTGAAGTTGAACTGGAAAAACTCATGACAATCATTGAGTCAACGGTGAGCAATCTGGTCACGGAGGGACGCTGGCGGATCCACCCGGTAGGGGCACTCGATCTACTCCCGGCTCACACGGCCAATTTATTGAAAGAAAGTGCTGAGGCTACAGCGGACATTGACGGATCACTGGTCAATGTGGCCGTTGGTTACGGCGGTCGCCGCGAAGTCGTTGACGCGGTGCGATCGCTGCTCGCTGATCATGCGAACCAAGGAACAAGCCTTGACGAACTCGCACAGCTCATTGACGTCGACCACATCGCTGAGCACCTGTACACAAAAGGTCAGCCAGACCCTGACCTTGTCATTCGCACCTCCGGTGAGCAGAGGCTTTCGGGGTTTTTGCTGTGGCAGAGTGCTCATTCTGAGTTCTATTTCTGTGAGGCATTCTGGCCAGACTTCCGTCGCATTGATTTCTTGCGCGCGGTGCGCGCCTATGCCGAACGGAATCGTCGTTACGGCACTTGACTAGCCCTGGCCGTAGAGTCATGAATCGATTCAGGGCCTAATGCCAGCCGTGCACTTATTGTTCGCTTTGTTGACTTATTGACGCGGCGTGTCGACAAATGAATAACGGAAGTCAGGCTTAGCGTTAGAGAATTCGCAGGCCCATCCGGCTCCCGAAAGCCAACTGGGCAGACAGGAGCCCATCGCGTGCCCAATCCGACCTCAGCCCGCAGAACATATGTAATCGATACTTCAGTTTTACTCTCGGACCCGAAGGCAATATTTAGATTCGATGAACATGATGTGGTGATTCCCATTGTTGTGGTCACTGAGCTTGAAGGAAAACGCAGTCATCCGGAGTTGGGCTATTTCGCCCGCAATGCTCTTCGTCTCCTTGACGACTTTCGAATTGAGCACGGTCGACTTGATGCACCGTTATCGATTGGCGATCATGGGGGAAGTGTTCGAATTGAATTGAACCACTCCAACGTTGAGGTTCTGCCAAGTGGTCTTCGCCTCGGGGACAATGACACTCGAATTTTGGCCCTAGCAAAAAATCTAAGTCTCGAGGGGCTCGACGTTGTCCTAGTGAGCAAGGACCTACCTATGCGGGTTAAGGCGAGTGCGGTTGGAATCGCCGCGGAGGAATACAAGGCCGAATTGGTTTTCGAATCCGGGTACACGGGAATGGCGGAAGTCGAAGTCGCGAATCATGAGTTAGATGAACTTTTTGAGCAAGGAGTACTGGAGCACGATATTGCATTTGACCACCCGTGCCATTGTGGTTTGGTGCTTCTCTCCGACAGGGGCAGCGCATTGGCACGGGTGAGTGCCGACAAAACCCTAAAACTTGTTCGAGGGGATCGAGAAGCTTTCGGTATTCGCGGGCGCAGCGCTGAACAGCGGGTAGCGCTGGACATATTGCTTGACCCAGGGGTGGGAATTGTTTCCCTTGGCGGTCGTGCGGGCACGGGAAAGAGCGCGCTTGCATTGTGTGCTGGCTTGGAATCGGTTATGGAGCGTCAAGCCCACAAAAAAGTAATCGTATTTCGCCCCCTATACGCGGTGGGTGGGCAGGAACTTGGATACCTTCCCGGGTCCGAGTCGGAGAAAATGAATCCTTGGGGGCAGGCAGTTTTCGACACGTTAGGCGCAATGACTTCCTCAAATGTTATTGACGAGATAGTCGATCGGGGGATGCTTGAGGTTTTGCCATTGACGCATATCCGTGGCCGCAGTTTGCATGATGCTTTTGTAATTGTGGAGGAAGCTCAATCACTCGAGCGCAATGTGCTGCTCACGGTGCTCTCCCGGATTGGCAAAGACTCACGGGTTGTTTTGACCCATGACATTGCCCAACGTGACAATTTACGAGTTGGCCGATTTGACGGGATTGTGGCGGTGGTTGAGAAACTAAAAGGCCATCCACTTTTTGCCCATGTCACCTTGACCCGGAGCGAACGGTCGGAAATCGCAGCCCTTGTCACCGAACTACTAGAGGACTACCCAAATCCTTAATGTGACATAGGTCATAGTCATAGTCTGGGCATTTCCCCTAAGAAGTCGGGGAATTTCCGACCTTGGTCCCAAAAAGTGGGCCGCAACACACTATTTCAGGGTGACAAATGTCAGTTTTTGCGCCACGGTGGTACCTGTTTGTTTATTCCATGGAAGGTACTTGTGAGCAAATTCGCGCGGTTGGGCAGGAACGCAGGGGTTGGGGCACTTGTCCTGGCCTTGGCGTTTCCTGCGGGAACAGCCTTCGCGGACGACCCAGTACCTTCAGTGCCTTCAGGGCCGGACGCCTCTGAGCAGTCAGTTGCCGTTGAGGCAGATCCAGCAATTCCGGTAGGAGATGAAGGCAACGATCCAAGTGCGGGCGAAACAGTCAGTCGACAGGTGCGCATCGCAGTGGAGACGGCTCACGCATTTGGTTCCCCTGAATCGCGTGATTTGATCGGTTATGAAGTAAGTCTTTATCAAGGCAAGTGGTACATGCCGAATCGCGAAAACATGCGGAAATGTTTATCGAAAATTGAATCCCACCATCACTACAAGGCCGGCGGCTATTACCAGGGCGCCTACCAATTCTCGAAGGCTCTTACTCGAGGTGTGACCTGGATGATGCAGCCTGAAGTGAGGAAAGAAATGGGCGAGGCTGGTGTCGACCTCGTCAAAAAGTTGCGGAAAACACCGATGAACAAATGGAATCGCTACTGGCAGGATCGAGCTTTTTGGACCGTCTGGAATGAAGGTAAGGGCAAGAATCACTGGCGAGCTGGACAAGGACGTTGCTTTTAGTCGTTTACTTACTATTTTGGTGGACCGATGGGAATGTTTGTCGCGATTGGCCTTAGCGTCTCGGCAAAGAAATCATTACCTTTGTCATCTACGACTACAAATGCTGGGAAGTCAACAACGTCGATCTTCCAGACAGCTTCCATGCCTAATTCAGGAAAGTCGAGCACTTCAACTTTCTTAATATTGTCTTGAGCCAGCCTTGCTGCAGGCCCACCGATTGAACCGAGATAGAAACCCCCATTTTCTTTGCACGCGCGGGTGACTGCATCACTACGATTTCCTTTGGCCAACATGACCATGGAACCGCCAGCCTTCTGGAATTGATCAACATACGAATCCATTCGACCCGCAGTCGTTGGACCAAATGAACCAGAAGCCATGCCAACCGGTGTTTTTGCCGGACCGGCGTAGTAGACCGCGTAATCCTTCAAATAGTCGGGTATCGCTTCGCCACGATCCAGCATTGCTTTGATCCGCGCGTGCGCAAGGTCGCGGGCAACAACGAGTGAACCTGTGAGTGAAACGCGCGTGCGAATGGGAAGTTTGCTTAATTGGTCGCGGACCTCACTCATTGGTGCATTGAGATTGATGTGCACCGTGGTGCTATCAAGATGCGTGTCTTCAACCTCGGGTAGGTAATGCGCAGGTTCCGTCTCAAGTTGCTCGAGGAACACCCCTTCAGGAGTAATTTTCGCCTTGGCCTGGCGGTCCGCCGAACAGGAAACGGCAATTGCGACCGGGCAAGAAGCTCCATGGCGTGGCAACCGAATAACGCGGACATCGTGGCAGAAATACTTGCCTCCGAATTGGGCGCCAATTCCAAATTCTTGGGTCTGCAGGAATACCTCATGTTCCATCTCTAAGTCTCGGTATCCGCGACCATCGGGTGAGCCGTGGACTGGGAGGCCATCAAGGTAATGTGCTGAGGCCAACTTCGCGGTCTTCAGCGCGTATTCCGCGCTGGTTCCACCAATGACTATTGCAAGATGATACGGCGGGCAGGCGGCCGTTCCAATTGAGCGAAGTTTCTCGTCAAGAAAAGAAGCAAATTTGGTGGGATTAAGTAGGGCGGCAGTTTCTTGATAGAGGAAACTTTTGTTTGCACTTCCACCACCCTTCGCCATGAATAGGAATTCGTAGGACTGGTTTTTGTGGGGATCGGAGTAGATCTCAATTTGGGCGGGCAGATTCGTTCCGGTATTGCGCTCCTCCCACATGCTCAGAGGTGAAAGTTGCGAATAGCGCAGGTTGAGTTGGGCGAAAGCATCAAATACGCCACGGGAAATATCTTCACTGTCCTGGCCGGCAGTGAGTACGAATTGCCCCCGCTTGCCCATGATGATTGCGGTGCCCGTGTCTTGGCACATGGGCAAAATCCCACCAGCCGCAATATTCGCGTTCTTGAGCAGGTCGAGGGCGACAAAACGGTCATTGGGACTGGCCTCTGGGTCATCAAGAATCTTTTTAAGTTGCGCCAAGTGATCGCTGCGCAGCAGGTGCGAAATGTCCCGCATCGCGGCGAAAGTCAATGCGGTTAGCGCACTGGAGTCAACCCGCAGAAACTCAAGGTCACCCTGTTGTTCAACACTCACGCCCTCCGTTGTCAGCAGGCGATACTGGGTTTCGTCAGTACCAAGGGGCAGTTGGTCGGTGTAGAGGAATTCGCTCACGGGAATACCCTAGGCCGGCGTTGCCGTTGCCATTTTCACCAGCCCGTTATGAACATGTCAAGCTGATGGGGTCGATCAGAAATTGTCGGGTAGAGCCACTGTTGAGTACTGTGAATCAGGCGCGTAATGGTGTTCACTTTTTATCAATCGGATTGTCTTACTCTTGCTCCGCATCACAATTGAGTTGGTTGTTGGACCCTGTGGGCTGTAACGAACACCTTCCAAGAGTTCACCGTCTGTGATGCCGGTTGCGCAGAAAAAGTTATTGTCACCTGTGACCAGATCGCGGGTACCAAGTATTTGATTGAGATCATGGCCAGCATTGAGTGCCTTATCTCGTTCCTGATCAGTGGTTGGCCACAGTTGTGCTTGGATTTCGCCACCAAGGGCGGTCATTGCGCACGCGGCAATAATTCCTTCGGGTGTTCCGCCAATCCCCATCAGCACGTCGATGCCGGTGTTGGGTCGAGCGGCCATCACGGCCCCGGCGACGTCCCCGTCGACGATGAATTTGATTCGGGCGCCGGCTTCTCTAATTTCACGGACTAGTTCGTCGTGGCGCGGTCGATCCAGGACGCACACGGTTAATTGGGAAACTGATTCACCTTTTGCTTTCGCAATCTGTTGCAGGTTCCACGCGGTCGGGGCTTCAATGTCAATTGACCCAGCGGCTTCAGGCCCAACAACCAGCTTTTTCATATAAAAAACAGCACTTGGGTCAAACATGGTTCCACGTTCGGCGACCGCAATAACGGAAATTGCATTCGGCATGCCTTTGGCTGCCAGGGTTGTGCCATCAATGGGGTCTACGGCGACATCTGCTGCTGGTCCGCTTCCGTCACCAATCTGTTCACCGTTGAACAGCATGGGGGCTTCATCTTTCTCGCCCTCCCCAATGACCACGATTCCGTTCATACAGACTCCGCTGACAATGGTGCGCATGGCGTTGACGGCAGCTCCGTCAGCTCCGTTTTTGTCCCCTCGACCCACCCAACGGGCGGCGGCCATGGCGGCAGCCTCGGTAGCGCGTACTAATTCAAGGGCCAGATTTCGTTCCGGAACAGCTGCAGACTGTGCTTGATCTCCGCTCATGTACGCAGCGTAGCGGTGTTGAGTGAGCCAGAACGTGACTGATGATCCATTATTGGGGGGTGAGTACGCCAGTTCCAACGGGAGCCCGCAATGCGAGGATGCGTCAAACCGTGGGAGACATGGTGCGCTCGCTCGCAGTAGTCCTTGGGGTAATTGGATTAATCATGTTGTTGACCTGGCGGCCCAACCCTGATCCGGTCCGGGAAGTTGATCCTTTGCCACAATTCTCACTTGCCAGCGCGCAGGCTGACTTTCCCGTTGTAGTTCCTGACATTGAGGGGTTGCGGGCAACCAGCGTTCGTTGGGAGCCCACGCAATATTCACGGGAGGCTCCCGTCTGGCACGTGGGTTACGTGACAGCCGACGACGAATACATAGAGATCACGCAATCATCGGCATCAAATGAGGAGTTTCTGAAAAATGAACTCATTGGTGTTTTTGGGGAGGGTGAGAAGTCAATTTCAAACGAGAATTGGTTGGTTTTTGAGGGTCCGGATTCGCGGGCGTTAGTTAATGTGACGCCCGAGGTAACGACGGTAGTTAGTGGAACAGTCACATTGCCCGAACTTGAGGCCGCTGTTAATTCACTTACTACGAGTCCTGATCGGGATTAATCCGTTCGCTAGCCGCGTTTAACCATTTCTCACATATTTGAGCCAACACTTCACCTTTTTCCCAAAGCGCAAGGGACTCTTCTAGGCTTTGCCCGCCGCGCTCAAGTTGCGAGGCGATACTTGCCAATTCATCTCGTGCCTGCTCGTATCCAGGCTCTTCGCTTTTCGCCATCGGGATTCCTTACTTGTTGGACTTAGTTCGGTGTGCAAAAAATTCACCAATGTTCACTCGAATTAGGACTTCTTCACCAGCCGCGACTTGGGATTCGTCACGAACAATCTTTCCGGAATGGTCAGAAACAATTGCGTAGCCACGTTCAAGGGTTGCGGCAGGGGAAAGTGCACGAATTTGGGCACGAAGGTGTTTGACGGTGGTCAATTCGGCGTCAACTAAATACATTAATCGTTGCGTCATTCGATTGCGCACTTCATTCAGCCTAAGGCGGTTCATGTCCAAGGCATTGGAAATTGAGCGTCTGTTTCGTGCACGAAGATCAGCAACATTTTTGCGCTCTTCAATAACGGAGGGAACTATTCGTTTTGCTGCATCGGTGGGTGTTGAGGCTCGCAGGTCTGCAACAAAATCCAAGAGGGGGGTGTCCTGCTCATGTCCAATTGCGCTAACGATTGGCGTAGTTGCCAAACTAACGGCTCGGACTAATGCTTCATTACTGAATGGCAGCAAGTCTTCCATGCTGCCACCTCCTCGAGCGATCACGATCACATCAAGTTTGAGAAGATCTAGTTCCTTAAGCGCGGCAGTAACTTCGCCGACGGCACTGACTCCCTGCACGGCGACTTCTCGAATTTCGAAGTCTGCGCCAGGCCATCGATCCTTCGTGATTGTGAGAACGTCATGCATTGCATCGCTTTGACGCCCGGTGATCAGCCCTATTCGTTTTGGTAGGAAAGGCAGTAGTTTTTTTCGTTCAGGTAAAAAAAGCCCTTCGGCGGCCAGTTTCTCTTTCAGTGCGGCTAGTTGAGCCAGCAATTCCCCAAGTCCGACAGCTCGAATCTCACGGGCGACTATTTGTAGTGACCCTTGCTTGGCCCAAAAATCACACCGACCATAAATAATGATTCGTTGTCCCTCGGCCAACGGCGGGTCCATTGCGCCGATAAGTCCCGAGTTCACCATGACTTTTAGTGAAAATTGCGCATCCGTGTCACGGAGTGTGAGGAACTGCACGCTGGCACCCGGTCGTACCCGATACTGCGCGACCTGTCCTTCAATCCAAATGGAGCTCAACCGATTGATGTAGTCCGTGAGTAACTGTGAGATCACGCGCACTGATGCGGGTGATTGCTCCGAAGTCTCTAAGGCCACCTGCGCAGCCTAGGCGGGGAAAGCGGCTCTGTCTAAGTTAAGGGCCTACGATAGAGGTATGGCTTCGACAAAAAAAGTTCTTTTGGCGGCCCCCCGTGGGTATTGCGCGGGAGTTGATCGCGCCATACTCACCGTTGAGAAGGCGCTGGACCTATATGGTGCGCCGCTGTATGTTCGCAAAGAGATTGTTCATAACAAGTACGTCGTTGAGTCCCTGCAGGAGCGCGGCGTTATTTTTGTGGAGGAACTTGATGTTGTTCCCGAGGGTTCGACAGTTATTTTCTCCGCCCACGGAGTTGCCCCGAGTGTGCACGCTGAAGCTGCCGAACGCTCACTCAAGACCATTGATGCAACCTGCCCGTTGGTAACTAAGGTGCATGCTGAAGCAAGACGTTTCTCAAATGAGGGTTTAGACATTATCCTGATTGGTCACGCTGGCCATGAAGAAGTCGAAGGAACGATGGGGGAGGCCCCCAATTCAATTACTTTGGTGCAGAACCCAGAAGAAGCACGTAATTTGGAAGTGAATAACCCGGAAAAACTCATTTGGCTTTCCCAGACGACACTGTCGGTTGACGAAACAATTCAAACCGTCGATGTTCTCAAGGAGCGATTCCCAGAAATGGCGAGTCCGCCAAGTGATGATATTTGTTACGCAACCCAAAATCGTCAAACCGCGGTGAAAGCAATGTCGGGGCAGTGTGATCTGGTCATTGTGGTTGGTTCTGGTAACTCCTCAAACTCAGTTCGACTCGTTGAGGTTGCACTGGATGCGGGTGCGAAGTCTTCCTACCGCGTTGACAGTTACCGTGAATTGGAAATCGAATGGCTTGAAGGCGCTTCAACTGTCGGTGTAACAAGTGGAGCATCGGTACCGGAACTTCTCGTAAATGAAGTACTCCAGTGGTTGGCCGAGCACGGTTTCAATGACTGTGAAGAAGTGCGAACCGCTGAAGAAACATTGATGTTCGCGCTCCCGCCGGAATTGCGACGCGATATCAAGGCGGCGTCAGCTCAGTAATTTTCAGCCCAGTGATTTAGCGGGATGAAGTGAACTCTGTTTCTATCGCAAGGATCTGCGGCGAAACGCCACTATGCCAAGCGCGATGATGGTTGAACCAATCACCCAGAACCAGTTGTTCCCAAGAATAAAGAACACACTCACGAATCTATTGATGAGTGAAGTGTCAGTGATATTGATTTGACCAACAGTTACGGCCATGACAAAAAATGCAATTGCCGGGGCAAAAATTGCTTGTGAATCGTCTTGTGAACGGACGGCTAGGCTGATAAAGATGGATACGCCCAGCAGCCCAACACCTGTAAATGCGCCCGGTTCGCCACCAAAAATTAGTACGTCAAGCAGCCCAAAAACCAGGGTTAGACCGATCGTGATTCCGTAGATCCACAGTGCGCTCAAGGATCCGAAAACTGCTCCGCGGCCATTTGAATAAACGCGCTCCTCTTGAGGAGCCATGGGTGCTGGTATGTGTCCGGTTCGATCTGGGACCGGTGCATGTAATGCGATCCCACCTTGGCTGACGTGTTCAGCTTGAGCCGGGGTACTGACCCGCTCAAGGGTTCGCAATTTACTGGTTCGACCGGTGGGAAGGGCAAGCAATGCTTCCTCGTTGCCTTGGACCCCTTGACTTTTAAACACTCGTCCTGTCTCAACTGGACCAACTGCATTGGGCATTACCTCTGCTGGAATTGGCTCTGCTGCAGGCTCGTCTGGGCGAAAGAGCGCCTCATATTCCTGGCCTGGTTGATCGTTCACAGGATTAGGTTACCGAATCTGATTCAGAGAGGTTGGAGGCGAACGCTTGGAGGCCAGGCGTCGCGGAAAGCTCGCTCTCATTTTTCACACCGCGAACCCCAAGGTCAGTCAGAGCACGACCGGTTGGCCGTAGCCGGGTTTCAATGGATCCAACCGTGCTGTTGTAGTGGCCAACAGCCGCACCCAAGGACTTTCCTAAGCTGGCAAAATGGCTGAGCACCACGTCAAGTCGCGAATACATTTCTTGGGAGAGACGGGAGATTTCTTCCGCCTGCTCAACCATGTCACTATTCTGCCAACCTAGTGATACTGCGCGGAGTAATGCAAACAATGTTGTCGGTGTAGCGGGAACAATGTTTCTGCTGAATGCAAAATCAAGGAGATCGGGCCGTTGGTGAAGTGCCGCTTCAAGCAATGCTTCCGAGGGCAGGAACATTACGACAAAGTCGATGGCCTCCTGAACTTCCGCGCCATAAGCTTTTCTGCCAAGTTGTTCAATGTGTCGAATCACCGCGTCAGCATGTGCACTCATGAGAGCATCAATGCTTTCTTCCGAAAGATTTCCGGCGCTTCGAAGAAATGAATCCATGGGCGTTTTCGCATCAATCAAAATGCAACGTCCGTTTGACAGCATCACCTGAAGGTCGGGGCGCAACCGGCCTTGTGCACTGTCAATGGTGTTTTGGTCAAGGAAATGAACCCGGTTGATCATGCCGGCTGCTTCAACCAGACGAGTGAGTTCCATTTCACCCCATTGCCCACGGGCACCCGATCGGCTCAGCACAGAACTAAGTTGCTGGGCTTGGGTTTTCACTTCGGAGACTGATCGCAGGAGACTCTCTGATTGGTTAGCGATGGAAACGGTGAGTTCAGCACGAAGTGCAGCGGAGGACGCCGCTGAGGAAACTTGTTGGGCAGAGACCGAGTTGGTGATGCGGTCTATTGCGTCAGAGAGGGAAGTTAACCCAGATTCAAGCTCTGGAACACCGGAGGAGCGATTTCCCCGTGATCCGAGGAAATATCCAAATCCGATGCCCAAAAATACGAGTGCAATTGCCGCGATGAGAAGTGCCACTGAATCCACACTCCGATACTGACATGGCAGACCGACATTTCAAACGACCGTCCAAAGTAGTTCATGAATTTCTTGTAATTTAATGAGCAAACTCTTGGGGTCAGTAAATACAGAAGTCAGCACTGAATAAAGTACGGGAGTGGGATTAACTCTAGGAATCGTCGGCCTGCCCAATGTGGGTAAATCAACCCTCTTTAACGCATTGACAAAGAATGATGTCCTTGCCGCGAACTACCCCTTCGCAACTATTGAGCCGAACACTGGTGTTGTTGGTGTCCCTGACCCCAGGCTTTCTGACCTCGCCAAAGTTTTTGGCTCTGAGAAAATCATTCAGGCAAGTGTCACGTTCGTTGATATTGCTGGAATTGTTAAGGGTGCCTCAGAGGGTGCGGGTCTTGGAAACAAGTTCCTCGCCAACATTCGTGAGTCCGACGCGATTTGCCAGGTGCTTCGCGCATTTACCGACGACGACGTTGTCCACGTCGAAGGTCGCGTCTCACCCAAAGAGGACATGGAGACGATCAACACCGAACTAATCCTTGCGGACATGCAATCACTTGAAAAGGCGATTCCTCGTTTGCAGAAAGAGTTGCGCCTTGATAAGTCCAAGGCAATAGTGCTGGAAGCTGCTGAGAAAGCCCAAGAGATTCTTAACTCCGGCAAGACTTTGTTCAGTGTGGGTTTTGATTCGGAACCAATTCGCGAATTATTCCTGCTCACGGCAAAACCATTCGTTTATGTTGTCAACGCGGACGAGGCAGAGTTATCCAATGCCGACTTCCGTAAAGAGATGACGGAACTTGTCGCCCCGGCTGAAGTTGTTTTCTTGGATGCAAAAATTGAGTCCGAATTAGTTGAGATGTCCGATGAAGAAGCATTGGAACTCCTCCAGTCAGTTGGCCAAACCGAGTCAGGGCTCAAAGCTTTGGCGCGGGTTGGCTTTGACGCCTTGGGCCTTCAGACTTACCTCACCGCGGGCCCCAAAGAGGCTCGCGCTTGGACGATCCCACGAAATGCCACTGCACCCGAGGCCGCTGGTGTTATTCACACCGACTTCCAAAAAGGATTTATCAAGGCTGAAGTGGTTTCATTCGCTGACTTGATGGATGCCGGTTCCATGAGTGAGGCAAAGGCTCGGGGCAAGGTCCGGATAGAAGGCAAGGACTATGTCATGGCCGACGGCGACGTGGTTGAGTTCCGCTTCAACGTCTGACTTCGATGGATGCAGGTTTCACGAGTAGTCCTCTAAAAGGCGCATGCATGTGGATATCTACTATGGAAGGACGGTCGTTTCGGGGGCGAGTGGGACAGTGGGCTTTCGAGGCCAGGTCCCGGCAGTGCGCAGGATGAAGCCCAGGAGTAGCACCTCAATTCCAATGGAGAGGCCGTAAAACGAGGCCCAGTCCAAAGACTCCCCTGCCGCGTTGAATACCGTGACGGGGATATACAGCGATGCCACAATGAGATTCGTGGTGCGGTTCACGCGGGCAGGGAGTGTCATGGAAAGAACCACCATCAGGGCCGGGATCGCTACTAGTGCGAGGAAGCCGGTCAACAACATCGGACTTATGTTGAACTCGAAAACGATTCCGACCTGGATGTCATCGAGGATGCCAGGCTTATAGAGATGGTAGTAATCGACGTATATGTAAAGGAACATGAAGCTGGTCCATGCGGCAGCGAGTTTGGCCGGCACGGGGATCTGCGGATTCTCAAGAATTCTAGGACTGTTCGTTCGCGCGGTCATCGTTTCTTCTTTCGGCAGGAGCGGCCCGTCCACCAGGGTGGCGGTTCTTTTTCGTACACTGTACGTCGTACGGTGTACTATGCTGGTTCTCTACAGGATTGTCAAGTCAGTCAAGTGAGCGAGGTAACCCGTGGCTGCTAGGAAAAAACGCCAGGTCTCATCGGATTCGGGACTGAGTAAGGCGCGCGTGGTGGTCGAAGCTATTCGACTGGCCGACCATGAGGGAGTCGACGGGCTGAGCATGCGCAGGCTTGCTGGCGCACTGGGCGCCGGTGCGATGTCGCTCTACCACTATGTGGCGAGCAAGGAGGAATTGCTGGACGCCATGATCGATATCGTTTTCGAGGAGATCGAACTCCCCCTCGATGACACCGATTGGCAGTCGGCCATGAGAATGCGGGCCGTGTCCGCCCGGCAGGTTCTTGTGCGTCACCCCTGGGCGATTGGGCTCTTGGAGTCGCGGACCTCGCCAGGTCCAGCAAACCTGCGTCACCACGAGGCGGTTATTGCGTGCCTGCGAAAAGCGGGCTTTTCGATCTTAATGGCGACGCACGCCAACTGGCTGCTCGACAGCTATGTCTTCGGTTTTGCTCTGCAGGAAGCCAACCTCCCGTTCGACACCGCAGATGAACTGAACAACATGATCACCGACGTCTACTTGCCACAACTTCTACCCGCTGAGTTTCCCTACCTCAACGAATCCGCGGCGGCGCTCGTCGCTGCAGGCTATGACCCGGCCGAGGAGTTCATGTTCGGTCTTGATCTCATCCTGGCCGCCCTCGAACCACTAAGAACTTCCGCGTAGCGAGGCTCTTGTGATAGGCGTCTACTGATTACGATCCTGGATTTCGTAGCTTTGATCCATCACCAAAAAATGGGCATGTGCACACGGAATACTGATGACGCGGCGCAGGACAGCGAAACGGTCTAGTTCCGCTTTGACGTCTGACCTCCGAAGATGAATAGCATTGACCACTGAACAGCATTGTTTTTACAAACAAGATGAAGGAAGAGCAAACACATGAACAACCAACCCGCGTACAGCGTTGAGCGTGAATTTGATATCCCGTTGGAGATCTTGTGGGCGGCCTGGACGGACAGCGTTGCTTTGGAAGAGTGGTACCACGGAACACAGCATTCGGTGGTTCCCGGATCAATGCGATCTGAGGTATTTGTTGGTGGAGCATGGAGTGTCGCGATTGATGTTCCGGAAGCAGGGATGGTGGCTTACTTCTACGGTGAGTACACGGAGGTTGTTGAGAATGCTCGACTTGAACACACGTTGTACTACACGGAGTCTGTTGATGAGTTCAACGCACGAGATATGTCTCTCCCACACCACAACATTCGAATTGAATTTGAGGCCAAGGATTTTCGCAGTTGGGTGAAGTTCAGCCAGTTCGGTGACCTGCCAGAGCATGACGCGATTCAAGCCCAGGCCGGCATGGAGAGTTACTTTGATTCGCTAGGCGACTACCTGTCAATCAAGGAATGACAACCCCCACCAAATCCCGGTTTCCGAGCGGGAGAGTTCGTTAAAACCATTACGTGCGAGTACTTTTTGGCTCGCCATATTTGCTAGATCAGTTTTGGCACACAGTTGTTTCATTCCTCTTTCGCGTGCGATTGCAATAAGCCCTGCTACCGCTTCGGTGCCGAACCCTTGTCCGTGCACGCTTTCGGCGAGGCCATAGCCAATCTCCATTGGGGGACACTCAATTGTGCCAAAGTCACCGTCAAGGTGTTCACCTTTGAAACCAATGCCACCTAGCGCTAGTCCAGTTGATCGTGATCGCAAAGTGAAGAACATGGAATCCTGCGATACTGATTTCGTTCCAGCTTGCAATGAAAGATTCGCGATCATCAGGTCGCCTTCGGTCGGGTAGTCGTCAACCCACAATTTTCCGTCACGATTGTTATTTGCGACATCTTCTAGTTCATAGTTCATATCGATGAAATCAAGCCGAGCGGTTTGGTGTATGGGTTCAATGACTTCGATCCCGGACTCACGCCAATGGGTAACTGCCAAGGCAGCATCATTGTGATTCACGAGAATGTAATCGGTGTCAAAAGTGCTCACGACGAATATGCCCAACTCTGCATCGGCGAGCACCTGTGAAATTCGGGCCACTATCCCCGTGAGGGTGAAATCCATGGTGCCCGCGACCCGGAAGGCGGTCCAGTCATCACAGTGGTCCAGCACCCCGGCGGTGGGCGCTTGGTCGGCCATGCACACTAGCGAGAGTTCGTCATAGGAGACAGAAAGCGACCAAAAGTCGGTCTTGGACGGTATTGAAGGATTTGGGCCCGCGGGGTCGAGTTTGATCACGGAGTACGCGGGAAGTTGCCGAATCAAAAGCACGCCAAAGTCTAGCGTTTGCCACCCATGTGAAATCGAAATGTGATAAAGGCCTAGTCTTCGCAAGTGACTTTCCGCTCAGATTTACGCAATGTTGCCATCATTGCCCACGTTGACCATGGCAAAACCACCCTTGTGGACGCCATGTTGTGGCAATCCGGAGCCTTCCGCGAGAACCAAGATGTGAATGACCGGGTCATGGACTCGATGGACCTTGAGCGCGAGAAGGGCATCACGATTCTGGCTAAGAACACTTCGGTTCGTTACATGGGGCCATCTGCTCCAGCCGAAGGTATGACTTTTAACATTATTGACACACCCGGTCACGCCGACTTTGGTGGCGAGGTTGAGCGTGGATTAGAGATGGTCGACGGGGTAGTGCTCCTCGTTGATGCTTCCGAAGGCCCGTTGCCCCAGACCCGATTCGTACTGCGCAAGGCTCTTCAAAAGAATCTGCCGGTTGTCCTCGTTATCAACAAGGTTGATCGACCTGACTCACGAATTGCTGAAGTGGTTGACGAAGCCTATGAACTTTTCCTTGACCTTGATGCCAATGAGTCCCAGATCGAATTTCCCATCGTGTACACAAGTGCTAAGGCTGGCCGGGCCTCTTTGATCCGTCCCGCCGACGGTGGGATGCCCGAGGAAGAAGACCTCGAGCCGCTGTTTCGCACGCTGGTCGAAACGATTCCTGCACCGAGTTACACCGAGGGCGCGCCTCTGCAAGCTCACGTGACCAACTTGGACGCATCCCCGTATTTGGGTCGCTTGGCACTATGCCGCGTTCATCAAGGCACGATCAACAAGGGCCAGCAGGTTGCCTGGATTCAGTCTGATGGAACCGTTAATCGGATGCGCGTTGTTGAACTTCTAATGACCGAAGCCCTTACCCGTGTACCAGCTGACAGCGCTGGCCCCGGAGACATCATTGCGGTGGCTGGTTTTCCCGACATCACGATCGGCGACACCTTGGCTGATCCAGAAAATCCCATTGCTCTGCCCGTGATCACCGTGGATGAACCGTCAATCTCGATGACAATTGGTATCAATACATCGCCCCTCGCTGGTCGTAGTGGTGGAAATAAATTGACCGCCAACATGGTGAAAGAGCGTTTGCAGGCTGAAACGATTGGTAACGTCTCGATTCGTGTTCTTCCCACCGAGCGTCCGGACACCTGGGAAGTTCAAGGTCGTGGTGAACTTCAGCTCGCGATCCTGGTTGAAATGATGAAGCGCGAAGGATTCGAATTGACCGTGGGCAAGCCTCAGGTGGTCACCCGAGTAATTGACGGCAAACTGCATGAGCCTGTTGAACGGCTTTCAGTTGACATCCCCGAGGACTACCTTGGCGTTGTCACCCAACTCATGGCACTGCGCAAGGGCCGCATGGATCAAATGATCAACCACGGAACCGGATGGGTTCGCATGGACTACTTGGTACCTGCTCGAGGCCTGATTGGCTTCCGTACCGAATTCCTCACCGAAACCCGTGGAACCGGCCTCCTGCACCATGTTTTTGACAAGTACGAGCCATGGTTTGGTGAATTACGTACCCGTCCAACCGG
>JAFMHB010000018.1:37991-60376 GCA_017854795.1 Candidatus Nanopelagicales bacterium
ACGAGAACGTTGTCGTCGGCTAATCCATGAATAATTAAGAGTGGTCGCTCTAATTTTTTGGCTCGGTTGATTAAAGATGTTGCTTCATAAGCTTCTAGATTCTCACCCGGTACACCGAGATAGCGCTCTGTGTAAGCCGTGTCGTACAAGGCCCAGTCAGTTACAGGAGCACCAGCAATTCCCACGTGAAAAATATCTGGTCGCTCGATGGTGGCGAGAGCTGCAAGGTATCCACCAAATGACCAACCGTGAATACCTACTCGAGCAAGATCAAGATCCGGGTACTTATCGCCAAGCTCAGTGAGCGCGTCCACTTGATCTTGGACGACCACGAAGGCTAAGTCAGTTGAAATGCTGTACTCAAAATCGGGCCCATGGCCAGGGGTCCCGCGGTTATCTGTGATCACGAGTGCGAATCCTTGATTAGCCAACCATTGATCCGAGCAAAAGGACAGTCCCGAAGCAATGACGCGTGCATGATGTGGACCGCCATAGGGTGCGCATATAACAGGGATTTTTGTTCCCGAAATGTGATTTTCGGGCCAAATAATTGCACTCCTGAGCTTGTTCTTCCCTGTGGTTTCCACGGTGACCTTGGGGATCACATGTGGCGATTCCGCGTTGTTGGTAAACGTAAATTCGGGTGAGCCAGGATCATTGACGTTGAAAAGAGAGTAGTTGGCCTTGGTTGTCTCAAAATTAGAATGAGCAACGACAAGGAGACCGCCTTCGCGGACACCGGAGTTTAATGATTCATTGTTTTCACATGGTGAGAGTTGGCCATTTTGGGTCGAGTAAATGTGTTGATTCGTTGATTCGCTTTGTCCCGTGTACGTGATGTCACCGTTAGTGGAGAGAACGCCCGTGACCTGAATTTCCACCGGGCTGATCGCTTCCCCATCGACGCATAGTCGAAAAACATTGTCCAGTGGTCGGATTTCAATTAACTGCCCGGCATCGTTGAGAGTGGGCACCCCGGACGCAACGGTGTGCCATGGCCTTTCAATTCTTGTTTGGATTGATGTTGGCGCTGACCCGCGAAGGGAGAAAATCTCCACATTTTGTTGATTGCGTGAAAGGACACAAAAAGTCGGTGCCGATCCAGATGTACTGACGGAAACTAGATATGGATGAGTGTCCTTATTCCAGGGGATTTCTTGAATAACTCCGTTGAGATTTACTCGGTGCAAAGACACTTCGGCATTAGGCGAACCAGCGAATGGGTATCGGTGTTCACGCGCGGGCTTGAGCGGATTGGCAGGGTCGGAAATCCAAGCGATAGCAACCCCGCTTTCATCAACTCTCTCAACAAGAAGATTTTGCGAATCCTTTTCCCACCAGTAGCCGCGTACCCGTTCGAGTTCTTCGGCTGCCGCGAAGTCGGCGAGTCCCCACGAAACATTTTCTTCGTCCTCCGTTGGACCACAAAGCCGGTTCACTTTTTTGGTGTTTACATTGACAGCGAACAATGCGCCATCGCGGACGTAGGCAATGTGATTCCCGTCCTGGCTTATCCGGGGATCAATGCATCCACCGCCGGTCTTAATGAGTTTTGGAATCTCGATGGCCTCACTCAATTGCTGGGGCAACGGCTGTAGGTACAGCTCACCATCGAGTGCATAGGTAATTTTTGTAAAGGTTTCATCAGTGGAGTAGGCCGTCACCCCTTCGGTGACCTCCCGCATGCGCTCCCTTCTCGCCAACTCTTCTGCCGGAATTTCCCCACCGACCGAAAGTTGCGCTGAATTGACCAAACAACGTTCACTCCAACCCGAATGAGATTTTTCGGCGAGCCAAATATCTGTGGTTGCTGTTCTTCCCGTGGTATTTCGCAGGAACAGAATTACGTCGCCTGTGGGTTTTAGGGCAAAACTGCGGGGTGCCCCGAGGCGGAAACTGCGGGTCGCTGCCTTCTGCCGCGGAAATGACTCGATCATGTGCAAACTATGCCGCACGGCAGGTGGCCGGTAGCCTTAGCCGGTGACTTCTGCTGCCCGACTCTTGATTGTCCACGCCCACCCCGATGACGAATCAATCGGAACCGGGGCGACCATGGCTAAGTACGTGTCCGAGGGCGCCTCGGTCACCCTGGTGACCTGCACGCTGGGTGAGGAAGGCGAAGTACTCGTACCTGATTTAACTCATTTGGCTGCGGATCAGACAGATTCATTGGGGGAGCACCGCATCAGTGAACTAACTGATGCAATGGCTCACCTAGGTGTCACTGACTTTCGATTCTTGGGTGGTCCCGGTAAATATCGCGACTCCGGCATGATGGGTGTGGACAGCAATAAGCGCCCAGACTGTTTCTGGAACGCAGACCTACTTGAGGCTGCAACTGATTTAGTCGCGATCATCCGTGAAGTGCGGCCTCAGGTTGTCGTAACCTATGACGACTTCGGTGGATACGGCCACCCGGACCATATACAGGCACATCGGGTCACCACCTACGCAACTGCATTGGCTGAAAGTCCAAGTTTTAAACCTGAATTAGGCCAGGCATGGACAGTGTCCAAGGTCTACTGGACAGCTTTCCCGAAAAGTCGGATCATTGCAGGAATCGCCAAGTTGAAGGAAATCGGCGACCAAAGTGAATTCGCAACCATGGATCCAGATGACATTCCATTTGCAGTAGACGACTCAATCATTACTACGGTCATTGATGGATCGGGATTCACCCAAGCGAAATTCGATGCCCTTACCGCCCATAAAACTCAGGTGAGCACAGATAGTGGATTCTTCGCACTTTCTAATAATCTAGGGCTCGAAATCTTCACGGAGGAACACTTCCGACTCGTTCGAGGCGACCTGCCGAAATCGGGTAAGGAAACCGACTTATTTGAGGGCCTCACCCTTGTCTGAACCACTCCGGCGAGTCCTGATTCTGCTGGGCTTTGTCCTGATGGGTTTCGCTATTGGGGTGGCGGGGGCATTCGTCCAGGCACAACGATTCGTCCTTGCCGTGGGCGATTTCGTGGTTGTGATCCCTTGGGGGACCGCTCTACTTCTCATAGCGATCATCGTTCTCACTCGATTGGCAACGGTTGCCGCAGGAACACGTTGGGCCGGCTGGCTCTTTTTCACCTGCTGGTTGGCTGCGACCGTATTGCTATCGGCCGACTCTCCATCGGGTGACCTAGCGATCAGTTCAGGTGCGCGTCAAATGGTCTATCTCTTTGGGGGAATCGTCCTCGGTGCCGCCGCAGCAACCCTCCCGGTTGAATTTCAGATTCGAAAGGGAACCAAAAGAACGGCAGAGCCGTCAGTTTCTGTGCAATAAGAAAAATCCGATATCAATTTGTATGCATGTCGCATTAACGGTGATCTGGTCGAGGTGTTTACCATAGATACCTCGTGTCAAAAAGTCGTTACTGAAAAAATTGTTAGTAGCCAAAATATGAAGCCAACGGTTGTGGAGATTCTTCGTGAGTGAGCAGACATCAACGCCTGCGATTTCTCGACGCATCCTTATCTTGGTGGGGATTGGAATAGCGGCCGTAATCGCCGTTTTTATGGGTATCTTTGTTGCAACCAATGACTCAGTGCGGCCCGGAACGACTGTTTCAGGGGTCGCGATCGGTGGAATGAACCCCGACGAAGCAATTTATGTGCTCGAAGAATCCCTGGGCGCGAAAGTCAACCGCAAACTCGAGATTTCAGTCGGAGATCAGGTTTTCGAGGTGCGTCCCCGCGCAGCAGGGATAACACTTGATGCGCAAGCAACAGTCGCACAGGCGACAAATTCAGGTTTCAACCCATTGCGGGTGGTCACCGATCTCATCGGATCTCATGACATTGAACCCGTCATTACAGTGGACCAGAGTGCACTTACCGATTCAGTTGCTTCAATCGCTGATGTAGTTAACCTCAATCCAATTGAACCTAAACTCTCTGTAACTAAGAACAAGATCACATTGGCACAAGGAAGCGACGGCCTTGAGGTTGACCAGGAAGCGCTAAGCGCCCAACTTATTTCGGCGGTCACTCAAACCCGTTCCACGATCACGGCTCCCCTGAAGGTCACACCACCGAGAGTCTCCACAACCGATGCTCTCAATGCAGAGAAACTGGCCGAGCAGGCAGTTGCTAATCCCGTCAATGTTTCCGTTGGTGAGATAACCGCCACAATTCCTCCAGAGACGATAGCTCGAGCATTGTCATTTACGACCCAGGGAAGCCAGTTGTCACCCGAACTTGATGGGGCAATCCTTCACGCATCGATTGCAAACCAACTTAAGCGCGCGGAACAGCCTGGGCGCAATGCGAGTTTCAAAATTGTAAACGGGAGTCCCGTTGTTGTTCCTTCGGTTGTGGGCAGCGGGGTCTCAGACGGAGAACTGGCCACAGCTGTACTGGGAGTCTTGTCGGCCCCGGAAAACGATCGCAATGTTTCTGTACCCTTAGGTACCCGTGACCCCGAACTCACAACTGCTGAGGCGCAGCAGCTAGGCATCAATGACAAACTCTCGAGTTTCACACAAAAATTTGTCTATGCCCCCTATCGGGTTACCAATATTGGGCAAGCTGCAGAGTACGTAAATAACAAAATCCTGATGCCTGGTGAGACTTTTTCAATGAATGACACGATCAAAGAACGCACTGTCAAAAATGGTTACACGGTCGGGACAATCATTGGCCCAGGGGGAGTATTTGAAGATGCTCTTGGTGGAGGGGTCTCAGCTGCGACAACCGCAGTGTGGACGGCTGCGTTTTTTGCGGGAATGGAACGCACGGACACCAGGGCTCATTCACTGTATATCTCTCGTTACCAACCTGGCCTTGAGGCAACGGTTGCTTGGGGAGTTTTTGATATGAAATTCACCAATGATTCTCCGAATGCGGTTCTCATCAAGACAAAAATGACAAATAGTTCAATGAAAGTTACTTTTTGGGGGACACGTCAATACGACTCGATTGAAGCTGACTTTGGCGAGAGGGTGAATATCAAGCAACCCAAAAAAATAGTGATGACTAACAAGCAGTGCACACCTCAGGCGGGGATCGAGGGTTTCACCATCACCGTGGATCGAGTTTTTATCAACAACGGTGAAGAGGTTATTCGGGAGCCGATGACCACGATTTACAACGCAGGTCCCAAGGTGGTGTGCAAGAAGAAGAAGCCGAAACCCGACATTCTTGATCCAGAGGGCGCTGAGTTTGACAACAACAGTCCCGGTCCCTCGGCGTCGGAAAGTGCTTCGGCTAGGCCCAAGCCCGACAAACCTAAAAAACCAGCCAACTAATTCCCAGCCAACTAACTTTTTGTTGGCTCGAGGTGAGCACCATCACTTGTATCCACAACAGTGAATCCGTAACCTGCAATTTGATCTCGTAGTTCGTCGCTCAACGCCCAATCTTTTGCACTTCGGGCGGCATTGCGTTGCTCAAGAAGTTCGGAAACTTCCGTGGGAATTTGCGTTGTCGGATTGAGATCCTTCCCCACTTCACGGGCCAGGTCTAAGCCAAAAAGTGAGTCAAGGTGGGCAAATATCTCGAACTTGGCCCCGTCACTTATGTCACTACTTTTCTCCAAGGTCCGCAGGGCGTTTACTGCCATCGGGGTGTTGAGATCCTGAGAAAAGTACCCTGAAATTTCGTCTACGACGGATTGATCCATCGCCTGTGAATCGCTTTGGGACCAAATATTCACTTTGTGGCGCCAGCGGTCAAGGAGTTCCTGGGAGGACTCGATTACCTCCCACGTGAGGTTCATTTGACTGCGGTATTTGTGTTGCATAAATGCTAAGCGAAGTGCAAGTGGGTCGTAACCGCGATCAATAACGTCCTGTACGAGAACGACATTGCCTGAGGACTTACTCATTTTTCGGGTTTCAAAAAGTAGGTGTTCAGCATGAACCCAATGGCGCACCACTTCATGGTTACCGGACTTGCCGTCACCAGAAGTCGCCGAATTGCTTTGCGCTCGCTCGTCTTCGTGGTGGGGGAATCGAAGGTCAATTCCCCCCGTGTGAATGTCAATGCTCTCACCCAGCAAATCCAAACTCATTGCACTGCATTCGGTGTGCCAGCCGGGGAACCCGCGTCCCCAAGGAGTTTCCCAGGTGAGCTGGGTCCGATTCTCGCCCGCTGACTTCCACAAAGCCCAATCAGCATGAAACTTTTTCGCTGATTCATTTTCTTCGGCATCGAATTTGTGACCGGGACGAAGTGAATCAAGTTTGTTTCCACTCAATGCCCCGTAGCTGGGAAATGACTCAGCAGAGAAATAGACGGAATTATCAGTTCCAATATAGGCATTGCCACTATCGATCAATTTTTGAATCAGGGTAATCATCGAGTCAATCGACTCGCTGGCCTTGGGGTAGTGATCGGCAGGGTAGATGTTGAGTCGGGACAGGTCTTGGTGGAATGCGCTTTCAAAGTGCCGGGCAATATCGAGTGCGGATTTTCCCGTTTTTTCAGACTCGGCCAGCATTTTGTCCTGTGAGCCAGGAAGCGACTCGTTGCCGTCTCCCAAACCTGTGTCATCGGCCATGTGCCCCACGTCAGTGATGTTTTGAACAACAATTGTCCGAAGACCCTCATAACGCAAAGTCCGGGCGATCAAGTCCGTCACCAGAAAAGTACGCATATTTCCCACATGAGCGTCCCTGTACACCGTCGGTCCGCAGGCATAAATGCGTGCGACGTCGGGGTGGGTGGTTTCAACGGGATCAATTTCCCGGGTCATAGTGTTATAGATCCGCACACCGTGAGCCTAGACGCTAGCGAGGATTTCGGGACGCTAGGTGCGAACCGAGTCGGGACGCGGTAAGTTAAGACCCGACAACTTCCTTTGTTAACCCGGCGCAACGTACGCAACGTAAATGTACGCAACGTATTTGCGCCCTACTTTTTGGAGCGAACGTGACCTACGTCATCACCCTTCCCTGTGTAGACCTCAAAGACCGGTCTTGTATCGAAGAGTGCCCGGTGGATTGCATCTATGAAGGTGACCGCATGCTGTACATCCAGCCGGACGAATGTGTGGACTGCGGTGCATGTGAACCGGTGTGTCCGGTCGAAGCGATTTATTACGAAGACGACGTTCCAGAGGAGCACAAGGCGTTCACGGCGGCCAATGTGGACTTCTTTGTCGAACTAGGTTCACCAGGTGGTGCTGCAAAGCTTGGCGCGCAGGCATTTGATGCACCTCTGCTGGCAAGTATCGAAACTCAAATCCACGAAGACTAAAATTACGGCGAATGAGGAACAGTCGGATTTCATTGCTGTGAATGCTGATCATTGGTCACAGTTACCGGATTTCCCGTGGGACACCCTCGCGCCATTCGCTGAAATTGCCCGGTCTCACCCAGACGGCATCATTGATCTTTCCGTGGGTACTCCGGTAGATCCAACGCCCGATGTCATTAGGCGAGCACTTGAGGCAGCTTCAAATGCGCCTGGATACCCAACGACGGCCGGAATTCCGCAGCTTGCGAAGGCCTTCACGCATTGGGCGGTTGAGACATTGGGTGCTCCGGCCAACATCGCGGTTCTGCCGACGATCGGTTCAAAGGAAATCGTCGCAGCGCTCCCCAATCTTCTTGGCCTAGGCGCCGGTGAAGTTGTTGTCATTCCCTCGATCGCCTACCCGACCTATCTGGTGGGTGGAATTGCTGCTGGTTGTGAAGTGATCGCCACCGATTCTCCGGAATCGTTGACCCAGCCCGTAGCCCTCTTGTGGCTCAACTCGCCATCAAATCCCACCGGAGAAGTCTTGAGTCTGCAGCGACTCCAGGAACTAGTCCGATGGGGTCAGACGCATGGAGTCGTGATTGCGAGTGACGAGTGCTATTACGATTTGGGCTGGGATGCTGAGCCCGTTTCCATTTTGGACCAACGAGTACATGGTGGGAATCTGACCGGGTTACTCGCGGTTCACTCACTATCAAAGAGATCCAATATGGCCGGATACCGATCCGGGATGTTGGCGGGTGATCCCGAATTGGTCAATCGAATTCTTGGAATACGCAAACACTTGGGCATGATGCTTCCGACGTTTGTGCAACATGCTGCAATTGCGGCCTACCAAGACCTCGCGCATGTACACGAGCAAAAAGCTAGATATCACTCGCGAAGAGCGGCTCTTAAGGGTGCATTAACCGACGCCGGGTTTGATATTCGTCACAGTGAGGCAGGTTTGTACCTGTGGGCCACCCAGGACCGGGATTGCTGGGAGAGTGTTTCCCAACTCGCTTCGTTAGGGATTTTGGTCACTCCAGGCTCCTTCTATGGGGAAAAAGGCCAGAAATTCGTTCGTGTTGCTATGACCGCAACCGACGAAGCGGTCAACAACGCGATTACCCGGCTCACCCACTTTGCCTAGGTCGATTTTCATTGGAAACATTCGGGCAGTAGTCTCGGTGGGTGACTGAAAACGTACTCAACTACCCAGGTGGAACACTCGAACTGCCAGTTATTGATTCCACTGAAGGCGAGAATGGCCTCGGTATCAATGACCTGCTGAAGACTACGGGGAACGTCACCCTAGATCCGGGGTTTGTGAACACCGCGGCATGCACCTCTGCCGTTACTTTCATAAATGGTGACGAGGGAATCCTTCGATACCGCGGTTACCCGATCGAACAGTTGGCTGAGAAATCTACTTTCTCTGAGACTTCCTACCTGCTGATCTACGGCGAACTTCCGACACCGGCCCAGTTGAGTGAATTTGAATCAACCATCACTCAGCACACCATGCTGCATGAAGATCTACGTCGATTTTTTGATGGCTTCCCCCGTGATGCCCACCCGATGCCCGTCTTGTCTTCCGCGGTCTCTGCGTTGTCTACTTTCTATCAGGACTCTCTAGACCCATTTGATCAAGAGCAGGTTGAGATTTCAACGATTCGACTCCTAGCCAAGATGCCCACGATTGCCGCTTACGCTTACAAGAAATCTGTGGGTCAGCCCTATCTATACCCCGACAATTCACTGGGATTTGTTGAAAACTTCCTCCGCATGACTTTTGGGGTTCCTGCGGAAGAATACGTTGCGAATCCGGTCGTTGTGCGCGCTCTCGACCAACTTTTCATTCTGCATGGAGACCACGAGCAAAATTGCTCAACGTCAACCGTGCGCCTTGTTGGTTCATCACATGCCAATCTCTTTGCAAGTGTCTCCGCAGGAATCATGGCCCTTTTCGGTCCGCTGCATGGTGGCGCCAATCAGGCTGTTCTGGAAATGCTTGGTGAAATTCATGACTCCGGTGAAGGTGTTGACGCATTCATTGCAAAGGTCAAAGCCCGCGAAGACGGCGTGAAGCTCATGGGCTTCGGTCACCGCGTTTACAAGAATTACGATCCACGCGCTGCGATTGTCAAAAAGACGGCCTATGAAGTTTTAGAAGCACTCAATGTCAATGACCCACTGTTGGACATTGCCTTGCAGCTTGAAGCTGTTGCTCTCGTTGATCCGTACTTCATTGAGCGCAAGCTGTACCCGAATGTTGACTTCTACACCGGGTTGATCTACAAAGCTATGGGTTTCCCCACCCGGATGTTCACCGTGCTGTTTGCATTGGGTCGCTTGCCGGGCTGGATCGCTCAATGGCGGGAAATGATCGAAGATCCGGCCACCAAGATTGGCCGACCACGCCAGGTTTACATTGGAGAAACAGAGCGCAACTACCCGACGCAGTAATTACAACTTCTTAACGCGGTAGGTGTTAGTGCAGGGCGGAATTCAGGCCGCCCCATGAACCTGTCCGGTTCACTGCTTCGATTCCGCCAGTAACAGAATTCCTTCGAAACAGTAAATCGTGTGCGCCTGAAAGTTCCCCGGCTTTAACGATCTCGCCATCGGGCAAAAGCACCTTGCTGCCGGCGGTTACGTAGAGACCTGCCTCAACAACACAGCGGTCACCGAGTGAAATTCCAATCCCAGCATTTGCACCGATAAGGCACTCGCTGCCCACGGAAACGACTTCTTTGCCACCGCCGGAGAGGGTACCCATGATCGATGCTCCACCACCAATGTCGGATCCTGCACCCACCAGCACTCCAGCGGAGATACGACCTTCCACCATTGAAGTCCCCAGAGTTCCGGCGTTGAAGTTAACAAATCCTTCGTGCATTACAACTGTTCCGGGGGCAAGGTGGGCACCGAGTCTCACTCGATCCGCGTCGGCAATTCGCACGTCACCGGGAGTGACGTAGTCCACCATGCGGGGGAAGCGGTCAAGGCCAAAGATCGTTAATTGATCACCGCGGGCGCGAGTGCGCAGCCGAACTTCAGAGACTCGGTCGACCGAGATCGGTCCAAGATTTGTCCACGCAACAAGCTCTAGTTTGCCAAAAATACCGTCCATGTTGATGGAACGCGGGGTCACCAAGCGGTGTGAAAGTAGGTGCAGGCGCAGATAAGCGTCCGCGCCATCTGCGGGAGGTGCGGAAAGATCTGAGATCTCGGTGCGGATCCCGCGCACGGTTACTCCCCGTAACTCGTCATGAACAGCGCCGGCATCGAGTCCCGGTACATCAGCGGGAGTTGAACCCAATGTGGGGTTTGGGTACCAGACGTCAAGCAACGTGTCATTGCTGTAGGTAGCTAATCCAAGTCCACTTGCAGGTCCGTTCAACAGATTTTCGCTCACGGCACTACCGTAGTGGCGTGAGCATCACTGGGCAGTTAGCGCCTTTGTCTTTGGATGCAGAATTACCCGTTCTCACCGCTACCTTGATTGATATTCCCAGCGAGTCGCACGGCGAGGAACAGATTGCGAATCTGGTTGAACAGGCCTTACGGGCCTACTCGCATCTGTTAGTAACCCGAATCGGTAACTCGGTGATTGCCACAAATCACGCGGACCGTGGTGATCGGATCGTGATCGCAGGACACCTAGACACCGTTCCGGCTAACGGGAATCTCCCTCACCATGTCAGGGCAGAGCGGATTTATGGCTTAGGCGCCGCGGATATGAAAGGTGGAGTCGCGATTGCATTACAGCTTGCGGCCACTGTCGTAGAGCCGTTGTGCGACGTAACCTATATTTTCTATGAATCCGAGGAAGTGAGTTCGGAGTTCAACGGTCTTGAAAAAATCTCCAAGATCGCCCCGGAGTTTTTAGAGGCCGATTTTGCAGTTCTGATGGAGCCCAGTAACGCAAACATTGAAGCAGGTTGCCAGGGAACAATTCGAGCAAACATCACGACTCACGGTGAGCGAGCGCACAGTGCGCGAAGTTGGATGGGCAAAAATGCGATCCATCAAACGCGCGAGATTCTAGAAATTTTGGAAAACTACAGGCCTTCCAGCCCGGTCATTGATGGTCTCACATATCGCGAAGGTTTAAACGCGGTCGCGATAACCGGGGGTATCGCCGGGAATGTGATTCCCGATCGGTGTTGCGTGACAGTGAATTACCGTTTCGCCCCTGATCGCTCGGTGGAAGAGGCGATTGCACATGTCAGGGAAGTTTTCTCCGGCTGTGAAGTGGACATTGCCGACCAAGCCCCCGGTGCACTCCCTGGCTTGTCTCACCCCGCCGCACGAGCATTTCTCGCGGCAACAGGCGCGACGGTGGCACCGAAGTTTGGTTGGACCGATGTTGCACGCTTCTCGGCAATGGGAACGCCAGCGGTCAATTACGGGCCAGGGGATCCTTCGATTGCGCACAGTAAAGGGGAATTTGTGAATGTAGAAGAGTTGAACAGTGTGGCCACCAACCTTCGGCGTTGGTTAACAGAGCAAGGTTCCCCCAACCATGATGGACTAGTGCCATGACGTTCCTTTTTGTGGTCTTCGCGATCCTGGTGATAGCTGGAGCTGCGATGCTAATCACAGGCCGGTTTGCCCCAAGTGTTGGAATCGAGAACACGGGTGACTACAAACCCGATTCCCAGGGTTTTGATGTAACGGTCCGCGGATATCGCATGGACGAGGTTGATCAAAAAATCGCCGAGCTTGAAGGCCGGATCGACGAACTCGAATCGAGTACTAATGAGCACTAAACGAATCCGCCGGCTTGATTTAGATATCGTGATTAACGCACCTGTCCAGGAAGTCTTTGATGCTTTCACAGCGTGGACCCAGCAGGATCGTTGGATGGTGGGCACAAGGGTGGAAATCCGCAAAGGTGATGGTGAAAGTGTGGGTTCGGTGATTGCCGGCTGGAGTGGAGTCGGGCCGGTGGGTTTCTGGGACACCATGGAGATCACCCGGTGGGAGCCTCCCTACCGAGTCGATGTCCTCCACACTGGAAAGTTGGTCAAGGGAACGGGAACCATGGAGGTGGTCTCCCTACCGGGAAATACCTCACGTTTTATCTGGAGTGAGGATTTCGAGTTACCATTAGGCGTTCTTGGCGCCGTTGGCTGGCCGATTGGCAAGTTCCCACTACTGGCTGGAGTGAAGAAATCCCTGAAGGCCCTCAAGCGTGAGATTGAATCGGGCCGCCCCTTCTAAAATCACGCCAACCAGAGGGCGCGTCGTCGTGGAAGGGGGTCATGCGGAATAATGGGCCTTTCGAACCGGGCGTGCCCGGGTACCTGATGGGCGCAATGGCGCTGCAAAGACTTGGCTGGAAGGGGACACAAATATGGCCGCGATGAAGCCACGTACCGGAGACGGACCAATGGAGGTCACCAAAGAGGCTCGCAGTTACGTGATGCGGGTTCCCTTAGAGGGCGGCGGACGTCTTGTTGTTGAACTAAAGGCTGATGAAGCCAAAGAATTAGGCGCCAAATTACTTGAAGTTTTTGCCTGAAACTGCCATTTAATTCCGGCTTCGCAGTGAAGCCAAGAAAAGTCCCTCACCTGATGTGAGTAGTGAGGGCAACCAATCGTTGTCAGAGCGCAATTCGGTGGCGATATCGCGCATCGCGGTAGCTTCATAATCGCGGACACTGGGGTCTGCCATTCCTGTTGCAAATGCACCGTGGAAGATCACTAGCCCACCAATTCGCAGCAATCGTTTCGCTTGGTTGAGCATCGCAGGGTATTCACCCGCCTCCGCATCGATAAATACGAGGTCATAGGCGCCATCGGAGAATCTAGGAAGTACTTCAAGTGCCCGTCCGGCAATGAGTCTCATGCGGTTGGATTCAAAGCCAAGGCTGGTGAAGAGTTCTTTGGCATGGCGTTGGTATTCAGCTTCAAGGTCAATACTGGTGAGGACCCCGCCAGCTTTCATACCCTCGAGGAGTGCGGCGCCTGAAATTCCGACGCCCGTACCCACTTCAATGATGGCTTGTGCCTGAATTGAGGCTGCGAGTAGTTCGAGCAGGGAGGCAACCTGGGCACTCACACATTCGATCCCCAGATCGGCAGCGCGCAATCTAGCCTCGCGTAGTTCACTTGCATGCTCGGCGTCAAACTCACCGAGATAGTTTTCGGTGTAGTCGGCGGCACTGTCGGTAATCGCTGAATATGGCATGTAACTCCTTGCAAGACTGGCACTTATCAGTTTAAGTGCTTTCGAAAGCCTAGTGGTAAGCCCGCTGCAATGAGCGATAGTGCGCGTTAGGCTTACAGGGTGAGTGAATTTCCCCCGACCAACTTCGTGGCACCCCCATTACAGCCGGAGCCTGTTCCGCGTAAACCGCAGCGGCGGGGGCTGGGTGTTTGGGGAACGATTCTTGTTTCGGCTGTGACCGCTGTGATTGTGGGTGGCGTAGCAGGCCTTGGCGGATATTTGATCGGATCTAATGGGGATTCGAGCGCAAGTGGCACGAGTAATGTGATTACATTGCCGCAGATTGACGGGACCTCGAAGGTCGGAACAATCGACGTCGCGGCAATCGCGGAATCGGTATTGCCCAGTGTGGTGTCAATTTTGATTGAGGCCGGAAATAATTCGGGAAGCGGTTCAGGTTTTATAGTTCAATCCGACGGTTATATTCTGACGAATAACCACGTGGCAGCCCCGGCAGTCAATGGCGGGGAACTCACTGTTGTTTTCGAAGACGGTGAAAAAGCCATCGCTAAAATTGTTGGTCGTAATTCTTCCTATGACCTTGCCGTTCTCAAAGTTGATAAAAAGGGATTGCCGGCCGCGGTTCTCGGTGATTCAAGTGCCGTGCGCGTCGGTGAGGTCGCAATCGCAATCGGTGCCCCATTGGGACTCAATGGAACGGTAACTTCAGGAATCATCAGTTCTTTGGATCGGCCGGTGACCGCTGGTGGACGTGGCGAATTGGCTTTCATTAACGCAATTCAAACCGATGCCGCGATTAATCCCGGAAACTCGGGCGGTCCACTACTTGACGGCAGTGGACGGGTCATTGGGATCAACTCGGCGATTGCCACTCTCGCCGGAACAATCGGGGGTGAGACCGGATCTATCGGGTTGGGTTTTGCTATCCCGATAAATTCTGCCAAAAGAATTGCTGAAGAGTTAATTTCAACGGGTGATTCGCAGACACCGATCATTGGAGTCGTTCTCAATACCGCCTACACCGGCGAGGGAGCAGAAATCAGCGAAATCACCCCCGGTGGCCCGGCGCAAGAAGCTGGTTTCAGGGTGGGGGACGTGATCACGGGATTCAACGGCCGTCAGGTCGCGGACTCAACTGAGCTGGTCGTTGCAATTCGCAGTTACGCACCGGGTGAGCAGATAGAAATAACGGTCTCCCGCAATGGGCAGACCTCAACTATTCCGCTGACTTTGGGATCCTCAACCACAATCGGCTAGCGCTTTCGGGGAGAGGGGCTGCCCACCTCGCTGCCCACCTCGCTGCCCACTCGGCGTAACCTAATAGCGTGTTTGATATTGGGATCGGGGAGATGATCGCTCTCGGCGTGCTTGGGCTTCTCATTTTTGGCCCGGAAAGACTTCCCAAGGCCGCCGCTGACGCGACCAAGTGGTTACGTCAAATCCGTGAAATGGCGGGAAGTGCACGTAAGGATCTTGCTGAATCATCCGGTCTGGACTTGCAGGACACGATTAATACAGTTAAAAGTCTTGGCGAATATCACCCACGAAATCTTGCAACTTCTTTGTTTTCCGATGACACCTCGTCAGAAAAAACCAAGCCCGCACCAAACACCGACAAACCAGTATTTGACCCTGACGCTACCTAGTTTTCAACGTCCGGCCGGTGTGATGTTAAGGCTCATTCCGGCTAGTCCACGTGGCTTAGCGCTGAGTTGCGCCGCGATCGCGGCAATCGACACTGCTGCGTCAGATTCTGGGAACGCACTCACAAGTGGCTCGCCTTTGTCGCCGCCTTCACGCAGACGAACATCAAATGGAATATTGCCCAGCACGGGAATATTGGTTCCCAAAGTTTTGGTGAGTCCATCGGCTACGGCCTGACCGCCACCGGCCCCGAATAGATCAATTGGTTCACCGCAATGTGGGCAAGGGAACGAACTCATGTTTTCGATTACACCGAAAACTTTTTGGTTTGTCTGTGCGGCGAGGGTTCCAGACCGGATTGCAACGTCGGCGGCACCCTGTTGAGGGGTTGTGACAATTATTAATTCGGCTTGGGGGAGTAGTTGCGCGGTCGACAACGCTATGTCCCCGGTACCCGGTGGTAGGTCAAGAAGCAGAAAATCCAAGTCACCCCACCAAACGTCAGTCAAGAATTGTTCCAGTGCTCGGTGCAGCATTGGTCCACGGAATGCAACTGCCTGTTCAATTCCACCCGGTTTGAACGACAACATGGACATGACTCGTACGCCATTTCCTTGTGGCGGCATGATCAAACCATCGACCATGGTCGGCGATGTCATTGCGTTGAGAATTTTTGGAATCGAGTGGCCATAAACATCGGCGTCAAGGAGTCCCACCGAGTAACCCGCTTCAACGAGGGAAACCGCGAGATTCGCCGTCACGGAAGATTTACCAACGCCGCCTTTTCCAGACGCAACTGCAAATATTTTGGTGAGGGATCCTGGTTTGTTGAACGGTATTTCCTTTTCGGCCCTTCCGCGGAGGGTTTCGCGCATTTTCCCGCGTTGTTCCTCTGACATTACGTCTAGTTCAACCTGTACATCGCTGACTCCGGGAACCTGCATAACAGCGTTAGTAACGCGTTCAGTGATGGTAGTTTTCATTGGGCATCCGGCGACCGTGAGGAAAATCCCCACTTCAACCAAACCGTTCTTACGAAGTTGGACGCTTTTCACCATTCCAAGATCAGTGATGGGCCGATTGATTTCTGGGTCATCAACACCTGCAAGCGCCGCGTGAACCGCGTCTAGGTCGATACCGCTATCGGAGTCGTCGGATTCATTCGGGGTGAAGGCCATGTTCCGATGCTATCGGGGGCTCAGGCTTGCGTTCCTGTGCGCTTTCAATTCGATCGAGGCGGTCAACTATTTCTTCGAGTAGATCACGCAATTCACCGCGCAGATAGTCGCGGGTTGCAAGCTCTCCCATTGCGTCGCGGACGTCAGCGATTTCCCGAGCGAGATAGTCACTGTCGGCGAGGATCCGTTCATTGCGGGTCCGGTCTTCTTGGAATTGCACTCGGTCTCGGTCAGTCTGCCGGTTCTGTGCCAGCAAGATGAGTGGCGCTGCGTAAGAGGCCTGTAATGAGAGCAGGAAAGTAAGAAAAATGAACGGATAAATATCGGGCTTTAAATTGTCGGGGGCCAGAACATTCCAACCGATCCAGGTAACAACGACCACCGTCATCCAGGCAATGAATGCCCAAGACCCGATATAACGGGCAACGCGCTCAGACATTGCCCCGAAAAATTCAGGGTCGTAGGTGGGACGCCGAGCAAGACCCCGCTCAAGTGGCTGGTCCAAGCGTTGCTTACGACTTGGATCCATTGGTGAATTAGCCATTGCCCACCTCCGAATCATCTGATTCCCAAACGTCCGGAGCTTCACGCCAACCCTGGGGCAACATGTGGTCCACAAGGTCATCGAATGTCACGGCGCCGACCAGTGAACCATTTTCATCAACGACGGGTAGTGCTACCAGGTTGTAGTTTGCGAAACTTCGGGTGACAACAGAAAGGGGAGTGTCGGGGCGCATTGGCTCAAAGGATGTGTCAACGATTGCGGACACTAATGAGGATGGGGGTTCCCGTAGCAATCGTTGGAAGTGACACACGCCCAAATACTTGCCGGTTGGAGTTTCAGTGGGTGCTCGACAGACGTACACCTGGGAGGCGAGTGCAGGGGAAAGGTCGGGATTACGAATTCGAGCGAGTGCGTCGGCGACAGTTTCGTCGGGCGCCATAACGATTGGCTCACTTGTCATCATGCCGCCGGCAGAAAAGTCGTCGTAGCTCAACAGGCGTCGGATGTCATCGGCTTCATCTGGCTCCATGCGGGTCAGGAGATCTTCGGCACGTTCGGGTGCCAGTTCAGAAATTAGGTCGGCGGCGTCATCGGGATCCATTTCTTCCAAAATATCTGCCGCTCGCTCGGCTTCAAGGGCCTCCAGGATCTCTACACGATTTTGATCTGTCATCTCCTCGAGAACGTCAGCCAGGCGTTCGTCGTCGAGTTCGCGAGCAATTTCAGTTCGTCGCTTGGGAGTGAGTTCGCGCAACATGGACGCAACGTCAGCTGGGCGCAGAGTCTCCATGGTGGCAAGTAATTGTTCGGCTGCTTGATCGGGAAGTGGGAGTGACATGTTGGTGACATCTTGCCAATCAACGATCAACTTCTCGCCTCTACGACGGAACCCCGTTGTCGCGCGGCGCACAAAGAGTTGGTTCACCAGCCATTCCCGGCTGCGAGACTGTTCAACGCTGACGTCCAGAATTGTCACGGGATCACCGGAATTGCGTAACGTGACGGAGCGGTCAAGTAATTCGGCGGTGACCAAGGTTTCATTTTTGCGCTGCTCAAACCGGCGAAGGTTCACCGTTCCCGTAACAATAATTTGACCTGAGTCAATTGTGGTGACCTTGGTCATGGGCACAAAAATCCGGCGTCGCGGAGGGACTTCAACGACTAAGCCGGTGAGTCGTGGGGGAAGGGTTCCGGTTCGCAAAATGACAATGGCGTCACGCACTTTGCCCATTTGGTCACCATTGGGGTCAAATACCCCGATGCCGTTCAGCCGGGCGAGGAAGACTCTAGGATTCGTGCTCACCTGCGCAGGGTACCGCTTAAGGCGCCTGTGAAAAAACATGTTGGGCTGAATGCGTAGGGATCTGGTCAATGGTGTTGGCTTCACCTGTGGGTACAGCTTCGCAAAGGGGGAGCGACCGCGGATCAGTCAACCTGGGCCTGCCTCCTAAAGGTGACTTGATTGCGTTAGCCGTTGCCATCGTTTTCATCGCCCTGAGCGGCCCCGTGATCGCAGCAACGGCTGCACCCGTCCTCGCCATCGCCTTTTGGCGTTGTCTCATCGGCAGCGGTCTGACCGGGTTGTGGGTGGGATTTAGGGAGCGGGACTCTTTTCGATCCTTGACCCGTCGAGAGTGGAGACTCACGGCAGCATCCGGGGTATTTCTGGGGCTCCATTTTGCAACCTGGATCCCCTCGCTCGTTTTTACATCGGTTGCCGCCTCAACAGCGCTGGTTGCAACCCAACCAATCTGGGCAGCTTTTATTGCTAGAGCAAGAGGTGTTCGGATTAGTCGTGGTTCTTGGATTGGAATTTGGATTGCGCTCTCCGGTGTTTTGGTTCTGACGGGCATTGATATTCGCACGGACACCCGACATCTAATTGGCGATGCACTTGCGTTGGCCGGTGCAATTTTCGCGGCCGCCTACGTTTCGGTAGGTGCTGAAGTGCGAAAGAGCGTACCCACTGCAACCATGACCTTCCCACTGTATGGAATCGCGGCGTTAACAATCTTGCCACTCTTGTTTATTTTTCAACAAGATTTGATTGGTTTCGAACTCGATGCCTGGCTTATGATTCTCGGGATCACTTTGGGCGCGCAGCTGCTGGGTCACACTTTGATGAACAAGGTATTGGCAAACTCTTCTGCGACATTTGTTTCACTCGCAATTCTCTTTGAAATGCCGGGGGCAGCGTTGGTCGCAGCTATTTGGTTGGGGCAAACTCCACCGGTCTCGATCTATCCTGCTGCCGCACTCATCATTATCGGTGTCGTCCTGGTGATTAAGTCAAATCCGAAGAGCGAAGTCCCTATGGAGACATCACCGATTTAGGTAAGGGAAATCAGTGATTTTTTTTGATCGCAGTACTTGGGAAAGCGGAATTAGAAGTACCGCTGCCAAGACGGCAATTGAAATTCCCCAGGTGACGCCGACCCTGTCGGCAATTAGACCCACCATGAATGGTGCGAACACGAATCCAGCTCGCGAGATCCAACTAACTACTGTGATTGCCGTTTCCGGGTTGGTGCCTTTAACAAAAGTCGCCGCATGCATTGCTGCTGGGAACAGGGTGGCAATGCCTAACCCGACCACAACACAGGCGCCAATGTAAGCGTAAAAATTTCCGGCGACCAATGCGGCAGTAAGGGCGAGGGCCGTGATTCCCATACTTACTTGGGCAACGAGTCGTTCGCCAAAACGGTTGACAAAACGGTCGCCGACAAAACGCCCGACCGTAAGTGCAATGGTGAAGGCGACAACGCCAAGTCCCACCCTTGCTCCGTCAACACCAAGGTCGGTCAGATAGACAGATGACCAACGCTGAGGGACATCTTCAACGATGACAGCGAGAACAGTGAGTAGCCCAATCACAGTGAGCGCAGTAAACATGGAACTAATGTGGAATCGAGTGATGCGGCCGGCTGGGGCGACGGAACCTGGGTCTATCGCGGTGAGGTGATCGGCGTGGATTTCTTCGGCCAATTCAGTCTGGTTGTTGGCCGTTGTGAGACTTTTGGGGAGTAGCCAGCGAAAGGTTGCAAGCGCGCCGAGCAGACCGATGATTGACACAAAGAACAGTGACCATGTGAGTGAGAAATCCAATGCGAGGGTGATTGCACCGATGAGAGCTCCGGTGACGGTTCCCAGAGCCCAAAATGCATGCATATTATTGATAATCGAGCGCTTATATAGGCGCTGAACTTGGAGGCCATGTGCATTCTGGGCTGCGTCAAGCACCGAGTCCACCGCACCAATGGCAAAAATCACAATCCCAAGAATGAAAATACTGGGAGCCAATCCAACGAGCGGGAGAAGCGGAAGCATCAGTACCAGAGCAATCATGGAAAACTGTCCACTGCCAAATTTGCGCATTCCCATTGCAGCAAATGGGCCAAAGAACAGACCCCCTGCTGCCCCGGCGCTAAGGACCACCCCCAATGCAAGATCCGACATAGCCAGTTGGCCCTGCAGATCGGCCAATCGTGGTGTGAGGGCGCTGAGGGCAATACCGTTAAAAAAGAAGAGAAAAATCGTGACTAAACGGGCTCGCTGGAGCGTTTGGGGTGAAAGTTGGGAACCCTGGGCGCTGCTCATCCGTGACGCATCCACACCAGAAGCATAGGTGTGACCTAACCCTCAAAGTTATTGTGAGCGCGTTAATTAGGCGTGCGCTAATCTGCGCTCATGTCAAATACGGAACGCGCATTACGGCCTCGACGATCCAATCTCGCAGTGCCGGGTAGTAGCGAGAAAATGCTCGACAAGGCGCGAACCCTGCCCGTTGACCAAGTTTTCATGGATATCGAAGACGCCGTGGCCCCCTTAGCCAAGCCACAGGCCCGCAAGAACATCGTTAATGCACTTAATGAGGGCGGCTACGACGGCAAGATTCGCTCGGTGCGTGTTAACGACTGGACAACCCAGTGGACCTACGCCGACGTCATTGAAGTTGTTGAGGGGGCTGGAGCCAACCTTGACGCAATCATGTTGCCCAAGGTCCAAACGGCTGACCAGATAATTGCCCTTGATCTGCTGCTCACCCAACTTGAAAAATCAAATGGACTTGAAGTGGGACGGATTGGGATCGAAGCCCAAATCGAAAATGCGCTCGGGCTCATCAACGTTGATGCAATCGCGCAGGCGAGTCCCCGGGTTGAAACCATTATTTTCGGTCCGGCCGACTTCATGGCGAGTATCAACATGAAATCACTGATTGTGGGTGAACAACCTCCCGGCTATGACACCGGTGACGCTTACCACTACATCTTGATGCGAATCCTGATGGCAGCTCGCGCCTACAACAAGCAGGCAATTGATGGCCCATACCTGCAAATCAAGGACGTTGAGGGCTTCCGTCGCGTGGCAGCTCGCTCCGCGGCGCTTGGATTTGATGGCAAGTGGGCGCTGCACCCAGGTCAAGTCGATGCCGCCAACGAAATTTACTCACCGGATCAGTCAGATTACGACCACGCTGAGATGATCCTTGATGCATACGAATACTTCACTTCGGCTAGTGGTGGCGCAAAAGGTGCAGCAATGCTGGGTGACGAAATGATCGACGAAGCATCTCGCAAAATGGCTCTGGTGATGGCAGCCAAAGGCCGGGCCGCTGGCCTCACTCGAACACAACAATTCACCGTACCCGAATAACTGAACCCCGATAAAGGACAACCATGACACGCTTGGCATACACCGAGGGACTGAATGACATTCAGAAAGAGATTCTCAGCGCGGTTCACGACTTTGTGAACAATGAGATCATTCCTGTTGCTAACAAGTTGGAACACGCTGACGAGTACCCACAGGCCATAGTCGACGGTCTCAAAGAACTCGGTGTGTTCGGCTTGATGATCCCTGAGGAGTACGGCGGCCTCGGTGAGTCACTGCTCACCTATTCACTCGTTGTTGAAGAGATTGCACGAGGCTGGATGCCGGTCAGCGGTGTGATTAATACCCACTTCATCGTTGCCTACATGTTGATGCATCACGGAACCACAGAGCAAAAAGAAAAATACCTACCGCGCATGGCAACCGGCGAAGTCCGTGGAGCTTTCAGCATGAGTGAGCCAAACTGCGGGTCTGACGTCTCTGCCATTACCTCAAAAGGCGTTAAGAACGACGAGGGATACTTGCTCAACGGTCAAAAAATGTGGCTGACAAATGGCGCTTCCTCGACACTCGTAGCGGTATTGGTGCGAACCGACGACGCTGCCCCGGCTGACTCCAGCGTTTACAAGCGCATGTCAACTTTCCTTATTGAGAAGACTCCAGGTTTTGGCGAGGTACGTCCCGGACTCTCCATCCCAGGAAAGATCGAAAAAATGGGCTACAAAGGCGTCGATACCACTGAGTTGATCATGGACAACCTCCAGCTTTCCAACGACGACCTTCTCGGCGGGGAACCCGGTAAAGGGTTCTACCAAATGATGGACGGTGTTGAAGTTGGTCGCGTCAACGTTGCTGCCCGCGCCTGCGGGTTAGCTCTCCGCGCATTCGAATTGGGAATCGAATACGCACAAATGCGGGAAACCTTCGGTAAGCCAATCATTGAGCACCAGGCCGTTTCATTCCGTCTTGCCGACATGGCAACAAAAGTTGAAGCCGCCCACCAAATGATGGTTATGGCTGCAAAGCTCAAGGACAGCGGTGCTCGTAACGACCTCGAGTCCGGGATGGC
>JAFMHB010000032.1 GCA_017854795.1 Candidatus Nanopelagicales bacterium
AGATCCGATGCAACCTGTGAAGCGAGCTCACGGGTTGGACAAACAACAAGTGCCTGCGGTGTTGAACCACCGGGAACCTGCATCCGTTGTAGTAGTGGAACGCCGAAACCGAGTGTTTTACCTGTTCCTGTTTTGGCTTGACCAATAATGTCGCGGCCGTCAAGGGCCATGGACATGCACATTTCTTGAATCGGGAAGGCGAAGTCGATACCTTTTGCCGAGAGTGCAGAAACAATTTTGGGGTGTGCGCCGAGTTCGGCGAATGATTTGGGTGCCGCCGGTGTATGTTCAGCCGGATTTTCCGGCAGGCTTTCGATCGTGGTTGACAGAAGAACTCCAGTGTTAATGAGGCGGGAAAGTGCCCGCTTCGGGGATCCTGAGCGAGTGGCTCAATGCAATTATGGTACCCCGATACCCTTACGGTGCTTGGCTAGCCCTAGGCAAGTGCGATACCTACACGCGAGCGGAGTTGATTCGGCCCTATGTCCCAGGAGTCGGCTGAGCAGGAGTTAACCAATGACCCCCAATACCGGGCGGCGGTTATTGACCTCCTCGCGGTGCTCGCGGTGAGCGAGTTGACCGCATTTGAGCGTATGGCCACGGACTCGGTCCTAGCACCGTCCTTTGCTGACAAAGCGTCCATGGGGGAGTTGGCCACGACGGAATTCAAGCATTTCATCGCATTGCGTAATCGCCTTGTTGAACTCGGCGCAGACCCTGAAATCGCGATGGAGCCATTTCGGCAAACCCTAGAAGACTTTCACGCCAAGACCAAACCGACCGACTGGCTGGAAGGACTCATGAAAGCTTTCGTCGGTGATGGAATCGCACTCGATTTCTATCGAGAGATTTCTTCCTATGTCGACACGCGAACCCGTGAACTGGTACTGGAAGTCTGCGATGACCTCTCTCAAGCAGCCTATGTCGTTGAGCGAATACGTGCGGCAATCGAAGAGGACCCTAAAGTTGCGGGCCGTTTAGCGCTATGGGGTCGCAGGCTCGTGGGTGAAGCCTTGTCTCAAGCCCAGCGGGTTGCCGCAGAACGGGACGCACTGGCTGCATTGATTATTGGTGGCGTTGATCGGCCAGGCGCTGATCTGGCTGAAATTGGTCGCATGTTGGCGCGACTAACGGATAGCCACTCACGGCGCATGGCCGATCTTGGTTTGGCAGCCTAAAACTATTTGCCAAACCCAACGCGACGGCCGGTTGCGGGGCCAAGATCGATGAAAGCAATTTTGCTGCCGGGAACGAGCACTACCCGACCTTTTGTGTCGGTCAAGCTCAGAAGTCCATCTGAGTTGATCGCTTCGGTTACTTTGGCGGTAATCGAATCAGCGCTCTCCTCGGTTTCAATTGAGATGTCGCGTGCAACGTGTTGAACTCCAATGTTGACGTCCATGATGTACCTTTCTTAGCTGTTAAATGCGGATTTATCGGTTGGCTTATTCGGGCGGGTGGGAAAGTGGGAATCCACTTATTCCTCGCCACGAGAGCAGCGACACTAGTTCTGCCGCGTCTTCTCTGGGAAGGGTCGGATCCCGCAACCAGTTCGTTGCGGCAACTTGGGCCATGCCGTGCAGCCCTGCTCCGAGCAGTGTTGCCTGACTTTCGCTCAGGCCGGTGTCCTCCTTGATGACAGCGGCAATTCGTTTAATTACTTCTTGTTCAAGGCGTTCAAGGCGGGCACGCACTTGTGGTTCGTTGGTGAGGTCGGACTCGAAGACCAGTCGGTAAGCGTCTTGAGGGTCGTCAACAAATTCAAAGTAGGTTTGAACGGTCGCGATCACGCGCATTTTGTTATCGGTGATATCGCGCAATGAAGCGTCCGATTTGGCAAGTAGGTCGTCGATACCAGCGTCAAGTAGCGCCAAGTACAGATCCAACTTGCTGGGAAAATGCTGGTAGAGAAGTGGCTTGGAGACACCTGCGGTGTCTGCAATTATTTCCATGCTGGCGGAGTGGTAACCCTGCTCAACAAAAACAGATCGGGCAACGGCCATGAGTTGTTCCCGACGTTCGGATTTAGGTAAGCGCGCAGTACGAGAGACGCTCTCCTCAATCGATGCCGCTACAACCATGTGACCAGTCTACTTTGCATTTGGATTTATTTATCGCGTACGCTTTGGGAGTGCTTTCCCCCATTTCCCCACGCATTGAGGCCCCGCACGCTTATGCGCGCAGCATCGAGTTTCTCCCCAAGCGAACTATTTCGTATCGAACATCTCGAAATATGGACACTGCTCCTGATCGCATTGGTATTTTTCTCCACGGGCTTGGTGGTTCCTCACTTAACTGGACGGATTTGATGTTGGCCCTTGAGCCACAACTGACCGGCTATGCGGTGGATCTCCCGGGATTCGGCATGTCACCACCCCCGCGCGACGGGGATTACACACCTTCTGGCCACGCCCGAGCCGTCGCTGAATTCATTTTGGCCAAAGACTTGGGGCCGGTCGACTTGTTTGGAAACTCTCTGGGTGGTGCCGTGGCGTTGCAATTGGCCGCCCGCAAACCTGAACTCGTGCGTTCCTTGACATTGATTTCACCAGCATTCCCGAGTCTTTTTGCCACTAAGGGCAATGTCCATTTGCCAGCAATTGCTTTTCCGGGTGTGGGTGAGAGGTTAATCCCTAAATATTTTGAGATGTCGGCAGAGGATCGTGTGCAAGCGACAATTGACGGCTGCACGGCGAACCCCGGTCAGTTTTCGAAGATCCGGATTGCTGAAGCCGTCGAGGAAGTACTCGAGCGAGACCACTTCACCTACAACACCGATGCATTTCTGCGATCACTTCGTGGTCTGTTCCGAACGAATGTGGATCTGACCGGAGCCAACCGTCCATGGAAACTCGCCGAGCGAGTGACGGCCCCCACTCTGGCGGTTTATGGTCGGGAAGACGTATTGGTCAGTGCCAAGACCGCACATCGATTAACGAAACATTTTCCTAACGCCCACGTCGTTGTTTTGCCTGACACGGGTCACATGGCTCAGTCGGAGCACCCCGAGTTCGTCAAGGCGGCGTGGGATCGTTTCCTGCTGTAGTTGAGTTATCCACAGCATAAAAATCAGCACTTTATTTAATATCCTGATTCGACTTACCCTGAATGCGCGCAACATTGCGAGTCAAACGCCGCAACATAAGTGCGTGCAAACAAAGGGGCAGAGATGGATTCAGTATTGATTGAGTCACGCGTTCGCGAGCACATTCGCAACCTTGACCTGGATCCAGTTATTGACAGCGCACAGGTACTTCACTTGATTCAGGAAAGTGTCTCGGATCTGTTCGCGGGTGGATCAATAATTGACGTGCCCGCATTGGTGCTTGAGATTCATCATCAAATCTCCGGTTATGGTCCGTTACAAAAGTTTTTCGATGACCCAACGGTTGAAGAAATTTGGATCAATGAACCCAGTCGCGTATTTATTGCTCGAGGTGGTCGAAGTGAACTGACGGGAGTCATTCTTACTGCCGAGCAGGTGCGCGATCTTGTTGAACGGATGCTGCGAACATCCGGGCGCCGCCTGGATCTGTCCCAGCCATTTGTTGACGCGGTTCTCTCGGACGGCAGCCGGTTGCACGTTGTTATTCCAGAAGTTACCCAACAACACTGGTCGGTAAATATTCGACGTTTTATTGTCCGCCCCCGAACTATTTTTGACCTCGTGAGTTTAGGAACCCTCAACCAGCAGGCGGCAACGTTCCTTGATGCCAGTGTTCGATGCGGCCTCAATATTGTTGTGGCCGGCGGCACTCAGGCGGGTAAAACCACACTCCTCAATGCGCTTTTGGGTTGTGTCCCACACCACGAGCGCGTGATCAGCTGTGAGGAAGTATTTGAAATCAGGATTGATCATCCGGACTGGATTGCCATGCAAACGCGTGATGCCAGTTTGGAAGGAACCGGTGAAATCCCACTACGCAGGCTTGTTCGTGAGGCGCTGCGAATGCGGCCGACCCGGTTGATTGTCGGTGAAGTTCGCCAAGGTGAATCCCTTGACCTACTCATCGCCATGAACTCGGGCATGCCATCCCTGTCAACATTGCACGCTAATAGCGCGCGTGAAGCGGTGACCAAGCTGTGCACGCTTCCGCTCCTTGCCGGCGCGAATATCCCCGGTGACTTTGTTGTGCCAACTGTTGCGGGAGCGGTTGATCTGGTGATCCATGCGGCGAGTGATCCCAGTGGTCAGAGACGCATCACCGAAATTTCGGGACTCACAGGTCGCGTTGAAAACAATATTGTGGAAATGAGCACGATCTTCAAAGACGACGGGGCGGGTCTGGCCAGAAAGGGTGGTTACCCGCCGCACCCGGAAAGATTCGTCGCCCACGGATTTGATTTGACCGACATTCTTTTCGCGCAGAAACCACTCCAGGGTGTTGCCTAATGGGCGCGGTGCTCGGTTTGACGGTAGGAATCGGTGTCTTACTCATATTTCTGTCATTCACCGGCAGCAGATCTGTGCGAGTGGTTAAGGAGAGCTATGTGAGCACCCTCGTAAAGGTCGCAGGGTTACCCAATGTGACGTCGGGGACCGTTTACACAACCATGGGGATTGCGGCGCTCGTGACCGGCTCAATTGTGCTCATCATTACTTCAATCCCCATCGTCGCTCTAATGGGCGCAGCAGGAGCAACCTTTTTACCGATCTTCAGTCTCAAGCGACGGGGGAAGCTGAGGTCAAAAGCATTACGCACGAGTTGGCCAGACGCAGTTGACTCACTGGCATCCTCTGTGCGAGCGGGAATGTCCCTACCGGAAGCGGTGGCCGACCTGTCAAGAAATGGACCCGCATCACTGCGGTACGCATTTGAGCACTTCTGCAACTACTACCGATCGACAGGTTCATTTGCCCAAGCCCTCAATGCGTTGCAGGAGCGGTTAGGTGATCCTGTTGCTGATCGAGTTATTTCTGCGCTGCGCATTGCCTACGAAGTAGGTGGAACAGATCTTGGGCAGGTATTACGAACTCTGAGCGCACTTCTGCGAAGCGATGCAATAACGCGCGGAGACATTGAAGCGAGACAAAGCTGGACTATTTCTGCTGCTCGCATGTCGATCGCCGCCCCGTGGCTGACTTTGGCCATGCTGTGCACCAGGCCCGACGCGGTTGCAGCTTTTCGAACGGGACAGGGAGCGGTAGTTCTCCTTGGTGCGGCAGCAGTGTCCTTTATCGCCTACCGAATCATGCTGCGCATTGGTGCATTGCCAACGCAATCCCGCGTTGTGTTTGAGGTGCCGGCGTGAGTACCTCAATTATTGGGTCACTCGTTGGTCTCATGGCAGCAAGTGGTGTTCTGATTGCGTACACCCGTTATCGGGCAATGACCCCAATGACTATCTCGGAGCGTGTGATCCGTGCAACCCACGGCAGTATTCCGCAGTTGAATGCGCTCATTCCTTTTCACAGCCAATCGGGAGCGTTGTCCTCTCTGCGTGAATTTGTCAGTCCCAATTCCGAGTGGATCACCAGATTTGGCAATACGGACAAACTGATGGATAGATTGCAAAAGGCAGGTAAAACCACGGGGGAGCGAAATGTAGATCTAGTGCGCTTTCGCTGGGAGCAAATTACGTGGGCAGCTCTAGGTTTAGTTGCAGGTGTTGTGATCGGCATGTGGTCAATTTCCCGGGGATCGAATCCGATCACCCTTGGATTAACCATGACCCTTGGCACCGTGATCGGTTTCCTTGTTCATGACAGACACGTGTCTGGACTGGGGAAAAAACGGGTGGAGCGAATTGATGCCCAGTTCCCTGATTTAGCAGAACTGCTCGCCTTCTCGGTTACAGCGGGAGAGACACCACTCGCCGCATTGACGCGCATTGCACACCTAGGAAATGGTGATCTCACACAAGAATTGCAAACCTGTGTCGCGGAAATCAAAGCTGGAAGTTCCTTCACCGATGCACTTCAAGCCATGTCTGAGCGAACCGGATCGCGGTGTGTTGAACGGTTTGTCTCCGGCCTTGTCATAGCAATTGAACGTGGAACTCCATTGAGTGGTGTTCTGCGTGCTCAGGCGGAAGACACAAGAAATGAACAACGGCAGTACTTAATTGAGCTGGCAGGGAAGAAAGACGTTTTCATGTTGGTTCCCGTTGTGTTTTTCATTCTTCCCACCGTGATTGTCATTGCACTCTTTCCCGCAATGCGTGGGCTGGAAGTACTAGTCCCATAAAAATAATTAATTACTACACATCGAAAGGAACGAAATGAGAATCGAACTGATGTTGGGCAAACTATTCACTAAATTGGCGAATGATCGGGGAGATGTTCCTGGTTGGGTACTTGTCGCGGTTATGACCGCAGGACTGGTCACTGCAATCTGGCTCATCGCTGATGACCAACTCACCGGAATCTTGGATCGAGCGATCTCGAGTGTTTCCGCATAATCTTCGTGAACGAGTCATTTCGGAGCGAGGAAATGCCAGTGCCGAATTCGCCCTTGTTGCCCCGCTGCTCATGTTGGTTGCACTGGCGGTACTCCAATTCATGTTGGCAATTCACGTGCGAACCGTGGTCACCAGCGCTGCGATTGAGGGTGCGCGCGTTGCAGCCTTAGTGGACGGAGATTTGAATCGGGCGGAGTCGCGCACCAGATCCATCTTAGAAAACAACATTGCTGGAGCGGCCGTGCAAAGCATTAGTGCATCACGCATCACTGCAGGAGGAAACGAAATGTTCGCGGTAGTGGTGGAAACAGAACTACCGCTTATTGGATTTTATGGGCCAACATCGATGAAACTCACCGGTCATGCACTCGCGGAATGAACATGATCGGGGAAGTGCCTCAATCGAATTTATCGTCGTAGGCGTAGCCATTATTTTGCCACTCATCTACATAGCGATCACGGTGTTGACGCTTAATGCTGCTCAATTCGCATCCAATCAAGCGGCGAGGGAAGGAGCTAGAGCATTTGTTACCAGCACCAGCAACTCATCAGCCAATCAAAGGGCCAACAGTGCCGCGAATCAAGCCTTTGCTGACCACGGGCTTACCGAATCAGAACCACAGATCGCAATCACCTGCGATCACATCACCTGTCTCACCCCGGGTGGAAGCGTTTCAATTGAAGTCACGACCCAGGTTCCACTTCCGTTTATCCCGCGCTGGGGTTCATCAGATCTTGTCACTATGCCCATCACTTCCCAAGCCACTCTTCTCGTTGACCAATACCGTCAAGCGGGAGTCTCATGAAAAAAGATGAAGGCAGCATCATGTTGCTGGGAATCGGAATGATCGGGGTGTGTCTTTTAGCCCTTGCCGTTATAACGGATAGTGCCAGCGCTTTTATTCAACAACGGGAACTGCAATCTATCGCCGATTCAATCGCACTTGCGGGAGCTCAGGGGATCGACATTGAGGAGTACTACCGGACGGGCGCGACGCAATCCACCAGACTCAACTCAGCTCAGGTCCACGACATAGCCAGAACCCATGCCGCCGCCATGACCGCTGATTCAGATATTGCACTCACATCAGTTGAGATCGAACCGGATGGCAAGTCCGTACTTGTCACCCTCCACGCACCACTACGCCTCACGTTCTTTGACGCTTTGCCTTTTGATCCCGTTACGGCAAGTGCCTCGGCGAGGTTGGATTACGCCCCATAGGCCTCACTCAGGTCCTTAACTCGTAAAGTTGCGTCGTGCCTTCACTTGAGATTCAGGAACGCCTGAACGAATTAGCAACCAAGGTGAGCAGTATTGGTACGGTGCTCGACATTCCGCGCATGTTAGAAAAGATCACAGAACTTGAAGCTGAAGCATCCGTTCCTAATCTGTGGGATGACCAGGCAAATGCGCAGCGAGTAACCTCTAAATTGTCAACGATTCAAGGTGAATTGCGCAAGTTTGAAGCTGTTCAAAGCAGAAATGCAGATCTCCCGGTGCTTTTTGAACTGGCTGAAGACGCAGGCGATCAAGAATCCGTCGACGAAGCGTTGAAAGAACTCAAAGCCCTTGAAGCAGTGGTGAGCGAACTTGAGATTCGCACACTTCTTTCCGGTGAATACGACGAACGTGAAGCACTGATCACTATTCGGTCCGGTGCCGGTGGCGTTGATGCTGCCGACTGGGCAGAGATGCTCCTTCGCATGTACACCCGGTATTGCGAGCGTCATGGCTGGACTTATGAGGTCTATGACACTTCTTATGCCGAAGAAGCCGGAATAAAGTCCGCAACATTTGCCGTCAAAGCCCCGTACGCCTACGGAACACTTTCAGTTGAACAAGGAACCCACAGGCTGGTGCGTATCTCGCCATTTGACAATCAGAGCAGGCGACAGACTTCATTCGCTGACGTTGAAGTTATCCCGGTGCTTGAGCAGGCTGAAAGTGTGGACATCCCCGACGACGATTTACGCGTCGACGTTTACCGGTCAAGTGGCCCGGGAGGGCAGGGTGTGAATACAACCGACTCGGCCGTGCGACTCACACATATTCCGACCGGAATAGTCGTGTCCTGTCAGAATGAACGCTCGCAAATCCAGAACAAAGCGACGGCCATGGTCGTCCTTCAGGCAAAGCTTCTGGCTAACCAGCGACAGGCTGAGCGGGCCAAAATGGATGCTCTCAAAGATGACTCCGGTGGTTCATGGGGCAATCAGATGCGTTCATATGTACTTCACCCCTATCAAATGGTGAAAGATCTGCGGACCAATGAGGAAACGGGCAATACCGGAGCGGTGCTTGACGGGGAAATCGATGAACTGGTTCAGGCTGGAATTAGGTGGAGAAAGACCAATTCGGCCACGCCGTAATCACCCATTTCGACCCCTTCCGCTTAGACTGCTGGTCAGTAACCTGATGGCTTCCCGACTGAAACGGAGTACCGCGCAGTGATCCTGTTCGACACCGTGACCAAGCTCTACCCGAATCAAACCCGACCCGCATTAGAAGATGCATCCCTGGAAATCGAAAAAGGTGAGTTCGTTTTCTTGGTGGGACCTTCTGGCTCAGGGAAATCCACCTTCCTTCGATTGGTGCTCCGTGAGGAACGACCCACTGCGGGAAATGTGTGGGTGTTAGGTAAGGACCTGAGTCGGCTTTCGAACTGGAAAATTCCGACACTACGCCGGGAGATCGGAACCGTATTCCAAGATTTCAGGTTACTGCCGAATAAGACTGTGTTCGAAAATGTGGCATTTGCCCTTGAGGTGATCGGTAAGCCGAAAGCTCACATTAAAAAAGTTGTCCCTGAAGTGCTGGAAGTTGTCGGTCTTGAAGGCAAAGAGGAACGCCGCCCGGACGAACTCTCCGGCGGTGAGCAACAGCGCGTAGCAATTGCTCGGGCATTTGTTAACCGACCTAAACTTCTCATCGCGGACGAACCAACCGGAAACCTTGACCCGGGAACTTCCGTGGGGATCATGAAACTTCTTGATCGAATCAACCGATTGGGAACAACAGTTGTCATGTCCACACATGACGCTCAAATCGTTGACCAGATGCGCCGCCGGGTTGTGGAACTCGAACATGGCCATGTGGTGCGAGATCAGTCTCGTGGCGTTTACGGGTATGCCCGCTGATGCGCGCCCAATTTGTTGCCAGTGAAGTGGGAAGCGGACTTCGCCGAAATTTAACTATGACACTTGCCGTCATCATCACTGTTGCTGTTTCACTCACCCTTTTCGGTGTGAGTTTGCTGGTGCGCGCACAGGTCGACACCATGAAAGATTTTTGGTACGACAAGGTTGAAGTTTCTATTTTCTTGTGCGCCAAGGGCAGTGACACTCCTTCGTGTGCTGGTGGCGCAGTGACGCCGGCGCAACGCGATCAAATCGAAGCGGATCTTGAATCATTGCGTCCACTTGTTCAGGACATCTACTACGAATCCCAAGAAGAGGCATTCGCCCGCTTCCAAGAACAATTTGCTAACTCACCGATTGTTGACAGCGTCAATGAAAGTGCCTTACCTGAATCTTTCCGAGTGAAGCTGGCAGATCCCACGCAGTACGACGTAGTTGCTTCCGCATTCTCTGGTAGGCCAGGTATTGAACAAGTCAACGATCAGCGACAGGTACTGGATAAATTCTTCCGATTACTGGGAGGACTCCAAGCAATTGCGTTGATCATTGCTGTTGTTATGTTGGTGGTTACCGTTCTATTGGTTGTCAACACAATGCGAGTTGCAGCTTTCAGTCGACGTCGTGAAACCGGGATCATGCGTCTTGTGGGCGCGAGCAATCTGTACATTCAATTACCGTTCCTGCTTGAGGCTGCGGTATCAGCCGGTATTGGTGCAATCCTTGCCGTCGGTGGATTAATTTTGGCTAAGTCTGTTGTGATTGATCAGATCCTTGCCCCCTCATTCCAGTTCACCGCATTCGTTGGTTGGGACGCGGTGCTGGGAATCGCACCTATTTTGATCTTGGTCGGAATCGGCCTTTCAGGTATAGCCGCCTTCTTGACTCTCAGGAAGTACTTGAGGGTTTAGTCCTCAAACACGCCCGCCGAACCATCCAAGACCACGCATTCGGGGTTTACCCTGCTTAGGTGGTCCCCTCCCGCGTTGGCATTGCCGTGTCCTCCGCGTGCATTTTCATGGCCGGCATTGTTCTGGCCGGTTCGGCTTTGGTAGCCCCCGCGCAGGCTGCCGATCTCAATGAGATCAAAAGTGATCAACGTCAAGTTCAATCGAGTTTGGTGTCGACAAATCAGGCCCTAGGAAAAGCGAACACTAAATTACAAAAAGCGCTCAGCGCCGCAACTGCTGCCCAACGAACTTTGGTGAAAGCAAAACTGCAAAAGAAATCAGCACAACGCGAAGTCAAACGTGCAAATGCAGTTGCTGAGTCTGCGCGAGTTGAATCCGAGTACGCAAAGAGTGCACTTGTTCTTGGAACACGCGCGCTCACCCGCTTAAACAGACTGTTGGAGAATCAACGCGGTGACATGGAAGACGTTGCTCGGTTGATTTACCAAGAGGGACCCTTAAGTGAAGTGAGCATTCTTATGTCCGCGCAGGATCCTGCAGATTTCACGGCTCGAATGGTTGCCGTCAACTACGTGAGTCGTGAACAGCAAAGTATGGAACGCACAATCTTGGCATCCAGTGCGGATGCAACACTGCAAGAAGTCAAACTAACGGCACTTACTGAGAAGGCATCAGTTGCTAAGTCACAATCCAAACGAGAGCAGGCCATAGCTTTGCAGGCACTCGAATCGGCAAAAGAAAAACAGCAAGCTGTGATCCAGATGCGCAAAGAGAAGCGGCAAGCGGTCCAAAGCGCCAAAGTCTTTAAAGGGAAAATCAAGAATCGTTATGAGCGGCTGAAGCAAGAGCAGCGAAAGTTAGAACTAATGGCAAAGAAAGCAGTTGCGGCCGCTAAGAAAGCTGCCGCGAGGGCAGCTGCATCTCAAAATAATCAATCCCCGAGCGGGACTCTCACTTGGCCACTCCCTGGCCACCAAAAAGGTGGAGGTGTTGGCCCCCGCATTCATCCGATTTACGGCCACAACTCATGTCACACGGGGATCGATATCGGTGCACCCTCCGGGACGAGTGCGATCTCAGCGGATTCCGGCTCCGTGGCAACGATTACGAGGGGTGGTCCCTACGGAAATGCCGTATTGGTCGTGCATACCGGTGGGCTCACAACCTTTTACGCACACCTTTCGTCGGTGAGTGTCGGCGTTGGAGAAAGTATCAACGCCGGCCAGGAAGTCGGAAAAGTTGGCTCAACCGGGTGGTCAACCGGTCCACATTTGCATTTTGAAACTCGTTTAAATGGGACGGCGTATGATCCCATGGGTTGGTTCGGGCAATCAATGCAAGCGGTGCCCTGTTAGCCCTGCTAGAACTGAGTGTGAAATACCGCTGAGAATCAGAATGTGAAGTTAAGGAGAAGTCAATGGGCACATTCACCGGCTCTGACTTCACTGCAGAACCACACCCCCGGCAACTGTCCAAGAGAGGGTGGATTCTGCTGGGTGTCACGGGGTTGATTTTTGTTGTCATCTATTGGCTGGTCGTTGCCTTCTACTCCGCTGAGGGTGGAAGTAGTTTTGAAAATACGGCTGACACTGCGACATCCGGTATCGAAATCAATTTTGAGCCAATAGGCCTTACTCCTGACACGAGCATCGCAAGCTTTCGCTTAGTCATGAGCTCAAGTGATGCAGCTATCTCAGACGCAAACGGGCGAGCTGTTGACAACATTCGGGTAACCGTTCTTGGACCCGACGGCAGTCAGGAAATCCGAATTCCGCAAGGCTCAACTTTTGGTCGGGCTGAAGTCGTGTTGGGTGTCTCTGGCGAACCAGCCAAGTATCCACTGGATTCCTACAGCGGGCTCTATTTTGTTAATGCCGATTTCTATGATCGGCAATCGGGTGGGGCCAACGAATCAAAAGGTGAGATTCCGATCAGTCTTGACTCAAGTGGTGCAATCAATGGGTGGGACAGTTTATTGACCCAGGCGAGTACGGGAAGTTCGACTGTAATTCTTGGGGCCGAATTTAATCGCGCGTTTTCAACGAAACTATTCGCACTCGTACTCCTAGCGCTTGCCACAATAGTGTCCTCACTCGCACTATTCATCTCGATTCTCGTGCTAACAAATCGACGAAAAGTAGAGTCAGCATTACTCGCCTGGACGGGAAGCCTGCTGTTCGCGTTGCCAATTTTGCGTTCCTATCTTCCGGGTGCCCCACCGATTGGCGCCGCAATTGACATCTACGTGTTCCTGTGGACCGTCGTGATGGCTTTCATCTCAGTGTTCTTTATCGCTGTTTCTTGGGTGGGACAGCGTGGCGCCGAACTCGAAGCCGTTCACATCCAAGAGGAGGCATCTACTCATGCCACGTGAAACCGGTAAAAAACTCATTGCCCAAAACAAGAAGGCGCGTTACGACTATTCAATTGAAGACGTCTACGAAGCTGGGATTGTTCTGACGGGAACTGAGGTAAAGTCCCTGCGACAAGGTCGCGCCAGCCTGGTGGACGGGTTCGCTCAGTGTGAAAATGGTGGCGTCTGGCTTCGCCAGATCCATATTCCCGAGTACTCAATGGGGACTTGGACCAACCACGAGCCACGTCGCGCCCGCAAACTCCTCCTGAAAAAAGATGAAATAAAGCGCATTGAGCAAGCCACCAAGGACACCGGAGTCACGCTCGTTCCGCTTTCACTTTATTTCAAGGATGGCTACGCCAAAGTCGAAATCGCGGTAGCTCGCGGACGCAAGAGTTACGACAAGCGCCAAGCCATTGCTGAGCGTGACTCCAAGCGGGAAACCCAGCGATTAGTCGGAAGACGTGCCAAGGGGTTAGAATAGGGTCACAAATCAATAGGGGATGAAAGGTTTCGACGTTCAGTCGTTTAACCGGAGAAGCGTGTCGAGAATTTAAGGTGATCTCGTTAAACACCCTTAAAAACAAATAACTGCCAAAACTAAGCAGTCTGCTGACGCTTACGCACTCGCTGCGTAACCGATAAATCAGCCGTCAGCCCAATGCGTCCCCGAATTGGGGTCTGACGTCGCTAGGGGACTCACCAATCGTCTCGGTTACGGAGACGGGCGGAAAGCCAAACAGTAACTGGGCTGCCACCGCAAAGTGCTGCACGTAGTGCGGGGGCCGAGAAAGCGATAGCGCAGCTACACACGTAGAAGGACGGAAAAATCCTGCACGGACCCGGGTTCGATTCCCGGCATCTCCAC
>JAFMHB010000057.1 GCA_017854795.1 Candidatus Nanopelagicales bacterium
ACAACCATTGGTATTGGCGCTTCTGGCGCCAAAGCGGAAGAAACTATTGGGGGAAACGCGCTGTTCGGGAAAGTCATTCTGCTTGACCCGGGCCACCAGTTAGGTAATTCCAATCCAAAGTTCGCGAAACAAATGGCGCAGAAGAAATTCAACGGCACCACGGTGAAGGGCTGCAACACGACAGGAACGGCAACAAACTCTGGCTACCCGGAGGCAACCTTTAACTGGAAAGTAGCCAAGCAATTAAAAACATTGCTGGAAGGCCGCGGTGCCCAAGTCCACATGACTCGAGACACAAACTCGCGCAACAGATGGGGTCCGTGTGTGTGGGACCGAGCCAAAAAAGCAAATAAAATCGGCGCGGATGCCATGATCAACATTCATGCCGACGGTGCTGCATCTCGAAGTAAGGGTTTTTTCGTACTCGCTCCGGGTCTGGTCAAAGGCTGGACGGAGGATGTTGTTAAACCCGGTCGCAAACTGGCAAATTCAATGATCTCTGGCATGAGTAAAGCGGGAGCCCCGCCTTCCAACTACATTTCGAATCAACTGATGGTCTCCACGAACACAACTGGTTTGAACTTCAGCGATGTTCCGTCGGTGACCGTTGAGCTAGGCAATATGCGCAATAGGTCAGATGCTAAGCGTATGGAGTCAGCGAATGGACAACGCCTTTATGCAGACTGGCTGCTTGCCGGGCTTGAAACCTACTTCATAAAAAATTCCTGAGAGGCGGCCGAAGTTTTCGTGGTGCATCACCGCAAAAACGTGTCGGCACTACTTAGCACCGGTGAGTCTTTTTGGTGGGAACTTTTGCCAGTGGGAGCGGTACCCACGATCTTGCTTTTTATGTTGTTTATAGTCGATTCCAAAGCGAATTGATTTATCCCAGTTTCACTATTGAGAGAGCGAAGCGAATCATCACTATTGAAACAAAGGATGCAATCTATCTCAGGACAGAGTTGTGCCCCGGGGAATGTTTGTGACCTTCCGTGGGAACTTGAAAATTCACCCTAAAGGAAAATAATGCTGCCCGTACTGCTGTAGGCAGGTTGCCTCGTGCACACCCAACCACCCGTGTTGTCGTTGGGGAATTGTGCGTAACTGGGACCCCAACCCTCACCCGCTCTGCCAGAGAGTGAATCCCAGTCAAGATCGAGGGTGGCACTGTTGGCAACGGCGAAATCAGCGCATTGTTGTGCAGTGAATTTGGTGGGTGTGGGGAACGCTTGTAACGGAATGTATGGAGCAGCGCCACTGACGCTCGTGGGTGCAACCGCCCGAGCAGCTTGAACGATCAAGGTCGAGCCCGTGAAATAGGTCCACATGGCGATCGCTCGCGAACCACTCACAGCCAATGCGGTCGGATCCCCACCGAAGCTCCCACTGGCTGAAATATTCGGTGAGTTACCCGTTGGAGTGCTCAGTGGGTTGGACCAGGTCACCCCGCCATCATTGCTATTGACTGATTGCACAATGGCGCTCGAGAAACTAATTACGACCTGCCACACGGCGGTCACGTTGGAACCACTCACAGCCACGATAGGACTTACCGATAAATCGGAGGCACCGGAAAGATCAGGTGTGAAAGCGCCTTGAGGGGTGGCGCTCGGTGAAGTCCAGGTAACTCCACCGTCACGGCTCGATGCGCTCTGGGTCACCAAACCAACACCATTCGAGCGTGTCCAGACTGCAACGACATTGTCCCCATCCGTGCTCACGGATACATCGTTAGCATCCTGAGAGCCATCGGAGAGATCTGGAGTTCCCGTACCAATCGGTGTTGATGCTGGGCTCGCCCACGTGACCCCGGAGTCCGTGCTGAAAGCGGTCTGGATTACGTAATTCGTTCCATTGGATCGTTTCCACACAACAACCGCTTGTGAACCACTGACGCTCACTCGACCCAACGCCGCATCTTGCCCAGCAACAGAAAGTGCTGGCGCTACTGCGCCAGTTGGCACCGACGTTGGATTTGTCCAATTCGCACCTCCGTCGGAACTGCGGGCGACCGATACCAATCCTGTGGCGGCGACGTACCACGAGGCAACCACTGTTGTTCCGCTTACGGCAACAGCAGGGGCGAGTGCACTTTGGGCGGAATCACTGAGAGAGGGACTCGAACCTGGAGTTGTAGTGGGATAGGACCATGTTACGCCGGCATCACTGCTGTAAGCCGATTGCAGGACGTCGAATCCACCAATATCGAGAAGCCATGTAGCAACAACGTTTTGACCGCTTATGGAAATCTGAGGTGCTTGCGCATCCGCTGCAAGGTTTGACAGATTTGGGGTCGAAACCGTCGGAGTAGTCGTTGGGTTAGACCAGGTCACGCCCCCATCTGAACTCTGGGCTGTTTGCACAACATCGAAGCCACCGAGCGGAAAGACCCAAACAGCAACGGCATTGTTGCCACTCATAGCCACACTGGCGGCGGAGTCAGCCGCGCCAATGCCTGAAAGGTTGGGAGTGTTGGCGCCCTGCGGTGTTGAAGTAGGAGTGACCCACGTGGCTCCGCTGTCCGAACTGTAAGCAACTTGAATTACCGTTTGTCCTAGTGTGAAGGTATCTCCCGACCAAACAGCTGTGGCCTTGTTACCGCTCATGGCAACGGCTGGAGAGCTAGAGGCAATCGAGTCATTTGAAATATTCGGTGTGGCTAAACCGACTGGCGTCGAATCTGGTGAGGACCACGCCGATCCCACTGAACTGGCCGAGAGTGGACCCTGTGCCGAGCCTGTAATGAAGAGAACGATTGACGCTACAGCGAGTGAAAGAGTTGCACGGTTCTTCATGGATGCTCCAATGCACGATTCGGTTAAGACACCCCCGCGCCTTCGGGAACCTAGTCTCCTATGTGTGGAATCAAGCCCATGCATCAGTGTGTTCACTGGATTCAGGAGACCGGCTTCGTTGACGCCTCAGAGAGTGCAGCCCGTTGCAGTCCATCAATAATTAGGTCCAATCCGTACTCAAATGAGTTACCAAATGAGTATCCGGGCGTGAGCACGTGTTCGGTGGTGAATGCTGTGAGAGTCGGGTATTCCGCCGAATCAAACGCGGCTGTAATCTCCTGTGCCAACTCGATCATGGCATCTCCGCCAGTGGCAGGGAGGTTAGCCTCTTCGAAGGCGAATCCGAAAATATAACTGTCCAGGATCGCGTAGGCATGTGC
>JAFMHB010000058.1 GCA_017854795.1 Candidatus Nanopelagicales bacterium
TCAATGGCCAACGAGACAGCGACTGGCGATTGCCTTTTCACACTCGACCCGCCCATAATTAGCAGGGAAAGTCAGAGGCCGGGTTGACCAACTTGAGTCGGCCAACTCATAGCCCAATCCGACCAACCTGCACGGCATATAGACCTCTAATCTGTCTCACAACATTCGAGAGGAACACATGATCTCCAGTGACACCAAGACCCTGAAGGTTGCCTTTCTTGACCAGGGCTACATCGGGTTACCCGTAGCCCGACAGGCGGTTGCGGCTGGATTCAGTGAGGTGGATTGTAGGTCTACGATCGCGCAGAAAGAAAATGGTGGCTTGTGAAATCCTTGGGTCACCTGTGTTTGGGAAGCACTCATGCCAGCTATTTTCACGAGTCAGTGTTAATCGTCAATGTGACTTCAACCCTTCACGCTAGACGAATCGGACCAACATGCGCGTCAGTGTAATTATCGCTGCGTACAACAGTTCCGCCAGACTGATATGCGCCGTTGAGTCGGTTCGAAGACAAACTATGCAGGACTTTGAAATTGTGGTTGTTGGCGACGGAGCTACCGATGACTCCGAAGAGTTGCTTGCTGCCCTTGGCGACGAGCGAGTTCGCTGGGAGAATTTACCAACAAATTGGGGTGAACAGTCCGTACCGAGTAATCGAGGGATCGAACTTGCGCGTGGTCACAATATTTTCTTTTTGAACCAGGACGATCTCTGGCGTCCCGACCACCTATCCACCTGCTTAGAAGTACTAGAAACTGAAGGCGCCGACGTGGTCTGGAGCCCTTATCTCGTTCTACCACCCGGATTTCGCCCAGATATGCGCGATACTCCGGGAGTACAGTTGCTGGGAATAAGTCCCATGCACCCGCAATTCTATTCCGATGTTTTCATTCCAGGCTCGTGCACGGCATGGCGTCGAGGCGCCCTCGACACAATTGGAGGATGGCGCACCGCGGGCGAAGTCACTATTAGCCCATCTCAGGACCTCTTGTGGCGAGCAAAGCGCGCTGGCCTGAAAATCGTGGGAACAGATCGCCCCACCGTTCTCGTTCTCTGGAGTGGTGCTCGGCAGGGATCTTACAAAGCCTCATACCGCCCAGAAGACAACGTGGCTTGGCTTGACGCATTGACGACCACACCATGGCTGGTCGACCAAGAAATTGCACGCGCATCGGTCTCCACCATTGCGACACTGATTGGACAGCCGCCGTTGCGCCGACTCCCACGCTGGTCAGCTAAGTGGTTAATTGCTCGTTTTTGTGCATTATTTGGAATTCACCCTCAGGTGCCGATAGCAAAGATCAGGTACTCAAGAAAAGGTGGTTTTATCAACTTTATTCGAGCCATGAACGATCTCGAATCGCGTGATTTCACATCTGATACGAAGAGTAAGCATCTGTGACTCAACGAATAGCGATCATCGGTGCAGGGATAACCGGCACCTTGACAGCAATCGGACTTGCCCAACAAGGATTTCGCGTCGATCTGATCGAACGAAATTGCGAGGCGGTAACAGAAGCAAGTTTATACAACGAAGGAAAAATTCATCTTGGGTTTCTCTACGCACATGACCAAACGTGGGAGACCCCACGGTTAATGATCGAAGGCGCCCGCACTTTCGGGCCCATCGTCCGTCGGCTTACCGGATTCGACGTAAATACGATCCTTTCAACCCCGTTCTTTTACGGTGTCCATCGAGAATCACTTGTAACAGCAGACGCCTTCACAAGCCACTTGTCGAGGTGCACCTCAACCTTCAATGAGGTGGTTCAGGCAGAAGGTGGGGCTTATGTTGACGGCAACAGGGCTATAACTGCTCGAGTATGCGAGCGCGACGAATGGGAAAATCTCTTTGATCCCGAGATTTTTTCCGATTTCTTCGCGACATCAGAGCGAGCTGTGGATCCTCAACGCCTCGCCCCTCATTTAAGAGCAGCACTAGCAGCCGAGGAACTAATTCAATGGTGGCCCTCAACATCGGTGGAACAAGTGTGTCCCAATGGGGACGGAAGTTGGACGTTGAAGGGAAGTGGCGGAGAACTTATTGCTGCAGGCAAGTACGACCTTGTGATCAACGCGGCCTGGAGCGATCTCGTCAGGCTAGATGAACAAATTGGCCTTGAGTCACTTACCGAGTGGTCGTACCGATACAAACTTGCCAATCGTGTGCATCGCAGTGTGAGTACCACTGATTTGCTGTCCGTAACAATTGTTCTGGGAGCATTTGGCGACTTGGTGAATTTCGGAGATCAAGGCGGCATCTTTGTCAGTTGGTACCCCCATGGACGGCTGATCTTCACGGAATCCGTTGACCTGCCTGATTGGAATGTCGCTGAGCACGAACATGCGAGAGAGTCGGCCTACGAGAAATCACGGATCGCCTGGGAGGAAATGTCTCCACAGTTTCGCGCCCTTCACGTTATCAATGATCCAGTTGATGTCCGTGGAGGAATAATTTTGGCATCCGGGCGCCTCGATGTCGATGACCCAAATAGCGCATTGCACTCGCGGGTGCAGGTAGGCATTACGCGCTCGGGAACTTACTTTTCAGTGAATACCGGCAAATACACACTTGCACCACTCATGGCCCAGAATGTCATTTCCCAAGTGAAATCCATGCTCGTCTGATACGCGCGCTTCCAGAATCAACGGGTGATAACCAAGTAATCAAAATGACTCTTGGTGACCTGAAAACATCTGTGAAGCACCTATCGCTCGGGGATTGTCTGCTAGAACGCTGGCGGCTGGACGAGAATCCCTCTCAGGAAGGGTTTTTTTTGGCGAACTCCCGAGCAAAAACCTGTCACAGATCCCTTTATCAGCAACGAGTAAATGAATCATTCAATTCAGCGTGCACCGTAGTAGACCTAACCTCTCGGTAGTGTCTGACCGGGTTACCCCTAATCTGTCTCACGACATGCGAGAGGATCACATGAACTCCAGTGAAACCAAACCCCTGCGGGTTGCCATTCTTGGCTTGGGCTACGTCGGGTTACCCGTAGCTCAACAAGCAGTTGCTGCTGGTTTCAATGTCACGGGGTTTGATCTCTCCGAGCGTGCGGTCAATGGCCTCAATGGTGGTAGTTCACACGTTGATGACATCAGCGACTCTGAGGTGCAGGCAATGATTCTTGGGG
>JAFMHB010000033.1 GCA_017854795.1 Candidatus Nanopelagicales bacterium
CCATGTTGATGTCCCCACATATTTGCTCACGCGTGTTTTCCGCGTAAATCAGAGCCTACAAGAGTTTCTCATTGGCGTACCCGGCTCACCGTCGACAAGTGTTTGTGGTCGGTTGAAGCGCACGGACTGTTGTAAGGCGCAATACAAAAGGTGTACACAAGGGACCTACGCATTGCAAGTGAGTTCTCATCCCTCGTACACAGCACAATGACACAAAATCGGTGAGGGATGTAGTACCACCACGTTGCACCGGGATGCATCAAGTTGCATGAAGAATGTTCGCAAAATGTTCGCAGTTCCTAACCCGCACTTGCCGCCAACTTGACCCGGGGTTGTTAACAACAGACCCGGGGTACATATATATGTAAGACGGTTCAAGACGTGAGTGATATTTACTTTGCGTTCTTTCAAGCCAATCGCTTAAATCAAGTCGAATTAATTCGGATCGCTGCCCTGCTTTTCGCGTGGAGTTCTTCAAAAGTCTCTGCCTCAAAGTCCACCAAATCTGCGCGATAGGTCTCTGTATACCCGTCAGACTTGCCTTTAACTCCTGACCAACGAACGCCCGCCATTTGACAATATGCACTAGCACCGCACCTGCTCTTGCGACACAAGACGCGTATCACAGATGCCCGGGAAGTCGATTGGCGTCAATTCAGCATGATGGAACTTGGGGACTGCAATTCCTTATTTGACAGCGGATCAATATTCAACAGCGGATCAATGCCTCAAGTAGAGCGCCACCGTTTGGAGCAAATCCCAACTCCACTGAGCCATCACTGAGTTCCCCGAGAAACCGCATGCCTACCCCGCTTGGAAGGCGTCGACCAACAGGACCTACACCGTTGTCGGTGACGCGAAGTCGGTAACTGTTTGGAATGTCGGTCGGACCAACTTCGAGGTCGATATCAACTATGGTTGCGAGCCCGTGACGCACGGAATTGGTCACACACTCCTGCAGCACTATGAACAACACGCTCTGCTGTACTGGCGACAAGTCCACCACTTTATTGGTGAAATTTATGGTTATGACCGGGGACCACTCTTCTTTCAATTTATCCATTTTTTCTGAGAGTGACACGACTTGTTGTTCGAGAAATTCTTGCTTGGCTTCAGAGATAATTCTTTGGATTTTCTCTTCAAGATCAATGGAATCAAACTGGGTGACTTCCGAATATCCGATGCGCAGGGCAAGGACACGGTTTTGCACAGTGCTGTGCAAATGATGAATCAGGCGGCGCTTGACAATAGAGTCCACCGCCCTCGACATGGAGCCTCCAATCGAACGTACTGATTGCTCGCTTCTCAGGCGCAATTCGTTTGGCGTCGGCTTCGCGCGCATCAATCGTAAAATCGAGACCAACAGTGAACAAAGTGTTAGCGCCGAAAAATTCACCACCAAGCCCGCCGCAAATACGAGTGGATCGATTTCATTCCAAAACAAAGATTGGTTCACTGACGTAGTGACAACTGACAAGGTTGCAAATGTGCCTAAATATGCGAGTAGCGCTCTTTTACCGGCAAAGTCAATTAATTTGTCAAATAACATTTTCGCGAGCACCAGCCCGGCACTGACAATTACGAAATCGACCAATGCTGCATAAAAGGCTAACGTCCCGCGGTCATCTTCGTGAAATTGATTTGGCACAAAAATGAGAACTCCATATATAGCAGCTGTGATCAGAGGTACTTGGAATGGACGAAGAGCTACCGCATCCTGGGTCACGCCCCGCAACACAAAGTATTTTTCAAAAATCGATTGGCGCGCAAAACCACCCCTCGCAAGTGGTTTGATGCAATTGGTAATGACTTTATCGATGGCTTCGGGAGCACTTTCATTACCTTTACTTTCCGACAACTGTCGAGTGACCGCAGATGCAAGAAAATCAAAAGTGGCTGCAGATCTCTGGTAAATATCGTCTGTCGTGAGGGTACTTTCAACAGACAACATTAAACGCCTCTGTTTATCGCGGTAGTCGATCCGCACTATCTCAACCCAGGAACTCGCCACCACAACAACAGCGCCAATGAATAGTGCGGCAACAAACGTTCCTGAAGTCACTTGAGCCAGGCCAATTCCAAAGGACGCTTCTACGTAGTGGCTGACAACAATTACAAGTGCTCCGAGCCCAGCGCCGAAAGCCGCGACGAGAATGGGCTTCACAGGTGTTTCGTTTCTGTGTCTAAAAAGGGTTGCCTTGCCCAATTCGGCCACGGACCACACAACAACCAACAATGCGAGCCCGGCCAACAGTCGAGACGCAAATCCGCCGAGTGTTAATTCAGGACCAAATGCCAAAGCTATCGCGACGACGATTGGGGCGCCGAGAATGAGAAATTGGTGCCCAACCAGCAAAGTGGGCCCGCCAATTCGAGCAAGGACAGACTCTTTCTCAGACATACTTTTCGCCGGCACGGTCAAGATAAATTCGGGCCAAATGCACGCGTTGATTTCTATCGAGGTGCGAGGGTATCTCTAGAACCTTTGATAGCCGATTAATTGAAATAGCGACCGATTGCTCTGATATACCGCGCTGTTTGGCAATCTCGAGATTTGAGTGCCCTGCCGCAAGGAGTGACAAAGTTTCCATTTGTTTCTCAGTCAATTTAGACAACGGTCCAACCCGTTCCAGGTTGTCGGACCCTTCATGGGCGGCTACTCGCCTGATCGCGTCGGCTAATTCGGTGCCCTCCACCACTTGGGCCTTAATCAGATACAGAGAATTGCGGGCAATTTTTGGCCATTTGCCACCAACCACAACCCGTGGGTCTTCGAAACTGGTCAAATACACAACCCCGAGATCAGGCTGGGTTTCTTGCCACGCCAGTGAGACATCAAGCCCCGTGAGTCCTTCACCCAAATGCAAATCAACGACCAGCACGTCAATCTCCATCGAGCCTCTGTGCGCCAGTGCTTCACCCGCGGTTTGAGAGGAGAAAATAACCTCAAAACCATCCTGATTCAGGGCCCCGACTAATGCATGGCGAAGCAATCCATTGTCCTCGACGAGCCCTAATCGAATTCCCACAAGTCCTATTGTCTCCTTAAAGCCGGGCCGGGTCTACACACCCACCAGAGCGCGCAAACCACGATCATAGTCCAGTTTGTATAGTTAACTTTACATATTGGCGCTGGATTGGTAGCGTCCCTCCATGACCTTTCGTATATCTAACTTAACACTTGTGGCCAGCATCGGGGCCGTCTTGGCCACCTCCCTCGTTGTCCCTGCGGCCCAAGCCTCCTTTGCTGCGGATAAGACGTCGTCTGTGAGCTTACGAGTTGACGGGACCACAATAGGAGTCTCAAAAAATGTGACCAATGCTGCCGGTGACAGCCTCAACCCAGCTTTCGCAGGCGGTAACCAGGACGGAGCAGGCACAAATGAATTGACCGCCATGTACGGCGCACGACCTAACGGTAGCGGCGGCAATGCACTCGTATACCTGCCTGCACAAGGTGGTGTTGTAGAAGTCACCTGTGCCGATAGTGGCTCACAGTTCTATCAACGCTCACAGGTGACTCTCTCGGGCTTTCCCAGCAGTACAACAGATGTCTGGGCATTTTATGACGCCAAGGTTGGATCGGGCAGGTTTGTCAAAACATTCCCCCACTTTGATGAAAACCGACCCGATCCCATCGGGGCAATCGCAAATACTCGAATCACGGACCCGTTAAACCTTCAAAAACTGTGCGATAACTCGACTCTCTTCGTGTCCGGGACCGAAGGCACTCTCGTCATTGGCGATGGCTCCAATGCAAAGACAACCGCTGGGGTTTATCAGAACACTTCAACCGGCTCGGTCAGTTTCGATGTCTATGTGCCGATGAATGGTGCATCTGATGGGGCCAATTCAATTTTCCTCGCGTTGGGTTTCGTGGTGGACGTGGGAGCAAATGGAACACTTGATGACACCTCGGACGACGTCGGTATTGAAACCTGGTTGTCTAGCAAGCCATACTGGAGCACGTTCGGGGGCGATGAAGCAAACGCCTTGCTACCCGCGTGTAGTTCACCAATCTCCACAAGTGAACCTTGCATCGAGTCAACGTCTGGCATTTACTCCGCAGATGGGACCAGCCGACTCGATAGTGGCTATTCGGTGAAATTGACCATGTCCGGTGAATTAGATGACTTCACGGCCAACCTCGATCTTGCCCCGACGGCACCAATTGGAACCAGCGGATACGCCATTCCCGCTGGTTCTATCGCCAGAATCGCGGTGAGTTGGCCAACAGCTGGGACTCAATACGGGGCACTCCCCTTTGGCTCAGGGGATAACGAATTGAACTTCGGGCTGGCCGTGGCCGATACTCCAATCCTTGTCGACCCGACAACAAATATAAATTCTTCAATAACTAATCGATGGGACGTACAGTCCCAATCAGACCGAATAGTCACGACAATGATTGGCCAAACTCGACGCACCTCGGATGCAATTTCTCGTGATACATGGTGGCCTCAGTGCGAAGTAGCGATCGTTAGTGGGGCCACACAACAATCAAAGTGTGGCGAGGGAATGACCGGTGCTGTTACAAGTGACTTCATGGTTTTCTCCAGAGTTCCCGCGACAATGGGTCTCATGGTGAACTCTCAAGCTGGATCGCTAGCAGGCGGATTGGTTTCAACCAACGGGCAAAGCTTCGCGTTTGGAACAGAAACATTCGCTGGGACTTCCTTCGAGTTCGCGGTCGCTGGACCTTCCTACGACTTTGATGGCAACTCGCGCAGCACCGACGGCTTCTACTACGTGTGTATTCCCGCGGCGTACATGACTGGCGTTTTCAACTCCTCAGCGGCCGACGCTGTTGAGAATTGGATTGGAACCAGAGATGGCGCGCAAGTTGGTACCGCTTTCGCAACAGGGACCTGCGGAGTCGGAGACGCAAACACCGGGGTCGCTGCCTCACTGGACCCATTCGGCTATTCAGCACCGTTGTTCAAACTCGCTCCGCGTGCCATCGTCGCTGCCCCTGCACCAGCGCCAGGCGCCCCTGCACCAAGCGCGGAACAAAGCTCTGAACCTGAGGTTGACCAGTCACCAGAGGCTGCCTCCTCTCAGATAGCCCAACCCGCCGCGTCAATAAAACCAATCATTTTTCAAAATCCTGGCGCGGTCACAGGTGACGACGTGAAAGTGCTCTCGGGCGCACAGCTCGCAACTATCCCTGCTCAGCAATTCAAGAATCTCGTTCCCTCAGTTTTCACAGTGCTCACGGCTGAACAAGTGGCGGAGTTGCCATTAACGTTGGTCTCATATATTCGACCTGCCCGGCTCAAAGCCCTATCTCCGAGCGCTATCGGGGGATTTTCGGCAGCGCAGCTCAGTTCATTGCGACTCGCATCGGTCAGAAAAATGAGCCCTGCACAATTGCGAGCGATTACACCCGCCAATTTGGCTGGCACCACGCCCTTGTTCGTGTCGCAGTTGAAACCCAAGATGGTGGCTGCACTGACTCCTGCCGCTGTGCGAAAAATGAGCCCAGACCAAGCTTCAGCGATTCGCCCAGCATCTCTGCGTCAAATGCGCGTAGCATCACTGCGGCAACTCGACCCGAAAGCAGTGGGTGCCCTCTCTATCCGTCAACTAAAAAAGTTGCGGCCAAAGCAAATCAGGGCGTTATCGCAAGCTCAATTAGTAGAGTTGAGTCCAAGTCAACTGAGAGCATTGAACCTGACATGAAACAAACGTGCATTGACATAACGATTCCACGATGAATAGGGCCAACATGCGATTTACAGCAGTGGGTTCTCTCTGCATGCTGACACTTTTAGGTGTGACTGGGTGTTCTGCATCAAAAAGTGAGTCGATACCTGTCGAAAGTGTTACTACCAACCAAGCACAAACAAGTGTTGAGCCGAACTCCACTGAAACGGCCGAACTCGACGCAGCGCCTGAAGCGCGCGAACCTACTCGCATTGCTCGAAGTTTTGCGGAGGGACTTCCTTCTCAAGAACTACTGCGTTGGTCTGAGATCGCAGTTGACGCGATGGCGGAGCCTCCGACCGATTTCATGGGAATGATTTGGCCCATCGGGGCGGAACTCGATGAGACACCGGATCCGCAGGTCTTTGATGGCGATCCATTCCGGGAGCATGCGCCAGTTCTCAGTCCCAGCGAAACCGATGAAGCTGTCCTTTACTTCAAAGATTGGCAATCAGGGCTAGAGGGTTGCGAAACCGGTGAAGTGAAGGATTTTGACAACGGCGCTGACCGAGTTGAGCGTTGGATTAGAGGTGGAGCTGACGTTGCCACGGCACCGGATCCTTGTTTCGATTCGCGAGCAGCCGTGGCAGCTTGGACATCAGAACAAGGAAAGCAGGACATTAAACATATTTTCCTTCATGAGTCCTACCACGCATTACAAAACTACTTACTTAAACAGTGCGCTCCGATTCTCGGAAGAGAGGAAGACAGCATGAATGAATTGCGCTGGTTCGCTGAAGGTACGGCGGACTACTTCAGCATGTACATGCAAGCCCAAGATGGTGGGAGCGATGATTACGTTCAACAAATTCTCGAGAGGGCACACCTCGATCTTCTCGGTGATCCGGGAATGTCTCTCAACGCCAACACCTATGTTCAAACTGCCGCGATGGTACTCATGATTGAACGCGGACTCATCACTGAAGAGAAAATTATCGATGGCAGCTACTTCCATAACTGTGATTGGATAGATGACTTTGATCCGTCCCGTCCCGACATTGCCGCTGTTTTCGACGACTTCGACAAGATTGAAAAGAGCGGCGGTCGCTACTTTTACTCGAATCAGGCCATTAAGGGCTGACGCACAAGCACGAGGGCTGCAGCGCTTGCCCTGGATTAGGGCAGTTCACCCGGCGCTTTCCTGCGAAGTCTGAGATGGCTGTCCACCCCTTACGAATTCACCGCGTGCCCGTTTGGGCCACGTGCGATTTGCGATTCCCTTGCTTGACTGACTGGTAAATCAGTGCCCACGCGCAAATGAACCAACTCGCAACAAACCCCAACACGATCCAGCCGATCAATGACCCACCCGCTCCCCCGACAAAGAACGAGTCAACCAGCGCAAGTATCCAGATGATCAAACACAGGATGCCCAAAGCACCGATGGTGACCAGCCAACGTCCCCAACGAGCACCGATTGTTTGGAAGTTGACGCGCAGTGGTCGGCTGCGTCCGTCCACCACCGCTAGTAATAGGTATGGGGTCACCGCGAGGATCGCGAAACCTGGCAGCACATAGAGCGCGAAGCCAATGGTTAATGCGATGACGAGTCCGAGTGACCACAGCAACAGTGAAAGCCACCGCGCCCGCAGCGTTTCCCACACCGAGCGATAGTCCACAGATCCCTGCGCCGCTTGGAAACGAAAAATCTTGGGTCGCTCCAGAGGGGCCAGCTCCGTAACAACTCACCGCTGGATCCAGGGAAGCCGTCAGGTTGCGCGAGTAAATGGGCGCAGCGAATCCGTCCGCGCAGGCAAGCTGAACACCACCGGTGTTCCATCCACGTACTGGGTATTTGCGTCTTCATCAATGATTGCGATCTTGGGCAAACTCGACTCCAAGACCAAACTGCTGCGATCAGCGTCTGTAGGTCCACCATCGTTTGTGGTTGCTCTTGTTGGCCACATGTGAATACAAAGTTGCCGCCTTTGATTGCCGTGCGCGATACGACCGCGCCCTGGCTGAATCTTAGATCCTCTGGCCAATATGTGATTCGAACATCCGCACAAAGTTGCATGTTGCGCAACATGCTACAATTTGCATGTGATCAAGTCCTTTCGGCATAAAGGCTTGCGCACGCTATTTGAGACAGGAAAAGCAACGGGAGTTCAGTCAGGCCATGCACGCAAGTTGCGCATGCAAATGGCCGCACTCGATACGGCTCAGACGATTGAGGACATCGATCTCCCTGGCTTTCAACTTCACGGATTGAAAGGCGACCGGGCGGGCCAATGGTCTATCTCGGTGAATGGTAATTGGCGAGTGACGTTCGAATTTCGTGACGGAAATGCGTACGTCCTAGATTATGAGGACTATCACTAATGGCAAATATCAAGCCCATGCATAACCCACCCCACCCCGGCGAGTTCATTGCGCAGGTGTACCTAGAGCCTTTCAGTGTGAGTGGCCGTGAGCTCGCCCAACAGTTGGACGTATCCGCTTCCACCCTGAGCCGAGTGCTGAACGGGACAAGCCGGGTATCACCAGAGATGGCCCTTCGGCTATCCAAGGCGCTTGGGCGAACCCCCGAGAGCTGGCTTGCAATGCAAGACGCACATGATCTTTGGCAAGCCCGTAAGCATCTAGACCTTAGCCGAGTTAATCGATTGAAACTGGCATCCGCGTAGAAGTGATTTTTGTGGCCCCGAGATGCCTCGGACAGGGGATCCAAGGTTTTGGAAACCCATTTTGGTGTTGATGTATGTCCGGAAGTATTTCTTCCCTACTTCTTCGGCACGTTTTTCTAAGAGCCGCCTCGGGGATTTGAACCCCGGACCTACGCATTACGAGTACTACACAACACCTTTCAAAGTCGCCTAAAACGCCGATTATCGAGGCTTTTCCTGTAACAAGTGCTCGTTACAGCACGTGGAAGTACGTACCCGTTCCATCCAAGTTCCATCCAAACGCTGCCACACCTTGACTCAGTCCTTTGACCGCACAGCCAAGAATGAAAAATGAAAAACAGAGTTGCTAAACAGATGAAGTGGAGAAGGGCTAAAAAGCCCGGACCGGACGAACCCGCTCCGCGTTGTACTTGCTGCTGTCGTAGCCCTGACTACCATCACCCAAATACCGGCACACCGCGTTGTACGCGGCGAACTGACTCGAGCTCCAGTAATAGCCGCTATCAAACCCGCTACGCAACGTGTCCGTGCCATTGCAACGGACTGCTTGGTCTACAACCGCCGTGGACTGCGTACGTGCGTATTTACACAGTTGATTCAATTCATCATGTGACGACAAGAACCAATCCAAGTATCCCCCGGCAGTGGCCGACGCAACTCTGGCAGCAATGGCAGTACCCGCTGCCCCAGAGATGCTCGTTCCAGAACAGCCCCACGCTGCAGGGAGTCTTCCACCTTCGTAATTTTGGCACCCTTCTCCCTAGGCTGCCAAGCGGATTCGGTGTTTGATGGTCGGATCGTTGGTTGCAATAAATGTCCAAGGCTGTTGATGGGCGCCTGAGGGTGCCGTGTTAGCTGCATTCACTGCCAATTCGATTGCTTCAACCGGCACCTGCTCCTCGCTGAACATGCGGACACTTCGCCGAGCGTCGACTAACTCAAAGAATTGATGACCTCGGGCAAGGCCAACCTCAATAGGAATGTACGCGGGGCGATAGTCCAAGGTGTCAACCTTGATTTGCTAAGGGTTTGAATATTTCTTCCTTGTCGAAAGCATCCCAAAATATTCCTGCTTTTCACTGCTGATCAGACGAATTGCGACCGTACGCTTTTTTCCAATTCGAATTGAAGGAAGTGTCACTCTGCCCCTTTCATTGGAACTGAATATGCCAATCGACTCCCAGTTTCCCTTAATGCGCAGTTGCACGGCGAATGGAGTTGAGTTGCGTGAGACTTTAACAACGGGCACGCGCCACCTATTTGCCTTGGTGTATTCGATTGGAGCTTGACGTAGTTTTTGAGGTAGTTGTTTCTTGATCAAGACACGTTGGGTATTTCCCACATTTGGACCGACTGAGATTGTGATTCCTGAACCCAATGTTGTGACCGGAGGAAGGGCTATTGGACTTAACGGCGCCGGGTCAATATTTGCTGATTCTAAAACGACGGGGTCGCCAACTTGTGCAGGAGTAGTGACGCTCGGTTGGGAACCGCCACCATTGTCGGAGGGCGTGAGTTGAGCAGCTAGCAGGCTCGCAAGCACAGCAAAATTTGGAACTCCCATACCGGTGGCCATGTCAAAACCAGTAAGAGCTGAGTAGTTGCCCAAGGATTGAATGTCATTATTACCGTTTGTTACGTCAGTAAAAGCACTCGACATTGAATTGGAGTAAACGAGCGAGTGAATATCCATTGAATTGCCGTTATTGGTTATTTGCGCCAAGCCTCGAGCAGAAAGAACCGCATTGACATTGGCGATCCCAACCGCGGTAAGGGGTGTCGCGGCACTAGTCCCGACAACGGGGTACCAAGGAAACGTACTCGCGCTGCATGGCGCTTTACATGATTGAGATAGTTGACCTGAGTCGACATAAGTGGGCGCTAGATCACTTCCGGTGAGGGCGAATGACACGGTATTTGTGGTTTCTGCGCTCACAGTGCTATCGACGACGTTGAGCGAACTAAACGGTGCTGGAAGCAAAGTGGTGCTTATCAGCTCACCGACGGAAACTCCGTGTAATTCTTTGAAGTAGAGCGTTGCAACATTTGATTGGAGCTCGGCTCCATTGATCGCTATTCCAGGGTTGGCCAATGCGTAGGTTGGCCAACCGGCAAGTGCTGCAAGATCAGGCATCATCCGCATGGCGGGAGCAGACGGGTAGTTCGCGTTTGTCGCAGTCCGTTGATACTCAGGCATGGCGTATCGGGAGCTCACTCCGCCGCCGGTGCCCTCGCCACCGGTAGTTGGGAAATTGGGTAAGTTCGCGCAGTTGGAGTTGGGTGAACTGTCACGCCAAACATAGTTGTCAACGACTGCGCCAGCGGTGTACGAAATATTCAGCCCATTGCTCAGCGAATCAGATTGCGAGTCCCACTGGGTCCCACCCACCGCTAAGACATTTGGATTTGTTGCAGGATATGAAGGAACGAGTCCACCGAAATTCACACTCGCGATCGACGTCACTACGGTCGAAGCCTGATCGGGGTAGATGATTGCCACGGTGAATGTAGTGAGACTTGGTGTAGAAAGAATTCGATACATACCGTCATATTTCGGGGAAAATGCACCCAGATACACATTCTGGCCGATGGTAAAACCATGGTTGGTTGAACTCGTCAAAGTTGCAATTTGAGAAGAGACTTCAAAGCCTATGAGTGCAATTGTCGTTGCGTCGCCGAAATTTGTTCCGGAAGTGCTAATGCAACCGCCCGACCCTTCGTCACCGGCTGAGACCACAACTACAACACCGTTTGCAGCGAGTTGGTCGATCACCCAGTCTGCGTCGTTTTCATCGGTGCCACCCGGTCCAGCCTCAGATTGTCCGTAGCTCACGCTGGCAATACAACCGCCAGCGGGAAACCCAGATCCTGTGGAGAGGGTCCGTAGACCGGTCCATGGATCTCCGTCAAATTCAAGACCACACGCTTCAGCAATATTTACAAAGAGCCCGTACCATCCTGATCCGGTTGGCGAGTTGACAAGTGTGATGCTCGCGTTAGCCGGAAGTGCTGCAGCAGCCACAGCCACGTCGAGGGTGGCTTCAAGCCCTGCATTAATCGCGCCCGCTGCACCTGAGTTCACATGAGTTCCCATGACGATTGGGTCAAGGCCGCATTGAGCAAGAACAAGATTAACTGCGTTCACATTCGCCGTTTGATCGAATTCCCCAATCACAATTTTTTGCCCCAGTGGGGTGCCGGTGGGAGTAAGTGGCAAGCCCACACTTGAGTTCCATTGTTGGGGTGCAAGACCGAGAGTAGTTGAGCCGCCAACGACTGGAGTGCAATCAGGGGAGGGATAGTTGGGTGCAATGAATGTGGAATCTGCGACTGCGCTATTGACGCCACTTGAGAGCAATGCAGCGGTGAGAATAGCGATACTTCCTACACGCGAGAAACCAGTTAATCTCGACATTACTGCAGCCTACCTTAAATGACTAGGCTGCCGCCGTGGGTTAAATCTCTGGTGACCGTTTCTTTGAACTTGAGATGCAATCACGTGGACAACTGCTTATGTGGTTGGATCACAATCATTCCCGCAAAGAAGGTATTTGGCTCATCACTTTCAAGAAAGTTGAAGGAGCAAAATATATTTCCACCGATGAAGCCCTTGATTCACTTGTCGCGTACGGATGGACCGATCGCATTAGACGCAAACTCGATGACACGAAAACCGTAAAGGAACTAGTGCCACTCCGCTACACCAGGATGCATCAAGATGCATGGCCAATATTCGCAAAATGTTCGCACTCCCCTTTGCCCAAAAACAAGCCAGACATATGGAGCCGCCTCGGGGATGTGAACCCCGAACCTACGCATTACGAGAACGTTTTAACCCTCAAACACAACTCGATGACACGAAATCCCTGAAGAATCCATTGCCGCCACGATGCATCGCGATGCAAGTTGGCGAACGGAAAGTGTTCGAAGGTTCCGGGTGAAAATTCACAAGGGCAGTTTTCTCATGAGAAGAACACCGTGTAAACACGGTGTTGCTGAGTGTCATTACTGGCTGGAGTGCGAAAAGTTACATTCTTTTTATAGAGGAGTTGCGCATGTCAGAGACACCAGCCAGCGAAGGTATGGGTCCCGAGGAGTCCATGGGTTCGTCACGCTCACATCACCGCAATCGGAAATTGGTCGTCATCGGTGCGATCGCTCTGGTGCTCGTGGCTGGAACTGCCTTGGCGGGTTCTCTCACATCTGGCAGTCGATCGGGGGCTGCGACCACGGTGGGATCTGGAGATTCGTGCTTTATTGTTCAAGATGTCACTTGGAACGATGGAACGACGGATCCAGAGATGACCTGGCAAGCGGCAACAGATGCTGCTTCGGCCAAAGGCTTCCGCCTGCCAACGATGGACGAGCTGCGCGCGATGTTGACCCAACGGGCGAGCCTAAATGTCAACGGAAATTATTGGAGTTCTGAGTCTAAGTCCGCCAACATGGCCTATCACATGGACTTGAGCGCTGCCGGGGATGGCGAAATCGTTTACTTGGTAAAGGACGGAACCCTGCATGTCCGCCCCGTTGTGGATTGCTCCTCCTAGCCGACGCATTCAACCCCGTGCGCTGCAAGATTGGCCTAGCCCATGTCCGAGGGGAGCCACGCATAATGCGCG
>JAFMHB010000034.1 GCA_017854795.1 Candidatus Nanopelagicales bacterium
CGGACATGTTCTGCCCGTGCGAGAGCTACACCCTTATCGGGGCCGTAGCCGTGAATATTGATGATTGAGTTAGGGGCGTCCACGAACCGTTTCGCCATAGCAGTAACACGGTTCGGTTTCAGGGTCACATAGTTAGTGATCTTCGACCGTGTGACTGCGGTAATGAAGTTTCCGCTCCTGACCACGTTATTCGATCGCATGTCCGACGCGAACACTGACGGGAACAGTTTCAGCTCCCACCAGTCATCTAGTTCGCCCCAATTGGACATGATATCCACGCCCGTCTTGTCAGAGTAGTATGCGCCACCGATATCAGGGCAACTCCATACGTCACTACATCCCACCTCTCTCTCAAGGTGCGCCCCTGGGTAGGTGGCGTTTCCGTCAACTAACGTGTTCATTTCCGTTTCTACCGAAAAATCGCAGTCCTTGGTGAGGCCGACTTCGAATTCAAGAATGTCATGGAGTCCTGAATTGGGATTCACGGTGAATGATTGAGAATTGATGGGTTTCCCGCACGCGCTGAGGGTGATGGTTCCGCTCCACGTCCAATCCCTAGGGTCCACCCGAACGTGCACGCTGGCACTTGTACTTGCGTGAGCAGGCCCCGCGAACCCAACAGGAATAGTCAGTGCCGCAACCATCGCGGCGATAAGAGTGCGTTTCATGAGTTACCTCCGATAGTGAGCGTCCCACCTTCAGGGACCGTGATGGATGACGCGGCATGTTGATGAATAGTCACGTGAACACCTTTTTTATGGGCAGGATCACCTGCGTAAATAACCATTACGGGGTATTCGTCAGGGTCACCACCGAGACGGGTGATCTCCGCCAGGAGATGGTCACGGACATGTTCAGCCCGTGCGAGAGAGGTTTCACGGTCGAGTCCGTAGCCATGAATGTTGATAAGGGAACCAGGGGCGTCCACGAACCGTTTCGCCATCGCAGTGACCCGGCCGGGGTTCAAGGTCATGTATCCCGAGTTCTTCGAGCGCCCCTCGCCGACGTTCACATCGTTCGCGGCGACCACTCCGACGCTGAACCTATTGATACCATCGGTCGTGAATAGCGGGTTGATGGAAAAGTTGTAGACACCGTCGTTCTTTTCGAACGAAAAGAAGTTGACGCCTGTGAAGATCGCGCCATTAGGGTCGGGTATCGGGTATGTGCACTCCCAATCTCCCGTTGCATTCTGGATTTGAAGGCCCCCGACGTACGGAGAATTGATGTCACCTGAGCACATAACGGTCTGCCCGTTCGCGCCCACCCCGAACTCATAAGTCCCATTGCCATAGGAATCCAAGGTGCAGTACGGCGCTTCACCAAGGGTGCCTCCTGCAGGAACGACTACGGGTGCACCTTTCGCTCCGATACTGCTCCATGCGTTTTCGCACTTCACATTCACAAACAAAGACAGGGGATAGGTGCCCTGCGAGTTGTCCACGGAGACGGCAATGTCGTTACTCGCATATGCGGGACCGGCGATCGCGACAGGAATAGTCAGGGCCGCGACCGTGGCGGCGATCAGGGTGCGTTTCATGAGGTACCTCCGATGGTGAGCGCCCCACCTTCGGGGACGGTGATGGATGACGCGGCGTGTTGATGGATAGTCACGTGGACACCTTTTTTATGGTCGGGGTCGCCTGCGTAAATAACCATTACGGGGTATTTGTCAGGGTCGCCACCGAGACGGGTGACCTCCGCGAGGAGATGGTCACGGATGTGGTTCGCTCGTGCCAGCGCAACATCCTTATCAGGCCCGTAGCCATGAATGTTGATCAGTGAGTTCGGAGCGGCGACGAACCGTTTCGCCATAGCAGTAACACGGTTCGGGTTACGGGTCACGTAGCCCGTGTTCTTCGACCGTTGCACTGCGGGACTGACTGTGTTGTCCGTAGCGCTTGTCACGTTCTGCAGTGACTGAGCCCACATACTGGGGTAGAACTTTAGCTCGTACCCGTCCCCAAGTTTACCGAAGTTGTAATAGACGAGTGCCGTGCCGTCGTTAGCTACGCTGTACGTATCCGCTTTCATGTCCCCCACCCAGGAATCAGTGACTTCTATCGATGGTGTCTTTCCTTGGTATGAGGCGTCACCAGATGTCAACGTGTTGCCTGCAATCCATACGGACGTCCCACAGGTGTCCCCCGTTCCTATGTTGTAGGTGAAGATTTCTTGGAGCCCCGCATTCGGCCCCAACGTGAAGGGGTACGCAGTCTGCTCTTGGCATACCAACTTGATGATTGTTCCGCTCCAGGTCCAGTCGCGCGGGTCGAGTCGGACGTGCACGTCGTTTCCCGCCTGTGCAGGCCCCGCGAGACCGACAGGAATAGTTAAAGCCGCGATAGTCGCAGCGATCAGTGCGCGTTTCATTCCGCGCCTCCGTTGCCCGAACCGGTGTCGATGTCTCCGAGAGTGACCGACTCGTCTCCAGTCAGGGTGCCTTCGATCGTGATCGAGGTGTCCTGGTTTGTGTCGCTGTCCGACGCTGGTGCATCAGACGAGGAACAACCAGCCAAAACAAAGGCCATAGCAGCTAGTGCTACTACAGTGATACCGACAGGGTTTTTCATGAGTTACCTCCGATTGGTTTCTGTTGTTTGACTAAGAGTTCAGCGCCACCGTTTTTAATGGCTGCAACCTTTGGGGCGTAACTTTGTGATAGTTCGCCAGCCCCAACTGTGGTTACTTTTGCTGCAAAAACTTTCTTACTGATTTTTTTCTCACCAGTGGTGGCTTTTGCGAGTAGGTATTTGTAGACGACTTGCGCTCGCCTGTCGTCAAGTGTGTGTCCGCCTTGCGGGCGGGATGCACCTTCAGGGGTGTACCCATGGATTGTGATTACTGCTTTGGGTGTCGCCTTGAGCATTTCTGCTGCTTTCGTGATTAATTGTTTAGCTTGCTTAGTTAACTTGGTGGATCCCTTTTTGGTGAACGAAATAGACACTCGTTGATCGATAGTTTTAGCAAGCACTGCCTTGCTCAGTGATGGCTTGTCTGGGCTGCTTTGGCTCGTAACGACCGGGGAGTTCGTCACGTTTTTGAGTGCATCAGACTGCGTGACGCCACTATTACTACTGGTATCGTTTGATACGTTACCGCTCACACCGGTCAGGCTGTCAAAAGCTGCAATGTTGTTTTCAGCTTGGTAATAAACCGTGGACATTTCCGCGACCGTGCCATTTACCCCAAGTAACGCACTTGACCTTTCGGATGCGGGTAAATATTTCACAAAATCACTTATGGTTTTTTGCAGCGCCTGCGCCGAAGAGTATTGAGCCTTAACCGTCAGCATGCTCGCCGCCGCTTTGCTAGCGGCAGCTTTAATAACGGAGGCAGAGGCGGACTGTGCCTGAGCCGCAGCTAAATTAGATGCAATCACGGACGCCGCAGATAATTGAGCGCTCTTCGCAGACGCCAAAAGGGTTTGAGCAACCGTGTATTGGGTTGGCAGTACAACACTGACGGTGAACGCTGCAGACGTGTACCCAGCCGAGTCGGTTGCTGTCAATGAATACGAACCCGCAATCCCGGGTACCCAAGTGAAAGACACAATTTCATCACCTTCATTAACAGTTTGCGAAGCTATTGGCCCTAAAGCCCCCGCGCTCACCGTGATTCGTCCCTCCGGAAATCCATCGGACGCCACAGTGAAAACATTCGATGACCCAGCTTCCACGGTTGGCTCCCCATGAATAGTCATCGTGTCGGCGGGATTCACGGTGACCGCTAAGTTCGCGTCCGAAGGGAACACTGAAAGTGTTGCTGAGCGGGCCTCTAAAAGAACAGGCCCGACCGTGCTGGGCGTCCAGGTGAATACAACAGTCTGCCCACCATCAATTGAAGTTCCTAATATCGGAGCTGAGCCATCAGCAACCATTTGGGCCGAAATATTGGTGGTGTACAGGTGGGGATCTGGTGAAAAGACATACGTGTACGTGCCGCCAACAGTCACGTTTGTCGGCCCAACTAGCGACGCATCCGCAACTGTCACCATATTTGTGTAATAGGAGGTGCCTGACTCGGCTGCTGTTGCCTGCACCGTAAACGCGGGGAAATCCGCACGCAAATCTCCCGGCGAAACAGCGTATGGCGTTGCGCTTAGGTCATCCCGAACAAAAACTGTTTCACCTAGGGACAAATTCGTGCCGTATCTGTTATCCCGAACACTCCAACTCACAACATCGCCCGGATTTCTGGTGTTGTCGGTGAGCGTGCAGGTGAAAAAGTCACCCAGTTTCTCAGGGGCGCTGCATGTGATCGACTGTGTCGCGTAGGACGGCGGCACGAACGTGACCATTGCGACCGCAACGATTGACGCCGCCAAAGCCGCGTAGATGTATCGGGACAGTGACATTCGATGGCCCCTAACTCGGGCGCGGTCCGTGGGTAGCGTCTGACCGATTAGGGGAAACTCCCAGCCCAGAGATTGAACCGAATGGCACGTTGCTCGCCTCGGAATACTCTTCCGCGTCGACGGGAACCATTGCCCGACTTAGGGAAGGTGTCGTGATCTTGCTGCCAAAGTCGCCGGCCTGAGTGTGAGCCGAAACGCCAGACTTCAGTGACAAAATCACAAATGATTCCCTTCAGGGTGGAGTGGGGCTCTGTTAATAGAAATGGTCTCCTATTTTCTTCAAATTTCGATATTCGATTTCCACTCGTACTCGGTTTTTACTGCACATCTAATGTGAGGAGGAGAGAGTCAAATCATTTGCGCACATTCAGTGCATCAAGCCCAACTAGGGTTCATGGGATGAAATGGGTCGTGGTACTCCTGGCATGCATGCTGTCAACGGCATTTTTGGCACCTGCATCCACTGGTGGTGAGCGACTCACTGGCACCGATTCCAACAGCTCGCGCGGCACCATTCGATGGCATGACTGTTCAGCGGCGAATCGGGCAGCTGGTGTTATTTTGACTGACTTTGAATGTGGAACCCTGACCGTTCCACTCGACTGGGATAACCCTGACAACCCGACCAATGCCCATATCAAGATGGCAATTCATCGAACCGACCCCGAGGAAAGAATCGGAGCTCTCACGTTTAATCCTGGTGGGCCTGGGGTATCAGGATTAATGGCCGCCGGTTGGCAACCCGGAGTCTTGCCTTCCAGAGTGACAACGAGCTTTGATTACGTCGCATGGGACCCACGCGGTGTAGGTCTCAGTCAACCGCAGCTCACAAACTGCCCAAACATTGTTCAGACATATCCCGTACCCACAGGACCAGTTGACTGGCACGAATATGTTTCTGACAGATACCGAATTGTTGGGACAGCAACGAGTGAATGTCTTGCTAATAATGTCGATGTAGCCCCCTACCTCGGCACTTACTATGTGATTAGAGATCTCGAGGCATTGAGATTGGCTCTTGGTTTTCGCGCATGGAATTTCATCGGACAAAGCTATGGGAGCAGGGTCGGATACTGGTATGCCCGACAATTTCCCGAGAGGATTAGAACGCTGGTTCTCGACGCGTCATACTCCCCAACTCAAACGGTGACATCAGACATGACTCAGCAAGCCAGCTCATACTTGACCACTCAAACAGTTTTTTCATCGCTCTTTGGAAATCGAATGGGCTACCGATTGCAACGAATATTCGACGCTATCAACGATCGTGAGGTCGTGATCGGCTCTGTCACATTCAATCGATGGGAATTATTAGATAGCCTTTTTTCAGAGGTTGCTTATCAATTCAACTACCCAACTCTCCTTGACCAAATTAATTCCACGTACAGAGCGCTTTTCACTGGCCCAAAATCAAAAAATGACTCCAGGCTTTCGACATTTCAGACGCGGTCGAGCGCAAAACAAGTGGTTCCCCAAGATCAGGGTCTACTGAATCCAGTTGTCAACTGTAGAGACTTATCAGACTACCCGTCGATCGAAGAGACAACGATCGCTGCTCAGGCAGCTGCCCGGACAAGCATGTACTCCGCCTTGGAAACGGTCATCAGCGGAGCGAATTGCGCTGGGTTTCCAAGCGACTACTTTCACGGATTCCTGCCTGCAACCGCTGCCCTGAACCTTGCCACCGGTCCAGTCGTGATTAGCTCTCTCGGGGACCATATCTTGAACTACAACGGCGCACGAACAATGGCCAACTACTTATCCGACTCTGCCTTGATCACTTACAACGGAACCCAACACGTGACCTATTCGATGGTGCCATCACAATGCGTCAATGATCCAGTTACTCGTTATCTCATCTCAGCGCAAACACCAAAATCGCGGTTTTGCAAATACGTTAAATATCAGTAGAAGTTGAATTCACTTTTTGCCAGGCGCGGAACCACAAACGCAGTAGTGCAATGCCAACGAGTCCGGTTGCAATCCACGTGATGAAGCCGCCCAATACACCGGGAATAAAGAATGAAGCCAAAGATGATCCCAGCCAGATTCCTGCAACGATCAAGATGGACACGATGCACAGCCCGATCCAACGCCCCCAGCCAGCACGTATGGCCCGAAAGTTACTTCGCACTGGGTTGGGGCGCGCACCGATGACAGCGAAGGGAAGATATGGAGTTAGCGCAAGCACAATAATTCCAGGAATAATCCAGAAAACGAAGCCCGTCAGCGCAATGAAACTTAATGCACTTGCATACCCGAGCCAGGGCAGCGCTCGTGACCGAACTTGAATGAGGACGGTGCGCCAGTGACATTGGCCCCAGCCTGCCAACGTCATGGCAGCGACAACTACTGCGGCGGTGAACGCAATGGCAAGAAATGAAGTGATCGCCAGCGGCCAAATCCACCAGGTCTCAGGGGGAGTTGGATTCGCAATGATGAGCAGGGCTTGCACTAGCGCATTGATCACGACGACCGTAATTGCGATCGGCCAGGTGCGCACACCTAATGATTGATTCGCCTTTAAACGTGTCATAGTTGGCTCTTTGCAGCTCGATCAATAACGCTTTGAACATCACCCGAATAAATGATTTCGCTACCAACTGTTAGAACAAGGCTGTAGGGCACCGAGAGCGTAGCTTCAGCAAGGATTGAGTCCCCATCCATGGTGCTTCCTTCACAGGTGAATTGAGTTTCCCCTAGGACGCACACGGGAGCAACCAAAATCGGTACCTGTTGCTGGACCAAAACATCGAGCACCGCAACTCTGACTGTTTGAAGCGGTCCACCGCTCACTGGCGCCAGCGACGCAATCTGCGAACATCCTGACATGGCGGCAAAAATCACAGGCGTGAAAGCAAGAGCAGAGATTCGTCGGAGAAATCGTAGCTGACTCATGCTTCAACCCCAGCTTTCATCAGGCGCGCACGTGCAGTCATCATGGTTGCCTCGACCGTTGAATCGGAGATTCGTGACATGTCGAAGGGAGCTGGCAACAAAAGTTCAGTATTGCGATCTAGTGGTGAGCCCCATCTCATGGGTGGATTTTGAACCCAATCGTTGGCGGAAAATTCACGGCTGAGGGACGCAAGGCCTCGCGTGCTGTAATCCCCGTCAACCCACTCGGCATCGCTGGCATGATCAAGTGCGGTGACAAATATGGAAATAGTCCCATCGCGATTGTCCACGATTTCAATGAGTTGCTGCTGTTGCGGGTAATCAATAACCGAGGCAGACGTGATCTCCCAAAAACCGGTGCTTCCATCGACTGAACTATGAGCATTTATGGTGTTGATATGTGTATGGCCGTTCATCCAAGCAATGCAATTCGGTCGTTCCAATAATGCCGCAATGAATTCCTCGGCGTGCACAATCCTAGGACCGCCAAAAACCGGCTGAGCATCATTTTCTAATGTCAAACTGTTGTGATGACTCAGGATCACACATAAAACCCCCTCATTACGGGCGGCATCCAGTTCAGCTTTTACCCATTCGAATTGCTCCTCGGGCACGCCTCCGTCAGCACCAACTGTTTCGTTACAGGTATCAAGACCGAGCAGACGTATATATGGTGCGGGGTCGGCTTTCCAGTATGTGCGCCCCGTAGAAACATTTTCAGGTGTAAAACCGTGACCGACCGGACCGGGAAATGCCGGCGAATCCAGATGAGCCTGCATGAAATCTGTGCGCTCCAGCAACCGCCGCCGAGAATCCGGTGCAACTGAATGAATACCTGGAACCAAGCCCAGGTTAGTGCGCAGGGAGTTAGCAAAACGCTGGAATGCACTTGGTTCGGAGGCTAAACCTGCGAGTGAAGTTCCCCCAAGCGCCTCCCAGGTTGCCGCCTTTCGAGAACCAACAGCCCAGGAACGAAGTTGGGATTGCACTCCAAAGGTTCCCATGAAAGTTGAATCATGATTGCCATAAACCGCGTACCAGGGCACGGGCAAACCTAGACTCGACACCTCTTGACTAACAGCGGCTGTTAGTAGTCCCGGTAGTTGCGGGAACCCGTACTCCCCGTAGGGATCCTGGGCCGGGTCATCCGGGTGGTAGGCATACGGTGCATCTGCCCACACCTGCACACCTTCATAGACTCCTGGTGTTCCGCTGTTCGGGGTTATTGAACCACCGTCAAGCACACTGATATACCAACTGGTCTCTACATCATTCATCATGTCAGCGCTGTCGCCGGTGTTAACAACTGCCGCAAGTGGGGCACCTGTCACCTGACTAATGGATGCTTCACGAACCGCATCCATCATGGATGCCAACACATACGTGCTCATCAATTCCTGCGGGCGAAAGGCATCAGAGAATGTTGTCTTGGCCAAACCGACCATGGGCTCCATCCTGGATGGTGTTTGCGCATCAATCAGGTGAATATCAGACAGGTGCGCTAAGTAAAAAAGCGAGCGGCGCGTTGTCACCCGCTTAGGGTTCGCACTTCGCCCCAAGACGTCGAGGCGGGTAATGACTTCCTCGCCCGCACCTTTGACCAACGTGTGATAGCTGCCACGAACTGGTCTCGATGAGAACTTTATAGTCTCCAACAAGGTTGTTCGCACCTCGCGCGCCCGAGGAACAGATGCCAGCGCTCTCCCAAGAGCATCTGTCGTGACACCCAATCCCACGGCCAAACCTGTCACCCCCGCAATAAATCGGCGCCTACTCAGACCTGCCATGAAATTACCTCTCGGATCGAGTCGCCAAATAGAAGATGTCAAAAGATAACAAGATAGCCAGATATTTGTGTTTCAAGGGGATAGATCCTGCGTTGGGATACGTTTCATCACCGGGTTTTACTGCACAATGGAGTTGGTGGCTACTGACTTGCCCACAGAGATGTAGGCATCACTATTTCGGCACACACCTGTTCACGTGCCAGCACATCTAACTTCCACGAGCCGCCTGCCGCAATCACTCTACGCATGCCAAGGCCTTGGATGAGATGGATGGGCGGCCTTTCACCGTCATTGATCGCCTTTATTAATAGTTCGGAATTCACTCCAGTGTCAATGTCAATGGACATGTTGCGTGCGTGGCCATGCCGACTGGCATTTAAAACGGTCTCCCCCAGCAATTCGAACACCAATTCCACGGCCAAGGGAGAATTCCCAAGTATTTTCCGAGCACTTTGCTGGAGTGTGATCTCGATTTCCACTAAGCCACGCCAAGCTTGTTGAAATTCTTCTGCGTGAACTAGCGGATTGCCAACAAAATGATCATCACTGGGAACTAGGAGTGCTGATTCTATTGACTCCAGAATCTCGCGGATTCGATTTACATCACTCAGAAAACGCGCGGGGTCACGTGACTTCACTGCTGAGACTTCATGGAGCAACAGGGCGGAAATAGCAAGACGGCTCTGGACCGAACCATGCAAAACTTGTGCCAATTGATCTCGGACACGAGATGCATCAGTTTGCAAACTACCCAACTCGCCGACGAGTGAGTCCTTGGCAGAGGTGAGTCGTTTAGCATCAAGCCGGCGGTGTTCTTGTGAAGCTTGGACTGCTCTGGCTGCTAGAGCTCCTGCCACAAGCCACAACGCACCTGCATACTCACGTGGAAACCGACCACCGAGCCACTCAGTCATTTCACCAGTGGGCCAAAGTGCGGCTGACTCCCTGATTGTCAGCACCGAAGCCACAAAGATAACGAGATAAATGCATATCCCAACGAACAGCGAGGCCCAAGTCGGCCAAGAGCGCTCGATGTGATGCCGCACCGGATTAGTAATAAGGATAAGCAGGCCAATAGTTCCGAGTGTGAGCAACGTACGTAGCCAACCACCCGAGCCGCCCGGGCTCAATTCAACCGGAAGGCGCAAACAAAATACAAACCCAAGAGTGAGTCCGAGGGGAATCGGTCCCGCGATCACTGACACCAGGAAATCTGACCAACTCAATCGGCGCGGCTCTCCCTCATCCCCGGCACTAATAGGGGTCGGGGACTCAGAGATCGAATGACTCAACTCCCGAACTTCAGACATGACCTCCTGATCAATGCGGAGTGCTAACGCTTCAAGTTCATGATGGTTATCCGCCAGTTCAGCGCTACCTACCTGCAACAACAGGGATTGTATTTGGGGGTGCACAACTTGATGCAAAGTTTGTTCTAAGCCCACTTGGTACTCGGTCAGCATTTTTTGGTGATTACCGGCCAAATATTCAAGTTCACGAATTTTCTCAGCAAGCAATCGGTTTTCAGCTCTATATTCCGTGACACTGCTAAGTAAATATGACACAAGTGCCGCAATGGGCACTCCCACAATGACTAGGCTTACAACGCCTAATTCGAATTGATCACCGCGCAAGCTCTGACCTGCTACGACTACGGTGACCGCGAAAACGACTCCACCTCGTGCGACGCTGGCAAGGACCCAGGTGCCAAGAATCCAATTGCGTTTGCTCAATTCAAAATTCGATCTATGCAAGAAAGTGGAAACGTAATACACCAGACCTATTGCGCCTTCGCCGATTAGTCCGACAGCGAGAGCAACAGCCACGCTGTCCACATTCGCATCAAGAACGAGCGAAGCTGAACCTACGATGCCTAACGGAGTAACAATGAGCCACAACTGCCAAGAAACAGCGTATGAACCAAAAATTCCGGACGAACGTTGCTGCAATTGACCCATCTGCATCAGGGACTTTGTGTCGGGTTTCGTTTGATGGAAACCGCACCTTCGTGCCATAGACGTGCTGCAGCAACCCGTGGGTTGATGTCGGGTGTATCCGTCAGTCCAAGTGCTTGAAAAGTCCGTTGCACCAGACTTTCAGCGGATCGAATCGATATGCCGCGGCGCTGGGCGATCGCACTATTCGAGAGACCTTCGGCCATCAACCTCAGCACCTCCCCCTGTGTTTGGCTAAGCACTATGGGGCGCAGAGGTTCACATTCATTGGCTACGAAATCCAGCTCACGCGCGCCCTGCACGCCTTCCAAACTTTCCTTTATCGCTCGTTCAAGGTCTGCCATTGAATGCATATCTGATTTGACAACATAGACGACTTCTGCCGGTAACTCAATTTCAGATGCAAGCGCGATTCGTACATCCCGATGAATACTAAGCACAACCATCCCCAGCCAAGGACGCTCCAGCGACATACGAACTAGGAGATCTGCGCCTGACGGTATCCCAATTGGCCCGAGATCTAGATCTGTCACAACGACGTGTGGATCAAAACTGACTGCATATTCCATTGCCTCTGAAACCGACGTAGCAGCACGTACCGTAAAACCTAACTCGGATAGACCATCAGCAATTGTCGTTCGAGTAAATTGATCATTTTCAACGTACAACACTCGCAGCGAAGTCCCGTCAGAGGCATCAGGCTTTTGGGTAATATCCGCCGGGTTCATATGGCTATTATGCCCCAAGCACTTTCGCTCAATGTCGTTATGAAGTTCGACATGTCGTTCAAATCCCGCCAGACCTGAGCTGTGAACCCTGGACCAAAATCACACCGAACCTAGAAATTGAGCATGAGGAGCACGAAGCTGCCTGTACCCCTGTTCCCCATTTCAGATGCTCTAGATCGGTCGGGGTTCAGAAAAGGATTGCCCCAGTCCCGCGTTATTTTTGGAGATCATTGAATATGCCAATTGGTAACCCGACCAAGCAGCGTCAACATGAATGTTAATTATGAAAACTTCGCAGATTTTGTTTGCCCCGATATCCCGACTGCAGGAATGACCTACAAATTTTTTGACATCAACAAAGATTAAGTGTTTCAAGGCATCCGATGAAACGTCAACCCATTGAGCTGGGGAAATTAACGGATTCACTAGTGGGCTGCATGACGATAACTGCCTTGCCTGCGATACGCCCAGCCTCTAAATCGGCAATTGCATCCCCGACCCGGTCGAGTGGATATCGGCCGCCGATTAGAGGATCCACCAAACGATCGGAAAGGAGTGTGGCAAGACGATCTGTGGTCTCGTACTTCTCCCTGCTCATGAAGGCGGTGAGTCGCTGGCGCGAAAACAGGGATAGCACGGCTGCTCTTAGATTTCGGCCGATGCCTCCCGTGAACTTTCCACCTCCTTCACCGCCAACAATGACGAGTGTGCCGCGTGGAGTAAGTGCTCGTTTGAGTTTACGCACGGGATTGAGTCCGCCTGCGTCAATGATCAGGTCGTAGCTCGAACTACCATCGAGGTAGTCCTCCGATGCGTAGTCGATCACGCGCTCGGCTCCTAACTTTGCTACCGCAGCGGCCTTTGCCGAACTACACACTCCCGTGACATG
>JAFMHB010000004.1:0-8864 GCA_017854795.1 Candidatus Nanopelagicales bacterium
GCTGAAGCAAGCCACTTACGTGAACTGCGAACTGACGGGGTTTAACCGGATTTTTTTGTCTACAGTCGCAACCCTGCGAATGGAAAGCCTTCTATGGTTTGTCGTTTTGGCGTGAACTATTTGGTAACAATCTGCAGGATCGGCAGGCTCGGTGCCGCTAGATCCATTTCTGCCTCAAAACCCAATTTCCTGAAGAACTGAGCCAGTTGCCCGACTTTTGTGGGAGTTTTACTCGAACTGAGGCAGGCTGCCCGAACGAGGTCACCTTTAGTGGCTTTATTGAAATGGGTGACAGGTTTTAGGACCCCGTTCACGTTCGTCAAGACTTTTACACTCACGACCGGTTGGGCCATGTGTTTGGCTGGGGCCAACTTTTCGTAACTGCCGGATCTCATGTCCAAGATTAACTCCCCACTGAAGTGGGAGAGTGAATTTAGCAGTTCAGTTTTCCAGTATCCGACCAGTGATCCGATTTTAGGAATTACTGATGACCCACTGAGGCGATACGTAGGGATGGGGTTTGTGGGGGCGACAAAACCAAACAAAGCTGAGGAGATCAGGACACTGGAATCGACTCGGGCACGTGCGCGTGCATTCAATGAGGAATACCCCAGGCGGTCATAGAGAACTCCGGTGTAGATCTGGATAGCAGGAGCGCACGGTGCTTCACGTAATTCAGCATTGGTGATTAGTAGATCACGTTGCGCAGGGCCAAGGTCAAGGACTTTAGCGGCAAGTTCCTGCTGTGTCTTGCATAGCTGTGCAAGTGATTCCATCAAGTGCAGGCGCTTTTCGGTGAGGTGAGGGAAAACTAATTTCTTTGGCGCGAACTTGAGCCCTTTGCTCGGCGGGGTTTTACCTTCACTCGGTGGCAGGAGAAAGATCACCCCGGCAGCCTATGGCGTAGCGAACGCAAAGGTGAGTTCATGTGTCAACGAGATCACCGACGGCGTAACCTGTCCCCTGAACGAGTCGGTCGGGTGATCGCGGCATGCAAGTGTCGAGGAAAGTCCGGACTTCACAGAGCAGGGTGGTGGGTAACGCCCACCCGGAGTGATCCGCGGGACAGTGCCACAGAAAACAGACCGCCAGGGGAAACCTTGGTAAGGGTGAAACGGTGGTGTAAGAGACCACCAGTGGTGCAGGTGACTGCATCAGCTAGGTAAACCCCACCCGAAGCAAGGTCAAAAGGGTCAGCTTGCTGGCCCAAGCAAACGGGCTGCTCGCCTTATGTTTGCTGGTAGACCGCACGAGGCTGCTGGTAACAGCAGTCCCAGATGGATGATCACCGTTTGAGTGATCAAACACAGGATCCGGCTTATAGACCGGCTCGTTCACTTCCTCGGGGCCCGTCTCTAGGTGCCGCACAATCTTCACATTCATAGATCAGGGGGAAATTCGCAGCCCTGAAAAGGTCAAAAACAGCGGATTAGGGCACAATGACTCTATGCCCAAGATCAGTGCACCGAGCATTGCGGAACACCGTGAAGCACGCCGCGACGCGCTTTTGGCTGCAGCAGCACAACTCATGCTCTCAGGTACGCCATTTACGGTGGCTCAAGTTGCATCCGAGGTCGGGCTTTCGCGATCAGCGGTTTACGAGTACTACGCGAGCGCCGCAGATTTAATTGCCGATGTCCTAGTAGATGAAATGGCCCTCTGGGTTGATGAAATGTCACCGATGGTGGAAGCGGAAACTGATCCAGTTGCTCGGATTGAAACGTGGGTGCGCGGTGTTTTGGGTTACGTCAAAGATGGACGCCACATATTGGTTAAGTCTGCCGGGTCAGTTGAACTACCGGAGGCCCGGCGGGCACAAGTTTCTTCAATGCACCGTGAATTAGTTGCACCACTTGTTCAGGCTTTGACTGAACTTGAAGTAACTGACGTGCGGCAGTACTCGGCTTTTTGTTGGGGAGTCCTTGACAGCGCGATCACGCGGGTTGAGTCACAAGGATTTGATTCAGTTACTGAAGGTGATGCAGTTATGGCATTCATTAAAACTGGCTTGGGTCAATAGCAAAAGGGATGCGGCGCAATACGCCACATCCCTTTTGATGAAACGTGATTAACCCAGTTTGTAGGTTCGGGTTGTTACCAGTGGCTTGAAGTTGCGGCCACCTGTCGTCGTGATTGTCAGCGTGCACGTGCCTGAAGCGGCAAGAGCGGTGATCTTTCCATCGCGAACCGAGCAATTATCACCAGTGATTGACGGAGTCAACCCCGAAACCGTGGTTGCGGTGAAAGCCTGACCGGCTTGAGTGATGGTGGAATTCTCTTTTGGAGTCACTGTGACAGAGTCGGTCTTACGATCTGATTTGACTGACTTGAAAACTGTTGGAAAGACTCGAAGGTAAGTTGGGTTTGCACTCTCGCGCCCTGCTCCCAAAATGTAAACCGCACAGGCTCCCATGCCGGGTGCGACTGCTACTCGGCAGTCAACTGACTGATTTGTACTGGCACCCGTTTGTGGATTTGGGTTTGTGCCGTAGAACTCACCGTTGACCTTGATCTTGGCTGAGACACTGTCTCTAGCTACGGTCGTCGCCGGAATGTAGACGAGCGAATCCGGTGAACTGTCGCAGAGTGTCGGAGCTGACCGAGGGTTGGCGGGGACAGCGCAATTGAGTGCATAGATACCCACGTTTGCTGGCAAATTGGTTATTTCAATGGGTTGAACGGAACTTGTTTCAAGGGCAACCAGCGGGGTCATGTTATTGGCGCCCGCAACGGTAGCGTTAAAACTTCCTGCGGCTTGGGCTGGAACCGCTGAAGTCGCCCAAACGATTCCCAGTGCGGCTGTAGCAGCAACCAGGTTTCGCATTCTTTTCTTGTTGAGCATTGTTCTCCTTTTATCTATTTGAATGTGACGGGAATGAATAGATCTGCGCCTCGAAAAGAGGATTTGGTGTGGTCGGCTCGAGTAACGATTGAGCAAGAGGTGACCCGGCAATCGATCTCACCGATTTGGGAATTGATTGTGAGCGTGACGGCGAATGTTCCACCCTTTTTAAATGGAATGGCAAGTTCTGCCCCGTAGGGTGGCGAATTTGACGAGATCCAGGCCGATGCGGGATCGCTAGCGTTCATGTTGATACCGCCCCCACATGGGCCAGGGGCTTTTTTCGAACCCTTTATTGGTGTGACGCATAAGGCGACATAAATGCCGGTACGTTGATCGAAGCCCTTGCCTTTAACCTTCACGCGGGCATTCGTCGAATTCAGATTTTTAACCGGTGTAGCGGATAAGGATGCGGAACCACTTTTTGTGGTCTTCATTGGGACCATGACCGCACCAGCCATGGAATGAATTGCTGGGAGAGCCAACGCTCCACATAGCAGTGAGGCGATTGCTGCCGTCCGAAATTTACCCAGTCTTCCCATAGAGGGAAACTTAAGCGTTATGAAAGCTAGTTGCCTGACACTCTGTCGGCCGTTCCCGACAACGTGCCGGGAACCCAATCAACCTAGCCTCAATAATGTACCCGTGAGGAAATTCAGGATTGCGGTCACAAGAATTGCAGTGGCTGGGATCTCAATCGCCATACTTGGCGGTTGTGCGAGCTCTGACACATTGCCAACATCGGCTGAACAAAGCTCAATATCCGCTGTTCGTCCGATTGAGATTTCTTCATCAGATATTGCATTTGCCACACCCTTTTCAGAACCTTGGCCGACAAATGCGGCGCAACGCATTGTGACGATTGCTAATGGCTCGGGTGAAGTCGTTGTTGCACTTGGAGGTGGATCACGAATTGTTGGACGAGATGAAACGAGTAACGCTCCTGAAATAGAAAACATCCCGATTGTTACAAGTGGGCATGAAATAAATGCGGAGGGTGTTATCGCACTTAATCCTGATCTGGTTCTCATCGATGCGTCCAGCGGTCCACAGGAATCGATTGATGCACTCAAGAGTGCCGGTGTACAAGTTGTGGAGGTTCCTGAAGCTTGGACGATCACCGATATTGACCCCAAGGTGAGTGCGATCGGCAGTGCTATAGGTGCACCCACCCAGGCGGTGGAGTACGTATCCGCACTTACTTCCGGAACGGAGCAACTGTCGTTGCCGTCAACTCCACAAGTTGCGTTCCTCTACCTTCGGGGCACCTCAGCCATTTACCTTTTGGGCGGTGCAGGATCTGGCGCAGACTCAATGATCAGTGAAGCGGGTGGCATTGATGTTGGTGAGCAGGCACAGTTGGGTGCATTCACTCCATTGAGCGCCGAGGAACTTATCCAACTTGACCCTGACGTATTGCTTGTCATGACAAATGGCCTCGAATCGGTGGGCGGAATTGATGGTTTATTGCAATTACCCGGTGTTGCTCAAACTAAGGCGGCTAATTCACGATCGGTCATTGCAGTAGATGACACAATGCTGCTGTCATTTGGCCCGCGAACCGGTGCACTTGTTCTTGCATTGAATCAGGCATTTGTTGAACTGAATGCCCAATGACTCGGATTGGCAAGGCTTGGATTCTTGGAATCGCTCTACTCCTCATCTTGATTGTTCTCGTTACCATCTCGCTCAGGTTTGGCGCAGCAGGAGCTGACTCCTTAGTCATATGGAATATCAGGTTGCCGCGAACAGTTGCTGCGGTGTTGGTTGGGATCGGATTGGCCAGTGCGGGTGTATTGCTCCAAGGTTCTTTGCGAAATCCTCTGGCTGACCCTGCGTTGGTGGGTGTTTCCGCTGGAGCTGCGCTGGGTGCGGTCTTGGGAGCGGCGGTTGGTTTGCCATTCAATTCAATTTGGGTCACCACTGTCGCAGTTCTCACTTCGAGTATGGCAATGGCAGTTGTCGTGTGGGTTTCCCGTAGCAACGGTCGGATAGAAGTTGTCACGGTTCTGTTGGCTGGAATCGCAGTGAGTGCATTCGGCGCTGCCTTGATAGCAGTCATTGCCTCCATGAGCGACTTAGCGGGTGTGCGGTCCGTGACCTTCTGGACAACGGGATCATTCGCCTTGAGTAATTGGGCGGGTGTGAACTCGATGTGGCCCGCAATCGCGATCGGTGTTGTGTTGGCTTTCTATCTCGCTCCTTCACTGGACTTGATGGCTTTGGGAGACGAAGGCGCCTATGCGAGCGGAGTTTCTGTTACCCGTGTGCGCACACTTGCGATATTGGCTGCCGTATTACTCACGGCAGCAGGGGTCGCGGTGGTCGGGGTGATCGCATTCCTTGGTCTCGTTGTTCCACATGCAATCCGGTTAGTCGTTGGTCCGGCGCATCGACAATTGCTTGTCCTTAGCGCACTTGGTGGAGCGGTCGTGCTCTTACTCGCAGATACGATCGCCCGACTGGCATTGAGTCCGGTTGAAATCCCCATTGGCAGTGTGATGGCGATTATCGGAGCACCTGTCTTTTTTGTACTTCTTGGTCGTGCTCGAAATAGGCAAGGTGGTTGGGCGTGATTCTTGCTGCGCGTTCGTGCACGGTTCTCGGTGAGGGCGAACAACTCCGGCTTGACGCCGTTAGCGTTGAAGTGGGTCAGGGGGAGATTCACGCGGTAGTTGGCCCCAATGGTGCTGGGAAGTCAACTTTGATGGGAATTTTAAGTGGCATGCAAAAAGTTGATTCAGGGAGTGTCGAATTCAGCTCCCGACCAATACGTGATCTCAACGTTCGGGAATTGGCTCGTGCACGCTCAGTTCTGGGGCAAGACCTCGCGGTCTCTTTTGGATTTACGGTTGCAGAGGTCGTGGCGTGGGGTCGTGCTCCGTGGCGTGGGACCGATCAGATGAAAGAGGATCAAAATGCAATTGAGTGGGCAATGCAGGTTGCCCACGTCACATCACTTCGTGAGCGGAGAATTAATCAACTCTCCGGTGGCGAGCGTAAACGAGTTCACATAGCACGAGTGATTGCTCAAGACTGTCCACTCAATTTTTTTGACGAGCCAGATTCAGATCTTGACCTGATTGGTACCAATGAATTAGGTGCCACGCTGCGAAGCCTTAATGAAATTGGACGGACCCTCCTCGTGAGTAGTCACAATCTTTCCTGGGTTTCAGCGCTTGCCACACATGTAATTCTGATGGGCGATCACAAAATCGTGGGTAGGGGACCAACCAAGGAAATATTGACAACACAACTTCTCTCGCAGGCGTATGGCAAGACCATAAATGTTCAGTGGTCCTCGGATGCAAGTGGCCGTGAAATTGCGGTGTGCACCTCGAATTAATTTTTTGATATTCAGTCAGCGTTGTCGACATTGATGTCTTTTAAATGTTCAGAGATTTTGCGTGAGATTCTGCCCAATTCCTCGAATTCACTCGGGGTCAAGAGGTCCACAAAGTGATTTCGCACACTAGCCACGTGATCGGGTGCGGCCCCGATAAGAGTCTCCCAGCCCTCCTGAGTGAGCACTGCCCATGACCCACGGCCATCATCGGTGCACGGTTCTCGTGTTATCAATCCACGTTTCGCCAATCGGTCGCATTGGTGGGTGAGGCGACTACGCGATGAGAGGGTTCGATCGGCTAATTCGCTCATGCGGATCCGGCGATCGGGATTTTCTGAAAGTTGGACCAAGATTTCGTAGTCTGCGATTGTCAAGCAATGCTCGGCGTTCAGTTCACGACTGAGCTGATCAGGGAGAAGGCGAATCATGTCCAACCATGCACGCCAAGACTCTTGTTCCTGCTGACTGAGCCACTGAGTCATGTTGCCAACTCCCATGCTCGAACCCCACCAATGAGACCGGCGGTATTCGGGACAATCTCGCAACCGGGTATCAAGTCTTCTTGCCGCAGGAGCTTGGCATTCCCTCCACCAATGAAAATTTTATCAGGGAAAAACATGGTTTCAAAGTCAATGAGCGCTTTCGTGACAAGTGGTCGCCATGCTTTATTCCCTATCAACTTGCGTTGCGCATCACCTATGGCGATGTCGATATTGGTGCCAGCAAAAGAACCATGGGATAACTCCATGTGCGGAAGTAGATGGCCATCATTAAACACGCCGGTGCCGACCCCTGTCCCCAGAGTAATGACGAACTCCAAGCCGACACCTGTGACGACAGCGCACCCCTGCATATCGGCATCATTAATGACCAAAGTGGGAACTTTCAAGAGGTCGGCAATACGTTCCTGGAGTGGGTAGCCGTTCCACAGTGCGAAGAGTTCAGGATCACGGGGACCGCTTTTGACTGCACGTGAATAAGCGGTGGCGCGATAGATGTGACCATGACGAACCATCGCGGGGAAACCAACCGAGACCCGATCAAATGAGGGCTGGTCGGCGACTAATTCATGAACGATCTCCAGAAATAGTTTTGGAGGACACGGGTAGGGGGTATCAATGCGAGAGCGATCAGAGGCTGGCTCACCGGATTCGTTGAAAACCATTGCCTTGATTCCGCTGCCGCCAACATCGAGTGAAAGTGTGAAAGTCATCGCGAGAGAGTCTAGATGGTGGGGTCAGCAAGTGTAAGGATCTCGGCACCATTTTCGCGAACCACCAGAGTGTGCTCGAATTGCGCGGTCCAACTTTTGTCTTTGGTAGTTGCGGTCCAATCGTCTTTCCACATGTCGAATGAGATAGTTCCGAGGGTTAGCATGGGCTCGATGGTGAAGGTCATGCCGACTTTCATTTCCTGATCAGCATGTGGGTCATCAAAATGCGGGATTATCAGGCCGCTATGAAATGCGGTACTGATTCCGTGCCCCGTGAAGTCGCGAACTACTCCGTAATTGAACCTCTTTGCGTAGCTTTCAATAACTCGACCAATGACATTGACGGGGCGCCCGGGTTTAACCGCTGCGATTGCACGCAAAGTCGCTTCCTTGGTTCGCTCAACGAGGAGTCGTGCTTCCTCATCAACGTTACCGCAGAGGAATGTTGCATTCGTGTCCCCGTGAACCCCGCCAATGAATGCGGTGATATCTATATTGCAGATATCGCCATCCTCGAGCACTGTTGTATCGGGAATTCCATGGCAGATGACCTCATTGAGTGAGGCGCAGAGACTGCGGGGATATCCGCGATAACCCAAAGTTGACGGGTAGGCGCCATGGTCACATAGGTATTCGTGTCCGATCCGGTCAAGCTCTTCGGTTGTGACCCCGGGGGAGACGGCCTTGCCGACTTCTAGGAGTGCATTGGCAGCAAGTCTCCCGGCAGTTCGCATAGCGTCAATAGTTTCCTCGGTCTGAACCTCTGGCCCGGTGAAAGGACTGGGCCCAGGCTTGCCCACATACTCCGGGCGAGCAATATTTACCGGAACCGTACGTAGAGGACCCAAAACTCCGGGTGTCAGGGGTGCACGCGTGCGTAGGCTCATGGATGCAGTCTATTGCGCGTTAGACTCCTAGCCGAAACGTCATATATTTGCTGGTGCAACCACGATCAAGATTCATAAGGGAGAGACATGAGTTGGTACTACTGCCTAGAGCACATGAAGTCAGAACCAGAAGAAGGCTGCCCGAACTCTGAGCGCATGGGGCCCTATGCGACCCAAGGTGAAGCAGATGCAGCTATCGAGCACGCTGCTGAACGTAATGCCGCCTTTGACGCAGACGAGGACTAATACCGACACCAAATCTTACGACTCATCAATGAAAAAGGACCCGCACATTGTGCGGGTCCTTTTTTATGAAGTAGAAACTTCAGAGGAAGACTACTTGCGACGTACTGCCTTCTTTGCGGCCTTGCGAGGAGCGGCTTTCTTTGCTGCCTTGCGAGGAGCTGCCTTCTTGACAGTGCGCTTGGCTGCTGTCTTCTTTGCGGCCTTGCGAGGAGCTGCCTTCTTCACAGTCTTCTTCGCAGTTGCCTTCTTTGCGGCCTTGCGAGGAGCTGCCTTCTTCACAGTCTTCTTCGCAGTTGCCTTCTTTGCGGCCTTGCGAGGAGCTGCCTTCTT
>JAFMHB010000004.1:8874-132503 GCA_017854795.1 Candidatus Nanopelagicales bacterium
TCACAGTCTTCTTCGCAGTTGCCTTCTTTGCGGCCTTGCGAGGAGCTGCCTTCTTGACAGTGCGCTTGGCTGCTGTCTTCTTTGCGGCCTTGCGAGGAGCTGCCTTCTTCACAGTCTTCTTCGCAGTTGCCTTCTTTGCGGCCTTGCGAGGAGCTGCCTTCTTCACAGTCTTCTTCGCAGTTGCCTTCTTCGCTGCCTTGCGAGGAGCTGCCTTCTTGACAACTTTCTTGCGTGCAGTCTTCTTTGCTACCGCCACGATGCCTCCCGTGTGGAGTGATCCCTGCGATTTACAGGGAACATGTAACACAACTGTGACAGAGCGAACGCAAAAATACAAAGATATTCGCGTCATTTGTCATAGGCGTGTCGCTTACATGATAAGGGGAAATGATACGTGGATGTGCGCGCGTATTGATGTTCTGGCAATATTAGTTTCATGACACAAAATGATGCTGCTGTTGAAGACCAAGTTGTTGTTGACGTTTCACAAAAGGTAATTGGTGTACTTGGTGGCACCGGTGAACAAGGACGTGGACTTGCAACACGATTCGCGCAAGCAGGACTTGCTTTGATTATTGGTTCACGAACCTCCGAGAGGGCGACTGAAGTCGCTAACGAAATTGGACACGGCGTCAAGGGAATGAACAACGCCGACACGGCACTTGCAAGTGACATCGTCATTGTTGCTGTTCCATGGGATGGGCATAAAGAACTGTTGGAATCATTGAGAAACCAGCTTGCCGGCAAGGTGGTTATCGACTGTGTGAACCCCCTGGGATTCGACAAACAGGGCGCCTTCGCCCTCGAGGTTTCGGAAGGTTCAGCAGCCCAGCAAGCTCAGGGAATTCTTACGGACTCAAAGGTCGTTGCTGCCTTCCATCACATCTCTGCGAAATTGCTACTCGAAACAGATGCACCGGAATTACACGGTGATGTTCTAGTTGTGGGCGACGACAGAGATGCCACGGACTTGACGTGTGCACTGGCAAACACTCTTGGTGAGATGCGGGGTGTCTACGCAGGTCGGCTGCGAAATGCCGGGCAGGTCGAAGCTTTCACTGCGAATTTAATTTCGATGAATCGACGCTACAAAGGTCACGCCGGAGTTCAAATTACCGACATTTAGCGGCCAAAGTTTTATTGGTAGGTGTTTTCCGGTCCCGGAAATACACCACTCGCGACATCGGAAATCCAATTTTCAACCGCTGATTTAATTGGTGCGCGAAGTTGTGCATACTGTCGAACAAATTTGGGCGGTTGATTCGCACCGAGTCCTAAAAGATCCTGCCACACGATTACCTGAGCATTTGTCGTGTTGCCCGCTCCGATACCGATTGTCGGAATGTCGAGCATGTCTGTCACTCGCGCGGCCAAATCTGCGGGAATCGCTTCCAGGACAATTGCTTTAGCGCCGGCAGAGGCCAGTGCTTTGGCATCGCGGATCAGGATCTCTCCAGCTTCACCACGACCCTGAACTCGGTAGCCACCGAGTGAATGAACCGACTGAGGCGTGAGACCAAGGTGACCGATTACAGGAATCCCGGCACTGGAAAGCGCCTCAACCTGCGGAAGGATCGGTGCTCCGCCTTCGAGTTTGACCGCTTGAGCGCCGCCATCTTTCATGAAGGCAACGCTGGTTTCCATTGCTTGGGAAATGCTTGCTTGGTAACTACCAAAAGGCAAGTCCGCAATCACTAGGGGTTTTTGGGAGCCACGAACGACAGCGCGCACGAGCGGTATTAGTTCGTCAACTGTCACCGGGATGGTTGAGTCGTAGCCGTAAACCACCATTGCGGCTGAATCCCCAACAAGGAGAGAGTGGGCACCGGCCTCTTCAAAAATACCAGCACTCATGAAGTCGTAAGCGGTGATCATGGACCAACGCTCGCCGCGAATACTCATTGCAGCGAGATCATTGAGAGTGATGCGTCTGGCAGGTTGACCGGCGACCGTGGAATGGGTGGACATTTTGCTTCTCCAATCTCGAGGCTCACAAGGAGTCCCCGGATTACGTTGAGAATATTTCTATTACTGGCTAAGCATGCCACTTCATGGGACAAATGTCAGCCCCTTGATGGGGACTTCTCTGGATTACGATACGGTACCGTTTCGTAATGAAACAGCGTCATTAATGAAGCTTTCGATTAAATGAAGCTTTCGATTAACGGAGAACCCATGGCATCGAGTAGCCCCACAGATTCCTCCACCAGCGGCACCCGAGACGTTCACGGTGCGTTTGGCGCCGATGGGCACCCCAAACGGTGGTCAATTTTGTCTGTTTTGGTCGTGAGCCTGTTGGTTGTGGTGCTCGACAACACGATTCTCAATATTGCGCTACCGACGATTCAACGCGAACTGGGAGCATCGCAGTCCCAGTTGGTATGGGCCGTTGACGCATACGTTCTTGTTTTCGCGGCATTGCTATTCACCTGGGGTGTGCTGGGAGACCGTATTGGTCGCAAGAAAGTTCTCATCATTGGACTGAGTCTGTTTGCATTGGCGTCTGCTATCGCGGCTTTCTCCACGGGTCCATCGATGTTGATTGGCATGCGGGCGTTAATGGGAGTGGGTGGCGCCGCAGTGCTACCGACCACCTTGGCAATCATCACTGTTGTATTCCCGCCGCACGAGCGGGGTAAAGCAATTGGTGTTTGGGCTGCCGCCGTCGGCGCAGCGGTTGCACTCGGTCCAGTTTTGGGCGGAATTTTGCTGCAGCATCCTGCGTGGTTCGAATGGCTTGTCGGTAACGTCTGGGGATCTGTTTTTCTCATTAATGTGCCCATTGTGATTGTTGGAGTCATCGCAATTGCCAAAGTCGTTCCCGAGACTAAAAATCCGCATCCGCGTGCACTCGATATCCCGGGGCTACTACTCTCAATTACCGGACTTGGCTTACTCATTTTTGGAATCATCCACGCGTCTGAAACCCGTGACTGGTTGGCACCTACAGTTCTGATCCCGGCCTTCGCAGGTGTCGCTCTTATCGCCCTTTTTCTATGGATCGAATCGCGGAGCGACCATGCGTCATTTGATGTTGCCCTGTTTAAAAACCGCGGGTACGCGGTCAGCCTCACAGCTGTTTCGCTCGCATTCTTTGCACTTTCAGGCATCACTTTTGTGTTGCCGTTCTACCTGCAAATCCTTCGAGGTTTTGACACACTCTCAGCAGGATTAGCGTTCGTTCCATTCGCCGTTGGGCAGATAATTGCCGCACCTCGTTCCGCAGCGATGGTCGAAAAGTTCGGATACAAAGTTGTGATGTCTGTTGGATTGGGAGCTGTCGCGATCGCACTGGGCGCCCTCTCCGTGATTCAAATCGACACGCCAATCTGGTTAGTACTCGTGGTCTTCTTCATCTTCGGGTTTGGCATGGGTAACGTGATTGCCCCGGCCTCAACCGTCATGCAAAATGTCCTTCCACTGGCAAGAGCGGGTGCCGGATCAGCTGTGCAAAACACGGTTCGTCAAGTAGGTGGGGCGCTTGGCGTGGCCGTGATCGGAACGATTCTCGCCACTCGCTATGCAAGCAATGTTGAACCCTTCTTGGGCAATCTGCCGGCTGAAATTCCCGAGCAGGCTAAAGAAATCGCTTCCGAGTCGATTATTGGAACCGTCTCTGTGCTGGGTCAAGCCGCAGAGAGTGGGATTCCTGCATCAACGGTCGCCCAGTTGCAGTCGGGGGCATTCGAGGCGTTTCTTAATGCTTCACACATCACCTCAATGATCTCAACGGTCGTGATCATGATCGCCTTCTTTGTAGTGGTTTTTGGCCTCCCCAAAATTGACCCACCTCAGAAAATGAAAATTGAAGCCCCGATGCAAGTGCCTGACCCAGCGAAAAGCGACACCAATGCGGTCATCGAAGCTGAATTCAGCAATTATGACGCTGAAGTAGCCGAAGAACTTGGTTCAGATGCCAAACCCGTAGATCCAGTGCGGTAATTGGTGAGTGCACTAAAAGTTCGCGGTCGTCCGCGGAGCGAAGACGTTGACTTGGTGATTTTGGAGTCCGTACTTGACACAATCGCCGAGGGTGGAATCACTAAGGTCACCATGGAAGGTATTGCGCAACGAGCCGGTGTGAGCAAGGCGAGTTTGTATCGACGATTCCCCACCAAGACTGACATGGCTATAGCCGCCGTTGAGCGTATGCGTCAGGAAATTCCAATAATCCCATCCAAGGGGAGTGCCTATGAGCGTCTGCTTTTTCTCATGGAGGCGACGAGAACTGGGATTCAGGGTTCCCGCTACGGCCGGATCATGCTTGCAGTGATTTCCCACGGACAGGAGCGCCCGGAGTTGGCGCAGTTGGTTTACGACCGAATCCTCTTGCCGAGGAGACAGCAAGTACGTGAAATCGTGCAACAAGGAATCCAGAACGGCGAATTCCCCAGCACCCTCAATATCGATGTAGTAATGCCTACCCTGATCGGACCAATGCTGTACCTGGGCATGTGGTCAATGTGTGACCCGGTCTTAGAAACGAGAACTGAAGATGTCCTTCGCTCAGTAATGGGTCTGCCTCGGTTGGACTAACCCTTCCAGCGATTTGTGATCGGTAGCCTGCGGTCGCGCCCAAATGACTTGCTGGAAATCTTGGTCCCGGGCGGATACTGACGGCGCTTGTACTCAGCCCGGTCAGTGAGGGAAATTATTTGGTGAATCAGGGTGGAATCAAAACCCTCTGCCTCGAGATCGGCGATTGATGCATCTTGATCAACATACATTTCCAGAATTGCATCAAGGATTTTGTAGTCGGGGAGTGAGTCGGTGTCGAGTTGGTCAGGCCGCAACTCGGCGCTCGGCTCCTTCTCAATACTGCTCGAAGGGATAGGTGGGGTCCCTCCGGTCGATATCGCGGCCTCGTTCCTCCATCTGGCAAGAGCCCACACTAAGGTCTTTGGGATGTCTTTAATCGGGGCAAAACCGCCAACCGCATCCCCGTAAATAGTTGAGTAGCCGACCGCGAGTTCACTTTTATTTCCGGGCGCTAAAACAAGATGACCCTCAGAATTAGATAAAGCCATCAGGGTTGTTCCGCGAACACGAGCCTGCAAGTTTTCTTCAGCTAATCCGGTCACCCCAAGTTGCTCTAAGAATGTTTCCATCATCGGCGCAATGGGGATTGTTCGGATTGAGAGTCCAGTGCGTTGCGCGAGAGAGTAGGCATCGGCTATCGAATGCTCGGATGAATATTGGCTGGGCATAGCGCACGCGAACACGCGATCAGGTCCTAAGGCATCAACAGCAATTGCACCGACGAGTGCAGAATCGATCCCCCCACTTGCCCCAAAGATAACGGTGTTAAAGCCATTCTTTTCAACGTAGTCGCGAAGGGACAGTGTCAATGCGTTATAAGTCGTTTCCAAAGGGTCAATGATTGGCGCGAACTCGAGCGGTTCGCCGACGTATGGCAACGTGATGTGAAGTAGCTCTTCAATGTTTTGAGCGCCCTGTAGTTGAACATCTCCCGTAGGTGAGACCACCATGCTGCCGCCATCGAAAAGCAATTCGTCCTGTCCACCAACAATATTGGTGTACAGAATTGTTGCCCCAGATTCTTGGGCACGATCACGGCACAAATCAATTCGAACATTTTCTTTTCCACATTCATAGGGCGAGGCGTTGAGGACCGCGAGAATGTCTGCGCCTGCGTCACGAGCCCACTGGACTGGTCCCCCACTTCGCCAAAGATCCTCGCAAATTGCAATCGCAATGAGATGATTTTTGACCTCAAATAAAAGTGGCTTATTCCCTTGATGGAAGTAGCGTGCTTCGTCGAAGACACCGTAGTTGGGTAGAAAATGTTTGGCATAGGTACCGACAACATGGCCACCGTGAAGAACAGCTGCACTGTTAGTTGGTCCAGCAGTACCGACATCGAGGTAGCCAACAATGACGTACGCCTCGCCGTTTCCATCAGTTTCCAAATCAACCGCCAACTTGCTGATCGCGGCCATCGAGGCTTGCTGGAAATCTTTGCGAAGTGCCAAGTCTTCAATGGGATACCCGGTAAGGACCATTTCGCCGAAGAGAATCAGATCAACCGATGCGGTCTTCATGGCTGAGGTCACCGAGTCGCGAATGAGGCGGGTATTTGCATGGATGTCTCCCACAGTCGGATTAACCTGCGCCAAAACCACGCTCAATGGGCTTTTAACTGGCCTGTGGGTCTCCTCGCTGTCCATAGAGGCGAGGTTACTGCAGGTAATTAACCTAGTCGTAACACGAGGGAGAGGACGATGTCTTTAGTAAGTGAGAGGCTGATATCAGTAGCAGTAGATTTTTTCACAACCGAGGTGAGGCAGGCATCATGGACAAGCAGGCAGAATTTGTATTGCGAACCGTTGAGGAGCGCGATATCCGCTTTATTCGACTGTGGTTCACGGACGTTCTCGGTGCGCTGAAATCTGTGGCAATTGCCCCGGCTGAACTGGAAGGGGCTTTCTCCGAAGGTATCGGTTTTGACGGCTCTGCGATTGAAGGGTTCGCCAGAGTGTACGAATCGGATATGTTGGCTCGTCCCGATGCAAGCACATTCAGTATTTTGCCATGGCGCGAAGAAGGTCCCGGCGTTGCACGAATGTTCTGTGACATCAAAATGCCCGATGGCTCCCCCTCTTATGCGGACCCGCGACATGTGCTCAAACGCGCACTCACAAAAGCGGCAGATATGGGTTTCACTTTTTATACCCACCCCGAAGTAGAGTTTTATCTTTTCAAAGGTGAGCCTGAATCAGGTGGGGAACCCGTCCCGATTGACCGATACGGGTATTTCGACAATGCACCTAATGGCCTCGCACATGATTTCAGGCGCCAAGCAATCACCATGTTGGAAGCAATGGGAATCTCAGTTGAATTCAGTCACCATGAGGGTGGCCCAGGGCAGCAGGAAATAGATCTGCGTTACGCCGATGCGTTGTCAACCGCTGACAATTTAATGACTTTCCGGTTGGCAATCAAGGAAGTGGCTTTGGATCAGGGCATTTTTGCTTCCTTCATGCCAAAGCCGTTTATGCAGCATCCGGGCAGCGGGATGCATACTCACCTCTCACTTTTTGAGGGTGACACGAATGCTTTTTATGAGCCGGGTGCACCACATCAACTTTCTAAAGTTGCTCGGTCATTCCTTGCTGGTTTGCTGGTGCATGCACCTGAAATTACGGCTGTCACAAACCAGTGGGTTAACTCTTATAAGCGCATTGCCGGAGGTGCAGAGGCACCAGCATGGGTGTGCTGGGGTCGACACAACCGTTCGGCTCTGCTGCGGGTTCCGATTTATAAGCCGAATAAGGCAAATAGTGCTCGAATTGAGTACCGCGCACTGGACAGTGCCGCGAACCCCTATCTGGCATTTGCTGTACTGCTTTCAGCTGGACTCAAGGGGATCGAAGAGGGCTATGAACTTCCACCAGAAGCCGAAGACGACGTTTGGGCGCTCAGTGAGGTTGAACGCAACGCTCTGGGCATGAAACCACTACCGGGTAGTTTGAATCAGGCGATCATTGCCATGGAGCGAAGTGAACTGGTTGCTGAGACCCTGGGTGAGCATGTCTTTGATTTCTTCTTGCGAAATAAAAAAGCCGAATGGAGTGAGTACAGCCAGCAGGTAACCCAGTGGGAACTCAACCGATACTTGCCTTCGCTTTGAGCCTTCGCTTTATGACTGTGTATCGAGGCACTAAGTTCAACTTGTGAACCCAGATTCTTCGCATAGTTCGCGAGCACCATCGGTGCGCGTTGGGTTGCTTAAAGCTGGAGTAACCGATTCTCAGGCCGCTCTTGACGCTGTTGCTGAGATCGAATCACTGACCGAACAGGTAGTAACTGGTCCACTTCTCTCAAATGCGTTGGCAGGAGTTGCAGACCCTGACTTGGCTCTTTCCTCCCTCGCCCGAATGATCGGTGGCGCGCCCGAACAGAAATTAACTCGTTTGACCAAGACCATCACTGCGGATCCAATAGTCCTCGGAAGACTCTTGAACATTCTTGGACTTTCAACGGGACTCGCTGATTTTTTGGTTCGACACCCGGACATTGAAATGATCGCGGACACGCAGGCCTTGGCCGAACCGCCACAAGGGATCAAGGATCGACTCCTTGCATGCGTTGGCGCTAATCCGCGGGATGAAATTCCTATTGCCGAATCGGCAGACGAACCGGTACTGGACCGATTGCGCGTTGCTTACTATCAGGAACTGATGGCAATCGCGGTGCGAGATCTCACGGGGATTTACCCCATGGAAGTAATCGCTGGGTGGCTCTCAGATTTGGCGGACGCGACACTCAATGCCGGATTGGCAATCGGTCGGGTCGGCGTCGCTGATCCTCGCACGCCGATCGCCGTGATTGCGATGGGAAAAACAGGTGGTCGGGAACTCAACTACATTTCCGATGTTGACGTCATCTTCGCTACGGATGACAGTGATTCGGTTAACGATGCAACCCAAATAGCCCGTGGATTGATGCGGGCCTGCGGAGCCAGCACAGCGGAAGGCTCAATTTGGGAAGTTGATGCAGCTCTTCGACCGGAGGGTAAGCAAGGAGCCCTTGTCCGCACGGTTGAGTCACATGTTGGCTACTACGAGCGTTGGGCCAGCACTTGGGAGTTCCAGGCGCTTCTCAAAGCTCGATTTGTCACAGGCGATTCCACGGTGGGTGAGCAGTACATAGACGGAGTTCAGCCATTTATCTGGGCAGCCGCTGACCGGGATGGATTTGTCCATGATGTTCAAGCAATGCGCCGACGAGTTGAGGAGCATGTGGATTCAGCAGTTGCGGATCGTGAAATTAAGTTGGGCCCTGGCGGGCTGAGAGATATTGAGTTTTCCGTCCAACTTTTGCAACTCGTTCATGGGCGAAGTGACGTCCTCATTCGCAGCAGTAACACGATCGATGCCCTTCGTGCACTCGCAATGTGGGGCTACGTGGGTCGTGATGAAGCATCCAAGTTGGAACAGTCGTATCGCTTTTTGCGGACACTCGAGCACAGAATTCAATTGCGCCACCTGAGACGAACCCACACCATGCCGACAGATCCCGATGAATTGCGGGTCATTGCCCGCAGCATGGGGATCACGAGTGACCCGGCTACGACACTCCTTGAACAGTGGGGGCGCAATCGAACTGAAGTGCGCCGCATCCACGAAAAGTTGTTCTATCGACCATTACTGAATGCCGTTGCCGGACTTGATGCTTCCCAAGCACGACTCAGCAGCGCAGCGGCAGCAGACCGACTTCGCGCACTTGGATTCCTCGACCCAGCTGGTGCCATGCGTAACATTGAAGCGCTGAGTAGCGGCGTGAGCCGTCGAGCAAATATTCAACGGACCCTGTTGCCGGTCATGTTGTCCTGGTTTGCTCAGGCTCCTTTTCCTGATACGGGACTTAGCGCATTTCGTGCAATAAGTGATCAGGTGGGAACAAGTCACTGGTACCTACGTCTGTTGCGTGATGACTCACTCGTTGCGCAACGGTTGGCCATTTTGTTGGCTTCGAGTAAATACGTTACAGATTTGGTTCGCAAGGCACCGGAATCCATGTCAATTCTTGCCCATAACGAGGACTTGGTTGTCCCTGTCCTTGGCCCGGAAATCGACTCGATCCTCAAAAGGCATGAAAACCCCGAGCGGGCTGTTTCATCATTGCGAGCAATTAGGCGACGTGAACTTTTCCGGATTAGCTCCGCAGATGCATTGCGCTTGACCGACATCAGCACTGTCGGTCGTTCCCTTACTGAAGTCGCCGAAGTAACAATTGGGGGAGCTCTGACCAGCGTCAGCATCGGCATGGGTGAGGGTTCTGATTCACCCGTTCGAGTTGCAGTAATTGGGATGGGTCGTTTTGGTGGTAACGAGCTTGGTTTCGGCAGTGACGCCGATCTCATGTTTGTCTATGAACCAGTGGCTGGTGCAGACCTTCAGGGCGCCGCCAAAAGTGCATTTGCCCAGGTCAATCAGATGCGTAATCTTCTCAGTGCACCAGCGGATGAACCACCAATGGAAATCGATGCAGATCTTCGCCCTGAAGGGAAGAATGGCCCCCTTGTTCGATCGCTGGACTCTTTTGCTTCCTACTATGAAAAATGGTCGTCGCCGTGGGAGGCCCAGGCATTACTTCGCGCACGAACGGTGGCCGGTGATGCCGAACTTGGGAGTCGATTCGAACAACTCATTACGGCTGTCAGGTACCCCGTAGGTGGATTGAGCGCAAGTGCACTGTTAGAGATGCGCAAACTTAAGGCGCGCATGGAGACGGAACGGTTACCGAGGGGGATTGATCCGAATCGGCATATCAAACTTGGGCGCGGCGGCTTAAGTGATGTGGAGTGGACGATTCAGTTGTTGCAGTTGAATCACGGAAATGAATTTCCCGAGTTGCAGACAACCGAGACTTTGCAGGCAATCGCTGCAGCCGAGGACGCCGGTGTAATGACTAAAGGTGATGCATCAATCCTCATAGAAGCATGGAAACTCGCTAGTGAGGTGCGTAATGCAATTGTGCTTGTCAAGGGTAAATCAAGTGATGTACTGCCTATCGACATGACCGACCTTGCCGCAATCGCTTACCTGATGGGATACCAGCGTTCGCGCGTTGGACAACTCGAACAGGATTATCTGCGGGCGACGAGAAGAGCGCGCAGAGTTACCGAGCGTGTTTTCTACGGTAAGGAATAAGTGCTGGGGTTCCCTGCGCCCAGACTTCCCATTCCCCAGGGTGCTTTGCCCGCAGCAGTGAATCTTCCCAGCGGGACTTGCCTAGAAAAAAAATAATCGCTAACGCCCACCAGCCTAGGCTCCACCAAGAGCCAACCGCAATTACAAATCCAAGAAGTGCCAGGAGGACTCCGCTGTAGATCGGGTGTCTTACGACCCCGAAAATGCCCTGTGTGCGAAGCGCTGCCCCTGACCGTGGAACGGGTGTCGCGGTCAGGGCATCACCTAATGACCTGAAAGTTACTAATGTAATTGCGATACCAACTGCAGCCAAGATGAGTCCAAGGATCAGTGAAGGTGTATTCGTTTCGCGCCAAGGAAGAAGAAAGAATCCGAGAAAGATGAGCGCTTGCACAAATACAAGTAACCAACCGAGTGCTGTCTGCTTCGTCATATTCGGTCAAGGTTAGCGGCATGGTTTGATTATGGAAGGTTGAGAACGAAAATCCCCCCTGACACTGCTTTCACAGGTCAGCGGGGATTTTCATCAACTCAATGTTTTCCTGAGCTTCTAGATGTCGTAGTACATCTCGAACTCATGTGGATGTGGACGCAAACGGATGGGGTCGATTTCATTGGTGCGCTTGTAGTCGATCCACGTTTCAATGAGATCTGCAGGGAAAACTCCACCGGCTTGCAGGTACTCGTTGTCAGCTTCGAGTGCCTCGAGCGCCTTTTCCAATGAGGCTGGCAACTGTGGAATGTTCGCCAACTCCTCTGGCGGCAATTCATAGAGATCCTTGTCAATGGGGGCAAGTGGCTCAATCTTGTTCTTGATTCCGTCAAGGCCGGCCATGAGCTGCGCGGCAAATGCCAAGTATGGGTTACTTGAAGGATCCGGAACCCGGAACTCAATTCGCTTTGCCTTCGGCGAGACGCCGGTAACCGGAATGCGGATACAAGCGGAACGGTTACGTGCCGAGTACACCAAATTCACCGGCGCTTCATATCCGGGAACCAATCGGTGGTAACTGTTAACGGTCGGGTTGGTGAACCCAAGAAGTGATGGAGCGTGGCGCAACAGGCCTCCGATGTACCAGCGCGCAACATCTGAGAGGCCACCGTAGCCGCTTTCATCATAGAAAAGTGGCTTGCCATCAAGCCAGAGTGACTGGTGACAGTGCATTCCCGAACCGTTGTCACCGAAAAGTGGCTTTGGCATGAAGGTCGCGGTTTTGCCGTGAGCCCAAGCAACGTTTTTGATCACGTATTTGAACTTCATGAGGTCATCGGCTGAATTGCGAAGGCTGTTGAACATGTAGTTAATTTCGCCTTGTCCGGCGGTACCAACTTCATGGTGTGAACGCTCAACCTTCAGTCCAACCTCTTGCAACTTGATCACCATATCGTCACGGATGTCAGCGAAATGGTCAACTGGTGGGACCGGGAAGTAGCCACCTTTATAACGAGTCTTGTAGCCGCGGTTGCCGCCCTCTTCGAAACGCCCAGTGTTCCAGGCGCCCTCAACAGAATCTATGTAGTAGTAGCCGGAGTGTTGATTGGTTTCAAACCGGACGTCATCGAAAACATAGAATTCAGCTTCCGCACCAAAATAGACTGTGTCCGCAATTCCGGTTGACTTCAAATATGCCTCAGCGCGTGAAGCAACGTTACGAGGATCGCGCAAGTATGGCTCGTCGGTAAATGGGTCCAAGATTGAGAAGTTCATGATCAGGGTCTTGGCGGGACGGAATGGGTCAATGTAGGCGGTGGTTGGGTCAGGAATGAGTTTCATGTCCGACTCATGGATTGCCTGGAAACCGCGAATGGATGAACCGTCGAACATCATGCCCTCGTCGAAAGCGTCCTGGGTGAACGATCCTGCTGGCACATTAAAGTGCTGCATGACGCCGGGTAAATCCATGAAGCGAACGTCAATGAACTGAACGTTCTCCTTCTTAATGAATTCCAGGACTTCTGAACTGGTTGTGAACATGCCTACCTCCTGTAGGGGCCGAAATCGAGATGTGAAGTATTTCTGGGAAATCCAACGCCCCTAACTCTATTCGCGGCTGGTGTCGCCAAAGTATCCCGACTGTTTCAAACGTGTTAACGAAGTCGACCCTGTGTGGGGACTATTGCATTCGAATATGTTCGGATCAAGGGCCTAGACTGGCGAAATGAGCATCGTGGTGGAACATTTAACCAAAAAATTCGGATCTGGGGTGACCGCGGTGGAGGATCTGAGCTTTTCAGCTGCTCCCGGCAAGGTAACCGGGTTCCTTGGCCCTAATGGGGCGGGTAAAACCACGACCCTTCGGTGCCTCCTTGGTTTGGTGGCCCAGACCTCGGGCAATGCGACAATCGATGGGGTTACCTACCGAGAGATCGAGAACCCCATCACGGTGGTCGGTGCGTCACTGGAAGCAAGTGGCGCCCACCCAGCCCGAACCGCCAGAAACCACCTTCGCATGATCGCCAGTGCCGCAAAAATCCCCGATACCCGTGTGAGTGAAGTACTCGAAACCGTTGGTCTGACGGCAGCGGCCGACCGCAAAGTGGGTGGCTTTTCACTGGGAATGCGGCAGCGTTTGGCGCTGGCAGTTGCATTACTCGGGGACCCGAAAGTTTTGATTCTCGATGAACCGGCAAATGGCCTCGACCCGGAAGGGATCTCCTGGCTTCGCACCTTCCTTCGTCACCAGGCGAGCAAAGGGGTAAGCGTTCTTATTTCCTCTCATGTCCTCTCAGAAGTTCAGCAGACCGTTGATGACGTAATCATTATTCGATCCGGTTCACTCGTGTATCAAGGTTCACTGCACTCTCTCACCGAAGGCGGACCTGCCGAAGTGGTTGTTCGGGGACCCAAAATCGATCAATTGGTTCTTCCGAGCGAGTGGTCCAGTCGGTCGGTTGGGGGAGGCGAAACTGTTATCACCGGTGCCACAATCGAAGCGGTTGGCAGGGCTGCATTCGAGCAATCCCTCGAGCTACATGAGCTCTCCTCAAAAAGCGCTGACCTTGAAGAACTTTTCTTGGGGCTCACCGCCGAAGAATCACCCACGAATCAACCCATGAATGGGAAAGGCGGTCCAGCATGATTGCGCTGATCCGCTCCGAGTTCCGCAAGGTTTTCTCTACGAAGTTGCTGCTGATCCTGGCCCTGTCAGCTTTGGGATTTATGCTGTTACAGATTTTCCTATCAATATTTCTCACCCCACCAGGCTTTGAAGACATCAATCGGCTCATGGACCCTGCCTATATCAAAACGATTATTGCTGCAGCAGGCAGTGCCAGTGTTTTCCTTCTGATTCTTGGCATCGTCGCAATGTCAGGTGAATACCGAAATCAAACGATTACCTCGACTTTTTTGACGACCCCGGTTCGCTGGAGAGTAATAGTCGCAAAAATGGTGACCTTCGCGATCCTTGCGTTAGCACTCGCACTGGTCCTGTGGTTCATTGCCGCGATCACCACAATGCTGCTGTTGGGCACTCAAGATTCGGCACCATTTGAATGGAGCGCGGCCTTTGAGATCTTAGGCGGTACCTTGATTGGTCTCGTTCTGTACGCAATTCTGGGTGTGGCAATTGGTTCGCTAATCACCAGTCAGGTGGCGGCAATCATTATTGCATTGGTTTTCACATTCGTACTTGAGCCATTGATCACGGTCTTCTTCCTGTCAGTTGGTAAGTGGTTGCCGGGGAATGCATTAAATGCAATCCTGCAAACTGGTGGCGGAGGCCCTGAATCAAATGCATCTGACTTGCTCGATGTTCCCGTGGGTGCTCTGGTGCTCGTCGGATACACCGTTGTTTTCGCTGTCGCGGCCGCATTAACGACTAATCGGCGAGACATTACGTGAGCTCACAAGCCAACCTAATCTTTGGTGAGAACTCTTATGCCAGTGTGGGTCGCCGACTAGGTGCACTTGTCATCGACTGGTTTGCCAGTCTTGGCATTGCAGTGCTTGTGTTTCGAGAGTACGCGTACGGAACACCCGGTTCAATGCTGGCAACAACCGCGGTGTTTTACGTTGAAATAGTGTTATTTACCTTCTTGCTAGGCTCCTCATTTGGCCAGAAACTGTTGTCAATGCGCGTGGTAAACCTCAACGGCGGACGGCTCTCGCTGTGGCGAATCATGCTGCGGACGCTGTTGATACTTTTAGTCATCCCAGCGCTAGTGATGGACTCCGACGGGCGCGGACTGCATGATCGAATTGTTGGTTCGCGTGTTATTCGGGTTTATAAATAGCGAATTTGCAAAAAAGCTTTAGCGAGGCCGGCGGGTTGAACGAGCACTTGTTGGCATCGGACCCTTGGGGATGGGCAGCGCATTTGCTGCGTTTCCAAGTGCGTCAAGGCGACGACGGACTTCGGTGACTTCCCCTCCACGCAGGTTACGCGGCAACTTTGTCAGCGTCTTTTGTAATTTGCGCAGGGAGACCTGATCTGCTTCAAGGCCTACTTGAATCTCGTAGATCGGAATATCAGGTACCCAGCGGGCGGTCTTTTTGCGCTCATTTGCCAGCAACGTTCCCACTCGAGAAGACGGGCCTTCAGAAATCAGAATTACGCCAGGACGCCCAATTACCCGGGAGATCATGTCTTGATTCTTATTCACCGCTACAGCAGGAGTCATTGGCCATTTATTTCCGCGAATGCTCTGCACAACCGCAGCCGCAGCACCAGGTTGGCCTTCAATGGATGAATAGGCCGCGGACATTGCCCGGCGGCTAAACCAATAGGTTGCGGCCAGAAGACCGATGGGAATACCGATGAGAAGTGCGGTGACCGGGTTAACAAGAATCCAGACCGGCGCAGCAACGACGATCGTTCCAAATGCAAAGAAACCAAGGGCTTCAGCCCAAAGGAATGGAAACGACTTTTGGGTCATTTTCCAGTTTTGGACTAACGATGAAAGTCCCTGACGAAATTTGCCTTTAGCCACGGGTTCACCCTATGGCAAAGGGGATTAAAACTTAATTAAGGGTGACCACCGTGATGGGATCACCGGTATTGATCACACCTGGTCGTTCCACCCAGCCGGTGATTCCGCGTAGGTGCATGGCCGCCTTGGGGAAGTGGTGGGGCGCGGTTCCGTAAACCGACTCCACCATGGCCCCAGCGATCGTGCACGGGGCATTGGCTCCGCCGGTCATAATGCTGGCTCCACTGGGAAAAACTAGCCGCGACATGAGCGGTAAGGCTGTGAGATCGGGGAGACCCTGCGTACAAATATTGTCAGCAATTGTTCCCGCAGCGAGTTCATCAATCCCTAAATTCGCTGCGACTTTCGCAAGTTCGGCCCTATCGACAACTGAAACCTGTCGGTAATTGCTGATTTCCGTTCCACGCTCGAATGCATGCTTCTCGCGCGCGCCCGTGAGCATCGTGCTACCAAAATGTCGATCCCCTGTAATGCCGGCAAACTCGAGCTTGATCGAGTTAACGGGTGTTGGCATTTCGAGGTCGGGTGACCAAACGTGCAGGGCAACAACTTGTGGGCTCATGAATGGGCTGCTCCTCGCTTGTCAATTGCCTGCGCGTAGAGCCGACCCGCACGGTAACTTGAGCGAACCAGAGGACCACTCATTACTCCGGCAAAACCAATCTCGTAGGCGCGCTTTTCCCAATTCACGAATTCCTCGGGGGGTGCCCAACGAGTCACTGGATGGTGCAATTTTGACGGCCGCAGATACTGGGTAATCGTGATTAAGTCGCAACCAGCCTCGTGTAGGTCAACGAGTGCTTGGTCAATTTCGGCTTCTTCCTCACCCATCCCGAGGATCAAGTTGCTCTTGGTTACCAGCCCAGCGTCTCGAGCCTGGGTGATTACATTCAGGCTACGTTCGTAGCGAAATGCGGGCCGGATTTGCTTGAAGATCCGTGGGACGGTCTCAACATTATGTGCCAAGACTTCCGGCCGAGTTGCGAAAACGACGGCAAGTAATTCAGGGTTGGCTGAGAAATCGGGGATCAAGACTTCCACGCCGGTATCGGGATTGAGGAGTTTGATTTGTCGAATCGTTTCGGCGTAGAGCCAAGAACCTTCATCGGGCAGATCATCACGTGCTACTCCGGTTACCGTTGCGTACCGCAGGCCCATTTTTTGGACTGACTCGGCGACTTTTCGCGGCTCGTCAAGGTCGACTGGATCGGGCTTGCCTGTATCAATTTGGCAGAAGTCACACCGCCTGGTGCATTGCTCACCACCAATGAGGAATGTTGCTTCACGGTCTTCCCAGCATTCGTAAATATTCGGACAGCCCGCTTCCTGGCACACGGTGTGAAGCCCTTCGCTGGCGACCATGTTGCGGATTTCGGTGTACTGCGGCCCAGTTTTCATGGTGGTTCGAATCCACGACGGTTTCTTTTCGATGGGAACAGCGGCGTTGCGCGCCTCGATGCGCAGTAACTTGCGACCCTCGTTATTCGTGCCGGTGAACACGGAATCCAATGTCATGGGGCGCTTCCTCCAATAGTTACTAGTTCGCCAAGACGTGCTTGCAAGATTGGCATTACCGTACTAGTCGTCACTTCACGCCCGCATTCCTGACTAATTGTCGTCACGGTTGCATCAACGATTCCGCAAGGGACGATTGCGTTGAAGCCTTCGAGCGTATTATCGCAATTCAATGCGAACCCGTGCATGGTGACTTTTTGGGAGACCCGAATGCCGATTGCGGCGATTTTCCGCGCGGGTAGTGGGTCGGTGACCCAAACGCCGCTACGCCCTTCCACTTGATCTGTTTCTACGTCAAATTCACGGCACACGCGCATCAACATTTCTTCGATCCGGCGAACGTGGGCTATCACGTCAATGGGGTCATCGAGCCGAATAATCGGATATCCCACTATTTGGCCGGGACCGTGCCAGGTAATTTTTCCGCCACGATCAACATCAACAACGGGAGCACCTGTTGTTGGACGTTCTGCGATCTCGGTGCGCTTACCGGCGGTGTAAACACTGGAGTGTTCAAGGAGCAAGATCGTGTCGCCTCGTTCACCGGAAACTACTTCAGAGTGAACCTTCTTCTGGTAATCCCAAGCTTGCTGGTAGTCAACATCGGTTCCAAGGTGTTCAATTTCCAGCATGTGGCACTCCTTGTCCAAATACTTTCTCCAACACGGAGTCGGCCGCTCGACGACCGCTTACCATCGCACCTTGAATACTTGAACTTGTTCGGTAGTCACCAGCGAGGAAGATCCCATCTTGTTCAACGGGTGAACTGAATGCGTGTGGTGGAGTCATAGCGGGAAGGGCCTGTGAAATGGGGTAGTGGCCAACTAGTTCCCACTTGGACGCGTCGGTGTCGTGCATTGTGCGCAGTTGGCGCGATAGGTCGAGGCCCTTTTCATGAATTCCCAAGGCTGAGGTTGAAATCAAATGTGCTCCCGGTGCATATCCGGGTACGGCGTTGGTTAAGACAACACTATTAGTGATTGGCCCAGCGGCTCCACCATTAACCACAATGACGGGTTTGCCTTCGTCGATGGTCCCCAGCGGAGCGAGGTGGTACCAGGTTGTCACCGAATTCCAAGAGGGAATGTTCACACCGCTGAGTTCATGTGCCGACGTTGAATCTGCCGCCACAATCACGGCTCGGGCATTGATCACTTCACTACCGACTCGAACACTGTCCTGCGACACTGATGAGACCTTGGAGTTGAAGCGAACTGACCCTGTGGGCAGCGCATTAAATAATTGATCAGGGATTGCTTGCATCCCGTTTCGCGGAAGTGAAGGTTTCCCTTTGACAAATGTCAGCAAAACCAAGTTCATGAATCGACTTGAGGTGGACAGTTCCGGCTCAAGAAAAACCCCTGAAAAGAAGGGTTGAATTACTTCAGAGTAGAACTTTCCTGTCACCCCAGCGCGCTCCAGTGCAGTGTGTGCGCTGCTGTCAATCCCAGAAGTTATTTCGGCTGGTGATTTACGTGCTTGGGCCAGTGCATAGCGCACAAATGCGGCTTTTGACCCCAAGGAACCAGAAGTGATCGAGGTCGGCAACCACGACAGAAGTTCGCGAGGGTCACCGAGCTTTACCCGTCCATGCTCAGTTGCTGAGATCACCCCTGAACTAAATGGATGGAAGTCCAGCGCTTGATAGTCCAATACACGTTTGCCTTCGGGGTAGGCGGTGTTGTACAGCTGAAATCCGTGATCCATGTGAATGCCGTCGATAATGTCGGTGCGGACGCGTCCACCAACACGCTCATGTGCTTCGAGAACCAGTACTTCAATTCCGTGAATACTGAGTTGTCGAGCGGCAGAGAGTCCAGCGAGTCCACTGCCAATAATGAGCACAGGATCGGTACTCACCTAATCACCCACTCGCCGTAAGTCAGCTGCTCGGAGCAGCAAGAGCTGCACGAATTGCTGATTCGATATTGCGATCTTGGAAATCAAATGTGTTCTGTTCAAGGACGGCTGGCAAAACACGCGCGCTGCTGAGGACTTCGGTTGAAAATTCACCCAAAGCAATTTTTAAGGCAAATGATGGAACGGGCAACAAAGTTGGGCGACCCAACACCTTCCCCATTACTGAAGTGATCTCTGCGTTGGTTTGAGGCTCTGGTCCGGTGAGGTTCACCGGACCGCTGATGTGTGGATTGTTGAGCAAGTATTCGATGGCGTTGATTTCATCACGCATGGAAATCCAGGACCAGTACTGCTGTCCGTTTCCTAGCTTGCCACCAACGCCCGCCTTAAACAGCGGGAACATGCGTGCCCATGCGCCGCCCTTTGCTGAAACCACCAGACCGGTGCGAGGGTGCACAACGCGAATACCAGCATCTTGTGCGAATCGTGCGGCACTCTCCCATGCAACAACGACGTCGGCTAGGAAGCCGTAACCGCGTGGGTCGGCTTCGGTCACCGCTTTTGGGCCGGTGTCACCGTAGAAACCGATGGCAGAAGCACTGATCAGCGTGTGTGGCTTTCGTTCCATATTTGCGATTGCACGGGAAATGGTCTCGGTGCCCTTAACGCGACTATCTAAAATTTCTTTTTTGTAGGAATCGCTCCAGCGGTGGTCGCCAACCCCTGCACCGGCAAGGTGGACGACTGCATCAACGTCACCGAGATCACCAACAAAACCCGTATTGGGGTCCCACTGCACTTCATCAGCACTCGTTGTCGCTTGGCGAACGAGTCGAATGACTTCGTGACCCGATGCGCGCAGGTGCGGGACTAATTCAGAACCAATGAGTCCACTAGCCCCCGTAACTGCGATGCGCATTTTTACAGGCCTAGCTCGGCGTCAAATGAGCTCTCTTCCAAACGCGTTTTCATGGTGGACAAGAATCGAGCGGCATCTGCGCCGTCTACCAGTCGGTGGTCGTAGCTCAATGCGAGATAGACCATGGAACGAATTGCAATGACGTCTGCTCCGCTGTTGTCGGTGACCGCAACGGGTCGCTTCACAACTGCACCCGTTCCCAGAATTGCGACCTGCGGAAGGTTCACAATGGGGGTGTCAAAAAGCGCTCCTCGGCTACCGGTATTAGTCACCGTGAAGGTTCCACCGGACAGGTCATCGGGTGAAACTTTGCCCGTTCGAGTGCGTTCTGCCAAGTCCGAGATCTGACGGGCAATCCCAGCAATGTTGAGGTCACCGGCTTGACGGATAACTGGCACAAGCAGACCACGCTCGGTGTCCACTGCAATCCCGATATTTTCGTCGGCGTAGTAGGTGACCGTCCCGGCAGCCATATCAATTGAGGCATTGAGTTGCGGGAACTGCTTCAAAGCTTCAACTGATGCTTTTACAAAGAAAGGCATGAAGGAGAGTTTGACCCCTTCGCGCTGTTCGAATGATTTCTTGACCCTATTGCGAACGGCAGCAATTTTGGTGACATCAACTTCCAGAACGGTTGTGAGTTGCGCAGAAACCCGCAAGGACTCGACCATGCGCTCAGCAATTACTTTGCGTAGGCGACTGAGCGGTTCGGTTGTTCCCGCAAGTGGCCCACTAGCCGCAACGGCGGGCTTAGGAGTCTTCACCTGTGGAGCAGCTGCGATAGGTGCCGCGGGTGCTGCTGCAGGCACGGCAACAGGCGGGGCAATGGGCACTGAGGCGGTAATACCCGCAGCGGCTGCAACATCTGTTTTGGTTATTCGACCGCCGGTACCGGTTCCGGTGATAGTCGCGAGGTCGACACCGGCGTCCGCTGCCATTCTTCGTACCAATGGCGTGACATAACCGGACTGGGTTGCTTCGGCTGCAGGTGCGACGGGTGCTGCCGGTGCTGGTGTTGGTGCGGAAGGAGTTGCCGGCGCTGGTGCAGTGGGTGCCGGTGCGGCAGGTTCTGGTGCGACAGGTGCTGCAGCAACGAGTGATCCGATTCGACCGAGCTCGCCGCCAACTTCAACCACGGAGTCTTCGGGTGCGGTGATCTTGGTGAGTATGCCGGCGACCGATGCAGGAATCTCTGTGTCGACTTTGTCGGTGGAGATTTCCACAATTGGTTCGTCAACGGCGACAGCGTCTCCGACCGCTTTGAGCCAGCGGGTAATTGTTCCTTCGGTGACACTTTCGCCAAGGGCAGGAAGCGTGATGATCGTGTCGCTGCCAGCAGGTGTGGGAGCGGCTGTGACCTCTGGGACGACAGGGGCAACTACTGCAGGTTCTGGGACAACAGGAGCAACGGCTACCGGCTCTGCGATGGGTGGTGCAGGTGGAGCAGGCGTAGCGGGGATTGCACCAGCTTCGGATTCTTCTCCGATCACTGCCAGTTCAGCACCAACCTCGACCACGTCATCTTCTTGTGCCGATTGGGACAGCAAAATGCCGGTGGCGGGAGAGGGGATCTCGGTGTCGACTTTGTCGGTGGAGATTTCCACGAGGGGTTCGTCGGCGGTGACGTGGTCACCAACGTTTTTCAACCAGCGAGTGATGGTTCCTTCGGTGACGCTTTCCCCGAGTTGCGGCATCTTGACTGAAACTGGCATCCGGACTCCTAGTAGGTGTGCTTGGTCAAAATATGCATGTTCTTGTTAAGCGTGGGCGTGTAGTGGTTTCCCGGCAAGAGCGAGGTGCGCTTCTCCCATGGCTTCGTTTTGGGTTGGGTGAGCGTGAATCAGTGTTGCAACATCTTCTGGGTGCGCTTCCCAGTTGACAATAAGTTGGGCTTCTCCGATTTGTTCACCAACACGTGAACCGACCATATGAATTCCTATAACCGGCCCGTCTTTTTGGGATATCAGTTTGATGAAACCTGCGGTGCCCAGGATCTGGCTCTTACCGTTTCCACCAAGGTTGTACTCGTACACGTTTACGTTGTCCCCAAAGGCTGCACGGGCTTCCGCTTCGTTCATACCGACGCTGGCCACTTCAGGTTCACAGTAGGTGACTTTCGGGATATTGATGTCAGCGATGACAATCGGATTGAGACCTGCTATTTCTTCGGCCACAAAGATCCCATGCTGGAATCCGCGGTGAGCAAGTTGCAGGCCCGGTGTGATGTCCCCGACGGCAAAGATCCCGGGAATATTTGTTGCCAAACGTTCTGTGACAGGAACCCAGCCGCGATCGGTAACAACGCCATTTTCTTCAAAGCCCATGTTCGCAGTGTTAGCCCCACGGCCAACGGCAACGAGAAGGAGTTCGGCATTGAGGACCTTGCCGTCTTCGAGAGTTACTTCAACACCTGCATCACTTTGAGTTGCCGAAGCAAATTTGGTTCCGAGGATGAAGTTGATACCGCGCTTGCGGTAGGCGCGCTCAAGGGCCTTTGACACTGACTCGTCTTCATTGGGTACGAGGTGAGGAAGGCCTTCAACAATTGTGACGTCGGAGCCAAAAGACTTCCAGACACTTGCGAACTCAACCCCGATAACTCCGCCACCGAGGACGATCACGCTTTTAGGGACATAGTCAAGATTAAGTGCTTGATCTGAAGTCATGATTCGACCTGAAATATCAAGTCCAGGGATCGATTTGGCATAGGAACCGGTCGCTAGCACCACGTTCTTGCCGGTGTAGGTCACGCCGTTTACTTCAATCGTGTTGGGTCCAACGAGTTTGCCTTCGCCTTCGACAAATGTGACATCGCGGCTTTTCACCAGACCTTGTAGTCCCTTGTAAAGGCGGGCGACAACACCGTCGCGGTACTCGTTGACCTTGGGCATATCAATACCCTCGAAGGTTGTTTTCACTCCGAAGTTTTCTGACTCGCGGCTCGAGTCGGCAACTTCGGCCGCATGCAGCAATGCCTTGGTTGGAATACAGCCGCGGTGCAAGCAGGTGCCACCCAATTTGTCTTTGTCGATCAGGATCACGGAGAGTCCGAGTTCAGCGGATCGAAGGGCGCAGGCGTAGCCTCCGCTACCGCCTCCAAGAATCAGTACGTCAGCAGAAGTCATGCCCCTATCCTTCCACCAGCATGGTGTTGGCGAGTACAGGGGCTAGAGGCAAATTATCGGGGCTTAGCCTGCACTGAGTTCGCGGGCGATTTGGACAAAAGTGCGAACACCGGCACCGGTTCCACCTTTGGGTGTGTAACCAAATGGGGCGGTGTCGTTGTAGGCCGGTCCGGCAACGTCAATGTGAACCCAGGGTTGTGTTTCAGGGACGAATTCCTGCAAGAAAACCCCTGCGGAGAGCATGCCGGCCATCCCGTCACCGATATTGGCTATGTCGGCGGTCTCCGACTTTAGGGTTTCGCGTAAGTCAGCGGGCAGTGGCATGCCCCACATTTCTTCGCCGGCAATCACACTCGCTGCAACGACCTGATCGCGTGATGTGTCCGTGTTGCTCATGACGCCAGCGATTCGTCGGCCCAGAGCGATCCGCTGGGCGCCGGTTAATGTTGCAATGTCGATTATCAGATCAGGTTTTTCAAGGACACTCATCCCAATTGCGTCGGCCAGAACGAGGCGCCCTTCCGCATCGGTGTTGAGGACCTCAACGGTGGTGCCGTCAAAGGTCGTCAAAATGTCACCTGGACGTTGCGCCGTGCCACTGGGCATGTTTTCGGCGGCGGCGACCCAGCCGGTTACCTTGACCTTGAGACCAAGTGCCGCGATTGCTGCCATCGCTGCGATGACTGAAGCAGAACCGGACATATCGGCTTTCATTTCATCCATTTTGGATGCGGGCTTGATAGAGATGCCACCAGTATCGAATGTGATGCCCTTCCCAATCAGGGACAAATGGGCTTTTGCCCCGCGGGGGGCGTAGGTCATCTTGATGAGGCGCGGTGGTCGAGAGGAACCAAGTCCGACTCCAAGGATTCCACCGCAGCCAGCAGCTGTGAGGGCTTTCTCATCCCATACCTTCACGGTGACCGGCAATGTTGCTAGTGCTTTCTTCGCAGCGTCGACCAAGTGTGCGGGTGCGAGGTCGTTGGGGGGAGTGTTGATCAGATTGCGGGCAAGGTAAATCGAAGAGGCTACGTGCTTGGCTTGGGTCAGCGCCGTTTTCATCTCCGTGGTTATTTGGCCTGCAATTGAAATGGCAAATGAGCCAACACCTGTTGGTGTGGGCTTGCTCTTATATTCGGTGAATGTATAGGCGGCCAGTGCACAGGCGATCACGGTTGCATCGACGTGCTCGGGGGAGTGACCTCCGGAAATGGCAACCTTCTTGGTTCCGGACAACGCACGGACACCATTTCCGATAGCGCGGCGAAATTGTTCAAGGTCAAAATTCTTGCGAAAGTCACCAAGTCCAACAGCAACGAGGACAGGTGCCTTTATTCCATCCCCTGACGCAAATTTGATGACTTCACCATTCTTGCCAGTTCCGCCAAGGTGCTCAATTTCGGTTGCAATGCGTTTCGCCTGAGCTGGTGTAAAACCATGAGCAACGAGTTCAACACTCGTACCTTTACCCGGAGTAGTGTTCACAATCAAGGCATCGGCAATCATGTCTTTTGGTTGTGTCGCTGTTAGCGTAAAATTCGGGAAGCCAGTTGCTCTAGTGGGCTTTGTCTGGGCAGTTTTTGCTGTCTTTTTTGCGGTAGGCATGGGCAAAGTCTAGGCTGGCGGGCATGGCTACTCAATCCGCGGACCTTTTGCGCACGCCTTTATTTTCACGTCACCAAGAATTGGGGGCAAAGTGTGCAGACTTTGGCGGTTGGGAAATGCCCATCGAGTATTCGGGCGCGGTGGCAGAGCACGGAGCAGTGCGATCACGCGTTGGAATTTTTGATGTATCCCACATGGGCAAACTTCGAATCACGGGTCCGGGAGCGATTTCAGCGCTGAACTCGATCGTGGCGAGTGACTTAGCAAAAATTGGTAACGGGCAAGCGCAGTATTCGATGCTATGCAATGAACAAGGTGGGGTCGTTGACGACTTCATTATCTACCGATTCACGGAAGACAACGTGTTCATAATTCCTAATGCAACAAATGCCACGGAAGTTTTTCAACTTCTCCGCAACGCACTTCCTTCGGGAATCAGCATCGAAAACTTGCACAATGAATACGGAATCATTGCTATCCAGGGCCCACTTGCAGGAAATGTCTTAGGTCGCATGGGACTCCCACTTGATTGTGATTACATGAATTGGTTGCAAGCTGACGTTGACGGTGAAACGGTAATTATTTGTCGGACCGGATACACGGGTGAAACTGGTTTCGAGTTGGTTGCTCCGGTTGTTGTCCTACAACAACTCTGGGATCGCGCGATTTATTGCGCCGCAGAAGTTGACGGAATTCCTGCTGGTCTTGGTGCACGAGATATTCTGCGCACCGAGATGGGTTACCCACTGCACGGGCAAGACATCAGTCCAACGATTTCACCGTTGGAAGCCAAAATCTCGTGGGCTGTTGGTTGGGATAAACCAGATTTTACTGGAAGGGCTAACTTGCAAGCAACACGTGCACATGGTGCTGCGCGCAAACGAGTAGCGCTTAAAGCAATTGGCCGTGGAATTCCGCGTGCTCACATGGACGTTTATAGTGATTTAGAGTTATCAAACAAAATCGGGGAAATCACAAGCGGAACTTTTTCACCAACGCTAAAAGAAGGAATTGCGTTGGCACTTGTTGATTCTGAACACGATAAAGATCAATCAATGTTCATTGACGTGCGCGGGAAGGCGCTCGAGTGCGCGAATGTTTCCTTACCGTTTATTGCGGCAAGCCCGAAGTGAATTAATACTTCACGTAAAAGTTGCCAAAAGTTCGACGCTTATTTCAGCACCAACACCTTGGTCGTCACACAAATCAAGTGGAAGTCCTGTTGCGATCCCCATGCGGTCTACAGCCTGACCCACGGCACGGTCAGGTGAAGTAGTGCCATTGCGCCACCAACTACTCGCCTTCATGGAAAGCCTGTGCGCGATCAAGGCCGCTGCAAGTTCACCGCTCGTACCCAGAATTACGGGCGTCTTCCGAGCGCTCGCAGTAAGAAGGGCACCAACCACGAATTCAATCGTGCCGGTTGAATCGAGTTGCGCCAGCTCACGTGGCTCACTGCGTTTATCGCGATTGGCTCGCATCAGGTCAACAGTGTCCACGAGTAGTTTCATAACGAGTTCGTCACTCATCCCAGATCCCTGATGCATCACCTGCCAAGCATCTTTGCGGGTCAATAACCCAATGATTGCCCGAACAACGACCGGATCAACAACCGTGTTGCTGTGAAATGTGAGCAGCGTGAACCCGGAATCGACGGCAGAATCAACACTGCTGACTCCGGATTCACAACCACCGTGAGTAATCTCAATCCGCTTCGGCTTCAATTCTGACCCGCGTTCCCACCACCAGGTGAGAAGTTCTGCCAAGGAGCCGGTCGCCCGCTCAGGCAGAGTGAAGTTTGTGATGGGAATGAATGATTCAATACGGTCAAGCAGCTCGGCGGGATCCATGCTGTCGCCTGTGTCGCTCATTGAATCAGGATAGGCGTTGGGGCTCAATGAACCTCAATGAACCTCAATGAACTCTGTGGGTGCATCAAATGCTGCCTTGCGTGATGCTCGTCGCAGCAGTTGCAGGACGGGTGAGCCGATTAGGGCGATCAAAATTACGGTCAGGGCCGCGCGGGGCAGGTCAAATCCCAGCGAAGTTGTGAGACTGAACCGAATCCAAGCTAGAAGGTTCTCACCGGCATTTGCACCGGGGGAGAACGCGATCTGTTCCGGAAGATTAGTCGAGAAGGGCCAGAACCAAAGATTCATAATGAATCCGAATGCAATGCAGGCAATAGCTGCGTATGTGCTGAGGACCATGAGTTCCCGTTTACCACTTGCCTTAGGTAAAAGTCCGGCTCCCAGACCGACCCAAGCGGCTGCCAGCATTTGAAATGGAAGCCACGGTCCAACGCCACCGGTAAACATTGCCGAGGCCAGTAGGGAAATGGACCCCAGCAAAAAGCCGAAGCCAGGTCCTAATGCTCGACCGGCCAAGATGAGAATTACCCAGATCGGTTCAATTCCACCAAGTCCAGCACCGAGTGGACGTAAAACAGCGATAACTGCGGCAAGTGCGCCCAACAGTGCAATTGCCTTAGCGTCAAGCCCTCCATCACTGATCTGTGAAATCACGGTGACAAGCAGCAGGGGAATTATTAAGGCAAAGAGCAATGGCGTTTCAGTTGAGTTGACTACCAGAAATGAATCTGCGGGTGCCACAAATGGCCATAGGAAACTGAAGATACCAATGAGACTGATTGCTGCGATGGCAATCGCAGACGGTTTACCCAAAGGAATTGCGCGCATCAGGCTAATTCTCGATTCAGCGCCTGGGCAATTTGCTCGACCGTGATCCAGTGATCAGGTGCCAACACTTTTGACACCTGGGGGGCGAACATGGGTGATCCGGTCACGACCGACTGGGTCGGTCCATTGGCGACAATCTCACCGTCGCCCATGATCACGACTCGCGTGGCAAGTTCGGCAACGAGCTCAACATCATGGGTTGCCAGCAAAATACTGTGACCGCTAGTCGCTAGGCCGCGCAGAACCTCACCCAATTTTTTCTTTGTTGGGTAGTCCAAACCTCGGGTTGGTTCATCAAGCAAAAGTAGCGGAGGCTTAGCTGCAACGATTAAACATAAAGCCAACAACATTTGTTGCCCCTCGGACAAATCCCGTGGGTGAGTTCCATCCTGTACGTCCGGTGCCATCAGCGCAAGAAGTGCTCGGGTTGTCCCCGGCGGGCAACCTGCATCAGTATCCGAAGATTTACATTCGGCAGCAACACTCAGGGATTCAAAAAGGTCATGTGGTTCCTGTGGAACAAAACCAACATGACGGAGTAAGTCCTTTGCGGAAAGGGTGTGAGGATCTACCCCATTAATGTGAATCGTACCTTTGGTCTGATCCTTGAGCCCGACAAGTGTTCGCAGCAGAGTTGATTTTCCGGCACCATTGCGACCCATGAGCGCAGTAATTTCCCCTGCATCCAGATCAAGGTCAACTCCGCGCAAAACAATCTTTTTTCCAAACGCGCATTGAACCTTTCTGATCTCAGCAATTCGCGGGCTGTGCGTTGGCACAGCTTGAATTCTCGGAGAATGGTTTGCAAGCAAAGCCCTTAGTGGAGGTGCAACCCTGCGAGCGTCTCGGATACTGATGGGTAGTGGATCCCAACCGGCCAGGCGACCAAGGTGAATTACCGGAGGAGCGATCGAGGAAGTTTGCATCAGTTCACTCGGTGAACCCGACTGAACCGACCCATTTTCTAAAAGCAGAATTGAGTCGCAATATTGCATGACGCGCTCGAGTCGGTGTTCGGCTAACACGACGGTGACGCCGAGGTCGTGAACAAGTCGGTGCAATGCGGCTAGGACTTCCTCTGCCGCACCAGGGTCAAGTGCAGACGTGGGTTCGTCGAGAACTAAAACCTCTGGTTGAGCGGTTAGTACAGAGCCGATTGCCACGCGTTGTTGTTGCCCGCCGCTCAATGTATGCAACGGGCGGTTACGTAACTCGGTGAGCCCCAATAGATCCAGAATCTCTTCAACCCGACGTCGCATTACTGGGGGATCAATTCCCAAGCACTCCATCGAATAAGCGAGTTCGTCTTCAACGAGGTCTGTTACGAATCCCGATACTGGATCTTGGGGCACAAAACCTACGAGATCGGCGAGTTCGCGTGGGTGGTTCACCCGCGTTGAACGCCCGTTAACGCTGATGTTCCCGGTGAGGTGCCCTCCTGTGAAATGGGGAACCAGTCCATTGATAGCGCGCAGGAAAGTTGTTTTTCCACTGCCTGTTGCGCCGAGCAAGAGTACGAGTTCACCGGCGGGAATCTCTAAATTAAGATCGCGCAAAACGGTCGGTCCGTCTTCCGAGTAACGGAAAGTGACCTGCTCAAAACAAATCACCTGAAGGCCTCCGAACTGAATGGTTCATTCGTGTCAATGTCAAAAGCGGGTGGATGGGGAGCTGATATCGCTGGCGTGCAGGCAATTCCAAAGGCGAGAAGCCCCCACAGTGGCAACGAAGGCCAAGCACTTAATTCTGGCCTAAGGATTAAAGCTTGGTCCGATGAAATTCGTGCGGTGAGGAAAATTCCCAACACCGCAACTCCGGCGATACTCACCAGCCATTCGGGCAAGGTCCAAATATCCGGTCGGTAAACGGTACGGACCCGGGTGCGACCAGCCCGCCACATTGTCACCCCGCCAAGAAGCAGCCCAGCGAACACAATCAGCAGCGCCACCACTGCACTCGTACCGGCAGTCAGCAGGGAGTAAACCCCGATCAGGGCGAGTGAAAGTGAGGCCAGCACCAAGGAGATGGAGAGTCGGCGCCCCCACGTTGTTTCCTTTTGATGCCTACCGTAACCACGAGAATCCATTGACTCAGCCAGAATTATTGACCGATCAAGTGCTCCTGCAAGAACAGGAAGGCCTAGGGAGGCAAAACCCTTGATTCCTTGTGAACTCCTGCCACGAAGCCTGCGCATTTCACGAATTCGTCCAGCATCGGTCGTTAATTGTGGAACGAAAGTCAGGGCCACAACAATGCTCACACCAAGTTCGTACAGCGCGGTAGGAACCGCCTTAAGCAGCCGCGTGGGTGAAGCGAGTGAGTTCGCGGCTCCAATCACTATTGCGATGGTGGCAAGTCGAAGTCCATCGTAAAAAGCACCTAGCAGGGCTTCAAGTGTCACTGAACCGCCCAGTTGAAGCCCACTCATCCACTCCGGAAATGAAAGCCCAGGGAGTTCAAACAAAACCGTTGTGCCCAAGCTGGCGCCAAACACAATTTGAAACAAGACCCGAATCGTGATGATCATCGCGCCAAGAAATAAAAAGAATTCAAATGACTTGCCCCAAGGTGCATCAGGTTTGCGAGCAGCAACAACGATTACGGCAGCACAAATGAGCAATGAGAGAAGGAGTGGATTTGTGGTTTGAGATGCGGCTGCGGCCAAGCAAAGGGACCACAACCACCAAGCACCGGGGTGAAGCCAACGGGGCGTCATGACTTACGTCTCCGCCAAAAGTAGAAACCAGCCACCGCGAGCAAACCAATGACGATTGCACTGCCAAGTTGAGCCATTGTCGTATCACTTGATGCAAGAGCGGCATCTCGCGCAACATCAGGGACAATTTGCTCGGTTATGGGTTGAGGAGGTGTCGAAACAACGTAATCGTCGACAGGAGTCGCGCACTCACTCGCTGGGTAACCGGAGATACCGCAAATGAACCCGTTATCGGTCCGCAGTTCAACAATTGTCTTTAAAAGGTCGTATCCATGTGTGTCAAGTTTGCCGACCGCACAATATGCGGTGGGTGCAGGTGGAACTTCCCCTTCGGGAGAAAGAGCGGGGTCACCTGAATCAATAACAATGGCCACACGTTTCGTTCCAACTATTGGTAGCACGTCACTGCAAGCACGTTCAAAGACCGCGCTGGGTAAATCTGCTGGTGGAACACCTGGGACCGATGGACTTGTTGCATCAAAGCGCCAGGCCTGTGCACTTCCCTCAGGAGGATTGGTGCTCGCGGAACCGACCGGTGAAAAGACCCACGAGTCACTTTCTTGGGTCCAGAAAGTCCAATATCTGTATTCCGCGGCATTCGCATTCCCAGCCACTGACAGCGTGAACATGACTATTGCCGCGAGGGCAAAAGTCAATTTGCTTATGTTCCGAATCAGTGGCCGGGGTGCGATTGACATGCTTGAGCTACTTCCTCATGCTGTTCGTCAGGGTCTTAACGAGATTCATTCCACCGAACTTCTTTGGATTTGAATCTGTTGCCTGCGCTGCCGCAAGCAACTTGCCCAGGGCACCGGCATCCACCTTGCCATCTTTCAACGCCCATGCTTTCGCATTCGCCTTGAGAGCGGTAATTGCTTTACTCACGGATGCTTTGCCAACCTTCATGGTGTTAAAGGTGATTACAGCGGTCGCGGTGTTCCCGAAATCAGTGCCGTCGTAAGGGAATGAAGATAAAAGGCCCGTCTTTAGTTGACCACTGAGGTAGCTAGCTAGATTATTTACCTTAGTTTTTCCGCACTTGGGATCAGCCGCCAACTTATTTGCAGGCTCTGCCGGTGTTAGACCTTTAAGGCCGAAGAGCGCTTGTGCAGAGGCGGAGTTGTTTACACCGGCGTCACCGATTTGGTATTTGGCTCCACCGCTTTGTGCACAGGGGGTAATCGAACTGAGCAGATAGGTGCGTACCTGTCCCACGATTGTGGAGTTAACTCCCAGACCTGACATGGCTAAGTAGGCCAGAGCTGAGGAGTTTGTATCCGGTAGCGCCCCAGCTGAGGGGTAGTAAGCGATTCCCGTTGTTCCGTTGGGTGCTTTGGCCCCGGCTTTTGTCAGCCAATTCACCGCTTTCTTGGCTTGAGCCAATTTCCCAACCGAATCTAAAGCCAATGCGGCCAGTGCGGTCGAGTTTGTATCGGGTCCACTGAAATTGACGGGATCCGAGGGGCCGCACGCGGTACGAATGCTGGCGCGGTAGGGCTGGAAACTGCCATCAAGACATTGCTGTGACACGAGCCAGTCAATGGCAACTGCACTTGGTTCAACCCCAACGGAGACAAGGCCAAGAATTGCAAGTGATTGATCTGAGACCCCGGTGTAGGTGGGATCGGTTGTGCCATAAAGACCAGCATCGGGCCCAGCGGCGCTAGCAGGGGATGTCCCCAGACTGAGAACAATGGTTGCGCTGAGCGCAACCGATAGAACTATCTTTCGGTACTTGTTTTTCATGGTGCCCTTTCAGTGAATGGTCACTGGAAGACAGCCCTTGTAAATGCTCAATCAAAAACCCCATGCACAAATGTGCAAGGGGCGATCAAGCTTTCACTTGAGCGCTCGTCCCGTTACCTCGACGGATGACCGCTCGCAATTGCTAGGTGCTCCGACTTAACAGGTTTTCACCTGTCTTACGGTTGCGGGACAGCGCCGGAATTTCACCGAACTTTCCCTAGATTCAATCGCGACAATCTTTTGTTGTGTGCGTATAGCACCACGTTCAATGGTCCCGTGTCAACATGAACACGGAAAACCCTCGCGTGGGTGGAACGAGATCTTAGGCAGGATCCAAACTCATCGGTCCATAAACAACGCGATCTCCGTCAAGAAGAGTGACCGCACTGATTCCGGCTGTTCGTAATTGCGGCCAAGTGTCAGAAACATAGGCTTCTGCATCAATTTGGCTGGGAAAAGTTGAAGTGACGCAAGGCTCGACCGGTGTGTCAATAATCACGCCATCGTTATCAAAATATTGCCAATTCCAGGACATTTGCACTCCTTTTTGTGGTGGTGGAATTACGGGCGAGATTCTGGTGAAACAGTTAATGCTGGATCAGTTTTCACAAGATCTCCAAGTGTGTAGTCAATTGCGCTGAGAACATCTTCAGGCAATGTCAGCCCCGCAGCTTTTGCGTTTTCAGTGATTTGTTCAGGTCGGGAGGCTCCAACTATCGCTGCGGAAACGTTGGGGTTGCTCAGAACCCAAGCAATTGCCAATGCAGACATGGTCAATTTCATGTCCTGTGCAATTGGTTCGAGTTTTTCTACGGCTTCGAGTACTTCGTCACGCAGCCAACCGCTGACAAAATCAGCGCCCCCTGATTTATCTGTTGCCCGGCTGCCTTCGGGTACGGGAGCGCCCTTTTTATATTTGCCGGTGAGCACACCTTGGGCGATAGGCGACCAAACAATCTGGCCAATTCCGAGTTCTTCACTTGCAGGGACAACTTCCGTTTCGATTACTCGCCACAGCATGTTGTATTGCGGCTGGTTGCTGACAATGCGGTCAAAGCCCATGTCGTTAGCGATTCGAACAGCTTCACGGATTTGCTCGGCGGTCCATTCACTGACACCGACATAGAGAACTTTTCCTTGACGAACAAGGTCATCAAATGCGCGTAAGGTCTCTTCGAGTGGAGTTTGGTAGTCGTATCTATGTGCTTGGTACAGATCAACGTAATCCGTTTGCAACCGGCGCAAGGAACCTTCGCAGGACTCCATAATGTGCTTGCGTGAGAGCCCGCGATCATTTACTCCTGGGCCTGTTGGAAAGTACACTTTGGTGAAAATTTCTAGATTTTCCCGACGCTGACCCTTGAGGGCTTTGCCCATTACTTCTTCTGCTTTAGTCAATGCATAAACATCTGCTGTATCAAAACTTGTGATTCCGGCGTCAAGTGCCGCCTGCATTGTTTTGATGGCGAGGTCGTCGGTGACCTGTGAGCCATGGGTAACCCAATTGCCGTAGGTGATTTCACTAATTTTTAGGCCGCTACGACCTAAGTGGCGAAACTCCATGGATCTACTTGCCCTTCTTTCGGCCTCGTTGTACGCGTGGTTTTGGCATGCGCAATCTGCGGTACTGCAATGTTCGCATCAAAGCGTAGAGAATTATTCCGCGACGATCCGATTTTTCAGGGAAAGCTTTTTTCGTGCGGATGCTCAATTGAATGATCAAGATCGTGGTGTCAACCACAATCAGGGTTGCCATCAAGAAGAAGCCAACTGAGACAAGTTGTTGAATTGAGGGGTTGTTGATAAAGCCCAACAGGAGAACGACAACCGCCATGAAAATGAAGTACTCGGCGACCGTATAGCGTCCATCGACAAAGTCGCGGACGAATGCGCGGACAGGTCCCTGATCACGTGCAGGCAGGTATCGAGGATCGCCGGCGAGCATGCCTTCACGCTGCCGGGCGCGTTCCATCCGGTCTGCTTCGCGGGAAGCCTTCTTGCCTCCTTTAGTCCCTGGTTTTGCCCGAATTGTGGTCTTGCGAGCGGCCTCCGCCTCTTTGCGTGAGGGGGTAGGGCGCCCCTTGCCCGACTGAACCGGATTGGTTTCGGGGTTCGCGACGGGTGGGGTATCAACTGATTTCTTCGGCAGTCCAAACATGATGGGATCAGCGTAGCCCTATGCGCCACAGCCTTCACGGAGAACTGTCGCTTACCCTAGGGGAAGGGTTTTCGAACACATTCGATTTCCTGCGACGAAGGGAACTCACATGGGCTTGTGGTCACGTTTTAAACTTGTTTTCGCATCGAAGGCGAATAAGGCACTCAATAAGGCAGAGGATCCACGTGAGGTCCTCGACTATTCCTATGAAAAGCAACTCGACCTGTTGCAAAAGGTCCGTCGTGGCGTTGCAGACGTTGCAACGAGTCGTAAACGCATTGAACTGCAGGTTCAGGGGTTAACCAAGCAAGAAGCCAAACTTGAAGAGCAAGCTCGTGCGGCATTGGCCGGCAACCGTGAGGATCTAGCCCGCGAAGCACTCGTGCGTCGCAGCGGCCTGCATACCCAGATCGCCGACCTTCAAAGCCAGTTGGCTGGATTGCAGGAGCAGGAAGAAAAACTCATTGTTGCCTCTGGACAACTTCAGGCAAAAGTTGAAGCGTTCCGAACTCGCAAGGAAACGATTAAGGCAACGTATTCAGCAGCCGAAGCTCAAACAAAAATCACAGAGGCTTTTACGGGAATTTCTTCCGAGCTGGGTGATGTAGGACTTGCAGTCCAGCGCGCAGAAGATAAAACAGCCGAAATGCAGGCTCGAGCCGGTGCAATGGATGAATTGATGGCCTCAGGGGCTCTCGACGACGTTTCAGGAACAGGCAAAGACAATCTCACGCGAGAACTTGAGCGGATGGCGAGCGACTCCGAAGTTGAAGCACAACTTGCTTCACTGAAAAATGAATTGGGATCGGCTGAGAAAAAGGCAATCGAAGACTAAAGAAAAGGATGTAAATCACGTGTCGCGCTCAAGATATGAGAAAGACGCAGGGCTCGGCGCTCGCATGTTTGGGACGCTGTTCGGTCTCGGGTTGCTCTATGTGATCTTGGCGGCGGTCCTGATTGCCATTGGTATAAACGCCATTTTGGTGCTGGTGCTATCGGGTGCATTCCTTTTTGGTCAGTGGTGGTTCTCGGACACGCTCTCTATGAAAGCCATGCGTGCGGTGGAGGTAACGCACGAGCAAGCACCACAGGTTCACGCAATTGTGGACCGTATTTGTGCTCTGGCTGATATGAAGAAACCACGAGTAGGTATCTCAGACAGCCCTGTGCCTAATGCTTTTGCTACGGGTCGCAGCCCCAATCGCAGCGTTGTCGTGGTCACCACCGGGATTCTGAAGCAACTTGATGAAGAAGAACTCGAAGCAGTGATAGCCCATGAGTTGTCCCATGTTGCGCACCGTGATGTGACTGTAATGACGATTGCTTCCTTCACCTCTATTCTGGCCGGCTTCATCACGCGCAGTGCCATGTGGGGATCCATGATGCGCGATCGCAGGGATCAAAACGCAGCTGTTGTATTCATGGCAGTTATGGCGGTCAGTGCCATTGTGTACGCCATTTCATTTCTACTTATTCGTGCGCTATCGCGTTACCGTGAACTTGGGGCTGACAGGGGAGCAGCGCTACTCACCGGCAAGCCCAGTGCATTAGCCAGCGCGTTGGTCAAAATTAGCGGTGGCATGAACGTCATACCGGAAAAGGATCTTCGGTCCATGGAACCGGTTAGCGCGATTGCATTTGCCCCAGCATTCAAAGGTGGAAAAGGATTAGGAATGGAAGCCATTTTTGCGACTCACCCTCCGCTGGAGAAGCGCTTGGAGCAACTCGCAAAAATCTCAGCCCAACTTGGTGAGCGCTAGCCGGTGGGTTTCCTTGATGTGATTCGCGGGCGAAGGGAACCTGCGCGGCCAAATCTCGACGCGCTTTTTGCTTTGCCCTCAGCCGTGATCACCCTCGATATCGACCTAGGTCTGACCCCAACGGGTACCGGGTCTGTGTGTTTTCGCGCCCCTGAGGGAAAAGCATTTGCTGATCTGGAAGCAGAAGTCCGAGAACTCCTTGATGCTGATGGCGGGCCTAAAGTCGAGGCGAGCGCAGATGAATTCGGATTCGACTGGTTCACGGTTCGCACGGATCCAGCGGATATTTCAACGGCGGTCACGGATATTCATGCGGTAAACACTTCACTCGTTCAGGCGGGATTCGGTCCACAATTGCTGTGTTCCCTTTTTCCGTTTACCGACAAGGAGGGAAATGTTGGTGCGCTGATCTATCTTTATAAACGCGGAACCTTTTATCCGTTCGTGCCAAAAGCCAAGACCCAAGACAAGTCACGAAACAATATCTTGGAACTTCAGATTCGGGACAAACTTGTCGGGGAACTTCCCATGGAACTTGACACCACCCGTTGGTTTGCGTTGTGGGATGCCCCAGGGATCCTTCACCAGCAATAAGAATCGGTATTAGCAACATTTTCCGGGTTGCTTTCAGCAATCATACCGAGTGAAACCGTCATAACGGACTTTTAGGAAAAAAGGGACAACTTCGGCGATTCGCATTGCGCTCAGGGCGAAAAGGGGAACAATTTGACCCGATCGGTCAAATGGCCCGTTCATTGATAGGTCAGAAATGGCGTTTCACATTTTAAAGGCCTGACAACGTGTCAGCCAATAGAAGGAGGATCCTGTGCCTGGAGTTCTCGAACTCTCATTCGGACAATACCAAACGGTGTACAACAGTTTGTCGTTTGCACTTGCATCAATGCTTGCTACTTTCGTGTTTTTATTGGTCGTTATGCAGCGGGTACTTCCGCGATACCGACAGGCGCTCGCGGTCTCCGCGATCGTGTGTTTGATTGCGGCATACCACTACTGGAGGATTTTCAATTCCTTCACGGATGCATACGTCGCGGTAGGCGACGGAACACCTGCAATGGACGGCGTCGAGCAGTCCTATGTCCTCGTCAACGGCGAAGGCTTCAACGAGGGCTACCGCTACATTGACTGGTTGCTCACAGTTCCATTGTTGCTCTTTGAAGCAATTGCCGTACTCGCCCTCGCACGCATGGTCCGTCGCAATCTCATGATGAAGCTGATCCCAGCTGCATTCCTGATGATCGCGCTCGGCTACCCAGGTGAGATCTCAACCGACAACATGACCCGCGGTATCTGGGGTGCTTTGTCCTCGATCCCATTCCTGTACATCCTGTACGTACTCTGGGTCGAATTGGGCAAGTCGATGGTTACTCAGCCCGAGCAAGTCCGCAAGGACCTCAACGGACTGCGTTTGCTGCTCCTTGCAACGTGGGGTGTCTACCCAATCGCGTACCTGTTGCCACAGCTGGGAATCGACGGCGCAGATTCATTCGTCGGTCGCCAGGTTGGTTACTCGATCGCAGACGTTCTGGCCAAGTGTCTCTTCGGTTTGCTGATCTACAAGATCGCACGCGAGAAGAGCTTCGCAGACGACGATGCCTTCGCAGTACAAGAAATCAAGGAAGCACCATCTTCTGCAGGGAAGACCGCCTCCTAGTTCCACCTAAATTCACCACAATGTGGCCGCGAGAGGTTAATACTTCTCGCGGCCACATTTTGTTTATTTCAGGCGTACCATTTATTTATGACCGAAGAACAGCCGTACACGGTGCTGAAAAAAATAGGCAACCTTGAAATCCGGGATTATCCGGCAAGTGTTCATGCTCAAATAACTCTCACTGGCAGTGCGAACATGGTGGGCACCAAAGCTTTCGGCCCACTCGTTGGTTACATCTCGGCCAATAAGATCGCTATGACTTCACCGGTAATCCAAGAACGCAACGAAGACCGGTGGAACGTCTCCTTCGTCATGCCCGCAGGAATGAATGCGGAGGAGTTGCCGCACCCCAAAAATGGCGAACTCACGATTCGCGACGTACCTGCCCACTTGGCTGCGGCTGTGACTTGGTCGGGTAGTTGGAAGTACACCGAGGTTGAAAAACGCGGTGAGGAAATGGTTGAGCAATTAACTGGGCTGGGCTACCGGGTTAGTGGCGAGCCACGCTGGGCGCGTTACGACCCACCGTGGAAGCCGTGGTTTTTGCGCCGCAATGAAGTGATAGTGCCGATCGAGCCCGCCTAATCAATAACAGGTGCAGACCCAGGCAAAGCCAGCATGCGATCCAGTGCGATTTTCGCCCAATGCGCGGTATCGGGATCAACACTTATTTGGTTGACTACGTTTCCGCTGGCGAGTAGTTCAAGGGAATACACCAGGTGAGGAAGGTCTATTCGGTTCATGGTGGAACAGAAGCACACGGTCTTGTCAAGATAGGTGATCGGCTTGTCCGGGTGGGCCAAGGCGAGTCGCTTCACTAGGTTCAATTCGGTTCCAATTGCCCACGCAGATCCGGCAGGGGCGTTTTCAATTGCAGTGATGATCTTTTCGGTGGAGCCAACCTGGTCTGCCTTCTCCACAACCTCGTAGGTGCACTCTGGGTGCACGATAACCGTGATGCCGGGTACTTCAGAGCGAACCCGGTCAACACATTCAGGGGTGAAGCGGCCATGCACGCTGCAGTGGCCTTTCCACAAAATCATTTTTGCATTACTTAGTTCCTCAACGGTAAGTCCTCCATTGGGTTTTCTGGGATTGAACACAACGCAGTCATCAAGGCTTAACCCCAAATCGCGAACAGCGGTGTTTCGACCGAGATGTTGATCTGGCATAAAGAGGACTTTTTCGCCCCGTTCGAATGCCCATTCAAGGCTGCGCTTGGCATTACTTGATGTGCAGATGGATCCTCCGTGCTTACCCGTGAATGCTTTGATCGCAGCCGTTGAGTTCATGTAGGTAATGGGAATTGTGACTGCCGCAACACCGGCCGCTTCGAGGTCGGCCCAGCACTGCTCTACCTGGCTGATCTCAGCCATGTCTGCCATCGAACAACCAGCTGCAAGGTCAGGAAGGATTACTTTCTGGTTGTCGGCGGTCAGAATGTCGGCGCTTTCAGCCATGAAGTGGACACCACAAAAAACAATGAATTCGGCATTGGGCATATCGGCCGCTTTTTGAGCGAGCTTGAATGAATCACCGGTGACATCGGCGAATTGAATTACCTCGTCACGCTGGTAGTGATGACCAAGAATAAATACTCGCTCACCCAAAGCGTCCTTTGCGGCCCGTGCTCGGGCTACCAGATCGGGATCCGAGGCCGGAGGAAGGTCACCCGGACATTCAACGCCACGTTCACTGTCTGGATCAGCAGAGTGACCCAACAGAAGTAGGGCAAGGGGGCTGGGGGCGGGATCAACAAAGGCTTGAGCCATTTGATAATTGTCCCTCAGTCATCGTTTCTTGCCACACGGGGTTGTGCTCAGAGTGAAATGAGCGATTTACCCGGTCTACTGTGGGTGGCATCTAGCGCAAAGAGCGCTCGTGCCTTACCCTGTAGGTAGCCAGTCGCGTTATCATCGCAAATACACCGTGAAAGAGGTTTGAATCATGTCTACTGAAACTGCAGTTGAAACCCCCGTTACCGACGGCATCCAACTCAGCGGTCCAGCCGCAGACAAGGTCAAGATCCTCCTTGAGTCTGAAGGCCGCGACGACCTCGCCCTTCGCATTGCAGTGCAGCCGGGCGGTTGCTCAGGGCTTCGCTACCAGCTTTTCTTCGACGACCGCAACCTCGATGGCGACGTCGTCAAAGAATTCGGGGCGGTAAACGTGGTCACGGATCGTATGAGTGCTCCCTATCTCAGCGGCGCAACCATTGATTTCGTTGACACGATTGAGAAGCAGGGCTTCACAATCGACAACCCCAACGCGACAGGTTCATGTGCGTGTGGAGATTCCTTTAACTAATATGCAGGCTTCTGGGCACATCGACTAAAGACTCGGTAGGCTCTGGCAAGTGGCTATCCTCATTACCGGTTCTATCGCAACCGATCATTTAATGACCTTTCCCGGCAATTTTGTTGACTCGCTGGTTGCCGAAAAACTCGACAAAGTGTCATTGTCATTCCTCGTGGACGAATTAGAGATTCGGCGTGGGGGTGTCGCCCCCAACATTGCTTTCGGCGTGGGGTGCTTAGGGCTCAGACCAGTTCTCGTAGGTGCGGTAGGTCCTGACTTCGCGGACTACGAAAGCTGGCTTAATCGCCACGGTGTAGATACAAGCGGTGTCCATGTTTCGGAAACGGCACACACCGCGCGATTTGTTTGCACAACCGATGCCGAGCAAAACCAAATTGCAACTTTCTATGCAGGTGCGATGAGTGAAGCCCGCAACATTGAACTTAAGCCAATCGTAGATGCTGTGGGCAGCGCTGACATTGTTTTGATCGGCGCTAATGACCCTCTGGCCATGCAGCGCCACACTGACGAGTGTCGCTTTCGCGGTTACCCCTTTGCAGCTGACCCATCACAGCAACTTGCCCGAATGAGTGGCGAGGAAGTTAAGCCACTGATTGAAGGCGCCGAGTACCTATTCACAAACGAATACGAGTCTGCGCTGATTGAACAAAAAACCGGTTGGAAAGCGGCAGACATTGCCGACCTTGTGCAGGTTCGGGTAACCACCCTTGGACCCAAGGGTGCACGCATTGAACGTCGCGGTGAAGCACCAGTTCACGTCGCGATCGCCGAAGAAGAACGTAAGGCAGATCCAACAGGTGTTGGCGACGCATTCCGTGCAGGCTTCCTCACAGGACAGGCCTGGGGTTTATCGGATGAACGGTCAGCACAGGTCGGTTCACTGTTAGCCACTTACGTAATCGAAACTGTAGGTACGCAGGAATACGAATTGGCGCAAAAACATTTCTTGCAGCGTATGGCGGCTACTTACGGAGACGACGCTGCAGCCGAAGTTGAAGCATTTATTTCCTGCATCCGCCCGTAATTCACTCGGTATTGATTTAGTTGCTTCAGCTGAAAAAGGTTGTGCATCATGCAGGAAATTTCAACCGGTAGCGGACAAATCCCGCCGAGTCCATGGTCGTTGGCTGATCCGCGCGCGGCGCAACCAGGTTCTGATCTGGTGTGCATTGGCGCGGAACTAGACCCCGTAACCGTATTGCACGCTTACGCAATGGGTCTATTCCCAATGCACGTTGAGATGGACGCCGGTGAGCAAGAACTTGGTTGGTGGTCACCGGATCCGCGGGGGATACTGCGACTGGACCAAGTAATAGTGTCGAGGTCGCTTCGCAAGTCGATCCGCAAACTAGCGGTCACATTTGATCAAGATTTTGAACAGGTGATGCGAGCATGTTGGCGCGTTGGTGGTGACGGTAATTGGATCACCGATGAATTCATCGAGACGTATACGTATTTGCATGAACGCGGCTTCGCCCACTCGGTTGAAGTGTGGAACTCGGGTGGGGATTTGGTCGGTGGACTTTATGGAATCGAGCTGGGTGGTCTGTTCGCGGGTGAATCCATGTTTCATCGCGAACGGGATGCGTCAAAAGTTGCCTTCGTCTCGCTGGTGGAAAAACTTAGAGGATGCCCGGGCGCCCGGATTTTTGATGTTCAATGGCAAACCGAGCACCTAGAGTCACTGGGAGTCACGCAAATCAGCAGAAATAAATACCTAGAAGAGTTGGCGTCAGTCGTGCATACGCGACCGTGCTTTGGTTAAGCGTGTTGAATAAGCGCATGGAAACTGCAAGTGTGTTTAGGCAGTAACGACCGCAAGCGCCTCCGGTAATTGTGCAAGAAATAAATCGATGGTGGCGTCACTGCAGTCAGGTGGCAGTGAAATACGAATACTTGAATCATTGGGCATCCCCATTGCTTCAAGTACGTGTGAAGGCATTCGTGTATCTGCGGTACACGCAGAACCACTAGCGACTTGAATTCCCCGTTTATCCAGCTCGGTGACGAGTGCTCCACCAGCAGCTCCTTCAATGCAGAAAGTCAGAACGTGTGGCAGGCGGGCCGTTGGATCACCGGCGCAGGTCAGGTTCATCGATAACAATTCCGAGCGCACCCGATCAATCATTGCCCGATTCGATTCGGCTTGTATTTGCCACGATGGCGCGGCTTCTTCTAAGGCAACCGCTGCGGCAACCGCTGCGGGAATATCAGGAAAGCCACCGATCCAACCACGGTCGGGCGCTTCCTCAGGTCTCCAGCGAAGCTGTGGACTTGTCACCACGATTGCAACTCCAGGGGGACCGCCCCAATCTTTGGCCGGGGCAACGAGGACATCGAAGTCAGTAGGAAGTTGGTCGTGGGTAATTACCGCGGTGGCATCAGCAACCAAAGGGACACCGGCCGTGCGGCAAGCGGTGAGGGCCTCGGCAAATGGCTGACGGGTGCCCACTTCTGCATTTGCAACCTGAACACAGGCCATGGCAGCGCCGAGGGAGAGCTGGGATTGCAGGTGGGTGAGGTCAATAGCCCCCGTAATAGCCCCCATATTCGCAGCACGGTCCAGGGCTAGTGGGACGACTTTGGCTCCAGGTAATGAGTTGGCAGCACCCAAAACCGCCATTGACTCAACGCTCCCCACCAGAATTCGTGGTGATATGCCCGATCGGACGGCAAAAATCCCACTTATCGTGGCCCGGAGGGCATCAGGCCCTGAACCTGCGAAAAAGACATTTGCTGGGGAGACCCCTAAAAAGTTAGCGATACTCGCGCGGGCTGAATCAAGGAGCAATCCCGATGCCCGGCCAGCATGGTGCATCCGGGCTGGGTCAGACCATGCTTGGGTGGCCGCCGATTGCCAAGCGGCCAGAGTCGCAGAGCTGAGGGGAACTCCGGCAATTGCGTCTAAATACCCGGGTGCTCGCTCCGCCTTCATTTCCTTAGATTAGTCAGGAATGGTCAAGGTCACCGAATGTGACCTGAACGACTCTTGCCGACCCTGATCCTGGAGAGAATTGCCAGGGTGAGTGCGCTAGTCTCCCTCATAGGAAAACAGGTAAATGTTTGGCAAATCTGTTAGCCCACATCAACAGCACTTTAGGGTGAATTTCGCGGGTGACCGTGGAAAATGCGAAGGGTACATTTGTTGCTATGACTCGTAACTCGAGCGAACGTCGGCTTGGCAGACGTCTGAGCTTTGCCGGGATCGCGGTTGCCGGCGTGCTTTTACTGTCGGGCTGCACTGCCAATGAAGCTTTCTTCTTTGATATGCCTGAACCAGCCACTAAGGAAGGCCCCATTATCCAGAGTTTGTGGAATGGGTCGTGGATAGCCGCTTGGGGAGTTGGCTTGTTTACCGCAGGGCTCATGATCTGGTCGATCGTCGCTTATCGCCGTCGCAGGATCAATGAAGTGCCGGAGCAAACTAAGTACAACATCCCCATTGAAGTTCTCTATACGCTGGTTCCCCTCGTCATGGTCGCTGGTCTTTTCTGGTTCACCGCACGTGATCAAAGTGAAATCTTGACTATGGAAAACAACCAGAGCCAGACCGTGAATGTTGTGGGTTTCCGCTGGTCATGGGCATTTAATTACCTCGACGAAGACGTTTACTCAATCGGACTGCCTGCTGATTCACAGATGATCTCCGAGGATCCAGCCATTGCCGAACAACAGATCCCCACGTTGGTCCTGCCAGTTGATGAAAAAGTTCGCTTCGAACTCACATCCCCCGACGTAATTCACTCATTCTGGGTACCGAGTTTCCTATTCAAGATGGACGTCATTCCCGGAAAGACCAATGCGTTCGAACTGACTCCCGACAAGATCGGTACTTTTTCTGGTAAGTGTGCGGAATTGTGTGGCACCTACCATTCACAGATGCTTTTCAATGTCAAAGTGGTGGAGCGCGCGGAGTTCAATGAGTACGTTGCCGGCTTGAGGGCAGCAGGACAAACAGGTTCGATTCAAACAGGCCAATCAAATAGTGATGGACAGAAGCCAGGGGAGCGGAGAATATGACAATCCTGAATGACCGCCCAATAACTACTCCAGATTCTGGTGATTCTGGTCCCAGAATGGTGAGCAATGCACCGAAAAAGAGTTTCGGCAAGGCCGTTGTCAACTGGATGACATCAACTGACCATAAAGTGATCGGTTACATGTACTTGATTACTTCGGTCATGTGGTTTTTCATCGCAGGATTGATGGCACTTGCAATTCGCGCTGAACTCGCTGTTCCTGGAATGCAAATTATCTCACTTGAGCAGTACAACCAGTTGTTCACCATGCACGGCACGATCATGCTTTTCCTGTTTGCGACTCCACTTTTCGTTGGTTTCGGCAATGTGATTATGCCTTTGCAAATCGGTGCCCCTGACGTTTCCTTCCCACGCCTGAACATGTTCGCCTATTGGCTTTTCCTCTTTGGCGGACTTCTTGTCGTGGCGGGCTTTTTCACCCCCGGTGGCGCCGCATCATTTGGTTGGTTTGCCTATGCACCGCTAAGTAACGCGGTTAACTCTCCTGAGGTAGGGGCAGATCTGTGGTTACTCGGTTTGACCCTCGGTGGGCTGGGAACAATTCTGGGCTCGGTCAACTTCATAACAACCATTTTCACCATGCGCGCGCCCGGAATGACCATGTTCCGGATGCCGATTTTTACTTGGACGATTCTGATCACCAGCCTTTTGGTACTTATCGCATTCCCAGTTTTGGCTGCAGCGCTCTCAGTTGCATTCATTGACCGCCAGTACGGGGCTGTCATCTTTGCGCCCGAAAATGGTGGTGCGATCCTCTGGCAGCACTTGTTCTGGTTCTTCGGGCACCCGGAGGTGTACATCATCGCCTTGCCGTTCTTTGGAATTGCCAGCGAGATAATTCCCACCTTCGCTCGCAAACCACTATTCGGTTACAAGGGATTGATTTTCGCCACGATGGCAATCGGTGCACTTTCGGTAGCTGTTTGGGCTCACCACATGTACGTCACAGGCTCGGTTTATCTGCCGTTCTTTGCCGCGACAACGATGCTGATTGCGGTGCCCACGGGAGTTAAATTCTTCGCCTGGATTGGAACCATGTGGCGGGGTTCTATCTCATTTGATACCCCGATGCTGTGGACCATGGGATTCTTGTTCACCTTCCTTTTCGGTGGACTCACGGGTGTCATCCTCTCGGCTCCACCACTTGACTTCGCTGTTTCTGACTCCTACTTTGTCGTAGCTCACTTCCACTACACGGTATTTGGCACAGTCGTGTTCATGATGTTCGCAGGCTTCTACTTCTGGTGGCCAAAAATGACCGGGAAAATGTTGGACGAAAAACTAGGAAAGATTCACTTCTGGCTGCTTTTCATCGGTTTTCAGGTCACGTTCCTTGTTCAGCATTGGTTGGGTGTCCAAGGAATGCCGCGACGTTATGGCGATTACCTTCCCATTGACGGATTCCAGACTTTGAATATTATTTCGACAACGGGCGCTGCAATCCTTGGCTTCTCAACCCTGTTCTTTATTTGGAACGTGTTTAAGACTTGGAAGACCGCGCCCAAGGTAACCGTCGACGACCCATGGGGTTGGAGCGGTTCTCTTGAGTGGGCAACTTCTTGCCCACCACCACGCCACAACTTCACGTCAATGCCCCGCATTCGTTCCGAGCGCCCTGCATTTGATCTGCACCACCCCGAGTTAGCGGCCGTTGGTGCTCACGCAGCCCCGGCTTCAATTGCTTCGGTTGCACAGGGAACCATGAGCGAAACAATTGTTGTAGGTGAAACGAAGTGAGGATTGAAGGAGGGCTATTCGGCCTCGGGTTCGTTTTCTACACGCTGCTAGCAGGTGTTTACTGGTACTTCAGTCGCGACGAAATTGGGACCACAGCCCTTGCGCTGACCGGCGGTATGGCGTTTCTGATCTCGTTCTATGCGCTCTATACCTCGAAGCGGGTTTATCCCCGCCCAGAGGATCGACTCGACGCTGAGATCGACGAAGCAGATCCAGAGTACGGCTTTTATAGCCCACATTCCTGGTGGCCGCTCGCTGTAGCCGTGGCCACCGTAATTGTTGTGCTCGGACTGATCTTTGCTGTTTGGTTGATCGTGCTGGGTGTTGCGGCACTGGTATTGGGCTTGGTTGGTTTGCTTTTCGAGTACTACCGTGGAGAGTTTGCCCACTAATTTAGAGTGAGCATTAATTGCTGTTGTGGAGCCATAAGTTTGCAAACTGCGTCTCACCCTCGTACTGTGTTGGTAGTGGTGTTCACACGTGTGACATCACATATCTGACATGTGGAGGGTCATTGTTTTCCGTCAGTAAAGTTCGTGCGTTTGTAACTACCCCCACCTGCGTGGTTGCAGGTGTGTTCGTGCTCGCTGGCTGCACTCCGACATTGACGGTGACTACGCAGGCAACAGACCCGACACCTCTCGTGAGTATCGCAGCTAACCCAGAGGCGGGTACAGGCGTTGACCCGGACACTCAGGTAGTGGTGGAAGCTGAGTTAGGTCGCCTCACCCAAGTTTCGGTCCTCGGTCCCGAAGGCGAAGTACCGGGAATACTCTCCGAAGACGGCTCACGCTGGACGGCAACCGAGACTACCCTTGATTACTCTGCGTCCTACACGATCTCGGCGCAAGCAGCTGACGCCCGTGGCCGAGTAGACACCATGAACTCAAGTTTTTCCACGTTAGAACCAGAAAAGTTTTTCACAGCCCAAGTTTCGCCGAATGCAGGGGAAGTCGTTGGTGTCGGCGAGCCGATAGTTGTCAATTTCAATAAAAAAGTCAAGAACAAAGCTGAAGTTGAAGCGGCACTTGTTGTACGCACCAGCCAGCCAGTCCTTGGCGCATGGGCGTGGCGTGACAACCGCACAGTTGAATTCCGCCCTAAGGCACTGTGGCCTGGAGATATGGATGTCCAAGTCGATCTCAATCTCACCGGAGTACAGGCAAAGCCTGGCGTTTTTGGCAAAACCAATACATCGGATTCATTTAGTTTTCGGCCTTCAATGGTGAGTGTGGTTGACGCGAATACCCACACCATGAATGTGTACAAGGCTGGCGAACTCATTCGGACTATTCCCGTGACAACGGGCAAACCTGGTTTTGAAACCCGTTCGGGAACTAAAGTCTTGATCACCAAAGAGCGTTCGCGAATCATGGATGCGGCAACGGGAGGAACAACACTGGAAAGCCCGGACTATTACCGGGTGAATGCCGAATATGCCATGCGAATGACGTACTCCGGGGAGTTTGTGCATGCAGCACCTTGGAGTACGGGCAGTCAGGGGAGTGCCAATGTTTCCCATGGTTGCGTTGGCATGAGTACGGCTAACGGGGAGTGGTGGTGGAATCAAAATGAAATTGGCGACGTCGTGGTTGTTGAGAACACCCCGATCATTCAGGGTGATGACGGAAATGGTCTCACCGTGTGGAACGCACCATGGGATGAATGGCTAGCAAAATCCCTGACCGGTCCACAGTTCACGCAACCGATCACACCAGACCCCGCCGCACAAGATTCGTTGGACGCTCTCGTGATTAGTTCCATCAGTATTTCGTAGTTTGAATTAACGGGATGCGGCAATTCACTGACTGGGGGCAGATCAGTGCAGAGCTGGCAGATAACTCTCCAGGAGTAACGTGGAGTGTCGCCATTGATCGCAATTTTCTACCTGTGGCGCGCATTAATCCCACAGAGGAATTACCGAGTGCGAGTATTGGAAAAATCTTTATTCTGTTGGCGGTTCTCGAACAAGTTGATCGGGGGACACTCTCATTGGACCAATTGGTGGAAGCCGACGAGTCTGATTCGGTCACCGATTCAGGAATTATGCAATATTTGAGTGCACGTAGGTATTCGATCGCTGACCTGTGCGTGTTGGTCGCCAGTGTCAGTGATAACCGGGCAGCGAATCAACTAATTGATCTGGTGGGATTACAGGCAACTCAACAAGTTTCACGGGACTTAGGTTTCATTCACACCGAAATGTTAGATCGGATCCGCGACATTCGATTACCGGGTCAAGCAGAGTCACCCAGCAGTGCCAGTGCGGGGGAAGTGCTGAAAATGGTCAACATGATTGCTAAAGATGACCGCAAAATAACGGGTAGCCATCAGCTGCGCAGGTGGCTTAGTTTGAATACTGACACATCCATGGTGGCCTCGAGTTTCTTATTCGACCCACTCGCACATGCGATCAGGAACCAGCAAGCCTCCGTTGAAACTTCCGCGTTATGGAACAAGACCGGAACGGATGCAACGGTGCGCGCGGATTGTGGATCGGTGATCCTGAATGAAGACACCTGGACTTATGCCGCACTTGCCCATTGGGAAAATGCTGATCCCAAGAAGGCTGCGTCCGTGATGCAGGATTTACAGGCCTTGGGTGCTTTCATGGCGGCTAGTTCCCAAAGACAAAACTAGGAAACCGTTACGGGTAGTCCACTTAGAACCGCGGTTCCACCAAGTGGATCCACGTGATCAGCACTCACCAGAACATTCACATTGAAATCCGCCCAACCGTGTGGAATACAAATACAACCGCGAGAGACAGTGTCACTAATCGCCAAAGCAATCTCCAGGCTCCCGCTAGCGGTGGTAACGCGGATCATTTCACCGTCGTTTCGACCCAGATCCGCCGCATCAAGTGGGTGCATTTGGGCCGTGGGGAGATTTGAACCTCCCTGCAGATTCTCAATGTCTTTCATCCACGAGTTGTTGCTGCGCAACTGGCGTCTGCCAACGAGCAAGTACGAACCAACTTTGGGGTCAGCAGTGACCACGTTCAGGGCAGAACTCGCGGAAGCGAGAGTCTCAATAAGTATTGGTGGTGCAAACTCAATTCGGCCACTGGGTGTTCGCAAGACTTCGGGTAACCTGGGGGTCAGCGGGCCCAGATCAATTCCATGTGGAGCGTCAATCACCTCCTGCAGGGTCAACCCAGCGGGACTAGAGCGCAACCGAATGTCAAGAACTCGGTCAACCCCACGCAATGGAGCCACGCTTGCAAGGACCGCTTCAACGGTTGACCCATACAGGCGTGACGCGGAATCACTCACTGCTTGGTGGGCAACAGTAGCCGCCAAGATGTCATCCATTGCTTCAGCGCTGAGCTCATTACCCGTATTTATTCCTACGGCTATCCCTGCCAGCGTCAACAAAACATTGGCTTCATCCATTTGATCTTCAGGAACAGGGAACACTGCAGGGGAATAACGCGCCTGATTGCGCACCGCTAGGTTGTTGAAGACCACGTCATAGTGTGGGCGGGTAAGCGGTGACGAAACGGGAAGCACAACGTCGGCCAATGAGTTGGTCGCAGTGAGATACGGATCAACCGACACCATAAAATCTAGGGACCCGAAGGCTGCTCGTAGGCGTGATGAATCCGGAGTGGAAACAATCGGGTTGCCACCAATAACGAACATCGCCCTGATGTGAGCGCCGGATTGGGCATCAGGAGTGTCAATCTCCTCGGCTAGTGCAGAAACTGGATATTCGCCCAAGACGCTGGGTAAGCCGCGAACCCGGGTGCGTCGACGTCCAGGAATGCTCACACCGTGCCCAACCCCGGGGGTTCCTTCTGTTGAAGGTCCACCAGCTGCGGGCAATGCAAACATCACGCCGCCGGGCTGGTCCAGTGATCCGATTGAAATATTGATAACGTCAATTAGCCACGACGCGACGGTCCCCATGGGCAGCACGGAACCGTCAATGCTCAGTCCCGAGGTAGTTGTGCCCATTCGGCCGTAAACGGCAGCACTGGGAGCAGCCTGAAGTTCCGCTGCAATTCGACGGGTGACACCAGCGTCAATCCCTGTCACTGCAGCAACCCCCTCAGGTGTGAAAGCGGACAGCACCGAAACCACTGAATCAACATCAACAGAGTTAATCCACTGCTCTGCAGCACCAAGGTTAGGGATTCCCTCAACGATGAGGACATGGGCAATAGCGGCAAGCCACAAAGCATCACTGCCCGGACGGATCTCCAGATGCTCGTCCGCAAACTCAGCGGTGCGTGTGCGGATCGGGTCAACGACGACCATACGACCACCACGTTTACGCAAGGCTCGCAATCGGCCTGGGAAGTCAGGGGTGGTCAACATTGAGCCATTGGAGACAAGTGGGTTGGCGCCCAAGACCAGAAAGTAATCGGTGCGGTCAATGTCAGCCAATGCAATGGATAGCGCGGTACCGTACATCATGGCCGAGGCTGCCTGCTTTGGCATTTGATCAACGGTGCTAGCAGAAAAGCGTTGTGATGTCCCCAAGGACTTAATCAAGGTGGGCAACATGAACGCACCGGACAGCGAGTGCACATTCGGGTTGCCCAGAAACAGACCAACCGAATCAGGGCCAGCAGCGCTGATGACTTCGCCGAGCCGATTCCGAATAACTGAGAAGGCTTCATCCCAGGTAGCAGGTTGCAATGTTCCCTGTGAATCGCGAACAAGGGGAGTGCGTAGCCGGGTGGGGTCAGCATCCACTGCGCCCAGCGACACGCCTTTGGGACAGATGAATCCATGGCTGAACACATCGTCTTTGTCCCCGCGCACAGAAGTTACGGTCGATCCGGTGATTTCAAGTTCCAGACCGCAGTTTGCTTCACAGAGCGGACAAATGCGCAATGCAGTGCGCTGGGCGTCAGGATTTGAGTCAGGATTCATAGATGCAAGCCTGCCATCTAAAGGCAACGTGCGCCCATGAATACCAATTATTGCTGGCCGTTAGTTTGAGGCTTCCGTCATCACGATCGTGGTAGTTGGCGAGGTGAGCGTCAAAGTTGACCCATCAAGGGTGTAACTCGGATTTGAGGTGAAGAAGGTGATCAAGGCTTGATCTTGGGCCATGAGCATTTCCGAGCAGGCCATCATGGTTGAACCCATATTGCCAGCGGGAACAGTCAGAACCCCATCAGCCAGGGTGGCCGCGCCGAACATGGTGTTGCAGCCGGCAATGACGGAAATACCATCTTCGGTGAAGGTGAGCTCAATCGAACTTCCCTCCGCAGCGGGTGTAAGCACGCCGTCAACCGTAAGTTCATTTGCAACATACGTTTTTCCACTGGGATCAGAACTCACCGAACTATCACCGCTACAGCCAGAGACAACTGCGCCCATGACAACAAATGACAGGATGAGTCCAAATATTTTTTTCATCTCAGCATAGTAAGACACGAAGCTCAGGAAACCGAGAAGTATATGGTCTACAAGTAGCCATTTTTTTCAATTCACGCCGACCCATGGAGCGAAGCCGAACATCGAGTTCCGTCTTAAATGAATTGATCCCCCCTTCTAGGTAGGGGGGATCAATTAAGGTTAGGGAACGTTACTGCTTTTGGTCAACCTGTTCTTGATTGGTCATTGGCATTCCAGGGTGGTGCAGGACTCCACCGTGACCCACTGGATCTTGATCCAGTTCTTCGTAATCGTGAAGTGGGGCTTCGAGCGCCGCACTGTGGGCGGCGTGAGCTTGACCAGCCTCAATTTCGGCATCGGTTGGACGCTCAATATTGTCCCTTAAGAAGAAACTAGACAGTTTGTGTCGAAGCTGATCCACCCGGTAATTCGGATTGCGGACTCCATCCGCGTCGACCTTAACCGGTGCTGGAAGTACGGGAAGATCATCTTTTGCGGAGATGACTGCTAGTTCCTTGTAGTTCAGCGGCTGGTGAACTTCGATGAATTCACCGTGAGGCAGCCTCAGAACCCGACCAGATTCGTAGCCATGCAGGAGTTTCTCGCGATCCTTGCGCTGCAAGCCTAGGCAAATCCTTTTGGTGATGAGGAAGGCAATTGGTGGCAGGATTATCAAACCGATGCGAAGTGCCCAACTCAATACGTTGAAGGACAGGCTAAATGCCGCTGCAATAACGTCATTGCCTCCGCCAATCCACAGAATGCCGTAGAAGACGATTGCCGCTACACCAATTCCAGTGCGGACCGGTGCGTTGCGGGGGCGCTCAAGCAAGTTGTGCTCGCGCTTGTCACCCGTTGCCCAGGCTTCAAGGAATGGGTACAACGCCAAACCGGTGAATAGGATTCCCGGAATCACCACTGATGGAATCAAAACGTTCCACGAGATTGTGAATCCAGCGATCACACTCTCCCAGTTGGGCATAAGTCGAAGGGCTCCATCAAGCCAGCCGATATACCAGTCGGGCTGGGTTCCAGCTGAGACTTGGTCGGGTGTGTAGGGCCCAAAGATCCAAATGGGGTTGACGGTCACCAGTCCGCCGATTAAAGCGATGATGCCGAAGACGATGAAGAAGAAGCCACCGGCCTTAGCCATGTACACGGGCAGCAATGGGTAACCCACGACGTTGGTGTTGGTGCGGCCTGGTCCAGGGAACTGCGTGTGCTTCTGGGTCCAGACCATCATGAGGTGGACCGTGATCAGAGCGAGAATGATTCCTGGAATAAGCAGGATGTGTGCGGCGTACAGCCGGGGAATGATGTCGGTACCCGGGAATTCACCACCGAAAACCAGGAATGCGGCCCAGGTTCCGACCAGTGGGATCGACTGCAAGATTCCACGAATGATCTGAAGACCTGTGCCCGAGAGTAGGTCGTCGGGGAGTGAATACCCTGTGAAACCGGCACCCAAGGCGAGTGCGGTTAGTCCAACACCGACGAGCCAGTTGAATTCGCGTGGCTTGCGGAAAGCACCGGTAAAGAAGACGCGGAACATGTGCACGGCCATTGCCGCGACGAAAATGAGCGCACTCCAATGGTGCATTTGGCGAATCAACAGGCCACCACGAACCTCAAATGAGATGTTCAAGGACGAGGCATAAGCCTCAGACATTTGAACGCCTTTCAGGGGCACGTAGGAACCGTTGTACACAACTTCAACCATGCTGGGGTTGTAAAAGAAAGTGAGAAAAGTTCCCGTGAGCAGCACGACGATAAATGAGTACAGTGCAATTTCACCGAGCATGAATGACCAGTGGTCGGGAAAAACTTTACCAAGGTTGCGGCCAAGGAACTTATTGCTTCCCAGTCGTTGATCCACGTATTTGGCTGTAGCGCCGCCTACCTGCTCAACCGGATGATCCGTTGTTGTGCTCATGTTCTATCTCGCTCCCAGAAACTAGGTCCGACCGGTACGGCAAAATCTTGCGTCGATATCAAATATCCTTCCTCATCCACCGAAATCGGCAACTGCGGCATATTTCGGGCAGCTGGCCCAAAAATCACCGCGCCAGAATCGGCGAGATCGAAGGTTGATTGGTGGCACGGGCATAAGAGGTGATGCGTGCGCTGTTCGTACAGAGCAATCGGGCAGCCAACGTGCGTACAAATCTTCGAATAAGCCAAGATCCCGTTGTAATCCCATCCCTCGCCTTGTTGTGAGCGAATCTGTTCAGGATCCATGCGAACGAGAATTATTGCTGCCTTACCGCGCGCATTGAGATTGTGCTCTTCCTCTTGAACCTCAAGTATGCCCTCGGGAAGTGCAGATACAAGACCACCAACCGGTAGGTCTTCGGGTCGAACTGGCAGGTACGTTCCATCTGAGACGATCCGCTTGCCTTTTGTCCATAGTGTTGTTGACAGTATTTCAGTAGGGTTCTCACCCGGCGGAGTAATCCACAGGTCACGCAACACCACAATAATCGGGATGGGTAGTAGAGCCATCGCTCCCAGTAGTGAACGGCGAATCATCTTGTAACGAGCAAAACCGGACTCTTCCCTACCGCGTTCGTAGTTGGCAGCGGCGAGGTTGTCATCTTCCTTTTCCGAAACCATGTCGTGGCGTTCTTGAACAACCTCGACATCGGGCATGAGTTTCTTGGCCCACTGGATTGCCCCAGCGCCAATCAGAAACACCGCTATCCCGAAAGTGAGTCCGAGTACAACGTTGCTGGCTCCGACTTCCCCGAGCACCGGAATATAAACAACTGCGAATTTGTCAATCGTGACATACGCGACAACCGAAAGAATGATGAAAACCATAGAAAGCGTGAACATCGATGCCACTTGGCGTTCAGCTCGACGTGCCGCCTTTGGATCGGTGTCGGTTACTCGCAATCGATGTGGAATTTCAGCCACGGGGGAGTAACCCAGTTTGGCCGGTGCATGTGAATGCCCGTCATTACCTACTTCGCCATTTTCGTCAGACATAGGAGTGATTTCATTCATCGCGCTTTGATTCCGATCCAGACGGCCGCACCAATGAATGCGGCGAATACGGCAACCCACATAAAGAGGCCTTCAGCAACCGGACCTAGCCGGCCGAGTGAGAGACCGCCAGGGCTGGGAGCTTCTTGTAAAGCCATGATGTAAGCGGTCACGGCCTGCTTGTCTTTAATAGGCAACGTTTCGTTGGAGAACACGGGCATACTTTGTGGCCCGGTCACCATTGCCTCATAGATTTCTTGGGGAGTTGCCTGCATCAAATTGGGTGCGTACTTGCCTTGAGTGAGTGCACCACCTTGCCCGGCAGCCTGATGACACTGGGCACAGTTAATGCGGAATAGAACTCCACCCTCAGCAACGTCTGCATTGGAGTAGTCAAGGTCCTCTGAGGTTGGGATCGCGGGGCCAGGAGCAAGTGATGCGATGTAGGCCGACATTGCGGCAACTTCTTCAACGTCATAGATCGGCTCTTTAGCCGTGGCTTGGGCCCCGGGGGCTGCCAGTGGCATGCGGCCGGTGGATACCTGGAAATGAACGGCGGCTGCGCCAACGCCTATCAGCGTTGGACCGTTCATGCTTCCTTGCGCGTCAAGGCCATGGCAGGAACTGCAACCCTCAAGATACAACTTTTTACCGTCTTCGACTTGGGTTTGGGTTCCCAGTGATGCTTGAGCAGGTTGGATATTGGAAACCGCCGAGAAGGTGATTCCCACAGCTCCAAGGGCTGCAACGAGCAACAGGACGGCAACAAAGGGGTTACGCCTTCGTGCGGAAATGAACTTCACAGCGGCAAAGCCTTTCTCAGTTGTTGACACAGTTGTGTAGCGAGACTTACTTCAAGATGTAAATCATGAAAAAGAGTGCAATCCACACGACGTCAACAAAGTGCCAGTAGTACGACACGACAATCGCTCGGGTGGCTTGTTCATGAGTGAAACGCTTAGCCACGTAGGTGGTGGCCAAAACCAGTAGGAACGCAATAAGCCCCCCGGTCACGTGCATCCCGTGAAAGCCGGTGGTGATGTAGAAAGCGGAACCGTAGGCATTCGATGAAATTGTGAGACCCTCGTGGACCAGTTCCGTGTACTCGGCGATTTGGCCGCCGACAAAGAAAGCGCCCATGAGGAAAGTGATGATGAACCAGCGCCGCAAACCTTTGACGTCACCGCGCTCAGCAGCGAAAACACCTAGTTGGCAGGTAACTGAGCTCAGAACCAGGATCGTTGTGTTTAGGCTGGCAAAGGGGATGTTGAGAATTTGGGTCTCGTTGGCCCACAGTTCCGGGTTGACCGCTCGCATAGTGAAATACATAGCGAAGAGCGCCGCAAAGAACATGAGTTCGCTGGCGAGCCAAACAATAGTGCCGATTGAGACCATGTTGGGGCGGTTCGCCGGTGCATGATCGTACGCCTGGGGGATTACGGTTGTCTGGGCCACAGGCATACTCTCCCAGATCGGCAACTGAATTTCTCTCTGACCCCCTCTTATTGACTAGTGATTTTCGCCTCGTTGTTGAGCCTGTTTTTCACCGCACGCTTTCTGCTGGTTAGAGTACGAATGTGGCAACAGACTCTGGCACCCGAGACCCCTTGCGCGTACTCATTTACAGCAGTAACCGCAATACCCGCGCAGACGTTATTTCGGCCCTTGGCCCAAGACCTTCCATGGACTTGCCTACCGTTGAATACACCGAGGTGGCAACCGAGCCTGGTTTCATTTCAGCGGCTGACAAGGGAAAGTTTGACCTGTTTATTCTCGATGGTGAGGCAACTCCCGCTGGGGGCATGGGACTCGCCCGTCAAATTAAAGATGAACTTTATCGATGCCCACCGGTCCTTGTGCTAATTGCTCGCCCCCAGGATGCATGGCTGGCAACCTGGTCGCGCGCCGATGCCGTCGTGGGCTTGCCCATCGAGCCGGTCTCAACCGCCCAAGCGGTAAGTCGGCTGTTGGCAACCCGGCTGAGTCTCACTTCCTAGGAATCGCGATGGAAAGCATGAGTTGGCCCATAGTTCTTGCCCAAATCGCTGGTCCGGAACCTTTAACCGCCGATCATGCCCGTTGGGTCATGACTGAAATCCTCAGTGACCGGTCAACCGATGCACAAATTGCCGCTTTTGCCATGGGCCTAAAAGTCCATGGGGAAACACCCGAACAGGTCGCAGCTTTGGCAGCCACCATGTTGGAGTTTGCCAACCTCGTGCCCATTCCGACCGAAATGTCCGTTGTCTGCGATGTAGTTGGCACAGGCGGGGACGGTTCCCACTCCGTCAATATCAGCACCATGGCTGCCGTTGTTGCCGCATCCTGTGGTGTGACCGTCATAAAACACGGAAACAGGGCATTTTCCAGTTCAACGGGCTCGGCCGATCTACTCGAAGAACTCGGTCTCGACTTAGACCTCAACGCCGAACAGGTGGGAATCGTTGCTCAAGGTGTCGGAATTGCTTTCTGCTTTGCGCCCAAGCACCACCCGGCCATGCGTTTTGCCGGCCCGGCGAGAACCCAGTTGGGTATTCCCACGGTCTTTAATATTTTGGGCCCCCTCACTAATCCAGCACTTGCCAATGCCGCTTTAGTCGGCTGCGCAAATTTGGCTCTTGCACCGGTTATGGCAGATGTCTTGGCTGCACGCGGGGTTCGAGCCCTAGTAGTCAGGGGAACCGATGGTCTCGACGAAATTTCCCTTTCCGCACCAACTCAGGTCTGGGATGCAACCGGCGGGGTGGTGGTTGAAACATTGATAGACCCGGCTGATTTTGGAATTGTGGGATTTCGCGCAGAGCACCTGCGAGGTGGAAGCCCAGATCGCAATGCCGATCTCACTCGAAAAGTCTTTGGTGGAACTGATCCGGGTGCCGATTCCGAGGTCGTGGCATCGATTCGAAGTGCAGTGGCTCTCAATGCTGCAGCAGCTTTGGTGGCAGCGGCTTCGGTTGACGATCCGGCGAGCAGGTCTGGGTCGTTGACATCTTTGAGCGCCCGAATCAATGCGCACCTGCCTGTAGCGACAGCCGCACTGGAAAGCGGTCAAGCATGGAAAGTTTTTGAAAAGTGGGTCACCGCAGTTAAGCAAGTAAAAAATCTTTAGAAATAGGTAATCCGGGACACACCGGGTGCTCGGGGACCGACCGGCCGACCGAATGGTGCGTTTCCGGTGACTGCCGCAAGTCGTTCACTGACAACACGACGAATGTCGGAAAGTTGCATAGTTTCTTTTCCACCGCAGTCAATTGGCATGAATAGATCTCGTGAACTTGCTACTAATCGAACGCCATCACCTTCCAGCCAGCGAAGTAGATCGAATGCTTCTTCGGTGACACCGGCCGGTGCTGGTGCAATTCCTGGTTCGACGTATTCGGCGCTCGCGACCAATGCGGTGATATGCGGCCAAGGGTCAAAACCAGCTTCGACCACACCTGCCGCCGCCAACCTGCCGTAGCGAATGACGTGAATCTCCCAACCACCGTCAACGGTGCTTTGTGCGGCAACGAGTTCTGGCGTTGAAGCAATCCACCGCAATCTCTCCGTGCGAAAAACTGCATTGACGTAATGGCCGAGTGCCTCGCGCCAGGATGCAGCCTCTTCGAATCTTTCAGAATTAGCCAGGGTTTCCATTAGGTCATTTATGTGAGCCACGATTGTAGATGTGCTTCCCGACATAGCAATGGATGCATGATTCACAATACTTAAATACTGCTCGCGGTCGTGTTCACGGATACACGGTGCGATGCATTTTCCTAATTCGGCGCGAACGCAGCCAGGAATGTCACTGCGCGGTTGCGCAGCAATCTTCGTTGTGCAGGTTCGCAACGAAATAGTTTCGTTGATCACGTCAAGGGCTGAGTTTGCGGCTGAGCGGGATGTGAATGGCCCGATATAGCGTGCACCCTCGCTGGCATCGTCTTTCAATTGTTTAGTGATGATCAATCTCGGGGCCGGCTCTGCTGTCAACTTGAGCCAAGAGACAGAGTCAGCGGCCCGCGATCGTCGGTTGTATCGAGGCTGCTCGCTAACGATTAATCGCAATTCGCGAATTTTAGCTTCCAAAATTGTTGAGCAAACAATAGGGCGAATATTTTGGGCAATGCCAATCATCTCGGACATTCGGCGCCGACTTTCAGCCGCCGTGAAATAGGAGCGCACCCGGTTGCGGATATTTTTGGACGTTCCAATGTAGAGCGGACGTCCCTGTGGATCTTCAAAAATGTAGACACCGGGTTTCGCCGGTAAGCCATCGGCCAAACTTTTCTTGCTACGTTGAACATCACTAACCCGTGAAGTAAATGCGCTCAAGTCCTCGAGGGTATGCACACCGTAATTGCCCAAGCGCTCAAAGAGTCGATGCATTACGTCAGTTGTTGCGCGGGCGTCGTCAAAGGCTCGGTGGGTTGGCTGCACATCGGTCTTAAAAAATGCACTCAAGGTTGCGAGTTTGCAATTACGAACTTCGTCACGGTGAAGTGCCAGCCGAGCAATACGTGCCGTGTCAATCACTTTGTTATTGGGCCAGGCTATGTCGAATTTGGAGCAGGCCCCTTTGAGGAATCCGATGTCGTAGGGAGCATTGTGTGCAACAAAAACACAATCCCCGGCAAAATCGAGAAACATTGAGACTGCTGTGCGAACACTGGGTGAACCAGAAACCATTGAATCTGTGATGCCGGTTAGGGCGGCGATAAATGGTGGAATTTCCGCACCGGGATTCACCAGTGTGGTGAATTCACCGATTACTTCACCCCCTTGGACCTTTACTGCGCCGATTTCGGTGATTCCAGCGTCAACTCCAGCCCCACCGGTCGTTTCTAGGTCCACGACGACGAAAACAATGTCGGCGAGTTGGGTGCCTAAGTCCGCGAGTGAGAGCTGGGTGGCGGCCAAGGCACTCGGTGGGTTGGTCACGGTCACAAACTAACGCTAAGCCCTGACACCCGTTAGTGCTCGAGTCGAAACATGGACTTGACCCGAAGGGGATAGCGTTAGGTTATGACCGATACCCCCAACCTTTCCCTTCCTGATGTGAAATCACGATTTCGTTGCGCACACTGCGGCAATCTCACCCGTTTTGACGTGACCCGAGCGTCGACCGTGACTGAGTTCTGGCATGCGGACATGGCCGGTGAAGTCACCGTTGAAGAGCGGGAAGTCACCTCGGATCAAGTTCTCGCGGTGTCGTGCCGATGGTGCGGAGCAGGGGATCGGATAGAAATCGTGCTTCGCCCAGAATTTGGTGGTCCCGCGCAGGAATCCCCGGGTGACGGCGGGGTTTAGCCCTGCTCTGGCTCTGATCTAGCCCTGAGCGTTTCTGATTGTCAGTCTGAGTCAATTAGAAGAAATTCCCGATGTCAGTGGGGGCGTTTAGCCTGTTGGCATGGTTATTGATTGCGGTACATGTGTGATGGCGGGCCCAGCTTGTGGCGATTGCATCGTTACGGTGCTTGTGGGGGAGCCTGAGTTTCTAAAGTCGCCGGAGGTGGCCGACGAGCATGTCGTGGCCCTAGGCGTTTTGGCCCGTTCGGGTCTGGTTCCACCACTTCGTCTAGTGACTCAGGAATCACAAGCAGGATAGATTTTAGTTCTAATTAATTTCGGTACCTCTCTGGCCGGATCGTCATCAATCTGTTACCGTTTTGGGAACGAAGAAGGTCTTGTGCGCGTCCGAGGACCGAGCCAAATTGCAGATAGACGAACCGAGCGGAGAGTTTGTGAAGCAGAAAGCATTTCGAGTCAGCGGGATCTCCGTTGCGATTGCGGCTCTGTTCGTTCCAGGTTTTGTCCTCGCCCCGGTACAGGCCGCACCCAATTTGCAGCAGGTACGCATGCAAGTCATGGATCTGCAGGGGAAAGCTGAAGCAGCGAATGAGCGGTACAACGACGCTCGAAATCGCCTTGGTGGAATTCAGAAACAACTGGATACCCTGAAAGCTAAAGCTAAGCGCGAGCGTAAGGAACTCAACCAAATCATGGGTTCAGTTGATGACCTTGCTCGAGCCACGTACACGTCGGGTGGAATCGATACTTCCTTACAAGTGCTACTCGCAGAAGATCCCAACCAATTCCTCTCGCAGGCCGCAGCACTCGATCAGGTGCAAAAGGGGCAAGCCTCTGCAATCCGTGGCAGCCAGACAACTCGTTTGCGGCTAGCCCAAACGGAAGCGGCAATGCTGGACAGAGAAACTGCCGCTAAAAAAGTTCGCTCAGAGATGGGCGATTCCAAGGCCGAGGCAAATGATCGCTATCGCGATGCCCAAGCAATTTTGGCGAAACTAGAGGCAAGTGAGCGACGCCGCATCGCCGCGATGGCGGCGAGCGAACGGGCTGCAGCACTCTCCGCCGCACGTGCAGCCTCTGCCGCAATAAGTTCAGGTAGCGGTTCCTCTGGCGGAGGGTTTACCGGAAGTGGTCGCACCGCACGAGTTGTGCAGTACGCATTGGCTCAGGTCGGCGACCGTTATGTGGCTGCGGCTAGTGGCCCGAGTGCATTTGACTGTTCTGGGCTGACTATGACAGCTTGGCGACAAGCTGGTGTCTCACTACCCCACTACAGCCGCTCGCAGTATTCGACAACTCGCCGAGTTCCATTGAGCCAGGCACAGCCAGGAGATTTGGTCTTTTACTTTGGTAGTGGTGCGCACCATGTAGGCCTGTACATTGGAAATGGAAAAATGGTTCATGCTGCAAATCCGAGCAGCGGTGTGCTTGTCTCCGACGTTATGGGGCCTTGGTACAACTCACGGTTTAGCGGAATCGGCCGAGTAATCGGCTAAGACCGCTATACCGTCAAGTTGTCCAATCGCGAGCCCCTACTCGAACGCGTTACCCGTAGATCCGAGCGATATCTGCTTCATGTTCTTTGAGAACGACATTGCGCTTGAGTTTGAGCGAAGGTGTCATCTGACCGCCTTCTTCAGTCCAGTCGGTCTCCAGAATTGTAAATTTCTTGATCGCCTCGGCGTTTGACACCGCTTTGTTTGCCAGGTCAACGGCGCTCTGGACTTCGCTCTGAATCAAGGAATTATTTACGAGTTCGGAGATGGGAGTGGTGGCACTCAAACCTTGTTGGGCAAGCCAGACGGGAATCGCTTCAGGGTCGAGGGTGACGAGAGCGCCGATGAATGGTTGAGCATCGCCAACCACCATGCACTGTCCCACAAGAAAGTTGGCCCGCAAACGGTCTTCAAGCACGGCAGGAGCAACGTTTTTGCCAGCTGCCGTCACGATCAGTTCCTTTTTGCGCCCGGTGATCCGCACAAAGCCCCGGTCATCGATCTCGCCAATGTCGCCGCTATGGAACCAGCCATCAGGCTCAATGGCTTCAGTTGTAGCGCTCGGGTTGTTCCAATATCCGGCAAAGATGTGATCACCCTTGAGCATGACTTCACCGTCTGCTGCGATCCGCACACTGGAACCAGGGAATGGTTGTCCTACAGTTCCAATACCTATTGCATCAGGTCGGTTTACGGTACTTGCGGCGGAAGTCTCGGTGAGTCCGTAACCTTCAAGAATTGTAACGCCGATACCGCGGAAGAAGTGGCCCAGACGTGATCCCAGCGGTGCACCACCTGAAATAGCCCACTCGATCTTGCCACCCATGGCAGCGCGAATCTTCCCGTAAACAAGGCGGTCAAAAATCGCATGCTTGATTTTGAGGCCTAATCCGGGTCCGCCCTCGTCCAGCGACTCGCTGTATTCGATTGCAACATGGCTTGCCTTATCGAAGATATTTCCTTTTCCGCCAGCGATAGCTTTTTGCTGTGAAGAGTTGAAGATTTTTTCAAACACTCGGGGAACCGAAAGAACAAAAGTCGGCTGAAAAGAGCCCAAAAGAGGCAGTAGTTCTTTTACATCGGGGGCGTGTCCCATGCGAACTTGAGCACGTACGCAACCGAGCTGAACTGTTCGACCGAATACGTGAGCAATGGGGAGAAAGAGCAGTGTGGATGAGTTAGGACCACGGAAAACGTTGCCAAGTCCTTCCACAATGTTGTCGACTTCAAACATGAAGTTCTTATGAGTCAACATGCACCCCTTAGGGCGACCGGTTGTGCCAGAGGTGTAAATAATTGTGGCAGTGGAATCTGGGGTGAGTGTGATGCGTCGCGACTCAAGTTCTTCATCGCTAACATTGACGCCCGCTGCGATTAATTCATCAAGGCATTTGTCTTCGAAGACCCACACACGGGTCACGTCAGGGGTGTCGATCGCAACTTCGTCGTAGACAGCTTTGTTGGCATTGCGTTCGCAGAAAAGCGCGACGGAGCCTGAGTCGGTCAGGATCCACTGAACCTGCTCGGCAGAGGAAGTTTCATAGATTGGTGCGCTAATGCAACCTGCGTACCAAATTGCGTAGTCCACCACGGTCCACTCGTATCGTGTCCGGGACATGACACCGATGCGGTCACCCGCCTGTATCCCGCTGGCAATAAGCCCTTTAGCTACACCCTGTACCTGCTTTAAGAATTCTGAAGCAGTAACTCCCACCCATGCATCCCCGCGCGGAATCGAGAAAACAACCTTGCTGGGGTCACTTTTTGCGTTTTGCAGAATGTGGTCGGTGAGGTTTCCACTTGTTGGGGCTGGAACCATGGCCTCTACGGTGAACTCGGTGAGCATGTGGGTCTTCCTTTCCTCGGGTCGGTCTAACAACCGTGTCACTAAACTACGCGAATTACGCGCAAAGTGCCATAAGACGAGAAAATTATTTCGGGTTATCATTGGCCTGTGGGTGAGAGAAATGCAGCGATGATTCCAGACCATGATCACTCCATGATCGATATCGCCGATGACACGGTGATCTACGCATCCCCGACTGAACTAATCGCGATAATTCGGGAGCAATCTACATGGATTCGTTGGTGGCCTGACCTCACATTGCAGGTATACGGAGACCGCGGAGAAAAGGGTCTGCGGTGGACGGTGACCGGAGCTCTCGTCGGATCTAGTGAAATTTGGCTCGAATCCATTGAAGTGGCATCGGCTGAAGAGGTTGCCACGATCGTTCATTACTACTTGCGCGCTAACCCAACTCGAAGTGGGAGTGATATTCATCCCCGAACTATTACGAACTCAGCTCGCGAACGACGGGAAATTCACAAATTACGCGAGCGCCATGTAATCGCATGGAAACGAACCGTTTGGGCGCTCAAAGACAGCCTAGAGAATCCCAATGTCTGAACTGCTCCAGTGCGCCTAAATATTGTCAGTGATGTCCACGGTGCTTACGGCGCAATCACCGCTGCTGCCAAAAATTGCGATGTCTTTGTCTGCCTAGGGGACTTGATTCTCTTCCTCGATTACGACGAACCTGAGTACGGAATTTATGCCGATTTATTTGGGGTGGATTACGCAAAGACATACATCGCTCTGCGAACGGCAAATCATTTTGATCAAGCTCGGGAGTTCAGTGCCAATGCTTGGCGTGGGATCGGTGTCACTCAGCCAGAGGAACGCTGGGAAGTTTTGCAGCAGAAAGTCCGTGAACAATATGAAGTGATGTTTGCGGCGATTCCGACGCCTGCGTTATTGACGTATGGCAATGTCGACGTACCGTCCCTATGGCCCGCCTACTTACGACCCGAGCATCGAGTACTCGATGGTGAAGTGATCGAAATGAATGGCCAAAAATGGGGTTTTCTTGGCGGGGGACTGACAAGCCCCATGAGGACTCCCTATGAACTAGAGCCACAGGAATATTGGGACAAGCTTTTTGCCATGGGGCCGGTTGACATTTTATTTACCCACATCCCCCCTTTGAGTCCATTACTCAACTACGACACCGTGGCCCGAAGGTTTGAAGTCGGTTCAGCCGCAATCACCAGTTACATCGAGAAATATTCCCCCAGATATCACTTTTTTGGTCACGTGCACCAACCGCAACGTTCACGCTTACGCATAGGGACCACAGAATGCATCAACGTCGGGCATTTCCACAGCCGAAAGACCCCATTCACGATCGATGTTTAAACATTGATGATTAAGTTCGGGTTCTCAATTTGACAGTTACGGCCGACAAACCTTGTCGTCATGCAAGCGCCCCCACTGGTGGAGTACCGTGCTCCCATGGCTGAACAGACCGAATCCAGGATCTCCATTAACGCGACTCCCGCACAAATCATGGGAGTTATTGCCGACCTCCCCGCTTACCCACAATGGAGTGATGGAATCACTTCGGTCACTGTGTTGAGCAAATATGAAGACGATGGCCGCCCAGCCGATGCCCGATTTTCCCTTGCTTCCGGTCCCATCAAGGACACTTATGAGCTGGAGTACGACTGGGATGGAAATCGGAAAGTCACCTGGACTTTGACAACGGCAGAAATGCTTACCGCAATGGATGGTGAATACGAATTGACCGACAATGGCAACGGAAGCACAACCGTGCAATACCGGTTACAAGTTGATGTCAAGATCCCCATGATTGGGATGCTGAAGCGCAAAGCCGAAAAGGTGATCGTCGACACAGCTCTCAAAGGTCTGAAAACCCGCGTGGAATCGGGCGCGGGAAGTGTCGTCTAACCTGCGCATCACCTGTGGAACCGAACCCAAGAGGGGCTCGGTAGATTCACCTGAAGTTGTTGCTCAACTTTTTGAATCATTGATATCGCCTTTTGGTTTTTTTACACCAACGAGTGGGCTCTTGGGTGAGTTGAATTTGTCACGAGGCGTGTATTCGTTACTTTCCGTTTCCGAGCATCTCGAGTTCGAGTCGGTTCGCCACTTATCCCAAGCGCTCAGTGACCTTGACTCGATCTCAATCGCGCTCCTTCACATGGATTCCGAAGAGTTTGCCATTTGGTGTGGTTTAGGTAAAAGTGGTGCCAGGACCCATCTTTTACGGCTAATCAGTGAGATTCAACAGGCTCGAATTCGGGTGAAAGGAGCGGAACTGCAAGTGAATTTTGCACACAGTCAACCGAGTGCGAAATTCCTATTCAGGTCCCTCACCCAGCTTGCCCTTGTCGGAGTTGCGTTTGATCTGCCGCAGTTGCAACGAGCGTGGATCGATTCAACCGGAACGTCACTGTCAAAGAAGTGGATCTCGCAATTCGAATCGATAAGAGTTTTCAAGGGGCGTGGTGACCTTGTTGAAGGGGATCCGTTGACATTCGCTTTTCACGTCAGGTGGAAAGGTGTTGGGAAAAGTGATCCGGCAATTGGAATTGTTCGCAATCATTTGGTAATTGATGTGGGTGGCGTGCGAAGCTTTGTCGAACTTCCCGCAGCCTGCTCGCGAATGGAAGCCGGATCCGTGCATCTCTCCAAGAATAAATTTGAGGTGGACTTTTCTGTCAAAGAAAGTGAGTGGCCCCGATCATGACCGATGAACGAGATGGAGAAAAATCAACGAGTGATCTTGGTAGTTGGTTGAACTTAATGGGGGCGCCCGCATCAATCACCGGATTGATGCCAAGTGAAATCACTGGACTAGATGTAGCGCCACTAATGTCAATGCTGGGTGGCGTTGGAATCAAAAGTGGCGTTCGGGGCGCCGATACTGGGGAAACTTCCACGGACGAAATCCGCTGGCTCCCGATCATTGACTAGTCTTACGCGCATGGGGATCAGTGTCGGGGTAGATATAGGCGGCACCAAGATACTTGCAGGGGTCGTTAATGATCAAGGTGAAATCCTGACCAAGATCCACCGAAGGACCCCCCGCGCCGATGCTTTCGCAGTCCTCTCGGTTGTCTCCGAAGCTATCGCTGAAACGATTTCGAACGTTGACGGAACAATTGCAGGAATTGGCGTTGGTGTCGCAGGACCGGTGGACGCGGGCAGCACCACTGTTCTGTACGCACCCAACCTTCAATGGGCCGACGTCCCTGTTGCTGCAATCCTTGAGAATGCCATTGATTTGCCTGTACTCGTGGAAAATGATGGAAATGCGGCCGCTTGGGGTGAAGCTCGATTCGGTGGTGGGGAAGGCTTCCATGACGTGGTTACGGTGACAATTGGGACAGGGATTGGCGGTGGAATTGTCCTCGGCGGCGAACTCTTTCGCGGCTCACATGGTGCGGCAGGGGAGATAGGTCATATGGGTGCCGTCGCCGACGGACTTTTGTGTGGTTGCGGGCGCAAGGGCTGTTGGGAGCAGTACGCGAGTGGAAATGCGTTGGTACGCGATGCGCGAGCCATGGCGACGGAGCGGCTCTTTGAAGCACAAGTCTTATTGTCTCTCGGTGATGGCAGCCCCGAGGGTGTTCAGGGTGAACACGTTACGGAGGCGGCAACATTAGGCGATCCCGTCGCAATTGAAGTTTTAGAGCGGCTCGGTGTGTGGCTTGGACGAGGACTAGCAAGCCTCAGCGCGATATTGGATCCACAAATTTTTGTGATCGGAGGTGGAGCAAGCAAGGCGAGTGAATTCTTTTTACCGAGTGCGCGAGCAACCCTCGCAGATCGAATAATTGGAAAGGATTACCGCCCAATTCCTGAAATTCACGCTGCCCAACTGGGTAATGAAGCGGGAATTGTAGGAGCAGCTGACCTCGCAAGGCATAAGTTTTCGCCACACATTTAGACGACGGCCCCGTCACCGTAATCCTCACCTGGTGGAACATGTTTGTCTCGTTTTGACATAAGGAAAACGAAGCCACCAATAGTTGCAACGAGTCCAACTGTTGAAATGACGCCGCCGAGGCCCAAGGCAAAACTCAGTAGCAGGATGACGGGTCCCCCTAGCGCGCCAGCCCAAGCGAAACGTGCGATTGCATCACTGGGGGCAGTTATGTGAGGTGGCTCAGGAGGCACATAACCTTCGTCGAAATACTCATCAATGTAATCGCGCTCAGGAATTAACTCATGTGGAGTGGGATCACTGCGAAAATGTGGTCCCAGATCAATTTGGCCACTGAGATCAGCCACGATTGCATCCCATGCATCATTATTTTTCTGTGGATCTTGTGGATCCTGTGGATCTTCTGGATTCGGCGGAGTCATTGTCATGAGATGCGTTCCTGTTACCCGTTGATGAGGCGCTTTATGAACTCAGCGCTCGCGGTCTCAATCAGCTCCGCGTCGTAGTCAAGTGTCGCGACATGGAATGAATTTTCCAAGGTAATTTCCTTTTTGTCCGTGCTGGAAACATGCTCAAGGATCCATTGCGAATTGGAAGCCTCAACCACGTGGTCTTGCAGGCTGCGAAAAAGTAAAACAGGCTGGTTGACCTTGCTGATATCGCTTTTGACTAATTTCCACAATTGGGCGAGTGAGGAGGCTGCCTTCAATGGGATTTTTTCATAGGCAACCTCGTCCTGCCCGGGTTTGGCAATATCGTTTGATATCCCGGGGAAGGATTTAAGAAACTTTGAGACAATAGGTAGCAAATGGCGATCTGATCGCTCTGAGTGTACGGCCGGGTTTACTAAAACTATTCCGGAAATTTCGTTGCCGTGCTCCTCTGCGAGACGAAGGGTAAGGGATCCACCCATTGAGAGGCCGCAGATAAAAACTTGATCGCACTTCGACTGCAACTCGCGCAAATTGCGTTCGGCTTCTGCGTACCAGTCTTCCCACGTTGTCAGGTTCATGTCCTGCCAGCGTGATCCGTGACCGGGAAGGCGTGGCACCCGGACAGACCAACCATTCTGGGAAAGTGCTCGACCCCAAGGGGTCATTGAGGCAGGTGAACCGGTGAAGCCATGAATGAGAAGAACACCGATACGGGCTGATGGGCCCGTTGGGTCGATGCTCCATGGTTGCGCGCCTGGTGCCAGTGGCATTGGGATCTCCTGGTTCATTCGGTCCATCATTTCGATATTTCGTTGGTACTTGATAGAGCGTACGCCTATGATCATGTCGAGGCTGCGGACCGCCAAAAATTGGGAGATTAGGTAGGCCCTTAGGCTTCGGTAATTCGTAAAGATACGAGAGGCGGGTGAGCGGATGCTGTATTGGTTCATTAAGCACATCCTGCTTGGCCCATGGCTCAAAATCCTTTTTCGACCTTGGGCAGAGGGACAAGAAAATATTCCCGAATCAGGTGGGGTAATTCTCGCCAGTAACCACTTAAGTTTTTCAGACTCGTTCTACTTGGCGCTCGTTGCAAAACGTCCTATGGCCTATCTCGCTAAGAGCGACTATTTCACGGGCAAAGGGATTAAGGGTTATCTCACTAAATTGTTTATGCGTGGGGTGGGGCAGCTTCCCGTTGACCGCTCTGGTGGTCGAGCCTCGGAGGCGGCAATTCACACGGCACTTCAGGTATTGGATGCAGGAGATATTTTAGGAATTTACCCAGAAGGAACCCGTTCACCCAACGGAATTTTGTACCGTGGGAAAACTGGGCTAGCCCGGATGGCACTTGAGGCCCATGTCCCCATCATTCCAGTCGCGATGATCAATACCTATGAGATACAGCCTCCCGGAAAACTGCGACCTCGACTCAAGCGGGTTGGTATTCGCGTGGGTAAACCTTTAGATTTTTCCCGTTATGAAGGTTTAGAGGATGACCGTTTTGTTTTGCGCTCGGTGACGGATGAAGTCATGTATGAACTCATGACACTCTCTGGCCAGGAGTATGTTGACATGTACGCAACTCGTGCCAAGGAGCTTATTTCTCAGGGCGAGTTAGCCGATGCCGCAAGTTCGCTGCGTTAGTTATTTGGCCCAGTTGAGAGAACGTGAAATGGCATCACGCCATTGAGCATGGAGATCTTCGCGTTCAACCTTTGGAGTAAATTCCCCAGAGATTCGGGCTAGGCGAGAGATTTCTTGGGGGTCTTTCCACAGGCCAACTCCAAGTCCGGCAAGGAACGCGGCGCCCAACCCGGTTGTTTCAATTTGCTCGGATCTTTTGATCAACATTCGCCCAATGTCAGCTTGCAGCTGGCACAACAGGTCATTCAAGGAAGCGCCACCGTCAATAGCCAAGTAAGGGAGAGGCTCTCCCGTCTCCTGTGTCATTAGGTCGATCACGTCGCGCACTTCAAGGGCGATCCCTTCGAGAGCTGCGCGGGCAATGTGTGCTGCGGTCGTTCCACGGTTAATCCCGATAATGAGTCCGCGGGCAAGGGGATCCCAATCCGGTGCTCCTAAGCCGGTAAGTGCCGGAACGAAAATAACTCCCGCAGAATCGGGAACTGAATTAGCCAATTCTTCAATGTCTGAGGATTTTTCGATTATTCCCAGTCCATCACGCAACCATTGAACGGCGGCACCGGTGACAAAAATAGATCCCTCAAGTGCAAAATCCCGTCGGGCGGCACCGGATTGCGCAGGGTGGGCGAGGGCGACCGTGGTGAGTAGTCCGTGGGGTGAGTGAATAATTTTTTCACCCGTGTGAAGTAACAGGAATGATCCGGTTCCGTAGGAACATTTGGCATCGCCGGCAGTGAATCCGGCATGACCAACGAGTGCGGCCTGTTGGTCGCCGACAATCCCACTGATTGGCGCGTCAATACCCAAGAAGACGTCAGGGTCAGTGCGCGCCACCTGCCCGTAAGAAGCAACAATCGTGGGCAGAGAGTCTTCCGGTACATCAAAAAGTTTAAGCAATTCGGGACTCCAGGTCCCAGAATGTAGGTCATAAAGCAATGTTCGTGACGCGTTGGTGTGATCGCTTACGTGTTCAAGTCCGCGCGTCATGCGGGCAATCAAGTATGAGTCAACCGTGCCAATGGCGACTCGCCCGGAAACCACCTGGGCCCACGTGTGCGGGTCATTTTCTTTGACCCACATCAATTTCGTCGCGGTGAAATATGGATCAAGGCGCAATCCTGTGATTTCTCGAACACGCGTTTCGATTCCCGTGTCAATCAACCTTTGACAAATGTCAGCACTGCGTCGGTCTTGCCAAACAATCGCCTTCCGTGGTGATCCCAAGGTTTCCCGGTCCCAAAAACAGGCGGTTTCGCGTTGATTGGTAATTCCGACGGCGACAATGCGAGGCGAGTTGCCATGCTCGGCCGTGTGTGCGGCCAAGGCCAATTGGGTTGCAGTCAGAGTTGCCTTCCACATTTCACCCAAATCGTGTTCAACCCAACCTTCGTGGGGGAAGTGCTGGGGAAATTCCTGATATCCCTTAGCTGTGATCAATCCCTCATGGGAAACAAGCAGGGCGGTAAGCCCGGTCGTTCCAGCGTCAATTGCCAAAATGCGATCATTTGAGTCCACAGGCGCAACGGTACCTGTTGTCGCTTGTGACCGACTTAAGATTTCTTTAACATGGCCATGGCGGTATTCATTGAACAGAATGCTGCAGTGATAGCGTTTACATTCATTGCTTGACAAGAAAGATCCGTTAGCTCGGATCACGTTGGTGAAAGGTGTCTCATATGCGCGTTGGAGTCCTCACAGGTGGCGGAGATTGCCCTGGCTTGAATGCCGTTATTCGCGCTGTAGTCCGACGCGGTGTTTCCGAGTACGGATTTGAATTCGTTGGCTTTCGAGACGGCTGGAAAGGTCCATTAGAAGGCCTCACGATGGAACTCAATGTTGCTTCGGTCCGAGGGCTTCTGCCACGCGGAGGCACGATCCTGGGTTCATCGCGCACCAACCCGATCAAAATTGATGGGGGAGTGCAACGGATCAAGGCCAATATGGCTGACCTTGGTGTTGACGCGCTCATTGCTATTGGTGGAGAGGACACGCTGGGTGTGGCAACCGCGCTCACCGAATTGGGATTCCCTGTCGTTGGTGTCCCTAAAACCATTGACAATGACCTGAGCGGAACCGATTACACATTTGGGTTTGATACCGCGGTGACAATCGCAACCGAAGCAATGGATCGCTTGCACACGACAGCCGAGTCACACCATCGCATTTTGATCTGCGAAGTCATGGGTCGCCATGCAGGTTGGATCGCACTGCACTCCGGTATGGCAGGTGGAGCGAACGCAATCTTGATCCCCGAAGTTCCATTTGATCTGGATGAGGTCGTTGGCTGGGTTAACTCACGTTTCGAAACTAATTATGCACCGATTATTTGCGTGGCCGAAGGAGCACTTCCCAAGGATGGTGAACTGATCACGAAGGACGGCACCCTAGACGCTTTTGGTCATGTCAAACTCTCTGGCATTGGTGAGTGGCTCGCGGGTGCATTGGAAGCGCGCACCGGGCATGAAGCCCGGACCACCGTTCTGGGCCATGTGCAGCGAGGTGGCTCTCCCACGGCATTTGATCGAGTGCTCGCAACCCGATTTGGCCTTAACGCAATCGAATCGGTGAAGGATCAAGCATGGGGAACCATGGTGGGACTTCGCGGTACTGACATTGTTCGGGTACCACTCGCGCAGGCCACGGATACCCTCAAGACTGTCCCCATTGAGCGCTACCGTGAAGCCGCCGCATTCTTTGGCTAAGCCAACCCTCTACGCTGAGCGCATGGATTCTCCGCAGGTGAACAAGACTCGTGGTCGGGTGGAAACCCCCATGACATTGGAATGGCCCGATTTGGTTGCTGCCCAGCAGCCACCGTGGCCTGATCTGGTGGAGCTCGAGAACTCAGTAGCCCAACTGCACAAAATGCCCCCGTTGGTCTTTGCCGGTGAATGCGATCAACTCACCGATCGCCTTGCTGCCGCATCTCGCGGCGAAGCATTTGTGCTTACCGGCGGCGACTGTGCTGAAACATTCGAGGCGAATACCGCTGACTCGATCCGGGCCCGACTTCAAACAGTTCTCCAAATGTCCGTCATTTTGACCTATGGCGCATCTTTGCCGGTTGTCAAAATGGGTCGGCTGGCTGGGCAGTATTTCAAACCTCGTAGCAAGACAATTGAAGTGCGCGATGGAATTGAAATGACGTCCTATCTCGGGGACGCGGTGAACTCCCTTGAATTTGAGGCGGGTGCTCGCCGTCCCGATCCACAGAGATTGCTGCGGGCTTATCACGCATCAGGTTCAGCACTCAACCTTGTTCGCGCATTCACCATGGGTGGATTTGCCGATCTACGACAGGTGCACGCATGGAATCAGGACTTTGTCCGCGACTCCCTCGCCGGGCAGCGTTATGAACTCATGGCTCGCGACATCGATAAAGCCCTTTCTTTCATGCACGCGTGTGGCGCTGACCCCGACGAGTTCCAGCGGGTTGAGTTCTATGCCGCACATGAAGCGCTCTCCATGGATTACGAACGTGCCCTTACCCGTATTGACTCACGAACCGGAAACGCCTACGACGTGTCAGGTCACTTCCTGTGGATTGGGGAGCGCACTCGTCAACTTGATGGAGCGCACATTCATTTCGCATCAACTATTTCTAATCCGATCGGGATGAAGGTTGGACCGACGGCATCTCCAGAGGACATTGTTGAAGCTGCCCGGATACTTAATCCAAATAACATTCCGGGTCGTCTATCTCTGATTACTCGTATGGGTGCTGATCTGGTCCGTGACAAGTTACCTGACATTGTGGCCAAAGTAGATGCAAGTGGAATTCCCGTTGTGTGGGTCTGTGATCCAATGCACGGGAATACTCGTGAAAGCGCGAACGGCTACAAGACCCGGTTGTTTGATGACGTGATTACCGAAGTCGAAGGTTACTTTGCCGTTCACCGTGATGCAGGAACATTCCCTGGCGGAATTCACATTGAACTTACCGGCGATGACGTTACCGAGTGTGTCGGCGGTACGGCGGGTGTTGCCGAGGGTGATTTGTCCCAACGTTATGAAACTGCCTGTGACCCCCGCTTGAACCGTGAGCAGAGTTTGGAACTCGCATTCCTTGTGGCAGACATGTTGAGCAAAAGGTAACTAACTCATGTCGCGTTGGCACGGCACGGCTGAAACTCCTGCAGGTCTTGTTTATTTTGTTTTTGATGAGACCGATCAGCAGCTGATCTCGGTGCGGTTTGATTCGCGTGATGTTGAAGGACCTGCCCATAAAAAGTCTCCCGTGCATGAGGCATTTGCGCACTACCGTGATGGTGTGCTGGATTCATTCGATAAAATATCGGTCCAGAACGCCAATGTGGAATTCACGGTGAACGTTTATGCTGCAATGCGTGAGATCCCGGCAGGGACAGTACAAACTTACGGTGAACTCGCTGCGCGCTCTGGCTTTCCACGGGCCGCACGGGCAGTGGGCACCGCATGTGGCCGCAATGAACTAGTGATTGTGATTCCATGTCACAGGGTTGTGGCCAGCAAAGGAATTGGTGGCTACAGCTACGGGGTTGAGGTTAAAACGAAACTATTGATCCACGAGGGCGTTGAAGGCTATTGAGGTTCGTGGGGCTTCTCAGTGAGACGCCCACTCGTTAACTAGATGATTCGGATCGTGACCGTGGAGCCCTTTGGGATCTCTGTTCCAGCGGCGGGACTTTGACTGATCACGCGATTAAGCGGCGCAACAGTTCCCACTTCAACCTTTGCCCGTAGGCCGATTTTCTTAAGTGCCGCGATAGCTCTTTGACGTGGCATGTCAACCAGATTGGGAACCGTTACCGGGGGTGGACCCTTTGAGACCACAACGTCAACAACGCTACCCGAAGGAACAGTATTTCCCGCCTTGGGTTTGATCGAAATGACGGTGTTCTTCTTTTCGGTCTCTGAGAACACATTACTGCGATCCACTTGCAACCCAAGGTTGATCAAGGTTGCTTCAACAGGCTTAAACGATTTGCCGACAACTTTAGGAATCTCAATGGGTTTGGGTCCCTTTGAGATCACGAGGTCAACTCGCTCACCAGGTTTGAGTTCGCTACCAATTTTAGGTGTGGTCTTAGCGACCTGGCCCGTAGCGACATTGTCATCGAATGCCTCAGTTCGACCACCTAATATGAGATTGGCAGCGGTGATCGCATCAGTTGCCGCCTGTGGGGTCATTCCTGTGACATCAGGGACTAGGTAGCGCTCAGGGCCTTGGGAAATATTCGCGGTAATAGTGCCCGTCGGGTTGATACCGGAACCAGGCTGCGGATCGGTCGCAACGATCACACCGAGTGGAATTGTTTCACTGAATACAGGGTCACCCGCGGCTATGGCGATTTTTTCGGTCTCGGTTGTCGCGAGGAGTACTCCTTGGGCTTCTTCGAGTGTCTTGCCCACCAGATTCGGGGTCTCAATATTTTGTCCCGGACCGGCAGCAAGCCACCAGCCGCCAAGGCCTGCGAGGAGAACGCCAACGACGAGCGCGAGCACAAACCACAAGCCGCGTCTTTTCCTTTTACGTTGGGGAAAATCTTTCGGGTGAAAAGTTTGATCTGTCGTTTTATCGGCTCCTGCGAGCGACTCGAAGTCCTTACGGTCGACTACAAGAGTGTTTTTCACGTCAACGAAGGGTTTGGGGGCAGGTAGTGTTTTGCGTACTCGGCGCACGTCAGCCAAGAAATCCTGCGCAGTTTGGTAACGCAATGCAGGATCGCGCTTGGTAGCAGAAAGGACCAGCGCGTCCGCTTCGGAGGGAATATCGGCCTTAACGCTTGACGGTGGTGGTACGTCAGAGTTTACGTGTTTGTAGGCAATTGACAGTGGGCTTTCACCGGAGTGGGGGACCGATCCGGTGATCATCTCAAAAAGTAAAACTCCGGTTGAGTAAATGTCTGAGCGCGCGTCTGCGTCACCGTGTTCAACCTGCTCGGGGGAGAGGTAACTCACCGTGCCAATAATCATGCCGGTTGTCTGGGTTGAATCAGTTGTCGTTAGCGCACGGGCTAAACCAAAGTCAGCAACCTTGACCCGGCCATCGTCGGAGATCAACACATTTTCAGGTTTGATATCGCGATGAACGAACCCAGCCGCGTGGGCCGCAGCGAGGGCCTCGATCACCGGGTCGAGCAGGACCAAGGCTTGTTCCGTGCTTAGCGGGCCATATTCGTCTAACACGTCACGCAATGTGCGACCCGGTAAGTACTCCATGGCCAAATACACGTGAGAGTCAGAACTACCTTGGTCGTAAACCCCAACAACATGTGGATGCGAGAGCCGGGCGGCACTTCGAGCTTCACGCTGAAAACGGGCCACGAATCCTGGGTCATTTGCCAGATGAGGGTGCATCACCTTTAGGGCAACAACCCGATCAAGTCGAAGGTCGGTAGCAAGGTAAACGGTGGCCATTCCGCCTCGTGCAAGCAAAGACGTGACTTCATATCGCTGATCCAAGATTTGGCCAACTAGGCCACCGGGAACAGAGGATTCCATTCTTGAGAGTCTATGTGGAATCTATGAGGGAAAGGGGTTGCCACGCCTTGGCCCAACGGGTCCTTCATGGAGATGGTTCAGCGAGATAGTTCGGGGAGTGTAAGTAAGGACAATGCACGGGCTAACCGTTGCTGTGCTGATCGGGAGAGAAGTGGGATTCTTCCATCTGCTATTTCGGGCGTTTGCGTGAGATAGGTCACGATCAAGGAATGCATATGCTCTCGCGTAGCTTCGCTATCGCGAAGTGGATCGGGTTGCCATGGGAAGTCAATGTCGCACAGAAAAATCTGGTCGTAACGATCGAGGAGCTCCCACTCCAAATGCAGATCGGACCCGAAATATTCCAATGAGTAAAAACCCGTCGTGATAGCCGCCGGATCACACACTAAAACATCGAATTGACTTGCTGCTGTCTCTTCCAAGGCAAGTTGACCTTCAAGGATTAAGTCTTGGTCGTCAAAATCAGGCAGTCGAGAGTTTTCCTCGCACCAAGTTCGCAGGTATTCCGGAACCATTCCCGCGTTATAGCCCCTATCGCGCAAGGCTGCGGTCAATTTAATAGCAAGAGTGGTTTTCCCTGAACTCTCGGCACCGAGCAAAGCAATGCGGTAATTTTTTCTTGACCCCGAAAGGGGATCCCCGGTTTGCTCAGACCTCACAGTAGGCAATTATGGTGCCGTGGGAGATTTCATGGACTTTGGCCGCTGGAGTTATGTCGCGGTTTTGGTCTTTGTAATCCTAGGATCCACTTGGCTTGAGGTATTTCTCCGCAGTCGAGTTTTGCGCAGACCAAAACGACTACTGCTCACGATTGCACCGGTGTTACTACCTTTTCTCCTCTGGGATGCCTACGCGATTAGTCAAGGGCACTGGTACTTCACCGAGTCTCGGATCCTTGGGGTGTACCTCCCAGCTGGCATTCCACTCGACGAGCTTCTTTTCTTTATTGTCATCCCATTTGCTGCAATTCTTACCCTAGAAGCGGTGCGGAGCGTAAAGGGAACAACATCTCCCCGTTGGCGGGCGGGAGACGAAGTCTCATGACATACACGGCAATTGGAATACTCGCGGTTGCAATCGCAGTCTTACTTGATCTGTTCGCCTTCAAAACCCGAATGGTTACGAGACCAATATTTTGGACTTCCTATGCGATTATCGTCTTTTTCCAGTTAATTACCAATGGTTTATTTACCGGGACCCAAATTGTTAAATATGACGGAGCGGCAATCATCGGTGGAAGTTCGCCCGCAAATAGCGCACCAGCATTTTTGGGCGACGGCCGGATAGCTTTTGCACCGGTGGAAGACATACTTTTTGGCTTTTCCTTGATCTTGCTCACACTAAGCCTATGGGTCTTCTGGGGTCGGAGAGGCATTGATCGGACGCCTGCTTCGGGACCGCCAATTTGGCGCAAGTAGGCCTTGTTTTCGTGTTTACGCCGGGTTGATTCCTTCAACGTTTCCTGGGCCAAATTCGCGTCGGGCCTTGCGTGCATGACGCCAGGCGGGGAATGCGACCCAGAATTTGGTGCGAGGGGAGACTCGGGCCCGTTTTTTAAATACTTCGAAATCAATTTCCTCTACTTTGTTTGCGATCCCGCAGTAAAGGATTCGGGCGGCGTTAATGCAGTCGCGTGAGGAAGGGTGCAGCATTTCGATACCTGCACGTGATTGTTCATCGAGCCGACGGACGCGATCGATTTGGTGACGCAGGGCCGCCTTCAGGTTTTCCGTGAGTTCTCGTTTCTCCAGATCCGCGCGGGTGACGCCAAACCTTTCGAGTTCGTCAAGGGGCAGATAGACGCGACCTCGGTCGAGGTCCTCATTCACATCGCGGATGAAGTTTGCTAACTGGAAGGCGACCCCTAGATCCTTTGCGTAAACGTATGCCTGCGGATCGGTAGGCTCCAAAATGGGGAGCATCTGTAATCCAATCACAGCGGCTGAACCATAGACGTACTCGTAAAGGTCATCAAATGTTTTGTATTCGGTGACGGTGAGGTCCATGGTCATTGAATGCAAAAAAGCATCAAAGAGATCCAGTGGAATTTCCCACCGTCGAACAGTATGAACCACGGCCCGGCACACTGGGTCACTCGATTCACCGCTTTGGACGTCGGCCATGAAAGCCTCCCCCCATGTCTTGAGCCAATCAGCTTTTTCTTGGTCGCTAAGGGTTGAATCGAGGTCGTCAACGATCTCATCTGCGTATCGAGCGAATCCGTAAAGTGCGTGAACGTAGGGTCTTTTGCCGGGCGGCAGTAAAAGTGTTGCTAGGTAATACGTTTTTCCGTGTGATGCGTTAAGTTCCCGACATACTTCGTAGGAGGCAATGAGATCCGGATCTGTGATTCCGGCTTCTTTGTATTCCTTTGCGTGCAGTCGATTCACCTAGTCGCCCGTGACTTGTAGTTGTGGTCTTTACCCGTAATGCGTTCTGCAGCCAGCCGGCCTGAGATCAAGACCATGGGCACACCTACACCCGGTTGAGTTCCGGAACCGGTGAACACCACGTTTTCACCCCACATGTTGCCAGGGCGAAATGGTCCTGTTTGACCAAATGAGTGAGCAGCGGCAAATGGTGCACCGCGTTCCATGCCGCGGTCCGCCCAGTCCTGCGGTGTGGTGATGTTGTCAATCTCAATTGAATCACGCAGACCCACATAGCCGCGTTCTTCGAGTACTCGGTAGCACTCATCGCGATAGCGCGGGCCGACTTCTTTCCAGTCAATTGACGCATCAAGGTTGGGGGTGGGGAAAAGAATGTAGTAGAGCTCTTTGCCTTCGGGAGCCAAACTCGGATCGGAGTAACTTGGGTTGGTGACCAAGATACTAGGGTCGGTCATGAGTTTCTTATCATCGATTAATTCAGTGAAAACGTTTTTCCATGAACGGCCGAAGTGAATATTGTGGTGAGCAATCTTGGAATAGTGTTGGTGTGAACCTGCGAGCATCAAAAAACATGATGGCGAGTAATTCAGGCGCTTAACTGACCACGGCTCGGTGCCGAGAAGTTCTCGATAAGCAACAGGAAGGTCGGGGTTAAGGACGACAACGTCGGCCTCCATGAAATCACCATCGGAGGTGAGCACACCGGATGCACGGCCTCCGCTGTGAACAACGGATTCCACAGTTGTGTTGTACTTGATGGTTACGCCATGCTTCTCCAGCGCGGCTGCCATAGCTTTGGGAACCGAATGCATGCCACCCTTGGGGAAGAAGACTCCGGCAACCGAATCCATATAGGCGATTACGGCGTAAATTGCGAGGGCGTCATAGGGGGACAACCCGGCATACATGGCTTGGAATGAATAAACGCGCTCGGTTCGGGGATCTTTCATGTAGTCCCGCACCTTTGGTGCAAGTTTGCGGAATCCACCAATGGCAACGAGTTTAGCCAAATCAGGTGTGAGCAGGTCAAGGGGCGAATCAATATTGCGATCGATGAAGTCCTTCATCTCATATTTGTAAAGTTTCGAGACGAAGTCAACGTATTTGCGGAAGCCTTGAGCTTCTTCGTCACCAATTACTTCAGAAATCTCCTGGGCCATCTGGTCCACGTCACTGTGGACATTGAGGACAGATCCGTCCGCGTAAAATGCGCGATAGAGGGGAGCTACCGGCTCGAGGGTGAGCCAGTCGTCCATGTTCTCACCCAGTGAGTCGAAGCAGTCGGCAATCAGGTCAGGCATTGTTAAAACGGTTGGACCCGTGTCGGCGTGATAGGTGCCACTCTCCGTCTTCATCTCGATTCGTCCAGCGCGACCACCAGGGATGGCCTCACGTTCGACAATCGTCACGGTACGTCCCGCACCTGCTAAGCGCATAGCCGCCGAAAGGCCAGCAAGGCCTGCCCCCACAACAATGACATTGTCGGTTGGACCAGTCACGGTTCTTTGGGTGGGGAGTATCCGACTAATGAGCGAATTCGACATGTGTTTACAGGCTCCTTTGAACTGATTTGTGGGCAAGATCTGTGAGTGCGATTACGGCCTTTTGGTCAAGGGGCGCCGCGTTGAGAGCTGCTAGAGATTTCTCCAGCAATTCAGAAATTAAAGTCTCCGTGTAATCAAGGGAACCGGTCTCGCGGATTACTTCCCTGAGGGTTTCAATGCCGCTGATTGAAAGGTGTTCGTCACCCAAGAGTTCATGTAATGAATTGAGTTGATCTGGATTGGCGCGCTGCGTTGCTATTGCAATGAGAACTGTTCGTTTACCTTCACGTAGGTCATCCCCTGCAGGTTTGCCTGTGACTTCAGGATCCCCGAATACACCGAGAATGTCGTCGCGCAGTTGGAAAGCTTCACCGAGGGGAAGCCCGTAACCGGTATAAGCGTCAAATACTTCCTGCGGGGCAAGTGCAAGTGCTGCTCCAATGTGCAGGGGACGCTCAATTGTGTACTTCGCCGACTTGTATCGAACGACTCGCAGGGCTCGTTCTACCGAGCCGCCACCGCGAGCTTGTTCGAGAAGGTCGAGGTATTGCCCAGCCATTAGCTCGGTTCGCATTTCGTTGTAGACGATCTTGGCGGCATTGATGTTCTCCGTGGGAAGCCCGCTGGTGAGAAGAAGTTGGTCTGCCCAGGACAAGCACAGATCACCGAGCAGAATTGCGGCTGCCTCACCGAAACGATCTGGGACTCCCAGCCACTGACTACCGCGATGCATGCTGGCAAATTGGCGGTGGGCGGCAGGAAGTCCGCGACGAGTATCAGAGCCATCCATAACATCGTCATGGATGAGAGCGCATGCTTGCAGGAATTCAAGGGAACTTGCGGCGGTGACCACACAGTCACGCTGGCTCGCTTCACCAAAAGCGGCACTCCAGCCCCAGTAGCAAAAGAGTGGACGCAGACGCTTCCCCCCGTTCAGCAGAGATTTTGCGCTGTCCCACAGCGGGAGTGTTTCCGGTCCAATGGCTTCAAGAATCGGCCTCTGTTCGGCCAGGAATTGATCAAGGCTTGCCTGGATGTGCGGGCGAATATCCGCATCCGATGCGTGACTCTCGACCATTTCTCTCACGGACACACTCTATTGCCTGGGCGGATGTTACACATATTGGCAATCGCGTCTGTTGAATCAATCCCGAAGGTTCTTGCTTGTGACTATGAAAAATCCAAACCGTAACAAACGCAAGATACCTTTACCCAGGGACGCTACGGCAAATAAGACACAGGGAGGTGTGGACGTGGGACTTGATGCGCTGGCCACGGACACCTTCATTGGCGCTTTAATCGTGCTAATTGCCATTTTTTCAGTTCGCTTTGCCACAAAATTAGGGGTTCCCGGCCTGTTTTTGTACCTGATTCTCGGACTGGTGCTCGGCGCAACAATCCCAGCCCTTTCATTTGATGACGCAACCCTTGCAACCGTCTTGGGTTACTCAGCATTGGTCTTGATTTTGGCCCATGGTGGATTGACAACCAAAGTTGACCAGCTGCGCCCGGTACTTAGGCCTTCACTCGTACTGGCTTCGGTTGGTGTTGCCGTCAGTATTGGCGTGGTCGCACTGCCACTGATTTTCATCTTCGATTTGGATCCTCAGCTTGCCGTACTTTTAGGAACAGTGTTGGCGGCGACCGACGCCGCGGCTGTTTTCTCGCTCTTACGCCGCATGAGGGTTAACGAGAAAGTCCGAACATTGCTCGAAGCTGAAGCTGGATTCAATGATGCACCCGTTGTGGTGATTGTGAGTATCGTGGCAAGTGGGTCATGGGGAGAAACTGCAGCGTGGTTGATCCCTATTTTGGTTGTAGCGGAAATAATCGGTGGCGCAATAATCGGAATCGCGGTCGGTTATGTAGGACGGTTTGTTTTACCTCGATTGGCGCTACCAGGTGTCGGTTTATATCCGATTGCAGCATTGGCTCTCATCGTATTTTCCTATGGAGCGGCGTCGGTTCTGCATGCATCTGGCTTCATGGCCGTTTATATCTCCGCGATTTTGATCGGTTCGGCAAAGGAACTCCCGCATCGACGTTCCATTTTGGGATTCTCCGATGGACTCTCGTGGATAGCGGAAATTAGTCTTTTCGTGATGCTGGGGTTACTCGCTGAAGTCGGGCGGTTACCCGAAGCCATCCCGCTCGCCTTGGGAACTGTTGTGCTGTTGGTATTTTTTGCTAGGCCGCTAGCCGCCATAGTTTCACTCGCGCCATTTCGAATGGGTAGCAAAGTAATCGCTTTTGTTTCCGTCGCGGGACTGCGGGGAGCAGTGCCGATCGTTTTTGCCGCGATTCCATTGGGATTTGGCGTTCCCGGCGCGGAATTGATTTTTGATGCAACATTTATCGTTGTATTTTTACTCCTCCTCATTCAAACGCCACTCATTGCGGCATTAGGTCGCAAAATTGGCGTATGCCTGCCCGGACAGGCCCGTGAACTTGAAGTGGAAAGTGCACCACTTGACGGGATGTCAGCAACCGTTTTGGGCGTTGATATCCCCGAAGGATCAGGGCTCGTGGGTGTATTCGTCGTGGAAATGGGATTACCCCGCGGTGCCTTGGTCTCACTCCTCATTCGTGCCGGCGTCGCTGAAGTGCCGCGTGAGGACACACGGATTCGTGCTGAAGACCAGCTGGTGATTGTGACAACACGTGAAGTGCAGGCTCAAACGGAAGAACGTATCCGAATGCTCTCATTGGGGGGTCGACTGGCTCGTTGGTACGGTTTTAAGGATGTGACTTCTTCGCCCGACCAATGAGATCTGCGGTGATTTCGGCGCCCATACCGACCAAAGGGAGCCCACCACCAGGATGGCTGGAACCACCAACAAGGTAAAGCCCGGAAATGACTGATTGATTGGCCGGCCGGGTGAATGCTGCTCGTGGACCGTTGCTCGAAGTTCCATAGATGCTCCCACCCGGCGCCATCACTTCACGTTCAAGATCCGCGGGTGTTCGAATTTCCATCCATTTGACCCGGGACCGGATATCAGTTCCGCGCTCAGCCAATTTTCCCAAAATATTGTGCGCGTACTGCTCTTTGACTTCGGGCACATCCCAATCAAAACCGTTGGGTGCGTTTGGATCGTGGCGCGGCGCATTGACCAAAATAAACCACGATTCGGTGTCTTTGGATGGACGCATTCGTGGGTCATCGGGAACGCACGCGTAAATGGCGGGATCGTGTGGGGGAGTTGGATTTTTACCAAAAATGGCGTCGAATTCGGCATCGTAGTTTTCGGGAAACCAGACATTATGGTGTGCAAGCCCTTCGGTAGTTCCATCAAGCGCGAGGAGCAAAACGAAACCAGCAAGTGATGGTGAATTAGGAATTTTGGGAATGCGCTTCTGATTCTGTTGCGACAGTAGGTCTTGGGTTAGCGTTGCATCAGAGTTAGAAACCACGAGGTCAGCAGCGATGAATTCACCGGACTGGAGTCGAACCCCTGACACCGTGTTATTGATTGTCTCAATGTTGGTAACGGTCACCCCCGTACGAATTTCAACTTTGCGTTCCCCACACCGTTTCTCTAAGGCAGTGGCAAGTGTTCCTATCCCGCCTCCAATATGCCAAGCGCCGAAAACTTGCTCGATATAGGGAATGGTTGCCAAGACGGCTGGGGCGTGGCGTGGATCTGAGCCCGTATACGTGGCGTAACGATCCACGATCGTGATCATGCGCGGATCTGTGAAGTACTTACGGGCGAGTTTGCGCAGGGAAGTAAATGGAGCGATGGTGTTGATATCACTCGGGTTGGCTAACGGTAGTAGTGACTTCCAACTTTTTAGTGGTGACTGCAGGAAGGGGCCTCGAGTTAAACGCCACATTTCTGCCCCGCGTGCAGAAAATTCACGCCACTGGGACTCACTTTCGGGGCCGAATGCTTCACCGAATGCTCGAGCGCACTTCGCAGGGTCAACGCCTGGAAGTATCACTTCACTTCCGTCTGAGAACACGTAGCGAAATGCGGGGTCCAGTTCTTGCAGGTCGATACTGTCTTCAAGGCTTTTGCCTGTTTTCAAGAACAGGTCACGGTAAACCGCGGGGAGGGTAAAGAGGCTCGGGCCTGTATCAAATGCGAAGCCCTCACGTTGGTAGGTGAAAAGTTTTCCACCCACTCGGTCAGCATGTTCAAGAAGTGTGACGCGGTGTCCTTTGACGCTCAAGCGCGCCGCAACGGCAAGTCCACCGACACCGCCACCAATTACGACAACATGGGAGGTCTTTGGTTCACTCATGCGGTTCACCCATTTAAAGTGCTCTCCCTTTCCAAGTATTTTTCCCGCGCAAGTGACGCGACCAGCTCAACGCATTGAGTCCAATGAAGGCCGCAATGGACGCCGGTTGTGCAAATGAATCAGGGATAACGCGCGATCCTGTTTTCTTCGCCACCATCACTCGTCCAGCAACACCTGAGAGGTATCCAGCCGCACCAATGGCTCGAGTCGAAGTTTTACGCGAGGTCATCAGGGCAATTGGCGGAACGAGATACGTAAAAGCAAGCAGCATGTTCACAGCGACCGAGCCGGCAGGGGATCCAAATGCATTCCACAGTGATTTTGTGTAACCATTGACGAGAGCATTTGTGTCGTCATACATGCGACAATGTGCCAATTCACTACCATTCACGGTCGCGCAATGAAATCCACTTGATTTCACGGATCGCATTAATGCAATGTCCTCGAGAACTTCGCCTTTTACGCTGGCATGACCACCTGATGTGCTGTAGGCGAGTGAATCAAAAATGAGGAACTGCCCATTCGCCGCAGACAGTGAGGGTCTCAATGAGTCTTCGGCGACACCAAGGGGCATTGTGCTGGCCCACGACCAAGTAACAAGTGGTTGAATCAATCGTTCAAGGTGAGTTTCTGCAAGTTGCTGCGGGTACGGAGCGACAAGGCCGAAGTCTTTAGTCCTGAGTAGTTCAACACAAGCAGCAATCGCTGTAGGTTCAAGAATTACATCGGCGTCAACGAAAACGATGACACTTCCCGTTGCTTGTTGTGAAAGCAAATAGCAAGCGTGTGGCTTCCCCAACCAGCCAGAAGGTGGATTTACGTTATTGCTGATGAGTCTGATGTTGGAGTTTTGATCAGCCAGCTGCTGAACTATTTCCGCCGTGGAATCTGTTGACTGGTCATCGATAATAATTATTTCCATATCGATTAAACCAATTTGGTTGTGAATACTTTCGATCGTGAGAGCAATATGAGCCTCTTCGTTGCGTGCTGGCACGAGGACACTGACTTTCTCATCTATTGAATTGCCACTCCAACGTGGTGAACGCAATTTGGTCAGATTAAATGCGGTGTGCGCGGTGATAGCGACGCAGAGTGCGCTGGCTAGGGGAAGAACTACCACTGGGGCTGGCTCCAGATTCGCCACATCCATGGAAACATGAACAAACCCATTGCGATTCCACCCCACAGCGCCACGCCGATTGTTCCGAAAAATACTGCGGCGGCGAGAATGTTGGAGAAATAAATCCAGATGAGAAGTGTGTTGGGAACTGCGTCGTTGGCTACCTTGCGCGGAAGTAGGTTTAAGGCAAAGGCGAGCGCAATGGCGCTCAAGAGCCACCCAAGGAAATTTTGTAACGGAATGTTCGGTATTCCTGGAAGTACCCAGCCGAGTTCATTCCACACCCAATACCCTTCACCCACCATCATGGGGTCAAGGAATAGATCCCAAGCGGCAAGGAGCCAGCCGCCGATAAATGCTGTGGCAAGTGGAGTCGCCGCCATTCTCTGGGTAGCGAGCATGACTGGATAGGCCATCATGGACCATGCCATCGGGATCAAAATGGGCACACCGAGCACTGCCAAGCCGAGTTTGTCGGAGTAGTCGTAGTCGCCAAATGGGAATTTAGTTATGGTCCCCATGACCTCAATAAGCCAACCAAATGCAAGTGCGATGCTGAAAAATGAAATGGTCCAACCCAGCCCGCGTCGAAGATAGGCGTGACTGAGGCTGGCTAGGAAGAAAGTTGTCACCGTCATTGCGGTGAGGAATATGCGGGTATCGCCTGAGACTAAAATCCACAGAATTTGGCCCAGAATTGTGAGGGCTGTGAAAACCCACGGGACATAATTCGCCCAGGATGGCCGGTTACTTCCGCGATCTGAATGCGGACCGCTGTATACCCGCATGCTCATGTCGGCAAGCATATGTGTGCGTCGTGCGTAATGCTTATTGCCGTACTTGTTGCCATACCAATCTCCTTCCCAGTCTCTAGGACTTGCTCTAGGACTTGCGCGATTCAGGTGTATTGACCGATCACTTGACAAAGGTGCTTTCGAGGTATGCAATATATTGCATGCCGGTTCCTGCTATTCCCATCGAGCGACGCTCCCTCTTACGGGATGACGCCTATAGCCACCTGTTGAGTGCGATAGTTTCCGGAACGTTGGCACCGGGTGAACAACTTCGCGACGCTGAGTTGGCCCAGTGGCTGGGAGTCAGTCGAACTCCTATCCGAGAAGCGGTTCTGCGTTTGGGACAGATCGGTTTGGTTAATGCTCAACCGGGGCGAGCGACATATGTCACCGAGATTGATCCAGAGCACGAGCAACGGGTGAAGTCGGTACTTGCAAGCATGCATCGACTTGCCGTCGAAGAGTCCATTAATTCGCTGACCACCCACCACTGGGATCAGTTAGCGGCCGCCAATAAGGATTTTACGACCGCATTAAATCGCCGCGATATTGAATCAGCGATCGCCGCAGACGATGCTTTTCATCGAGTATTCATCGACGCAAGCGGTAATGCAGCAACTCAGGTTGTCGTCGACACTTTTACGCCTCTGATTCGAAGGGCCGAGATCGCCCGATTCAGTTCGGACCAATTAACTTTCAACAATGAATCATCTTCATCATCAACAGTTCTGCTGCACGATTCCGCAATGACTCATGACCTTCTGGTCAGGCTGGCAAAAAAAGGTTCACCCGAGGCAGGTCAAGTTGCCTATGAAATTTGGAATTCACTTCCCAATAGTTCACAGAAATAAACCAATCAAATAAACCACGAATAACGACAGAGAAAGTTGAAGTTATGCCACTCGCCGATTTCCCGCGCTACCCACTCACTTTTGGACCAAGCCCGATCCATACGCTGCCAAGGCTGACCGAGCATTTGGGTGGCGCGCAACTGTGGGCAAAACGCGAGGATGTGAACAGTGGTTTAGCTTACGGCGGCAACAAAACCCGCAAGCTCGAATACATCGTGCCCGACGCAATAGCGCAGGGTGCCGACACGCTTGTTTCCATTGGTGGCTACCAGTCGAATCACACGCGACAGGTCGCAGCCGTTGCCGCAAAGTTGGGCATGAAGGCCCTGTTGGTTCAGGAAAAGTGGGTGGACTGGCCCGATTGCGTGAATGACCGCGTGGGCAACATCATGCTTTCACGGATCATGGGCGCCGAAGTTCGACTTGACCCAGCCGGCTTTGATATTGGGATCCGCGACAGTTGGAATCAAGCCCTCGAAGATGTGAAGGCACGTGGCGGCAAGCCTTATGGGATCCCTGCAGGCGCATCCGAACATAAATTCGGTGGGCTTGGTTTTGCTAATTGGGCTTATGAAGTTGAAGAGCAGGAAAAAGAACTCGGTGTTTTCTTCGACACGATCATTGTGTGCACAGTCACCGGCAGCACTCACGCCGGAATGATCGCTGGGTTTGCCGGACAAGATCGAACACGCAAGATCATTGGTATCGACGCTTCCGCAACGCTGGATAAAACCCGCGCACAGGTTGCCCGAATCGCCCGTCATACCGCGGAACTCATTGGCCTTGGGCGCGAAATAACCGATGAAGAAATCGTGGTTCTTGAAGGATGGGCCGGCGATCTTTATGGAATCCCGGTGCAATCAACACTTGATGCCATCCGTCTCACAGGTGAACTGGAAGGCATGATTATCGATCCAGTTTATGAGGGAAAATCGATGGCCGGATTGATTGATCTTGTTCGCAATGGTGTCATTCCCAAAGACTCAAATGTTCTTTATGCCCACCTGGGTGGTCAGCCGGCCATTAATGCCTACAGTGCTTTGTTTACCAACTAATTCACAGGAATTTGCGCGAGTAGAGTTCATTTAGTTAACAGGATGACATCGATAATCCAGTATAGAAATGAGAAAAAATAGTGACTGAACAAGTTCGCGCAACTGTGATTGATACCGGTAAAAAATATGTCCGCTCAGGAAAAATAATTATCGATGCTCCTGCTTCAACTATTTTCGCTTATCTGAGCGACCCTCGCAAACACGCTGATTTTGACGGTTCGGGTACGGTGAAAGGAAATGTTCGCGGGCCGGACATGCTAGAGATTGATTCCAAATTTGGTGTTGACATGCATTGGATTGTCAATTACCGAATCAAGAACACCGTTAAAGAATTCGAGCAGGATCGTCTGATTGCTTGGTGTCACCCGGGTCATCACCGTTGGCGCTATGAACTCATTGCAATTAATGACCAGCAAACTGAAGTAATTGAGACTTTCGACGGATCAACAGCGCGCATTCCAGTCGCTCTAAACTTGATGAACGCCTACGAAGGCAATCAAAAGGCGATTTTAAAGACGCTGGTGCGATTGAAAAAGCTTGTCGAAAGCGAGCAATCAGTCTGATCGAGCGCAAAAATCAGACGCTGATTTCTGCTGCGGTACCTGCGGTGATACGCAGTAGTTCGTCGTAGGTGGTGGGGAAAACGTAATGTGGGTGACCCGCCGCCGCCCAAACTTCGTCGTATTGGCTAAGTGAGATATCAACAAGTGTTGGTAATTGTTCCGGGTGACCAACGGGTGCGACTCCACCAATTGCATAGCCTGTTGCTGCGCGAACATCATCCGCTGTTGCCTTGGTAACTTCATCGACCTCTAGCGCTGCGGCAACAGTATTGGTATTTACCCGGTGTTTACCTGAAGCCATGACGAGAATTGGGTTTCCATCGGCAAGAAAAATAAGTGAACTTGCAATCTGTCCAACTTCAATCCCTAAAGCGTCAGCCGCTTCTTTGGCGGTTCTCGCACTGTCATCAAGGCGACGAACTTCGCCCTTCACGCCAAAGAGTTTCAGGGTATTGCGAACATGAATAACAGACTGCTGTTCGGTATCGGCCATGGATCAACATTAGTCCGGGGTTGGTTGGGTCGTGACAGCCTGACATAGAGGGATTTGGGGGGTTGTGAAGTGAATTTCGGGGTGGGGTTGACGAATGTCAGTGGGTCGGTCTATCTTTGGATCTGTTCGAACAGATGTTCGATTTAATCTGTTTGAACTGCCTCCCGGGCCCGGATTCGCGGCTAGGCGCGGGTCGGGTCAGTTAGTACCAGCAGTACCAGTAGTACCAACACATGATCACAGTCACCGGGGTCGATTCGACCCCGACCTCGGTGACTGGATTGTGTGCGGGTGGGTCGAGAGAAGTGGGTGTCATTTTGGCACCAATATTTTGTCGGTCAACCTGAAAGGATCTCCCATGGTGGGAAAGTTCACGCGACGCCCAGCGTTAGAGCTATTGCATTGCGCCCAGGGAAGTTTGCAGGAAGCCATAGCGGCACACACTCCACACGAGCGTTATGCGGCAGCACACCTTGGCGCATTACGCGCCGCCGCGGCAGTTCTCGCCGACCGTGCCCAAGTCGCCCTTAATCCAACTGGCTCGACCGGCCCAAGGAGACAGCGCATTCGTAGTGCATGGGAAGTACTCACCGAGGTTGCTCCCGAATTTGGTGAGTGGGCAATTTTCTTTGCCGCAGGTGCTCAAAAACGCGCCTCGGCACAAGCAGGTATTCCCTGTGTTACATCACGGGAAGCTGACGACCTTGTTCGTGACTCGCAGCGATTCATCTTCGAAGTGGCTACATCTCTTGACGCGCTTGTGCAGGGACGCCTGTCCCTAGAAACTGGTAACTCTGATTCACCTTCTCAATTTTTGCGCGTGAGCTGAGACAGTAGCCGTGGGAGTTTCACCAGATTCGTTTGTCCATTTACAAGTTGCATCGGGTTATTCACTGCAATACGGGGTGTCCCGACCCGACGCGCTTGTTGATCATGCCGCTGCCCTTGGGCAAAAAATTATTGGCCTCACTGACCGTAATGGACTTTATGGTGCGGTGCAGTGGGCTCGAGCTTGTTTGCGTAATGGAATTTCTCCAGTGCTTGGAGTTGATCTTGCCGTTGAGAGAACTGAAGCAAAAGTGGTCTCAGGAAGTGGTGCCCGCAGAACACCTGCACACGGTGGTCAGTGGGTTGATGAAACAAAGCCACGGGTAATCCTGTTAGCTTCGGGGGCACAAGGTTGGGCATCATTGTGCCGGTTGGTTTCAGCAGCACATGAACAACGTGGGGATCCAGTTCTTTCTTGGAATGCATTAGCCCAACATCACGCCGGAATAGTTGCACTGCTTACTTCAGAGTCGGAAGTCGGACGGGCATTACTCACAGGAAGGTCACACCACGCTGATGCACTGCTTCGCCCCTGGCGGGCGATCTTTGATCGCTACCTTGGACTTGCGGTTACTTCCCACTTAGAAAAATCAAAGCTGGGTTTATCAACTGCAAAAGCAGCTCGATTGCTGTCGTGGTCACGGGAAGTGTCACTGCCCGCCGTGTTAACAAATGCAGTCCGTTATGTCAGTCCCGAACAGGCAAAAGTCGCTGACCTCCTTGATTCTGCCCGGCTTCTGGTTCCTTTGGATTCACGTCACGTGGTGGGCAATAGTCCACAAGGATTTCTAAAAAATGCAGAACAAATGCATCATGTCGCTCAGGAGATTTGCCAACAGGTCGGTGAGCGTGATGTACATAAATTATTGGGTGACACCCTACATTTAGCCGAATATTGTGCACTCGACCCGGCGCGAGATCTTGGTCTCGGTGACGTGTTCGTTCCCGAACTTGACATTCTCGTGAATCGCCCGGTTATCGAACCAGAGCGCGAGGCGAATCACATTCTTTTACGCCGCTGTGAAGATCAATTACCGCAGCGTTACTTACATTCACATGACCAATCCATTGCATCTCACCGGCTTGAAGCGGAAATGCGAACTATTACCCAATTAGGTTTCTCCGGTTACTTTCTTACCGTCGCCCACGTAGTTGACATGGTGAAAGAAAAGGGAGTGCGTGTTGCCGCGCGTGGTTCAGGCGCAGGGAGCTTGGTCAACTATCTACTGGGAATTTCAGGTGTTGACCCTATTGCCCAAAACTTGCTCATGGAAAGGTTCCTTTCACCACTTCGTCGCGTGCTACCCGACATTGATATTGATGTTGAGTCCGAACGCAGATTGGATGTCTATCAGTGGATCTTTGATAAATTCGGAACTGAACGCATTGCCACAGTTTCCATGATGGAGACCTACCGTGCCCGTTCAGCAATCCGAGATGTTGGTACCGCATTTGGTTTACCAACTTCCGACATTGATGCTTTCGCTAAAGCATTTCCGCACATCCGTGCTCGCAATGTGAAGTCTGCGCTGGTTGACCTTCCCGAACTTAGACGCTCTTCATTTGGCAAATTGGCCGCAACCGGTGAGATCGATAGCTTCCTTGACTTGGTTGAAGCACTTGACGGGCTGCCCAGGCATATTGCAATGCATCCATGCGGGGTTGTGCTCTCAGATCTGACATTGCTTGATCGAACTCCGGTGGAAAGCAGTGCCGCAGGATTTCCCATGTCCCATTTTGATAAAGATGACGTTGAACACATGGGATTACTGAAACTTGATGTACTGGGTGTACGCATGCAGTCGGCAATGGCGCACGCACTCAATGAAGCAGAACGGGTTACCGGGGAGAGGCCGGTAATTGACGGGACGACACTTGATGACAAAGCGACATTTGAACTTATTCAATCAACTAAAACTCTGGGGTGTTTTCAAATTGAGTCACCAGGCCAGCGTGAGTTGGTGGGAAAATTCGCTCCAGAGACCTTTAATGACCTGATCATCGATATCTCATTGTTTCGTCCGGGTCCAGTGAAATCAGACATGATCACACCTTTTCTGAGGGCCCGACAAGGGTGGAATTCCCCAGTATTTCCACACCCTGATCTTGTTCCCGCATTAACCGAAACTTATGGAGTTGTGGTTTTCCATGAACAAGTGTTGCGGATCTTCAGCGTTTTCTCCGGTTGTTCACTTGCTGAAGCTGATGAATCGCGGCGGGCCATGGGCTCCCCGCAGGGACAAAACGACGTACGAGTGTGGTTTTACCCTGCAGCACTCGCGCGCGGTTACGACATTGACCATATTGATCGAGTCTGGGAAATTTTGCGAGCATTTGCCTCATTTGGATTCTGTAAAGCGCATGCGGCAGCTTTTGCGCTGCCCACCTATCAAAGTGCGTGGTTAAAGACCCACCATCCGGAAGCTTTTTACTGTGGGTTGCTCACCCATGACCCGGGCATGTATCCCAAACGATTAATCCTTGATGACGCTCGAAATTTTGGGGTCAGGATTTTGGGTCTTGACGTTAATGCGTCAAGTCACGTATTTCACCTTGAGCAACTCCCTGATTTGAGTTTTGGTATTCGAGTTTCTTTTACCGATCTAAAAGAAATCTCCGAGGCTGAGATAGAACGGCTCATTGCAGGCCAACCATTTTCCTCACTCTCTGATCTGTGGTTGCGTGCACGTCCCTCCCGTCCAGTTGCCGAAAATTTAGTGGTGGCAGGTGCCTTTGACAGCCTCTACGGTTTCACGGAGCAAAAAATGCGTGGGCAGATCACGAGGCGGGATTTACTTCTTCAAATTGCCGATCTTGATCGCAACCATGGGAAAAGCGGAAAAGGTACTCCAGCGACGCAACTGAGTTTTGACGTCACGGATAGCGACAGCGGTGTTGTCGCATCAGGTTTACCCGAAATGACAAGTGCGCAAAGGGTTAAATCTGAGTTAGAAGTTTTAGGCCTTGATGTCAGCGGTCATGTCATGAATTTTTATTTAGATGTTGTAAAGGGACTGAATATCGTTCAATCGCGAGATCTGCTGAACTGTCGATCCAAGGAAATTATCTTTATCGCCGGAGTTAAAGTTGCAACCCAAATGCCACCGATTCGTAGTGGTAAACGGGTGGTGTTTCTTACCCTCGACGACTCAACGGGTCCAGTTGATGCAACCTTTTTTGAAGATGCTCAGGGTCCTTATGCTCATGATCTTTTTAATTCGTGGATTCTGTTAGTGCGTGGTGAAATTCGCAGAACCGGGCCACGGGGGGTTTCATTGCGTGCAACAGGTTGCTGGGAACTGGGAGGCATTAGGCGGTTGTGGCTTGAAGGTGGAATCGAGGCGGTCAACGAGTTGGTACTAACCCACCAGGTTCCTGATCGTGATACACCGCGTAAACGAATTGCCTTGATACATGGAAGCGGGTTTAAACAGTCTGCTTATGCTGACATTAAAACCCCCGTTGCGACTCCGCCAAGTAAATTGTGGCATAGAAGCCCTGGGACACCCGGATGGTAAAAGTATTTGCGGAGATTAAGGAGCGCACATGAGCAGGAGTCAAGTGCGCCGCCAAACCGGAAAACTCGATTTTGGCGCCAATGATTCAGGTTGCAATATTTTGCACATTGACATGGATGCTTTTTATGCAGCAGTTGAGTTGCGCGACTACCCCGAACTTAAAGGAACCCCTGTTGTTATCGCGGCTCAAGGAAATCGCGGGGTAGTCCTTACCGCAACTTATGAAGCACGTGCACTTGGTGTTCACTCAGCAATGCCAATTTCACGTGCCCGCAGAATTGCGCCTGAAGCAACGTTTCTCACACCACACCATGAAAAGTATGCCGAAGTAAGTCGTAATGTAATGGCACTATTTGAATCCGTTACTCCACTCGTGGAACCGCTAAGCCTTGATGAAGCATTCCTTGATGTCTCTGGAGCCATTCGAAGGCTATCCAACCCACTCACCATTGCTGAACTCATTCGAGCTCGGGTCGCAGACGAGCAGGGCATTACCTGTTCTGTTGGTGTAGCCAGCACCAAATTCGTGGCAAAACTTGCGTCAACAAGAGCTAAACCTGATGGGCTGCTACTGATCCCTGCAGATCGAGTAATTGATTTCCTGCACCCACTTCCCATCAGCGCATTGTGGGGAGTGGGTGAGAAAACAGAAGAGGTTCTGTCCCGTCTTGGCTTACAGACTGTCGCCGATATTGCAAATACTCCAGTGCAAACCCTCAATCGGGCACTTGGTCAAAGTGGAACCCACCTTCATGAACTCTCATGGGGCAGAGATCCTCGTTCAGTGGTGCCACATGAAGTGGAAAAAAGTGTGAGTAATGAACACACTTTTAGCAATGACGTTGATGACCCCACGGTAATCCGTGCAGAACTCACCGCACTCTCGGACAAGGTTGCTGCCCGGCTACGCAAAGCCGGTTATAAAGGCAAAACCGTGACGGTGAAACTGAGGTTTGCTGACTTCACCACAATCACTCGTTCCAAGACGGGTGCTCATACCGATTTATCTCACGAGATTTATGCAACCGTCTGGAAACTCTATGAAGCACTCGGTTTGCAGCGAGTGCGGATTCGACTAGTTGGGGTGAAAGTTGACGGTCTGCTCGCGGCCGGTGAAGCACCCGATCAATTGCTTTTTGGTGAGCCTGAGCATGGTCGCCGTGATGCTGAACTAGCAATAGATACTTTGCGCGACAAGTTTGGTCCTGGGGCTGTGCGTCCGGCCAGAACTGTGATCGGCTCGCCAGATACCCCTCGTGAGTAATTAATCCAATGAGTAACAAATCTGGATTAATTGATCATTAATAGTCCCGAATCAGTCACATTTGTCGGGAATGAGGGGTGAGGGGTTGCTTACCGAAGGATTCGTCATATCCTTAGGGGAGTAGAGGGTGATCAGCAAGTAGATCGCACCGAGAAGAAAGGGGACCAGCGTGGCACTGTCAGAACATGAGCAGAAACTGCTCGAACAAATGGAACAGGCTTTGTACGCGGATGACCCCAAATTCGCGTCAAATTTGCGCACTGCAGGGACCGGGGCAACACGTAAGCGCGCCGCCCTTGGCGTCCTCGCGGTTCTTGCCGGTTTAGGGCTTCTAGTTCTCGGTGTTGCAACCAGCCCCGCAGTTGGCGTGGCGGGCTTCACCGTTATGTTGATCGGAGCGGTACTCACCTATTCGGCGTTTACCGGTGGGGCTGCCGTTTCAGCAGACGAAGTTGATGCCGATCCAGACGTAAAGGCATTTCGGGCTAAGACCCAAAAAGCTCCCAAGAATGCAAACTTCATGAACCGCATGGAGGATCGTTGGCGCAAGCGCACCGACGGCGAACAATGAGAACAAGAGGTTTGAGTTACCCGTGAGTGAAATAGTCCCCGCCCAACTGGGCCGTTTTTTTGAAGACTTCGAAGTGGGCACGACCTACCAGCATCCATTTGGGCGAACCATCTCTGAGGCTGATTCGACCTGGTTCACCCTTCTTACGTGTAACACGAACCAGAACCACTTCAATGCGCATCTAGCACAAAGCAATCCGATCACTCAAGGGCGAATAATTGTTAACTCGGGTTTGACGGTAGCTCTAGTCCTTGGGCTGTCTGTGATTGATATGAGCCAAAATGCAGTGGCCAACTTGGGTTGGACCGACATCAAACTTACATTTCCGGTGTATATCGGCGACACCATCTACGCGGAGAGCGTGTGTCTTGAAAAGCGAGAGAGCGGATCCCGACCTGAGATGGGAATCATTCGCATGAAAACTCGAGGCTTGAACCAAGATGGTGAAGAAATTGTGTCTTGGTACAGATCAGTGATGGTGCCTAAGCGCACTTCAGGCCTTGGACAGGACTATTTTCCTCAAGCAAAAACTGGTCCACTTACTTCCGAATAGTTGTTATAGCGGCGGTAGTACGGGAATCGGATCGCCGCACGTTGACCCCGGTGCAAACCCTGAAAAGATTTGATCTAACCAACTCACCGCCGTTGGGCCACCATTCGCTGCAGCGGCCGTGTGCCCAACACCTCCAAGCCACAGCATGTCGCCAGGTCTTCTCTCAAGGGGATTGGCGGGGTGTAAAACGGCTGCAGATCAATTTGTGTCACGGAAGTATCAACATTGCCTGAGATGATCCTTGCGGTGAAAAAAAAGGCCAATCCGGTAACAATCGCGAGAATGCCAATTGTCCAAGATTTTAGGATGCCTATACGGGCAGCATAGTTGGTAAGACATGATGTACCGGTGAGTTATCAAATGGATGGGCGAGAGATTTTAGTTGAGGTTTCATTGGATCCCCAGGATGAAACGGACACCCGCAATTCCGTAGTTTCTGCAGTGACTTCAGTTGGGTCAGGCGCTTTAGGGCTTGCGCGATTCGCCACTGAGACCTCAATCTATTTGGTTACGGAGTCCACGAAGGCCATATCAAAATCAATTCTTGATACGGTTGTTCCGATCGCGGTGAATGCCGTTATTTCCCGGATTGACATAAATGAAATTGTGAAAGAGCACGTCGACGTGAATGAAATTGTCGCTCAAGCAGACATCACTCCGATCCTTGATCGAGTTCCTATGACGGAAATTGCTGACTACGTAATTGAGGAAATTGATTTGCCGAGTCTGGTGCGCGAAAGCACAGGCGGTGTCGCCGACGGACTTTTGGGAACAGTACGTTTCCAAGCGATTCAAACAGATGACTTTGTTAGTCATATTGTCGATCGGATTCTTTTCCGCAAGAAATTGAGAGCCAAGGAGCACGAAGGGTCGGTGGAACATGCCGACTTTTAGTCAGTTCAGCAAAACTTTCGTTCCTGGTTCTCAGGTATATTTTAGTTCATTGCCAGAGCGAGCACGCTCAATACAAGGATTGAGTGCTGGGTTCACCAGTCGTTTGATTGCTGTATTCATCGATATCGCACTTGTCGCACTACTTGTTTTGGGTGCATGGGGTGGTTGGGAAGCACTTCGATACATAATGAGTGTCTTCTACACCCTGCCAGCAGCAATGGGAATTCCTTTACTGATCATCGGGTACCTGCTTATGTGGCTTTATTGGACCTGGAGTTGGTCTGTCGGAGGTCGCTCACTGGGAAATATATTGATGGGACTACGCGTCCAAAAGAGGCACGGCGAAAACCTTGGACTCGGGCTGGCCGCACTTCGATCGGCTCTTTCGATTGTCTTTGCCCTCGGTCTCTTATGGTCAATAGTCAGTCGAAAAAATAAATCTTTGCAAGACGTCGTGCTGGGAACTGAAGTTGTATTCGATTGGGCACCACTATTGCCCAAGGTCGACATGACATTTTCTATGGAAGACGATCAAAGCAAAAGGGACTAGAGGTAGCACGCTGTGTCCTCCGTATTAGTCCTTGAGTACCAGCAGGATCTCAATAACGCCAAGTAAAAAAGTGGTTGCAGAAACGATGAAAGTTGACACTCCCACAGCTGACATGGATCCTCTATAGAGACGCATCGAAATTACAACTATAAGAACAATTACTAATAGAGCCGTTGCTGCAAGAGATTCAGCGAGGGTGAGCGACTCGGCAAGTGCCAGTCGAGCTAAGGCGAAACTGGCGATTGAAAAGGCCAAGACTGTTCGCCGCCACGATAGGAGTGTGCGTTCCCGTGGCATTCCTTCGTCGATAGGTCGCATGGATGATCTAACTTAGAGGAAGGCAATGGCAGCGATTACCGCAATGGCGAAGACAGTTCCCGAGAGCAGAACCAGAGCGGGAGAGTGCTTGAGGGGCTGACGTTCACGCATTGATCGTTCAACGCGAGCCCAGGAAATCCAAGCCCAGAGTGAAATAATTGAACCAATGCCGAGAGCAATAATCGATATGGTTTTTCGTGTATCACCAGCCATATCCACGGTAAAGGCGTTGAGTGCGATACCCCCAGCAATAAAGGCCAATCCCGTTCTGATCCAAGCAAGAAATGTCCGCTCATTGGCCAAGGTATATCGCGGATCTGGTTCACTCCCGTGAGAGTAAATGAACTTAGGCCGTTGGGCTCGATGCCTCGAGTCCTCTGAGGGGATCTGATCTTCTGAGGGGGTCTGACTCGGCGTCACAAGTGTATTCTACCCAATGTTGACCGAGAAGATGGGACGAAATGAGTGCGCACCCAGCGACTGTTGTTTTTTGTGGTCACCGTTTTGGTGATAGGGGGAATACTTCCTGCACCTTCATTTTCAGCCAATGCAATAGTTGAGTCATTTCCGACTTGGCAACGTGCTGCGTTGACATTGAATTCCAAGGGGAATCTTTATTATCCGACCAAAAGAGCCAACTTGATTCAGGAATCACGAATTGATGTACTGGCCTTCACGAGAAAGCCAAAGTCGGGAAACGGGGTTAGGTATTCATCCATGTTGGTCACGGTTAATTACACGAACCGCCATGGATCATTTTCGTTAATGGAGAAGTACTCAAATACGACATGGGCTGCCCGTCGAGTGGCAGATCCGGGACAAAGAATCGTGTCGAAACGAACGATAAAAATAGATGCAAGTGACACGAAGGTGCAATCAACAATTTACGCCAACTGTGCTGTACCTGAACCTGACAGTGCAGTTCAGCTGAAAAAGGTTTGTTCGCGAGCGGACGTCAAGTTATTTGGTGGTTTGCTCGTAATGGAAATCCCAGGGAGAACATCAATAATTATTGAGAGCGTTGGCCTCACCTTCCAACAGTTAATCGCTATTGCTCGCGGACTCAAGCCTCTGGATGTCGGTAATTAGTCCGGTCCCACTTCGAGAAGATAAAGCTGATGAGTTGCTCGGGTGCAAGCGACAAAAATGTCGGAGCCGCGCACACCCTGAAGGCCTATTTGGTCAGGATTAATAACAAAAACAACGTCGAATTCGAGGCCTTTGGTTTCCTTTGCACTTAACACTGCGATGCGAAAGTCGATCGCGGACGGCCCAAAACCAATGTCGGGTAACTTATTATCAAATTTTTCTTGCCATTTAGGTAAGAGTGAGTCCGGTAAAATCACACATGCGCGCCCAGCGTGACCCTCCATAGTCTTTGCTAGAAAAGCCAGAATGTCGTCTTCTCCTAAGCTGACATTAACGGTGGGGGATCCATTACGAATTGAGACCAACTCGGGTGCTGTCCCGCCCGCTTTCATTAATTGCTCGATTGAAGTTTGTACAGTCTCTTCAGTAATGCGGTAGGTGACACTAAGGCTGAAGAGCGATAGTTTTTCACCTGCCCAGGCTAAGGCCTCATTCCAGTCTCGAGCGCCAGCGGGATGTGACGATTGTTGAAGGTCACCCACAATTGTCATCGACTTTCGTACAGCTCGACGTTGTATGGCTCGCCATGCCATTTCACTGAGTTCCTGTGCTTCATCAACGACAATGTGTCCATAAATCCACTCGCGATCAAGATAAGCGCGTTCCGCGACGGTCGACGTACGAGCAGATTGACTGTCGCGATTTCCGTAGCGCATTTCACCCGCGTCAAGTTCCATATAGTCAGAACGTGACTCGCGAGCCTTTGCAACGGGGCGTACCCAATCACCAAGGAGTTCTGCACACTCATCTAAAAGTGCTACGTCGTCGATGGTCCATGGGCTGCCAGCTTCACGAAAGAGTAAATTCTGTTCTTGGGTTGAAAGTATGTCGTTGGAAGCAAGTTTGAGAAAATCACGATCAGCAAATAATTTCGTGAGAACTTTCTGTGGGGTGGTCGGCATCCACATGAGGTTCAAAACGCGACGCACGTTGCGATCGTCGATGAAGTCACCCAGCAGTTCGTTCCTCGTTTCGAAGTCAAGATTCTCGTGCCCTTGGTCGTTAGCCAGGTTTCGCGCCAGGTATTCAAGGACCCGTTTGAGGAAAATCTCTCGATTCAAATGGTAGGTACCGCGCTTGGACAGTGACTTCACACAGTCGCGAATCTGGCTCCTCGTAATGTGAAGTTTGGTCCCACCATCGGTTGTTATGTTGATTTGTGAGTCGGGGATATTTGACCAATTCGAGACAGCGTTGGCCAGTACCTGCGCCATTACGGTTTGGCCCTTGACTCTCGAAACTTGAAAAGAGTCCTCGATTGTGGCGTTTATGCCGGGAAAAAGTTGTCCCGGGGTTAACAACACAATGTCGGTTTCACCGAGGCTTGGTAGCACTTGATCTATGTATCTCAAAAATGCGTTGCTTGGTCCCACAATCAAAATTGCGTCTTTTGCCAGTCGCTCGCGGTATGTGTACAGCAACCAAGCGGCGCGGTGCAGGGCGACAACTGTTTTTCCTGTGCCGGGACCGCCTTGAACTACGGTAATTTGATTAAGTGGACTCCGAATAATTACGTCTTGATCTGTGGCGATTGTGGCAAGTATGTCTGCCATTCGACCATCGCGTGGAGTGGCGACGGCATCTTTTGCTGCTTGGTAACTACCCTCGCCGGGCTCGGTGAGAATTTCGTCGTCTACGTGGGTGACGACCTGCTTTCCATCGATGGGCTTGATGGAAATACGTCTTCGCAAGACTGTATTCATTCGGTTTGCGGTTGTTGCTTGGTAGAAAGGTGCAGCGTTGGGTGCGCGCCAGTCAATGAGGGCCATGTCCCCAGTTTCTGTGCGAAGACCAATCCGACCGATTCGATGAGTCTCCTGAGTGTCGCTGTTGATTCGCCCGAAGTAGAGGCGGTCTTTAGCCGCCTCGACCGAACGTAGTTGTGAGCGCAAGTTATCTGCATGGGCCTCACGCTCAAGATCATCTTGTCCGGTTCCCGTTGAGGCGGCAAGGGAAAGGTTTTCCATCCGGGTTGTTAAGTGTTCGCGTTGAGCGGCGAGGAGGGAATAGGCGGTGTCGGTGAATTCTTGTTCGTCATCTAGGACACTCCGCATTGTTTCCCCTCCTTTTTCTCGTTAAATTTTTCGGCGACACCGGAAATTGGTAGTCAACTATGACACGTCGCTAAGGGGGGTAATGGGGAGGGGTGTACCGGTCTTTGAATTCGCGTAGGACAAAATCTTCCTATGGCTTCTTTGCCCGATCTCCATGATGTCCTGTCTGCACCACCGGGCATTGAAATGGTCCTTGGTTTTCTCAATACTGATTCGGCAGTTTCCAGCGGAGTGGGAGAAATGCGGGAACTAGGTCGTTGTTGTGCCCGTAAGGCGGCACATAAATTATCGGGTGAGGCGCTAGGCGACCTCGTTTATTCACAGCTGGGGGCCCCACTTTGGAGAGGCGGCTCGGCTGAAATATACATCTCCATTTCACATACGGGTCAATATGCATTGGGGGTTGCTGCCCATCACGGGGTTGGGGTTGATATCGAATTTATGGATCGTGATGTCAGTCGGCTGGTGAAGACCTTCACTCCAGTTGAGCAGGAACTCTCCCAGGTAGTTAATCCAATTGCGCTCTTGTGCGCAAAGGAAGCAGCGGGGAAATCCGCGGGTGTGGGTTTAGCAGGATCAATTACTCGCTGGAGTGTTATTGCCTTTTCTGCGGATGCGCAGTCGGTGTTGGTGCGCGATGTTCAAGCCGATGATTATTGGCGGGTGTGGATCAGCGTAGTTGAGGCGGGAGATCGTTTTTTGCAGTGTGCTGTGGCAAAGCGGGATGAACCGGGGCGGGAGGATTTGCTCGAGATATATGAATGCGCTCACGTGGAAATGCGCCCAATTGGTTCTCATGTGTGGTCAGAGGGCACAGAATCTGTGCGTGCACGCGCATTGGGTGGAGTAGTAATTACGGCATGGAATCCGGGACCGGAACGCCCAAGTATTGCAATAAATAATCAAGCGAATGAACTTTTATTGGCCAGACTTGGGGAACATTGCACTGACATTTGGGAAGCAGACGGGTTTTCCCCTGATCAAACTCACAGGGAACCGGGATTCATGGCCTGGGGGATGAGCCCCGAACTCGGATTGCAGATTGCTCGTGAGTTTGGCCAGTTAGCAATTTTCTACTTTGAAGCAAGTGGTAATCGGATCATGTTCAGCGCTTAATGGTGCAGCTGGTCAGTTGTCTAAAGACTGCGTCGGAGTTGCTTGCACTCCTTTGAGCGTGACATCCCGATCTTTGTTATACAAAGCAATCCAAGTGTGGCCGGGGTGAAAGGGAATTGGGTTACCGGCCGTATCCGTGAAAGTTGTTCCTGATTGAGAATCGGGTCGAGACCATAGGGAATTGAATAGTTGACCGTTCCGTAAAATCATGGCCTTGCCCGAGCCGATTGTCTCGACGTGCGGTGTGTTGCCACCGCCTTTGTCAAAATAGGCGGACTGGGTTTGTTTAACAAACTGAATCACCGCTGTGTCAGCCCAGACTTTGCCTTCGCCTTGCCCAACTCGTTCAAAACTTGCTCGCTCACCATTGAGTTGAACCGCGTACTGTTCGCGGCCCCCGTTGTATTGGAATTTAAGGGTTGAGGAGGGCCATGTGAGTTCCGCGCTGACTGCAGGGCTTCCACCGGTGGGAACCGCTTGGGAGAAGGTAAAACCCACGTCCTTGACTTGCGACACGCCATCCGCTTGTGTCAGCGCAGTTGCGGCATCAAAAAAATAATTGTAGGGAGCCCTTCGAGTCGAGTCGCGCGAGTAATCTTGAGGGACTTTATTTGCCGAAACGTCAATAAAGGGTGCATCGGCGAGGGCCGGCCACAGTTTGCGTTGGGCACCTGAGAAAGCAAAAGCCGGTGAACCGTATTGAGCCAGAAGGTCGATATCGGTGATTCGAGCGGATCTCACAGGCCCAATTCGTGAGGGAATGGTCGTACTGAAAATCGCGGCAAGACGGGTCATGCCGTACTCCACTTCTTCGACGTAGACCAGATCAGCCACTTCCACTCCGACCTGTGGCTGGGCGTTTCGCGTGTTATCAATTTTGACCGCGAGCACTTGGGGTAGGCCAGCGAACGCGGCTGGGCGTGGCAACTCGATATATGGCAACCCTGTGAGCGGATGAAGGGTCTGGGCAACGCTCGGACTGGATGTGGGGCTGGGTATTGCCGAATCGGAAGCAGCAGCCGTAGGTGAGCTCGTAGACGGTGAGTCGCTAGCCGGTGGGCTAGGGGCAGTCATGTCGGTCGGTGTGGATGGAGCGCAACTGCTCACCAAAACCACGATCGCGACGCCGATCAAAAGGCTTCTTGGTGTTAGCACGCCCTCACCCTAAGGGTGAGAGGCCGCACTTCCGTACATATGGGCCGTCAATCGGGACCTGCGTCAAGGCCTGAAACCAAATGGAGGAATTTCCATAGAAATTGGGGTCTAGGGGTTGACTGTGGAGGAAAATGGAGTATCGTGGCGCCACTGGGAGTTACCCGGGTGCTTCATGGGGTCAAAGTGAGAGGTGGGACACATGTTTCTTGGTACCCAATCTCCGCGCCTTGATGAAAAGGGGCGCTTAGTGCTTCCGGCCAAATACCGAGAAGGGTTGGCAGCAGGTCTGGTTTTCACACGTGGCCAAGAGCGATCAATCGTGGTGTGGCCCAGCGCGGAGTTTGCCACCTATGCCGAGCGGCTGAGTGTGGCTTCGCGCTCCGATTCCAGCGTTCGTGCTTATCTTCGGGTTCTGTTCTCGGGGGCGGTCGACGAAATTCCAGATCGCCAGGGCCGAGTCATGGTCCCCTCGGAGCTTCGTTCATATGCGGATTTAGACCGAGATGTAGTCGTCGTTGGTAACGGAAGCACCCTAGAGATTTGGAATGCGCCAGCGTGGGATGAATACCTCGCAGGTCAAGAAGCAGGCTTTTCCGCCCTTAGCGAGGAGGTAATACCGGGAATTTTCTAATTCGGATTGGCCAATGAGGTCTCCACCCGCTCTTTGATCCTGACATCACTTCCCCGATGTCAGGGCGCGCGACAGACAACATGGTTTGGCGAGAGTTGGTGATAGCGGGCGGAGACCTGATTGACCAAACACATCACTTCAGGAAAAAGGATAGAACCCGACCGCGAATCGTGTTCCACGAGGGAAAGAAGCAGCAATGAGCACCATTAATGAATATCTCCATAATCAGGTCGACCTGATTCCCAGCGGAGTTCGCACCGGAGCAGCGATTGCTGCCGCCGGTATTGCTACTGGAAGCCTTGTTTATTTTTTGTCGATTCTCGTAGGGTCCTGGGGTTAACTCACATGTCAATCGAGCCCCGCCATACACCTGTCCTCGCGGACCGGGTTTTGGCATTGCTGGCTCCTGCATTGGACCAACCCAATGCGGTACTCATTGACGCAACATTGGGGCATGGTGGGCACAGTGAATTGGCCCTCAACGCTTTTCCAGAACTAACCGTCATTGGTCTTGATCGTGATCTCAGTGCAATCGAATTGTCAGCGCAAAGGCTTGCACAATTTGGATCCCGCGTCATTCTGGTTCATGCGGTTTACGACCGAATACCAGAGGTGCTCGCAGATAACAATTTTTCGGGAGTGCAAGGAATTTTATTTGATCTCGGAGTTTCCAGTATGCAACTCGATGAACCTGAGCGTGGATTTTCATATTCCGTAGACACCTTTCTTGACATGCGAATGGATCAATCCTCAGGTATCACTGCGGCCGAAGTTCTCAACACATACGAGCCTGGTCAACTGGTACGAATTCTGCGTAATTACGGTGATGAAAAATTTGCCACTCGGATCGTCGAACGGGTAATCCGTGAGCGCAAGGTCGAGCCCTTTGATCACTCTGCACGATTGGTTGACTTAATCAGAGAAGCTATTCCGGCAGCTGCGCGACGCACTGGCGGCAACCCAGCAAAACGGACTTTCCAAGCATTGCGAATTGAGGTGAATTCTGAGCTGACCGTTCTGGAGCGTGCAATTCCGCTTGCAATTGACTCACTAGCAGTGGGTGGTCGAATAGTGGCAATGTCGTACCAATCACTCGAGGACAAAATTGTCAAACAGGTGTTCACTCAACGAAGTGTGGCGAATGTTCCCCATGACCTCCCAGTAATCCCAGATGCCGCCAAGCCTGAATTGAGGCTTCTGACTCGAAGTTCTGAAAAGGCAACCGAACAGGAGATTCATCAAAACCCTCGCTCAGCTTCAGTTCGACTTCGAGCCGCAGAGCGCATTCGTATTCGCGATCTTTCCGAAAAGAGAGAGGGGTTTGCTGCATGAGCGCTGCCCCGCAACTTGACCACTCACTCAATGGGTCAAATGAATCCGTCACCGAGTACGCGACCAGGGGGGTTCGCAGACGCACCCGCGAGAACCTACGTTTGGTAGCACCGATTCGAGTACGTAAGGCCAGTCGGGGCATGTTTGTAATCGTGCTTGCAAGTGTTTTAGGTGTTGGCTTCTTTGGCATGCTGTTGATCAATACGACTTTGGCGCAAGGGGCATTCACGTTGAGTGAGTTAAGAACAACTCAGACTGAGCTCGGTCGAACCGAAGCAACTTTGATTGAAAGTGTTGCGGCACTGGCTGCGCCAACAGTCTTGGAAGAAAAGGCTCGTAGTTTAGGCATGGTCCCGAGTCCGACCCCTGCATTTATTCAGATCCCAAGCGGCAAGGTATTGGGCAAACCGAAACCTGCACGGGGTGTTCGATTAGCTACCCCTGCCGATGCGACGGTCGGTGAGGCCGCCGAAGTTTCTTCGATTTCCGGGCTGCCACCTGCATTGGGGGAGAACTATGATCCGGCAGCAGCAGATACGCAGCGGGAGGCAGGTGAGTGGTCGGAGCCAACTTTGATTAATTCACAGGTGCTGTCCGAAGATCTCATACTTGATTCAAATGCGGTCGAGTAGGTAGCAAATGAAGTCAAGAGTTGAGCATCCATGAGTGTCAGTAGGGGTGGACGTAACTTCGGTGATTACGGGGCCGCCAGAATAAACTTAGGCAATACCCGTAAGCGAGGGACCATTCTTATTGTCGTGTCCACTCTCATTCTCATGATTTTTGCAGGCAGGCTTATTGACCTTCAAGCTGTTCAGGGAAACAAACTTGCATCGGCTGCACTGGATCAAAGGTTGAAAACCGTTGAATTACCTGCTGAGCGTGGATCGATATTAGATTCATCAGGCGAACCTTTGGCCATTACCGTCGATGCCAAGAACATAACTGCGGATCAAACAATGGTCACAGATCCAGTTTCAGTTGCTCAGGCTCTCTCTCCCATTTTGGGGGCAGACGCAGACATTTTGGCGAAACGTCTGACGGGAGATCGTCGCTTCATGTATCTCGCCAAGGAAGTCACTCCACAAATTTGGGAGCAAATATCGGCACTACGCCTCCCGGGAGTATTTAGTGAAAATACTTCCCGGAGAATTTACCCATCAGGGGATCTCGCCGCAAATGTCATTGGATTTGTGGGGGCACAAGGCTCTGGACTCGGCGGATACGAGTACGCCTTCAATGATCAACTCAGTGGTACACCTGGAAAATCAACGTATGAGCGAGGACCAGGGGGCAGGGCGATCCCAACGGGTTCATCGGTGCGAATTGACGCCCAACCTGGCGTCGATATTGAGCTCACCATTGATCGTGACATTCAGTATTTTGCCCAAAAAGAAATCGCTCTGGCGGTACAAAAATCAGGTGCCATTGACGGAACCGTTGTCGTTATGGATCCCAAGAGTGGGCAGATTTTAGCTTTGGCAACTGCTCCAACTTTTGACCCAAACTTTCCAACGCAAAGCGCTCAAAGAAATCTCAACAACAGGCCTTTGACTTCTGCATTTGAACCCGGTTCGACAAGCAAAGTAATGACTCTGGCTGCTGTCATCAATGAAGGTGCGGCAACGCCATACACACCCATTAAAGTTCCGGGTTCGCTTCCACGAGGCGATAAGGATTTCCGTGATTCGACACCCCATGGAACCTTGAACTTGACACTTAGTGGAGTGATGGCCAAGTCCAGCAACATCGGAACGATACTGGCCGCCGAACGGATAGGTGGAAAGAAACTTTCCAAATATTTAAAGAAGTTCGGAATTGGTCAACCGACAGGGCTTGGATTTCCTGGGGAAACTAGCGGGTTCGTTCCCGAGTACAAGGACTGGTCCCCAACATCTTTTCCTACGATCGCATTCGGGCAAGGGCTCAGCGTGAACGCAGTGCAAGTTGCCAGCGTCTTCTCGACTATTGCTAATGACGGCTTGCGTGTTGAACCGTCTTTAGTCAAGAAAATCGTTCATTCAGATGGAAGTTTTGAAGAACCCGAAGCACCCGATACAACGCGCGTCGTTTCGCGTGAGACCGCAATACAAGTCAGAGCGATGCTAGAAAGTGTTGTGGGTGAAGGTGGAACTGCGACGAATGCCAAAATACCGGGCTACCGGGTAGGCGGCAAGACGGGAACTGCCCAAGTTGTTGACAAACGAACAGGCGGATATAACAATCAGGTAATCGCCTCATTCGTGGGCATGGTTCCAGCAGACAATCCACAACTCGTTGTCGCAGTGTTTATATCTCAACCGCAAAGCGGACGTTATGGTGGTGAATTGGGAGCTCCGGTTTTCAAGAAAGTTTCGAGTTACGCACTTGGGGCATTGGAGATTCCACCAACTGGTTCACAAGCACCTAAACTTGCATTGACTTTTGGAGGTTGACGTGAGTTCGACATCGGTTGTCGAGATTGCTTCCCTTATCGGTGCTGGACTTTCAGGTAACCCCAGTGGGGTTGTTAATGGTGTTTCATTAGATTCGACGCGCATCGCAGAGAAGGAATTATTCGCTGCATTGCCCGGTCGATCTGTGCATGGCGCTCGCTTCGTCGGTGAGGCGATTCAGCGCGGGGCATCGGCAATTTTAACCGATCCCGCGGGAATCCAACTGATTTCGGAATTGGATATCCCGCGCACCATTGCCATACTCGAGGTCGAAGATCCAAGGGTCTGTCTCGGTGATGTATGCAAATTAGTCTACGGCGATCCAACATCGAACATAATAGTAATTGGAGTCACGGGAACGAACGGAAAAAGCACGACGACCAGCATGATTTACCAAGCTGCTCGTGCAATTGGGATGAGTGCGGGGTTGATTGGCACTCTTGCTACGTTGATCGACGGTGAAGAAGTCGTGAGCACCCGGACAACCCCTGAAGCGCCTGATCTTTTTCGTACACTCGCACGCATGAGGACGGCGGGCGTAAAAATCATCACGATGGAAGTCTCTAGCATTGCTTTGTCTGAGCATCGAGTCAATGGATTGCAATTCGATTGTGTGGCATTTACTAACCTCTCACACGATCATCTGGATTACCACGGTTCAATGGATGAGTATTTCGCTGCAAAGGCTCAACTTTTTACACCAAAATTTGCTCGATTCGCGTTGATTTGTACAGACAGTTCTTGGGGAGTGGAACTGTGCAAGAAAGCAACAATCCCTTTCGAATCCGTGGGGACGCTGGGATCACCGGACTGGAAAATCAGTCGAGGCAATAACACGCCTTCGAGTTCTTCTTGGACTATCAGTGGGCCACGTGAGGAAATCACATTTGACTCGTTGGCATTACCAGGAAAAATAAATGTATTAAATGCGGCTATCGCACTCTCGGTTCTCGATCATGTGGGTATCCGTGGTAACAATGTGGTCCAAGCGATTTCTAAGGCCACCGTGCCCGGTAGGGGTGAGTTGGTCGGCAAACGCGGCGATGTTTCATTCTTCGTGGACTATGCCCACTCACCTGAGTCAATCGAGGAATTTTTAACAGGCCTAAAAAACCAATTCAGTGGGAGAGTCATTACTGTTTTGGGTGCTGGTGGGGATCGAGATACCAGCAAGCGTGCGGCGATGGGTCGCGTGAGTGCCAGCCTGTCTGACATCGTTATCGTGACAGATGACAATCCGCGTTCAGAGGATCCAGGCGAAATTCGTAAACAGATCCTCGAGGGTGTTGCCGAATGCCCGGGATCGCATGTGGTCGAGATAGGCGACAGGCGTACAGCGATCACTCGCGCTTGGGAATTGGCCGATGGCCGCGATGTAGTGGCAATACTCGGTAAAGGCCACGAACGTGGTCAAGAGGTTATGGGCCGAACGATTGCATTTAGTGATGTTGACGTTGTGAGCGAACTGTTAGGAGAAAAGGGTTAACATGATTGACTTCACAGCGCAACAACTTGAGGAAATCACGGGCGGCACTCTTACTGGCTTCGAACACGAACAGGTCCTCAATATTCCTGGATTTTACGTAGACTCTCGAAACCCCATTGATAGCGGAATTTATGTGGCACTCATTGGGGAAAAGGTTGATGGACATGTTTTTTTGGCAGACGTTCAGGCGGCTGGAGCAACTTTGGCTATTGTCGCAATAGGCTCGACACAACCGGTCCCTGAAGATCTTCCTCTGCTTCGAGTATCAGATCCATTGATTGCCTTGGGTCAGATCGCTCACTGGGTCCGCCTCAATGTGCTCACCGCTCGAGTTATCGGTATAACGGGCTCGAGTGGAAAAACGTCGACCAAGGACTTGATTGCAGGCATTTTGGGACAGTACGGTCAATGTGTTGCCCCGCCTGGTTCATTTAATACGGAAGTTGGTCTACCACTCACGATTCTCAGCGCTGGCGTCGAAACTCAATTTCTCGTTTTAGAAATGGGTATGCGCGGGATTGGACATATTTCTACTCTGGCGGAAATTGCTGTGCCTGATATCGGTGTTGTGCTCAACGTTGGTTCAGCACATATTGAATTACTGGGCAGCATTGAAAATATTGCGAAAGCCAAAGGAGAATTAGTCCACTCGTTACCGAGCACCGGAGTGGCAATCCTTAATCAAGACGATCCATTTGTCGCTCGGATGAGCGAGGGACTCAAATGCTCGCACTTGACATTTGGAGAGACGCGAGGCAGTGACATTTATGCCAGCAATGTCAGTATGGAACCTGATGGAACAACGCGCTTCAATGCGACCTATCAGGGTGTTACACATGCGGTTCATGTCAAATTAATTGGTGAGCACTATGTCAGTAATGCCTTGGCGGCCCTGAGTGCAAGTGTGGCTGCGGGAGTGCCTTTTCACACTGCGTGCGATTTTCTCGGCAACGTAGATGTGATCAGTAATTGGCGCATGGAAGTCACCCAAGCCGCAAATGGTGTAACCGTAATCAATGACTCCTATAACGCTAACCCTGAGTCGATGCGGGCAGCTCTTAAGACCCTGGCTCAATTGGGTTCCCGGGAGCCTCGTCGCCGCACGTGGGCGATTTTAGGGGAGATGCGGGAGTTGGGTGATTACTCTCTTGACGCACACGACGCTATTGGCAGGTTAGCGGTCCGTCTAGATATCTCGCGTTTAGTTTGCGTGGGTACAGGGACGAAAGTAATGCACTTGGCGGCTTCAAATGAGGGGTCGTGGGGCAAAGAGTCGGCTTGGGTCTCTGACATCGATGAAGTCATGGGGTTACTGGCCAAGGAGTTGGAGCCGGGTGACATTGTTTTGGTGAAAGCATCTCGATCAATCGGACTTGACCGAGTGGCTAGTGAGGTTATCGAACTTTCGTTAAGTAGTGTTAGTGAGGACTTTGAGTCAGGAACTGATCGAGAGCAGGGAGCTCCATGAGGCTAGTCGTTATTGCGGGTGCGATAGCGACTTTGATTTCCTTTCTTGGAACTCCTCTACTCATTAACCTATTGCGTAAACACGGTTACTCTCAGGCGATTCGGGCATCACAAGAGGGCCGGCTTTATCCCGCACACGAAGGTAAGCGCGGCACCCCTTCCATGGGTGGACTCGCCATTATCATCGCCGTTCTTGGGGGTTACTTTCTCACTCATTTAGTTACTTGGCGACCCGTTTCAATTTCCGCGTTACTTGTCCTGTATTTGATGGTTGGTCTAGGTTTAGTTGGTTTAGCAGACGACTATTTGAAAATCTTCAAACAAAGAAGTACCGGTCTCAGAGCCAGAACGAAACTGATTGGACAGGCGGTTGTAGCATTTTCGTTCGCTTACTTATCCGTTCAATTCCCCGATGCCACGGGGAACACAGCTGCTTCGATGGCTATTTCTTTCGTCCGAGACACGAGCATTGTCTTGCCATTGGGACTGTTCTTGCTTTGGGTGTGGTTCTTAGTGACAGCGACAACCAATGGCGTCAATCTCACAGATGGTCTTGATGGTCTAGCCGTTGGCGCGGCAATCATGAGTTTCTTGGCTTATGTGCTGCTAGCAATTTGGCAATATGGGCAAAACTGCGCATTCGAAGTCACTGAGTTCTGTTACAACACTCAAAATCCACTTGACCTGGCAATGGTTGCGGCAGCTACGGCTGGCGCGAGTTTTGGTTTCTTGTGGTTCAACACTTCCCCTGCCCGAATCTTCATGGGAGACACGGGCTCGCTCGCTTTGGGTGGTGGAATTGCAGGCCTGGCAGTACTGACTCGCACGGAACTCTTACTGCCCTTGATTGCGGGTCTTTTCCTCATCACAACTTTATCGGTGATTGGGCAAGTCGGCTCCTATAAATTAACGGGCAAGAGAATATTTCGAATGGCTCCCTTGCATCACCATTTTGAAATGCTTGGGTGGCCCGAGATCCAAATCGTGGTTAGGTTTTGGATTATTCAGGGGCTTTGCATCGGTGCGGGACTAACGATTTTTTATGCTGAATGGGTTCGAGCTTGATGCATAATCTTGAAGAGTTGACATCCCGTGACGCAAATTGGTCATCGCTGCACGTCGGTGTTTTGGGTCTAGGTATTGCTGGTTTTGCAGCAGCCGATGCCCTAATGCAACTGGGATCCAAGGTGAGCATCATCGATTCTTCATCAAATGACGAAGTGAGTGAACGCGCAAATATTCTCGGTTCCCTTGGCGCATCGGTGTTCTTGAAGGCCAATGAACTTCCCGAGCAGAGTTTTGATTTAGTGGTGACGTCTCCTGGATTACCTCCCCAACACCATTTCCATCGGCAGGCGAAACTTAAGGGAATCCCCATCTGGGGGGAACTCGAATTAGCGTGGAGAATTCGCCCGAAAAGTGGTGGTGCTCAATGGCTGTGCGTGACCGGCACTAACGGGAAGACGACGACAACACTCATGCTGGACTCCATTTTGCGGGCTGCAGGGCTTCGCACAGAGGCGGCGGGAAATATTGGACATTCACTTGTCGGTGTTGTGCTGCATGACGAGCTTGACGTGATTGCAGTTGAAGTAGGCGCCCCCCAACTGCCGTTTGTTCACACTATGAGTCCATGGGCATCTGTATGTCTCAACATTGCATCAGATCACATTGATCACTTTGGAAATTTCAATGAATATACAAATGCAAAAGCTCTTATATATGAGCGAACTCAATTTGCAGCCGTGTACAACGGCCATGACAACGCAACGTTGTCCATGGTCGAATCAGCCGATGTCATGGAAGGCTGTCGTGCGGTCGGTTTCACGCGTGGCACTCCGGGGCTGAGTGAATTGGGTGTGGTTGACGGGGCGCTCGTGGATCGTGCCTTTATTCCCAATCGCAGGGATTATGCCCAGGAATTGGCACTTGTCAGTGACATTCATCCTGCGGCAGATCACAACACGGAGAATGCCCTTGCAGCTTCGGCACTAGCTCGTGCGTTTGGTGCAGTGACTGTTACCGAGGAAAATCGTGTGTCACCGACAGCGGTGCGTGATGGGCTTCGTAGTTTTAACCCCGCCCCACATCGAAACGCATTGGTCGCCAGTGAGGGGGGTGTCACATACATCGATGACTCTAAGGCTACGAATGCGCATGCGGCACATAGATCCCTTTCCTCGTACCCTTCGGTGATTTGGGTAGCCGGGGGATTGGCGAAGGGGCAGGATTTTGATGAACTCGTAATGGCTCATGCTGGCCGGTTTAAATTGGTAATTTTGCTGGGAACCGATGCTCCGATAATTGCTGATGCCCTCACTCGACACGCACCAAATGTCCCAGTAATCACACTGGTCACTCGAGAGACTAGTGCCATGAACGAGGCTGTCCAGATCGCACATGAACGGGCGGTCAGAGGTGACACCGTTTTACTAGCACCGGGTTGCGCCTCATGGGACATGTTTAAGAACTATTCACACCGCGGTGAAATTTTTGCCAACGCCGTGGCGAATGAATTGGGCCATTGATGTCTCTCCCCACGCGGCCTATTTCTGCAGGATTTTCCAAGGTGAACGAAGCCTATAAAAAATCTCGTTTCGTCTTATTGGCGGAGCATCCTTTAAGTACTTATTACTTGATTATGGGCTCCACACTGCTATTGCTAGGGCTCGGCTTGATCATGGTACTTTCTGCTTCATCGGTAGAAAGCGTCCGCATTTTTGGATCTGCCTATACGTTGGCCCAGCGACAGGCGCTTTTCGCTGTTGCTGGAGTCATCGCTTTAATTTTCGCCGCTCGTTCGTCAATTCAATTTTGGCGCAAGAGCGCTTGGGTATTTCTCACGATCGCGTTTGTACTCCTCATTTTGGTTCTCATCATTGGTGTTGAAGTTGCTGGTCAACGAAACTGGATTGAAATATTCGGTCCGTTTAGACTGCAACCCAGTGAGTTTGCCAAGTTAGCGCTTGTTATTTGGGGCGCAGAGGTCTTGACCCGCAAAGATCGTCACATTCCGACTTGGCGGAATATCTTGGTACCAATTCTTCCCGTCGCTGGAATCATGATGATTCTAGTTTTGTTACAGGGTGATTTTGGAAACACTTTAATGCTTGCGGCAATTTTGTGCGGAATTCTTTTTGCGGCGGGGATTCCTGTTCGTCTTTTTGCACTCTTTGGTGGCTTTGGCCTTTTTGCCGTATGGCTGCTGACTCTTGCCGCGCCTTATCGCATGGAACGCATTACCAACTGGCTCAATCCGGATGCGGATCGCCTCGGGTTTGGTTGGCAGGTCGCACAAGGCCAATACGCCCTGGGAACAGGTGGTATATGGGGCGTTGGGCTAGGCGGTAGTCGTGAGAAATGGGGCTCACTTCCTGAGGCGCATACTGACTTTATTTTTCCTGTTATTGGGGAAGAGTTGGGCTTAATTGGAACATCCGCAGTACTGCTACTCTTCGGCATTTTGGCCTTCTCAATTTTTAGGCTGAGCAGGAATTCGCAGGAACCATTTGTGCGCCTAGCGGCAGCCGGCGTAGGGTCATGGATCGTGGTCCAAGCAGTAATCAACATCGGTGCCGTTCTCGGACTGCTACCCGTAACAGGAGTGCCTCTCCCACTTGTTTCCTATGGCGGTTCCTCACTCATCCCCACTTTGATCGCAATAGGAATGTTGCTGGCCTGCGCTCGGAATGAACCTCGAGCTCGTCACATTATTCGGCGTAGGCAAACAGCTTCCGCCATGCGTCGACGCTAGCCTCGAGAGTTCACAAGGAAAAACGCAATGAAATTCGTCCTTGCCGCCGGTGGAAGTGCCGGTCACGTATATCCGGCCATTAATACTGCCCGAGCCATTCTCGAGCTCGATCCCACATCCGAAGTCACCATCATGGGAACGGATCGAGGTCTGGACACGACATTGGTGCCGCCAACCGGGCTTGCGCTTGAATTACTACCGTCAGCGCCTTTTCCCAGAAAAATAAACGGGCAGGCTGTCGCTTTCGTTCCAAAATTTCTCACATCCATCAGATTGGCTCGCAAGTTTATGAAGGAAAATAAGACGGATGTCGTTATTGGATTCGGTGGATATGCGAGTGCCCCTGCATATTTGGCGGCAAAGAGTTTGGGCATCTGCGTAATTGTTCACGAAGCGAATTCAACTGCTGGGTTAGCAAATAAACTTGGGTCGAGACTCACATCGAATGTAGCAACCATGTTTGATGGCGTTATTCCCAATGCTCGTGTTATTGGAATGCCACTGAGTGAAGATATTGTTCAACTCGACCGACATCGCGAGCGAGTTGTGGCTCGTCAATTTTTCAGACTTCCGGAAACTGGCCCCGTCCTTCTTATATTTGGTGGCTCCCAGGGCGCACAATCAATTAATTCCGTATGTACGGCGGTATTACCTGAGTTACTGGCGGCTGGCGTGAGCGTTCTTCACTCGGTTGGTGGTGCAAACTTTGAACCAGGAAGTGAGGTCATCGACCCCTCAGGTGCCTGCTACATCCCCGTTCCATTCATAAATCGCATGGACTTGGCCTACAGCGCGGCTGATTTAGTTATTGCCCGCGCTGGAGCCATGACAGTTGCTGAGATTTCAACCGTTGGTATTCCTGCAATTTTTGTCCCGCTACCTATTGGAAACGGTGAACAAAAGCGAAATGCGAGAAAGTTAATTGATAGTGGGGCAGCTCGTGTGTATGAAAATTCAGGATTCACTCCAGAAGTGATCGTGGGTGAAATATTGCCTCTCATCCGTGATGTGCGCGAACTTGCAAACATGGAGGCTGCAATGAATATTGGGAACTCACCAAATGCTGCTAAGGAATTGGCGCGTTGGGGGTTATCGTGTTCATAAAGGTGGCTTTCACGTTGAAAAGGAGATATTGAGCGTGGCTTTGCGGGATTTGGGTCGTGTGCACGTGGTGGGAATTGGTGGTGCCGGGATGTCCGGGATCGCAAAAATTTTGGCCTCACGTGGCGTGTACGTCAGCGGATGCGACGCAAAAGATTCACGAAGACTTTCGGCCCTCGGTGCGGTCGGAATTGACACCATGATCGGTCATGATCCAGCCCATGTCGATGAAATAGACACAATAATTCTTTCAACCGCTATCCCAGCAAAAAATTCTGAACGTGTTGAGGCGACCCGTATAGGCAAACGAGTGATGAACCGCGCGGAGGCCTTGAGCGCAATCATGAGCGGATTTACGGGCGTCGCCGTCACGGGTACTCATGGGAAAACGACTACAACGTCGATGGTTACGGTTGCACTCCAACATGCGGGAGCGGATCCATCCTTTGCCATCGGCAGTGAACTCAATGAAAGTGGAGCAAATGCACATCTAGGCACAGGTAGCCTTTTTATTGCCGAAGCCGACGAAAGCGATGGAGCCTTTCTGCAACTGAACCCGAGTGTTGCCATAGTGACCAATATTGAGGCGGACCATCTTGATTACTGGGGGACTTTCGAGGCCATTGAGCAAGCATTTCTTGACTTCGCTTTGGGCATTAAAAAACGTCAAGGTTTTCTCGTCGTATGCATGGATGACCCAGGAGCTGCTCGACTCATTGAGTCGGCGAGATACGCGGATATTGACATTCGCAGTTACGGGGAAAGCCCTGACGCAGACTTCCACATGGTTGACGTCCAGCCCTCTTCACAGGGGTGGAGTTTTGACACAGCACATCAGGGTGTTCGTTTAGGGCGCGTGCACCTCCAAGTATTCGGTCATCACAATGCTTTGAACGCACAAGCAGCCCTAGTAACCATGATCGGTATGGGCTACACGGCTCAACAGGGGATCGAGGGTTTGAGTAAATTCAGTGGCACTCGCCGCCGCTTCGATTTCAAAGGAGAAGCTGGTGGAATCCGCGTATACGACGATTACGCTCACCACCCGACGGAGATCACCGCAACTCTTCGAGCGGCACGCGAACTGGTGGGTCAAGGTAGGCTCATTGTGGCATTTCAAGCGCACCACTATTACCGGACAGCTTTGTTTTCTCAAGAATTTGGCGCAGCACTGGGTTTAGCTGACAAAGTTGTTGTACTCGAAGTATTCGCACCCGGTGAAGAACCTATCCCTGGTGCAAGTGGACAAACAATGGCTGCCAATGTCCCACTTCCTCCAGATTGTGTAATTTTTGAACCGTCCTGGTCTGCAGTTGCCCATAATTTGATTCAGGGCGCACAAAAAGGTGACATCATTATGACTCTTGGCGCCGGTGACATTGGCTTGATCGCCATAGAAGTTATCGAAAGACTGCAAGAACGTGAACCGGTGCGCCCTTATGAGTGATCGTGTATGAATGATCTTGTTAACGGCGTTAGCCAGGTAGAAGCAGAAGCAGGGGATTTTACGGCTTATCGAGCGAATAAGCGAAGTAAAAGAATCTGGATGTTCGTGCTTCCTTCACTTGCAATTCTCGCGGGTGGCCTTATTTGGTTGGTGTGGTTTTCTTCGGTATTCGCGGTCAAAGACGTTCAGGTGGTTGATTCAGCTGGAGGCATCCTTTCGCCGGATCAAATTACACAAGTTCAAGATGCCGCAAACATTCCATTTAATCAACCGATTGCCCGACTCGACACGGACTCGGCGGCTCAAACAGTTGCCAATCTTCCTTGGGTTTCATCCGTTGAAGTGCGCCGAGGCTGGCCCAATGAGGTTGTTGTAGCACTGGACATGCGGATTCCGCTTGCACGCGTCAAAGGCCCTGGACCGAGTCAAGGGGTTGATGCACAGGGGATCGTTTTTGATTCGCTTAATTTGGATGGACTGCCACTGATTGAAGCTACCGGAGCACCCCTTGTTTCAGCCGTTGAGGTTGTGGCCAACCTACCCTCGAACCTGGCCCGTAAGGTTGTCAGGATCAGGGCAGAATCCATTGACAGTATTGAACTGGATCTGAAATCAGGGTCGACCGTTCGGTGGGGCAGCTCGGACGAACCCGAGTTTAAAGCGGCCGTTCTTGATGCGCTGCTATCGCGCAGGGCCCAGATTTATGACGTCAGCGCGCCAGAATTACCCACCACGACGGATGAAAAAGGTCCCAAGAAAGCTTAAATATCGGTCCTTATCTGAGTCCATAAGGAAATTAATTTAAATATTTCTTGAAAATAAGGGATTCTGACTTGCGCATTGGTAGCCGGACCGTCTATGGTCCGCGCGGCCACAAGCGAACCAATTGCTTAGCCTCTGGTAGAGGTTGAGGGTTTGTGGCTAAAGAGTTCGATGGACCCCCTTTCATCGACACGAACGGAAAAGGAGAGCGGCCGTGGCGGCTCCACAGAATTACCTGGCAGTTATCAAAGTTGTTGGTATCGGCGGCGGCGGTGTTAATGCTGTCAACCGGATGATCGAAGTCGGCCTCAAAGGGGTCGAGTTCATCGCCATCAACACAGATGCACAAGCACTCCTTATGAGTGACGCTGACGTCAAACTTGACATTGGTCGCGAACTCACTCGAGGTTTGGGTGCTGGAGCCAATCCCGAGGTTGGTAAGAAGGCGGCTGAAGATCACCTAGAAGAGATCGAGGAGGTCCTTCGCGGGGCCGACATGGTTTTCGTTACCGCAGGCGAAGGCGGTGGAACGGGTACGGGTGGTGCGCCGGTCGTTGCGAATATTGCGAGGTCCTTGGGTGCGCTGACAATCGGTGTGGTCACAAGGCCATTTGGTTTTGAGGGACGTCGTCGTATGTCACAGGCCGATCAAGGAGTTGACGAATTGCGAGCAGAGGTCGACACCCTCATCGTGATTCCCAATGACCGATTGTTGTCCCTCGCCGACCGTGAAATCTCAGTCATTGATGCATTCCGTCAAGCAGACCACGTGCTGCTTCAGGGAGTGAGCGGAATCACCGACCTCATCACAACTCCGGGCTTGATTAACCTTGACTTCGCTGACGTAAAGAGTGTTATGCACTCGGCAGGTTCAGCACTTATGGGTATCGGTTCCTCACGTGGTGAAGACCGCGCAGTTCAGGCAGCGGAAAAGGCAATTTCCAGCCCGCTTCTGGAAGCTGGCATTGACGGTGCACATGGTGTCCTACTTTCAATTTCAGGTGGCAGTGACTTGGGTCTATTCGAGATTAATGAAGCAGCCCGACTCGTTGCCGACGCGGCGCACCCCGATGCAAATATCATTTTCGGCGCAGTGATTGATGACACTTTGGGCGATGAAGTGAGAGTTACCGTCATTGCCGCTGGATTTGATGGAGGGGAACCTCCGGTTAAAAAGGTGTCAGCAAAGGATGCCGCGATAGCCGAAGCTCCTGTTTTTGGGCAGAGCGTCAATCAGCCTAAGACTGTGTCATTCGATGACACCGACGACGATCTAGACATCCCTGATTTCTTGAAGTAAATGCTTCTTCCCCTTGCCAGCGGTGTTTTTACACCGGTGGCACCTGGTGACCGTCCAGCTTCCTGGGCGGTCACTGGTCGTTTGGGTGGTCACAGTAGGGGGGAATTTTTTGGGGCAAACATTGCTCGACACGTTGGGGATGATCCAGATATCGTGGCACGGAATCTCGAGGACTTGGCTGCACTCGTCCAGGTCCAAGGACACAACCTAGCCCTGATGGATCCGATACACGGGAGTTCAATCGCTCAAGTAACACGCCCAGGATCATTTAACGGCATGGATTCACTCGTCAGTGAACAATTCGATGTCGGGTTAGTGGCCATGGGGGCAGATTGCGTTCCATTAATTCTCTATGGTTCACGTGGAAATAAGAGACCGGTAATTAGTGCCATCCATTGCGGATGGAAAGGATTAGTCGCGGGTGTTGTCGCTGCCACGATCACCGAACTTCGCATGCAGGGAGCGAGTCAAATTCAATCAGTCGTTGGGCCGTCAATCTGCGGCTCGTGTTATTCAGTTGCGCCGGATCGACGGGAGCTCATTCGTACCGCCACTCCGATAGATGTTTCGCAGGCTGCACTGGCCGTTGCAGGTGGGATTGATGTTCGCGCTGGGGTCTTATCCCAATTGGCACTGGAAGGCATCACCTCAATTGTCGTGGGTGGGTGCACTTTTGAGAATTCGAAAACCCTTTTTTCGTATCGCCGAGATGGTCAGACGGGGCGTCAAGGAATAATCATTGCGATGCACGAGAATCAAGGACAACCATGATGGAAGATTCCTTTGGTCGTCGACATGAACTCGAACGCAATTTACAAGCGGCACGGGCACGCATCGATGCGGCCAGTGCTGGTCGATCGGTTGATTTATTGGTTGTATCAAAAACGTACCCTGCAACTGATGTCCAGATCCTCAATGACCTTGGGCAAAAAGCCTTCGGTGAAAATCGCGATCAAGAGGCGAAACGAAAAGTCGACGAATGCAATGGTGCACGAGCAATTCGGTGGCACATGATCGGTCAATTGCAAAGCAACAAACTGAACTCAATTGCCCGATGGGCCGACGTAGTTGAGTCACTGGATCGGATTGATCTGATCGCGCCATTGGAGAGGGCTGCAACATTGGCCAATCGGACTGTGGAGATTTTGATACAAATAAATTTGGATCCAGTTGATGCTCCACATCGTGGAGGACTAAACCCGCAGGCAGTACCTGATTTTCTTGAGGAATTGGACAAAGCTCCGCATCTTGTACTCGGTGGAGTCATGGGAGTTGGACCGAACCCCGACCTCGGAGCCGACGTAACGGCTTCTTTTGAGCAACTGGCAAACGTTTCGGCGATCATCACTACTTCTCACCCCGGTGCTACCGTAATTTCGGCTGGGATGTCGGGGGATCTTGAGCAGGCGATCAAGGCCGGTGCGACACAAGTGCGACTTGGTAGCGCGATCCTCGGACAGAGGTAATCTGTGGGGTAAAGTGAGGACATGCGCTTTGGCTTGATCAACTTTATTTTTCTCACAAATGACGGGAGGGTAGACAATGGCTAGTGGCATTCGCCGAATGGCTGTCTATCTTGGTTTGGTCGAAGACGATTCCTATTCAGATGAAAGCACGAATGGGGGATACGACGATCCCAGAAGTTCTCGAAACTCACCCGAGCGATACGAATCGAGAGTCCAGACTTCTAATCGGGCCAGTTCCTCACGGGGATTCGCTGATGATTACGGCTATGAATCTGCACCGAATCCACAAACGACTCGGCCACGTGAGTCCCGTGGCGTCAGAACTATTCGACGTGATGAAGAACTTCCTAGTCGCAATGTTGCGAGTGCCCCGGTACCTCAACGAAATTTTGAGTTCGGACGCATCGAATCCATCCACCCACGGTCTTACAACGATGCGCGCCGTATCGGTGAGGAGTATCGCGAGGGAATCCCGGTAATCATGAATCTGGGTGACCTAGACGACAGTGATGCAAAGAGAATTATTGACTTCGCTGCAGGATTAGTTTTTGGATGCCGTGGGAGTATTGAACGCGTTACTAACAAAGTTTTCTTGCTTTCTCCCGTGAACGTTGATGTGGGGGACCAAGCGCGTGCACAGGTGGCCCAGGACGGTTTCTTCAATCAAAGTTAACTCAGGTAGGTTGAGCAAGTGAATACGGTCGGCGCGTGGATTGCCAATATCCTCTTCCTCTATTTATTAGTGCTCATTGGGAGATTAATATTTGACTTTGTCCAGGTTTTTGCGCGCGACTGGCGTCCATCCGGATTCATCTTGGTAATCGTTGAAGGGATTTACAGCCTCACGGAGCCCCCGCTGAAACTGATCCGAAGGTTTATCCCGCCATTGCGATTAGGTCAAGTATCATTGGATCTTGGGTTTTTGATCCTATTAATTGGTATTCAAATTCTCATCGGGATTTTTCGAGGGCTTTAAACTTTCTCGATTCCAAAGTTGGCATCAATTTCACTTTCGGACCCTTCAATCGTAAATCCGGAAACCGGTTCAGATACGCGGGTCACACTCAATGCGAGGACTTCGATAGCTATTTCTCCACCATGAACATTTATGGAGTCGACTACGTCTTGGTTGTTTGAGTTCCACGTGACATTCACACGATCGCTAATTTCTAAGCCAGCTTTTTTTCGTCCTTCTTGGAGCGATCGCACAATGTCGCGGGCCATGCCGGCTAGGGCCAGTTCACGGGTGATCTCCAAATCAAGTGCAAAGCTTTCACCGGCATCGGCCGCGACTGCCCAGCCCTCGACGGGTGTCTCTGTGATGACCAGATCAGCCAGTTCAATCGTGGCCGTTCCGTCAACTCCGTTGATTTCGTAGTCGACCCTTCCCTCATTTCGCAATTCATTTACCAGCTCAGTTGGATCCTGCTGTGAGATGTGCGCTGCCACGAGTGGGGTTTGTTTGCCAAATCGGGCGCCCAGGGATCTGAAGTTAGGTTTGAGGGAAATATTGACAAGGTCGCTATCGGAGACATCTAGGGTGAGCAGCTCCCGAACATTGAGTTCCTCTGCTACCTCGGCAACTAAATCCGCGGGGAGTTCATTCCAACCGGGTGCGCTAATGAGTGCGCGACCCAGTGGCTGCCGAGTTTTCACCGAACTGGTTGCGCGTGCTGAGCGTCCTAGTTCAGTGACCCGACGTGCAAGTTCCATGTGGGACTGCAATTGGGAATCGATAATTGAAGCAATGGGCCAACTGGCAAGGTGAACTGAGTCGGGGAGATCTGGTTGGGTGTCGCGGAATAGGTCTTGCCACACCCGTTCAGTAATAAAGGGCGTGTAGGGAGCCATGCACAGTGTGACAATCTGCAGCGCCTCATGCAAGGTTGCTAGTGCGGCTGGGTCTCCATCCCAAAATCGCCTGCGTGTTCTGCGCACGTACCAGTTTGAAAGATCGTCGATAAATTCGGTGATTAATCGACCGCCGAGTTGTGTATCAAAGTTTTCGAGTGCACTATCAACCTGCGCACTTAGGGAGTGTGCTTGCGTTAATAGCCAACGATCCATAATCGGACGATTCTCAACAGATGGCGCACCGTCGGTGGGTGACCACGGAGCACTTCTCGCGTACAACGAAAGGAAAGAGACCGTGTTCCAGTAGGTGAGTAAATTCTTGCGCACTATGTCAGCAATGGCGTTGTGCCCAACGCGACGTGCCTGCCATGGTGAGCCGCTGGCCAACATGAACCAACGAACAGCGTCAGCCCCATGCTGATCCATGAGGGGGATAGGTTCAAGAACGTTACCTAAGTGCTTGCTCATCTTGCGGCCATCTTCATCAAGAATATGCCCAAGACATACAACGTTTTTATAAGAAGACTCGTCAAACACCAAGGTTCCAATTGCCATCAAGGTGTAGAACCAGCCGCGAGTTTGGTCAATAGCCTCACAAACAAAATCAGCCGGGTATTGAGCGGAAAAATCATCTTTATTATGTTGCGGATACCACTGGGCTGCAAAAGGCATTGCCCCTGAGTCATACCAACAGTCAATAACTTCAGGTACTCGGACGGCTATTGCATCGCAGTGCGGGCAAGGAATTGTGATGTCGTCAATGTACGGGCGATGCGGGTCAAGCTCTGAGATTTCCTGGCCAGCAAGTTCACCTAATTCGGTGAGGGATTCAACCGCCGTCAGATGTTCGTTCTCGCAACGCCAAATGGGTAGAGGGGTGCCCCAGTAGCGGTTGCGGGAGAGCGCCCAGTCGACATTGTTAGTAAGCCAATCTCCATACCGGCCCCACTTGATCGTGTCCGGATACCAATTTGTTTTCTCATTCTCGGACATGAGTCGGTCTTTGATTGCAGTTGTCCTGATGTACCACGAGGGTTGTGCATAGTAAATAAGCGGTGTGTGGCACCTCCAGCAGTGTGGGTACGAGTGCTCATACGGTTCCTCGAGGAAAAGGAGCCCACGTTCGCGCAAGTTGGTGGTGAGGGCTGCATCAGCTTTTTTAAAAAATTCACCACCTACAAGAGGTGTTTCCGGCATGAATGTTCCGTCGGGTGCAATCGGATTCACAACGGGTAGGCCATATGCCCGACAACTAATCAAGTCGTCTGCACCAAATGCAGGAGCCTGATGTACTAAACCGGTGCCGTCTCCTGTTGTGACGTAGTCAGCAAGAATCACGAAGTGGGAGTCGGGAATATCGATTAAGTCGAAAGGTCGTTCATAGGCCATGTGTTCCAGGTCTGTACCGGGGAAAACTTCTAACACTTGATAACGGGTGGTGCCATCTTCATTGGTGGGTGAGCCAAACAGATTTTCCACTAAGTCCTGCGCCACTATGTAATGTTGATTTTCGTTGACGAGAACGCAGTAGCTTGCCGTTGGCTTGACCGCAACGGCAGTATTGGACACCAAGGTCCATGGCGTCGTCGTCCACACGAGCAGGGACAGACGGGAGTATTTGTCAGCGAGCGGCCCTTGCTTTACGGGGAATCGAACGTACACCGACGGGTCACTGACATCTTCGTAACCTTGGGCCAATTCGTGGTCGCTCAACCCGGTTCCGCAGCGCGGGCAATAGGGAGAGACTCGGTGGTCTTGAACGAGGAGCCCCGCGTTGAAAATCTGTTTCAGTGACCACCACACACTTTGAATGTAATTGGAGTCCATGGTCCAGTAGGCGCTCTCCATATCGACCCAATAGCCCATACGGGTGGTCAGCTCGGTGAATGCATCAACATGACGAACGACCGATTCACGGCATTTTGCGTTGAATTCGGCCACACCATAGTTTTCAATATCTTTTTTGCCGGAAAATCCAAGTTCCTTTTCGACGGCTAGTTCAACGGGAAGGCCATGGCAGTCCCATCCGGCTTGACGGACAACGTGATACCCCTTCATAGTTCGATAGCGAGGGAAGATGTCCTTAAATGCACGGGCCTCAATGTGATGGGTTCCTGGGGCGCCGTTGGCTGTGGGTGGTCCCTCATAAAACGTCCATGTTGGACGCCCTTTGCTTTGGGTCATAGAGGCCGCGAAAGTGTCCTCGGCTTGCCATAAAGCGAGGACTTCATGCTCCAAATCACGAAGGTTCACCGTGGGTGGGACCACTTTGTACATATAGGTGCGCTCTTCTCTGAAAAAGACGAATTCCAAAAATATTCGTCGAGGTGCTTGTCTAAGTCCGGGGTAGTGAGTAACTTTAGCGCTCGGGCAATACCATACGCACGTGCGTCGGTAGGCGCACTTTCACATATTCACATGCAGGCAACCCAGAGTAGTCTATTGATTTAAGGGGGCGGCGAGGTTGGTCGCGAAAAAAGTTCAGTCGAAAAAGATTGCTGCTAAAAAGTCGGTAGCAGTTAAGGCTCCTGCCAAGAAAGCCCCGGCCAAGAAAGCTCCGGCTAAGAAAGCTCCGGCTAAGAAAGCTCCGGCTAAGAAAGCGCCGGCTAAGAAAGCGCCGGCTAAGAAAGCTCCGGCCAAGAAAGC
>JAFMHB010000035.1 GCA_017854795.1 Candidatus Nanopelagicales bacterium
AATGCGCCCGGACCAACGAAACTGAGAATTTGAGCAAAAACTGCACCAGCAAGGGCGGCGAAAAGCGAACTAATAACAAATGCCGAGACTTTCGAACCTGATGGCGAGATGCCAACGACAGCTGCGGCAATCGGGTCGTCCCTCACGGCTTTCCAGACACGACCCTGTCGGCCACGAATCAGGTTCAGGGCGGCAAAGGCCACCAGGCACGCAACTGCAATGGCCATCGATGCCTGCCAGCGTTCAATGATGAATCCGCTGTCAAATGAATCGGTGAAACCCGAGGGGTCAAGCCCTGCGTCCACTCCCAAATCTACCCCGGTATCACCATTAGGGTCGATGCTCGATTCCACTGTTGGCTCAGCACTTTCAAGACCTAAATCACCACCGTCAGAGAGGTCGTCCAGAGTTAGGAGGTCTCCCTCGGTCAAGAGATCCTCGGTTCCAACGCTTGCATTGGGGTCAATGTTCTCGTCCAAGCCTTGATCGAACTCCGAAAGATCTAGCTCCGCATACTGGTCTTCACCTGTTGCTGTCCCAGAATCTATTCCAGGGTCAGCATCGGGGTCGGTGCTCTCAGTACCAGAATCGGTGCCTGCCGCGGCCTCCGAGCCATCAGAGGCGGCGTAACCACCTGCTGGATAGGGGACGGTAAGCATGAGACCGTTTTCCCCACCCAATAGTTCGGGAAATCTATTTGTAATTGCCGGTACACCGACGGCAAGGCCTAGGGTCAAACCTGCAAGATAGGGACCCTTGAGCCGCGCTGCTAGTCCCCCAACAATCCCACCGATCAGAATTCCGCCAAGTCCAGCGAAGACCATGGACCAGACGGCATTCCACTGCCAGCCAAAGATGGGGACCGTTTGCCAGTTCATCGAGGTCAAGGCGAATACGTAGCCACCAACCGCCATCAACGCGCCGTTACCTAATGAAACTTGTCCGGATAGGCCTACCAAAATCGTCATGCCAAACATTGCGGTGGCGTACATGGCGACTAACGCGAGATAAGAGCTGTAGAGCGGGTCGATATTGTTGTTGAGAAGTAACAGCAGTAGCCAAACAGCACCAACAATTACTGCATGCCAGACAATGCGATTGCCAGGAAAAGATCGAAGTTTTTGAGTGCTGCTCAACTTTTCCACATTTTTAACGTCGCTCACGTTGCTCATACAGACCTCGATCCGTGATGGCTGAAGACACCATCAGGTTTGAGCAAGAGGTTTAGAGCTAGCAAAACTAGCGCGACGACGGGGGCATTACTAGCATCGGTGTAACCAGACACCAAGGAGATCACCAGCCCTGTTCCAATACCGAAGGTGACTGCTCCGATTAGTGAATCCAATCCACCAATAACCGCCGCGGTGAATGCAAACACAAGCAGAATGTCGAAACTGTTCGGCGAGATAGTTGACACCGGCGCGATAAGAACACCACCGACGGCACCCGTTGCCCCTGCAATAGCCCAACCCGTGATCAGCATTCGGTTCACGCGGACGCCTGAAAGTCGGGCAACCTCGGGATTGAAAGCAGCTGCTCGCATCGATAGCCCCAAGGAAGTTCTCGTGAACAACAAAGTGAGCCCGATAACCAGCGCCGCCGTCACCGCCAACACCAAAATGTCATAAAGGGAAATCGGCCAGATTCGACCAGCAAACTCCAGACCTGCATTCGAGACAGGCGGTAGAAATCCTTCCGGGTCTCCACCCCAGATCATGCCGGCTCCTGCTTGCAGTGCAATGAGCACTCCAAATGTTGCGATGATTGCTCCCGTTGTATCGCTGTTCTTCACCGGGCGAATGACTAGGAAGAAAACAATGGTGCCAAGGATGAGACCTGCTCCCATGGCAACAGCAAGTGCGAGTAGCCAATTCCCCGTTGATTGTTGAATAGTCAGTGCAATGTAGGTCGTAAACATTGCTTGACCAACTTGTGCAAAGTTGACCATGCGGGTTGATCGCCACACCATGACAAGTGCCAGTGCCATCAGTGCAATGACGGCACCATTGCTGAAGCCCCCGAGTAGGAAGTCGATGAAATTGGTCATGACTCAGTACCCCAAATATGCATGTCGAAGTTCCTCATCGGATGCGATTTCAGCCGCTGGGCCAGACTTAACAACTTCACCTAGATTCAGGACCACGCCCGTGGTGGCAACTCGAAGTGCTGTGACGGCATTTTGTTCAACCAAGAGCACAGCCAAGTTAGTTTCGGTGGCAAGACGGCTCACCAACTCAAGAATTTGCGTCACGATCAGTGGCGCAAGTCCAAGTGAGGGTTCATCCAGTAACAGGCACCTGGGATCTGACATGAGAGCTCGACCAATTGCCAACTGCTGACGTTCACCACCGCTCAGTGTGTCCGCGCGCATGCTCGCTCTCTGGCCAAGGATTGGGAAAAGATCAAAGACAAGGTCTTTCGATGCGCCACGGTCAGTCTTACTGCGCCACAGGCCACCAAGCCGCAAGTTCTCTTCGATGGTTAATTCGGGAATGGTCGATCGACCTTCAGGGACAAGTGCCATTCCATTACGGACAATGTCCTCCGGCTTTTTTCCTGCAACGGAAACACCGTCAAAAAGAACCTGTCCCGATTGGAGAGTGACAAGACCGGCAAGGGTGCGCATAAGAGTTGACTTCCCAGCGCCATTAGCTCCAATGACAGCGGTCACTTCACCACGTGGGACCACCAAGCTCATTCCGTTAAGTGCTTTGACCGCGCCGTAGGAGACGCACAGATCTACTGTTTCCAACATTAGTGTTCACCTCCGTCATCACCCAAGTAGGCGGCGAGTACAGCTGGGTTCGTGCGCACTTCCTCGGGTGTACCGGATGCAATGACTTTGCCAGCATCAAGAACCCAGATGAGATCACACACTTCCATGACTAATTCCATGTGATGTTCCACCAGTAGGACCGTGCGCTCAGGAGTCCAACTGCGAATCATCCGGCCTAGCTCTGCCATGTCTGCAGCGCTGATACCACCCGCAGGTTCATCGAGCAAAAGAACTTTCGGGTCCGATATTAAGCTTCTGGCAATCGCAACCCTCTTTTGAACCGGATACGGCAACTCTCCTGGATAACGGTCAGCAGCGTCAGCGATTCCAAACTCAGTCATGACTTCCAAGGCCTCACCGCGCAACTTATTCTGGGCTGAATCCGCCCAAGGCGCCCCAAATGAGTCGGCGACAATTCCACTTTTCACGCGCGAGGAGCCCCCCAGCATTACATTTTCCAAAGCTGTGAGCGAAGCAAAGAGCCCGACCCCTTGCAACGTGCGCGAAATCCCCAACTTGGTCAAATGGTGTGTTTTGATGTGCTTGAGTTTTTTGCCATCAAATCGCACATTGCCTTCGTCGGCGGTTAAAAAGCCACTCATAATGTTGAAGACGGTCGTCTTGCCTGCACCATTGGGGCCAATCAAACCTGTGACTGCACCTTCTGGGACACCAATACTGACATCATCGAGAATTTTGAGTCCGCTGAGTGTGATGCTGATGTTTTCGACCGCGAGTAACGGGTGCGTCAAGGGAAGAACATATTTCACGTGAGTGTCTAATCCCTTCATATTGTCGGCCGAAAAACGAATTACATATTAACGCGCAAGTCTGCATTCAATTACCTGATTGGTCAATGCGAATCGCAATTGTTATTCAATTAGTTTTCCTATAAAGGATTCCTATAAAGAAATGGAGCCCGCACACAAGACTGTGTGCGGGCTCCAACAAAAAGAATTCAAAAATTTACTCTTCGATGGTCAAAAGTGAGCGGGTGCGGTTAGGGTCAATCTGAATTCCCGGTCCCATAGATGAAGACACGGTCGTCTTCTTAATATAACGGCCCTTCGATGAGGATGGCTTCAACCGCAGGATTTCGTCAAGTGCCGCTCCGTAGTTCTCCACGAGTTGTTCAGGTGTGAAAGATGCCTTGCCGATGGGAAACTGAAGATTGGAGTGCTTGTCAACGCGGAACTCGATCTTTCCACCCTTGATGTCTCCAACGGCCTTCGCCACGTCCATGGTTACGGTTCCGGTTTTTGGGTTAGGCATGAGACCACGTGGTCCAAGTACCTTGCCCAACGTTCCCACCTTGCCCATGAGGTCTGGGGTACACACTGCTGAATCAAATCCGGTCCAGCCTCCTGCAACCTTTGCGATCAGATCGTCAGAGCCAACAAAGTCTGCTCCAGCTGCACGGGCTTCATCGGCTTTTTCGCCGTTTGCGAAGACAAGTACACGTGCCGTCTTTCCGGTGCCGTGTGGCAGGTTGACGGTTCCACGAACGAGTTGGTCTGCCTTACGTGGGTCAACGCCCAGTCGCATGGAAACTTCAACGGACGAGTCAAACTTGGTGACGGATGTTTCTTTCACCAGTCGGGCTGCCTCAATTGGTGCATAAAGATTTTCCGAGTCAATTTTCTCGGCTGCTGCCTGGTATGCCTTGCTGCGCTTCATATCTGCTCCTTCGTTATGTGCAGGAATCTCCTGCGTGCAGGTTGTGGTGTGCGAGCCGCGCTGGCTCTCCCACGTATTGCCTGGCTTGCTTGTCGTACTGCTGATTAACTGCTGATTAACTACGCGGAAACCGTGATTCCCATTTGACGTGCTGTTCCTTCGATGATCTTCATTGCGGCATCGATGTCATTGGCATTGAGGTCTGGCATTTTGGTTTCAGCGATCTCACGAACCTGTGACTTGCTGATACTGCCCGCTTTCACAGACTGCGGGGTACCGGAACCTTTCTCCAAGCCCGCGGCCTTAAGAATCATGCGCGATGCAGGTGGAGTCTTCAGGATAAAGTCGAATGAGCGATCTTCATAGACCGTAATCTCCACTGGGACGATGCTGCCCTTTTGTGCTTCTGTTGCAGCGTTGTAGGCCTTGCAGAAATCCATGATGTTCACACCATGCTGGCCCAATGCAGGGCCGACGGGTGGAGCCGGGTTAGCTGCGCCAGCAGGGATTTGAAGCTTGATCAATCCAGTGACTTTTTTCTTCTTCGGTGCCATTGAGTTTCCTTCTTGTGTGTGGGAACTTTCGTTGAGGGTTTTATCTGAAATTAATTATTCGCATCAATCTGACTGAAGGCCAATTCGACGGGGGTTTCACGTCCAAAGATCTCGACCAAACCTGTCACCTTTTGGCCTTCGATATTGATCTCAGAAATAATGGCGTTCAGTGTTGCAAACGGGCCGTCAACGACGGTAACCGAGTCACCGACATTGAAATCAACGCTGATTGGGGTAGCGGAAGTCAATCCGCCACCGCCCTTACCGCCTGCTGACGTAGCCGCGATTTGCTTTTCCGGAACGGGAGCAAGAATTGCAATTACTTCGTCGAGAGCGAGGGGCGACGGTGAGTGGCCGTGACCAACGAACCCGGTGACTCCCGGCGTATGGCGAACCACACCCCACGACTCGTCGGTGAGGTCCATGCGGACTAAAACGTAACCTGGAAATTTATTGCGACGGATCTGCTTACGCATTCCACCCTTGATCTCGGTGACTTCCTCCATAGGAACTTCGACCTGGAAAATGTAATCTTCCATGTTAAGAGTTTGGCTGCGAGCTTCCAGGTTTCCCTTGACCTTGTTTTCATAGCCTGCGTAACTGTGAATTACGTACCAGTCACCAGGTGCGACGCGCATTGAAGTTGTGAATTCTTCAAGTGGATCAATTTCGGCTTCTTCAGCCTCTGCTTCAGCAACAATTTCTTCGGCCTCGGCGACAACGGCAGCTTCGGCTTCGGCTTCTTGCTCCTCCGCAGCAATTTCGTCAGCGACTAGTTCAGCAACCACTTCTTGGGCGATTGCCTCGACGCTTTCATCGCTTTCGGGTGCGTCAGGGGCGAATGGATCCACTGGGATCGATTCGTTCTCATTTGACACATTCTCATTCGACACGAGTTGCTTACTCCTTTAGATACTTATGGCATTGAGTGAAGTCCTAATGCGTTCTTGGGTTTACCCAAAAACGAAGAGAACTCCCCTGGTGAAAACAAAGTCGTATAGGGCGACTATTCCCGACATCAGGAATATGAAGAAAACCACGACGATCGTGTAGTTAACCAACTCATTTCGGGTCGGCCAAATAACCTTGCGAAGTTCAACTACAACTTGACGAATAAACAATGCCAGCCGCGAAAAGATGTTCTTCTTCGCGTCAGAGCCACCGCTGTCACCCGTGGGCTTAGCGTCGGTGTCCACCATGTTTACTCCACTCGAACTCTTGTCGGACTTAGTCGTCTTTCTCTTACGGTCACACGCACTTCTGTCTTGTTTCTGTCTTGCGTTTACATCGGTTCGCAGGGCTGGAGGGACTTGAACCCCCAACCCCCGGTTTTGGAGACCGGTGCTCTACCAGTTGAGCTACAACCCTTTAGTAGGCATGCTTGCGCTAACACCTACCGCGGACAATGAGTCTACGCTCTGCCCTTTCCCCCACGTATGGGCGGGTCAGACATGGGCAGGGCGCGCTTCATTGAGTTCCCCTGACATTATTAAGCCATGGCTACCCCTAAGGATCCAACGAATCCTGCGTCACACCATCGAATTTCAGCCCGTATTGGGGCGATTACCGAGTCCGCGACCCTGGCGGTGGATGCTCAAGCTAAAGCACTCATCGCGGCTGGACGTCCGGTAATCGGTTTTGGGGCGGGTGAGCCTGACTTTCCTACCCCCGAATACATTGTGGAAGCGGCCATTGCCGCCTGTCGCGACCCTAAATGGCACCGCTACACCCCCGCCGGAGGTTTGCCAACGCTTAAAGAAGCAGTTGCGGCGAAAACGGCCCGCGATTCAGGCTTTCAGGTCCCCGCGAGCCAAATTTTGATCACCAATGGAGGGAAACAGGCCCTTTACAACGCTTTTGCCACCCTCCTCAATCCAGGCGATGAGGTAATTCTGCCGGCCCCCTATTGGACGACCTACCCTGAATCGATCATGTTGGCAGGCGGAACACCCGTGATCGTAATGACCGATGAAACCAGTGGTTACCGCGCAACCATCGAACAACTCGATGCTGCCCTCACCCCCGCGACAAAGGCATTGGTCTTTGTCTCGCCCTCAAATCCCACAGGCGCGGTCTACTCACCCGAAATGGTCAAGGCAATCGGTGAATGGGCGCTTGCAAAAGGGATCTGGGTTATTACCGATGAAATTTATGAGCATCTTGTTTACGGGGACGCAGTTTTTTCCTCAATGCCAACCTTGGTGCCCGAGCTTGCCGATCGTTGCGTTGTCATCAATGGGGTCGCCAAGACGTACGCCATGACCGGATGGCGCGTCGGCTGGATGATCGCTCCAGCCGACGTTATAAAAGCGGCGACAAACCTGCAGTCACATTCAACATCGAATGTGGCAAACGTGTCACAAATTGCAGCACTTGCGGCCGTGAGTGGCAACCTTGATGCGGTTGATGAAATGCGCATTGCATTTGATCGTAGGCGCACCCTCATGTTTGACCTACTCAATGCAATTCCAGGTGTAAGCGCCCCATTACCTGAAGGTGCCTTTTACGCCTACCCTTCCGTCGCTGGCCTGCTCAATAAATCTGTCGGTGGAACCGTTGCGCGATCCTCCGCCGAACTTGCAGCGATTATTTTGGACAAAGCCGAAGTCGCAGTAGTTCCCGGTGAGGCTTTTGGAACCCCGGGATTCTTCCGGCTCTCCTACGCCACCTCCGATGCAAACATCACCGAGGGGCTTGCTCGGATGCACGCACTACTTGCAAGCGCTACCGACTAACTGACTAACTAACTAACACCCAGTTTATCGAGTTCACAATTAATGAGGACAGGTTCGACAACAAGCTCAATTCCATAAGCGTCAAAAACTTGTTGACGAATATAGCTTGCCAGTTTGATGACTTCTTGAGTCGAACCCCGGTCTATATTGGTAATTGCCAGACTGTGATTGCGTGAAACTCGAATACCGGAATCTTCACTACCTAAATGAAACCCTTTAATGATTCCCGCATTTTCTATCAACCATGCAGCACTTACCTTCATATGTGTTTTCACTCGGGGATCTCCCACTGCCAGCGGGTAGTTGGGGCAGCCCTGCGGAATGTCAACGTCCCGAACAATTGGGTTCACAAAGAAAGATCCCGTGCTATTGGATTCAGTATCCAATGGATCAAGCAACATGCTTTTCGTAGCACGCAACTGCAAAACCTGGTCGCGAACCGATAGCGCATTCGCTGTCGTTCCCACACCTTGATTCATTACATTCGCTAATTGAAGATACTTGATTGGTATCTCTATTGTTTTATTGAGTTTAAGTTTTACGGCCAAAACTACGTACCGATTCGGATTCTTTTTGAAGGTGCTATCGCGATACTCGAATTCACATTCAATCGGAGTCAAACTCCGCCTAGCACCCGATTTTCGATCCAACACGTCTACGTGATCAATAAACTCTGCAAGTTCAACACCGTATGCACCAATGTTTTGAATTGGTGTCGCCCCCATTGAGCCAGGGATTCCCGATAGCGGAGCGAGTTCACCAAATCCTTGTTCGATCGCGTTACGTACAAATTCATCCCAGCTCTCTCCTGCGGCGACTACTGCGCAATTACCCACCCAGTCAATGCCTTGAGTGGAAATGATGATTACAGTTCCGCGGAATTCGGAGTCGGAACAAACAACATTACTTCCCCCACCCAAAATTAATACAGGTTCATCGCGTCGATCGAGATCAAGTACTAGATCAATCAATTCTTGTTCGGTTGAAACCCGCACAAGTTCCTTTGCTCCACCGCCGACATGCAGGGATGTGTGCTCACTTAGATTTCCATGGAGTCGTTCAATTGCCATGATCTTTACCTTTATGCAAAATTTCCGGCGTCTTACGAAATTTTTGCAGAAGCCTGTCATAAGTCTTTTTACTCTGCTTTTCGCGATACTCCGGATCACTGTCGTGATAGCCGTGGTGTCGCTCTTGGCGCAATGGTAGTTCGCCTTCGGGGATCACGACCTCGTAGCCGGCCGCCCTGATTGCCAAGGACCACTCCATGTCAGCATTTCGATAAAATTTAGCCTTCGGGTCGGGTCCAATTTCCCGAGCAACGCTTGTACGCGCGATGAGGAAGTAGCCCAAAATCGCGTCGACACTCCCCGCTGTTGCCGAAGTGAACTCCCGCCACTCCTGGCTCACATCCACATTAACGCCACGCCACCCTGATAGCGCAACCTGTGGATCGGCGAAGACTTCCAGCAAGGGGGTTAGTGCATCGCCTTCCCAGATAGTTGACAAGTCCATGACGGCGAAGAATTCACTAGAAGAAACTGCAGCGGCTGCATTAATCACATTGGCCCATCCGAGTTCAGCAAGTGTCTGGGTAAAGTGAAATTCATCTAAGTTCTGGTGAACCTTTGCCAATTCATGAACAACGACACCTGCGCCATCAATGTTGCCGCAATCAACAGTCAGTACACGAACATGACTTGGGGCGTGATCGAGCAATGCGGTCAACGAAGCATGGGTGTCTTCCGGCCAGCCGTCGACTATTACGAGCACAACGGTTGTCTCAGATATCGAATCCGCGCGTTGATCAACAAATGCGCCCAGATGTGCTGTGATGACAAACGGTGGAGCTTCGGTGAGCAAATAACCCTCAGACGTATCTTTTATAATCCATCCCGATTGGGCGATTTGTTCTCGAAGTTGGTCTGATCGCGCAAAGTCTTTGTTCGAGCGAGCCACTTGACGTTCATCGGCTAGCGCGATGACCTCAATAGGGACTGCTGTCATGGGGCGAGTTGGACGGTAGCGACCGTCTTGGCGAGCACCGTTACCTCGTTGTGAATCGCCGAGATGGTAATCACCGCTTGATCGTTTTCAAGAAGTTCAGTAATTTTGGCGGATACTTTGATGCTCGTCCCTTCATCCGTGTCCGGAACTGGAATGGGGCGAGTGAAGCGAGCTGAGTATTCAATGACTTTACCCGGGTCACCCAACCAGTCGGTAACGACTCGAATCACGGTTCCCATGGTAAGCATGCCGTGAGCGATCACTGAGGGCAAACCTACTTCTTTGGCGACTCTCTCATTCCAGTGAATGATGTTGAAATCCCCGGATGCCCCCGCGTACCTGATCAAATCCGCTCGAGTAAACATAAATTCCTGCGAAGGCAATTCCCAACCAACGTGAACTTGTGAGATCGACACTAAAGTCATGACGCTTCACCGACGCCACGTGAAACAAGTAACGAATAAACAGTGGACACAAGTTCACCATCGGTTGCATGGACTTCTGTCTTCACGGTGATCATGTCGTTTCCTGCTGCGGATCGAATTGAATCCACGCTTACCGTGCTCGTGATTTCATCACCTGCAAAAATGGGACGGTGCTGCACGAATCTTTGTTCACCATGTACTACTCGGGTGTAGTCCAAGGCAAGTTCCGGATCGTGGATGACCTGCCCACCAGCTTGCATCGTGACGACGATCGCAAAAGTGGGGGGAGCGATTAAATCTGGGTAACCCAAGGACCGCGCAGCTTCCACATCAAAATAGCAAGGAGCAGAATCACCTAAAGCGCTCGCGAATTCACGAATTTTCTCCCGACCCACAGAGTAGATCTCTGTCGGTGGGTAAGTGCGGCCAATGAACTCTTGGTTGATAGCCACGCGAAAAAGTTAGCGGGTTTCCTTGTGCAGGGTGTGTGTTTTGCACTTTACGCAAAACTTCTTCACCTCAAGGCGGTCAGGATCATTACGACGATTCTTTTTTGTAATGTAATTGCGGTCTTTGCATTCTTCGCATGCCAAGGTGATCTTGGGACGAACGTCGCTGGCCTTGCCCACTGCTCTCTCACTTCCATGAAGCACACTCTCATGTGCTGGCTTGATACTTCGCTTTTCAACTTCGTATGCGTTCCTATTGTGCCTGATGCCAAAAATCTTGTAGCGAGGGCCGGACTTGAACCGGCGACACAGCGATTATGAGCCGCTTGCTCTACCACCTGAGCTACCCCGCCGAACGAAGAAAGACCCCTGTTACCTGACCTTTCATCCGGGCCCCTTTACGGAATCGAACCGTAGACCTTCTCCTTACCATGGAGACGCTCTACCATCTGAGCTAAAGGGGCGTGAAGCCCCGCAAGCGTACACATTGGCAGGATCGAGCCACCCGTGAGGGCATCTCTCTCGTTTGCCTTCTGCCCCAACTAGGGGTTTCATTAGGTCATGCCCCCATGGACAGCAGCAAATTTGCCCGATCTGACCGGCCGATCGGTGATCGTAACCGGCTCAAACTCAGGCCTGGGATTTGAAGCAGCACATCAACTCGCTCGCCATGGCGCGAGCGTCACTTTGGCTGTTCGGGACATATCCAAAGGCGATCAAGCCGCCACGACAATGCTCGAGAGCACCACAGGTATCGACGTAAATGTTGGTCAACTAGATGTTTCCGATCTTGATTCGGTCCATACATTCGCGCAGCACTGGTCTCGCGATCACCCTCAGGGGCTTGACCTACTGATCAACAATGCTGGCATCATGGCGACTCCACAACGCAAAAGTTCTCAAGGATTTGAGATGCAACTTGCGACAAACCACCTTGGTCACTTCGCGTTAACCGGATTACTTTTTCCCGCATTGGTTGCAGCTACCAATTCGCGAGTGGTCACCGTTTCTTCTCTGGCCCACCGAATGGCCAAGGGCTTTAATTTCGATGACCCGATGGGTGCTAAAAAGTATCGGGCTTGGGGGGCCTACGGACAATCAAAATTGGCGAATCTACTTTTCACCACAGAGTTCTCCCGTCGCCTTGAACTTGGTGACTACTCGGTCAGCGCGGTGGCTGCGCACCCCGGTTTTTCTGCAACGAACCTACAAGGTGCAGCTTCAAAGATGCGTGGGAATTCACTTGAATTCCGTGTAACCCAATTGATGAACTCCGTAATTGCGCAAAGCGCGGAAATGGGCGCACTTCCCATTTTGTTTGCGGCAACCGCACCGGGCTTACCCAATGACAGTTTTGTTGGTCCTGCAGACAAATGGCAAACCCGCGGCTACCCCACCTTGGT
>JAFMHB010000036.1:0-10368 GCA_017854795.1 Candidatus Nanopelagicales bacterium
TGCCACTGAAACTGCCATTGTGCTGACATGTGCGCAGGGGGGAACTTGTGCCGTAGGAGATGTAGGTCCGGGTGGCGGCAAAATCATTTATGTGAAAGCCAAGGGCTTCACGTGTGGGGAGAGTAGGACGGTTCAATGCACCACTCTTGAGGCGGGAGCAGCCTCTTATGGCCAATTGTGCTCACCTGAAATGAACCAGTTACGCGCGTATTCACCAGGTATGTCCTTGGGCGCCTGGCTGGGGGACAAAAGCAAAGATTCATGTCAAGGTGGTCTGTTGAGCAGTGTGCGGGAAAGTACCGAGGGCGGTAAGAGCGACTGGTTCGTTGGAAGCAAAGTGGAGGTCAGTACAGCTGTACAGCAGAAAACCCTGTTGGGTATTGATGGATTGAATCTGTGGACTGTTGACCAAGGACGTGATTCAAATACGGCTTATATCTGGCTAGACACAATTGACGTGTGGCAAGACTATTTCGGAACAACCGGCTTCGCCTACGTTATTCCTATGCGAACCTTTTAAATTCACCTCCATGTACCACTGACCTGAACGGATCAATATGAACGTGGTAACCGCACCCGCCCGCCGTGAAATTCAATCATCCTACGCGTCCCTGTGGGCCGGGTCCGTGGGATTTTTAATGCTTGGGCTGGGAAACATTCTGGCTGCTTCTGGTGTGCTGACCTACCCGGGACGACTTTCTTGGTTGTTGCAATTCGCAGGCCCTGTTTTTGTCGCGATTGCTGTGACACTTCATGTGGACCACTTGAGTTTTCGAATTGGTCGGCCTGCAGTTCTTTTCATCATCACTGGTTCCTATCTGCTCGGCGTCTGCGTAACACCATTTGTCGTCTCTCCTGAACTGTGGACTAACAGAGCTTGGTCAAATGTCGCCCAAGGGCTCTGGGCACTTGGACTCTTCTGTCTGAGTTTTGGTCTCGCTGCTATCGCTGTTCACAAAGAACGGCAGATCGATCATGGGATCAAACAGGTGCTCGACGTCGGTGACAATGATCCAACCAACGTGAGTGTTCACGCATCTTTCCTCACACTGGCCACTGGTTCCGCTGGTTTCTTGCTGTACGCCATTGGTTACGTGCAACTGCTGGAGGTTGTCGGTGGCACGCGTTGGAGTTGGATCCTGCAGGTCGCAGGCTGCACCCTTCTGGCCGTTGCAGCGATCAATCACCTTGAGCATCTAACATCGCATATCGGACTTCCCGCGGTGGTGTTTGGCGTAATCGGGGCTATTACCCTAGCGATTTCAAGCATTCCATTCGTGATTGATACGGCCAACTACACGTCGTCAGTTTTTTGGGCGCAGTCGTTCTGGTTTGTCTGGGGTTTTGGTTCCGCTTGTGGTGCGGTCAGCATCTTCCTTGTAATTCTTCGCAAGCGTGCGATGAGTCATTTATATTAGTGCGGTTTTCCACTCCCCAACGGATTCCTTTTGGGAACGCAGCTATGCGAGTTTCGGCGCAAATGAGAATCCATTGATCCCAATTAAAGGCAATGTTGTGGTCTCTGCCGCGAGTTTTAATTAACGTATCTCAGTAGGAGTGGGTGCCACACATGTAATGGTGCTGTAATTGGGCACCGAGTGTGGTGAGGAACACGGGGAGGAGGCGGGAAAAGTGAGTAGCGCAGATGTGACAAAGTATTTACGGGGCTTTGACGCTGATCAACGTGCCGCATTGCAATCTGTACGTTCCGTCGTTGTGGCAGCGCTACCCACCGGCGAAGAAGTAATTGCGTGGGGAATGCCCAGCATTCGAATCTCAGGTGTCTTGGTCCTGAGTTACGCAGGGTTTAACAAACACAACACGCTCTTCCCCGGAGTGGGTGCACCATTTGAAGGATTCGGTCCCGAGGTGGAGAAGTACCGGGCCTCGAAGGGTGCGTTGAAGTTTGATCGAGATAAACCATTCCCTACGGGATTGTTGAAAAAGATTATTAGGCAACGAATCACAGAGATCAATGAGAGTTTCCCGAAAAAGAGCGGTGAATTTAAAGAGTTCTACAAGTCGGGGCAACTCAAAGCTGAGGGCACTATGAAAAAGGGTGAATTACACGGTGCTTGGAAGTGGTACCGAGCTGACGGCAGCGTCAGCCGTTCGGGGAACTTCAAAAACGGTGTGAACATCGGTAAATCCTGACACGCTTGAGTAGCAGTCGCGGTGAATAAATCCAACTCGACTTAACCTCGTTATTCTTTCCTCATGTCCACAATCCCAGGTACCCTGCTTCACCACGAAACAATCCCAACGAATGTGCCTGGTGCTCGCGCCTGGCGGGTTCGCTACGCATCAAGTGATGTGAACGGAAAAGCGACTGAATCAACCGGTCTGGTTATTGCCCCGATCGCAGAAGGTGTTGATCGACCCGTTTTAACGTGGGCTCACGGCACCACGGGCTTGGGTGACGCGGCATGTCCATCTGTGCAGCCGGATCCCGCTCGGGAACTCACCGTGTATTTCTCGATCGAGTCCACCCAATCAATTGATTACGGGGTCCCCGGTCTTCAGGGTTTCATTGATGCGGGCTGGGTTGTCTGCGCTACGGATTACCAGGGGTTAGGTACCCCGGGCATGCACCAATACATGGTGAGTCGGACGAACGCAAAAGACACTATAAATATTGTGCACGCTGCGAGGGAACTCAACATTGGTGCAGGAACAACGGTGGGTTGCATGGGTTGGTCCCAAGGTGGTGGCACCGCTGCTGCGGTTGCCGAACTGGATCCAGCTGATTACCGAGATCTCACGCTGATCGGAACTGTCCCCATGTCCCCGGGAGTTGCAATAATCAGCTTGGAGCACCCCACGGGTGTGACCGCCACACTTGCTGGCACTTCGGGTCCACCCGATGGTCACCTCGTGATGACCTTCGCCGGTTATTCCGCAGCCAATGAAAACTTGAAACTCTCTGACGTTTTGAGTCCACTGGGTGTTTCCATCATTGAAGGTGCTTACAACACGCAGCCCATCCACCATCTCAGTGACACGGTGAGTCGGTTGTATCGACTGAAGGGTCCGATTCTGGCCATTAATAACGACGCAATGCCTGCATGGAAAGCCGCGTTTACCGCTGGGTCAGCCACTTTGACTAAGCCGGTCTGTCCAATTTTTGTGTGCATGGACACTTTCGATGGCGGAACGGTCGTCCCGGTCGAGTGGCAAAAGGCATACGTTGCCGACATCACCGCACTAGGTGGAACCGTCACAACGAAGAGTTACCCAAATGATGATCACTTCAGCCTGCCCACGAGTTGCGTGGCTGATGCGCGGCAGTGGCTCACCTCGCTTTTGTAACCTTTAGCAAAACGTCCCCTACTCATCCCAGTAGTAGACGAAAACCGATTGAAGTGTGTTACCGGGTTAGTACCGATCGACTGCGGGGGGAGCGGGAGTCTCCATGAAGTTACCCGCGGTTGCTTCCCATGCGGCAACCCATGAACCGTCAGCGTATGAAGCCTCGAGAGCGTCGTTGATGAAGTTCCTGAAATCTGAATCTTCCCGTTTGACACCAATGCCGTAAGGCTCCTGAGTGAATGGTTTTCCGACCACTTCAAATGCGTCTGGGTCTTGGGAGACAAAGCCGAGGAGAATCGTATTGTCGGTGCTGACCGCATCCACTTCACCATTTTTCAGTGCCTCAGTGCACTCGCTATAAACGTCAAATAACGTGAGTTGAGCTTGCGGGTAGTTTGTTTGGATGTTTTGGGCCGAGGTGGATCCTTTTGCAGAACAGACATTCTTTCCTGCGAGGTCCTCAGGTCCTGAAATCGCAAGGGGGTTTCCTTTGGTGACCATGAGGTCTTGCCCAGCCACGAAGTAGGGGCCAGCAAAGGAGACAGCTTGCTTGCGTTGATCATTTATTGTGTAGGTTGCAACAACTAGATCAACCACACCTTCCTCAATGAGTTGTTCCTTCTGCGCCGAGACAGCCTCAACCCAAGTGATATTTTCGGGTGAGATACCCAGATTCGCAGCGATAATTTTACCAATCTCCACGTCAAAACCCTCAGGTTCATTTGTTTCGGGATTCATAAACCCAAAGCCTGGCTGATCAAATTTCGTTCCAATTGTGATGGTGCCGGATTCGGTTAACTCAGCCACCGTGGGCCCAGTCGCAGATTCCGATTCACTTGAGCAGGCGGACAGGGTCAGGGCCAATGCCGCCACACCCACCGCGGCAAAATGACCAATCCCGAGCCCGCGTTTACGTGAAGGCAGCGATCCCATTGCAGGAAATTTCGCAATTATGGATTTGTATATGGGTGAATCGGTCATTATCTCGCTCCTCGAAATGTGATGCCGGCGCAATGCAACGCCCACAGAATCAATCATGACAATGGATTAAGCAGGTGAATACCGTGGAAACACGGTGATCAATTCACTATTTTTCACCGAAACCACAATTGCCTGCAGCGCTCGCCCACAAGTCTTCTACTAGATTTGAGTCAGTGTGATACATAATTTTTCTAATGATTGAACAAGCGCTTATTACGAAAGAAAACCGTGTTGGGCGTCTGGGCTAGTACCGATCGACTGCGGGGGGAGCGGACGTATCCATGTACTTACCGGCGGTTGCTTCCCATGCGGCAACCCATGAACCGTCAGCGTATGAAGCTTCGAGTGCGTCATTGACGTAGTTCCTGAAATCTGAATCTTCCCGTTTGAGACCAATGCCGTACGGCTCCTCAGTGAATGTTTTGCCCACTATTTCGAACGCGTCTGGGTCTTGGGAGACAAAGCCCAGGAGGATCGTATTGTCCGTGGTGACCGTATCGACTTCACCATTTTTCAGTGCCTCCGCGCACTTGCTAAAAACATCTAACAATGTGAGTTGAACTTGCGGGTAGTTTGTTTGAATAGTCTGGGCGGAGGTGGATCCCTCAACGGAACAAACATTCTTTCCTGCGAGATCATCGGGTCCTGAAATTGCAAGGGGGTTTCCTTTGGCAACCATGAGGTCTTGTCCGGCAACAAAGTAGGGTCCAGCAAAGGAGACAGCTTCCTTGCGTTGGTCATTTATTGTGTAGGTCGCAACAACGAGATCAACGTCACCGTCCTCAATAAACGATGCCCTTTGTGTATCGCCAGTTTCAACCCACGTGATGTTTTCTGGTGAGATACCTAGGCTTGCGGCGATTATCTTGCCAATCTCAACGTCAAAGCCTTCGGGTTCGTTTGTTTCGGGGTTCAACAACCCCATTCCTGGCTGATCGAATGCTGTTCCAATTGTGATGGTGCCGGATTCCGTTAACTCAGCCACCGTGGGCCCACTTGCGGATTCAGTCGCAGATTCCGATTCACTTGAGCAGGCGGACAGGGTCAATGCCAGTGCCGCAACACCCACCGCGGCAAAATGACGAATCCTGAGCTGGCGTTTACGTGAACGCGTCGAACCCATTGCGGATTGGTTGGTATTTAGGGAGTTATGCATGGGTGAAACGGTCATTATCTAGCTCCTCGGTGTGGGGTATCGGGCGCAAAGTAACGACCTTCCCGTTATCGTGACATAGATTTGATGAGGTGAATACCGTGGAAACACGGTCGTGATTGGAGTGCTGTCCACCGAGACCGTTATTACTCTTCGATTTGACTCCCCTTCGCAAGTGGTTCATGGTGAAGTAATGAACAAGTCACTGAGTGATTCATTGACCGGTCGTAGTCGCCTGCATATGGGGGGCGCATTTGTTGTGGGAATTGCATTCACCATGCTTGCTTCTCTGTTGGGTGCTGCTCCTGCAACGGCGGCAACATTCGTTGACGGCAAACAATTTGGATTACACGTTCCTCGGATTGCCAGTGGCGTGATTCCCACTGTTTCCTATGGTTCAGTTCGCCTGTGGGACTCGGGTGTGACTTGGGGGCAGGTTGAACAAAGGCGCGGGAAGTACTGGTGGGTTGGTTTAGACAATGCTGTCGCCGCCGCTAACGCGCAAAACGCTGAAATTCTCTATGTCCTTGGATCAACTCCTAGGTGGGCTGCAGCCAACAGGTCCCAGGGAACGTATCCGAATAATGGTGCCGCTTCCCATGTTCGCAACCTTGCTGACTGGCGGCGCTGGGTAACCAAAGTAGTTAATCGACACGGGGATTCAATTGATGCGTACCAGATTTGGAATGAAGCAAACCTAAAAACCTTTTGGCAGGGGACCCCACGCCAAATGGCTGTTCTCACCAAGCAGGCCTACCGAATTATTCGTCGTCTAGATCCAACGGCGAAAGTTGTCGCCGCAAGTACGAGTGTCCGGCTAGCGAGCGCCTTTAATCGTTTTTATCCCGCGTACCTCAAAGAACTGCGTCGGCTGAACTGGCCGGTGAATGTCTTTGCGATTCATTCCTACGGTCCCAGCACAGCAATTCCCGCGGTCCGCGAGAAGTACGTCAAAAAAACAAGGAAGGCGTTGAAGGAGGCTCGTGCACCCAAGCGACCCTTATGGGACACCGAAGTGAATTACGGAATTGCCGGACCCGGAGCCAGATACCCGGACAAAGACATTGGGGGTTGGAGGGCATCGGCCTATACATCCCAAACGTATCTCGACAGTTTGCGACTGGGCGTAGCCCGAACGTATTGGTACGCGTGGACTCCACCGACGGACCTTCTCGGGATAACGATGTACAACGGCACTCTTGCCGCAACCGCCTACCAAACAACTCACGACTGGGTGATCGGTGCAACCGTTGCATGCAGTAATTCACCACTACGAACCTGCTATGTCAATAAAGCTGGGGTTCCTAGTCAGATTGTGTGGAGAAGTAAAGGTGTCGCCCTTCCGTACACGGTACCTATCTATGCCACCAAGACCTGTTCGGCCGCGGGAGCTTGTCAACCCGTCGCACCAGGATCAACGGTTCTCATTTCCCGAATGCCGATGTGGTTCGGGGCCGGTTAACCTGCACCTCCGAATCCCTAACCCCACTTCACAACTACCTACGGCGCAAACACAACAAGTCGCGCCGCCCACGTTCCACGTGAGCGAATAAAAGTGATCATGCGGTTGCAGACATCGCCACCTGTGCCGTCTTTGACCCATTGTTGCCAGCTCTTGCCCCAACCATAGGGAATATCGCAGGGGATATTGCCCGCCCATTCCAGCAGTCCAGCGTGCATGATGACCGTGAAGCCAACATGCACGCTCTTTGACTTAGCTAAATGTTTCCGCCTGGGACTTCGAGTCCCAAATGAAATCGATCTTCGGTCCCTGGTTCAGTATTTCTTCTTTTTGTGAATCTCGTTTATTCGGTTGTAGCATGAATTACCCCCCCGTTCATGCGCGTGCGAAAGGGTATCCTTCATCCTCGATTGAACTATGGGTATTTCGGATCGTGAGGGGTTAAGTCCCGGACATGTCCTCCTGTTGGAGCGAATAATTTAAATCAAACCAGAACATATAGAACAAATAGGGCACAAACTTTTCCCGAAATGGTGACTCACTAAATAGTGACTCATGTGCAAACTGATAGTCGAGTCATAAACGTCGTAACAGCACCAAATTATGTTCTCCAGCGTTACCATGGACGCTTAACGACGAGGAGTTCTTTTGCTCAACACGAACGGAAGTTCAACCTTCCCTCGCTTCCTGCAATTCCTGACCACGTCCCCAAGCCCCGACGAAGTAACCCTGGCGGCTTCACGTGGACCCCTTGCTCAATTTGGATGCACGGTGGTAAGTCTGTGGTCACCGGGCGCTGCCGGCGAACTTGTCTCGATTGGCGAGTGCGGATTAGAGGGATTTTACGCCGAAAGGTACTCCCGAATGTCTCTCACCGTACCTTCTGGTTTGAGCGAAGCATTTATTAACTCAGCAACAATTGTTTTACCGTTGAGCGAGGTGATCAGGCAATACCCCGCCCTTTCTTTTGATAAAGATTATTGGGACAGGGCGATTGAAATAAACGGCGATGGCGATCTCGCCCATGTACCGATTTTGGCAAATGGAATTCCTATCGGCGTAATTTCATTCCTCTGTGATCGAATCAATGACTGGAATCCACGAGCATCCGCTGTCCTTGACGGTTTAGCCGCAGCTTTAGGACTGTGGATGTCCAACCCGGCCAGCAAAATTGTTGGTGCACATGTCAACGATTTACATGAAGGACTTTCACTCACTCCACGCCAAATCGAGATCCTTGATCTGGTTCAACAAGGCAAATCCAATACCTACATTTCTGCCCGACTGGGTTTCTCACAATCCACGGTGAAACAAGAGTTGCAACGGGTTATGAAACGCCTGCGAGTCAATGATCGAGCCGCAGCGGTGAATCGGGCCAGCGAGCTGCAACTGATCCCCTCACGCCATTGACACATTGAAGAAGGCATAAATAACGCCCTTTTAAGCGCAGTGCCACGAAACTTTTTAATGATTCCTAGTCTCGACATTAATTTCACCCGGCACACTGCGCCAGTGCGACCATTGTTACTCTTTATAAATTAATACACCATGGCGAATTAGCAGACTCAGTGGTCTTTCTGCAATTTTTATTTCCGCACTCCTCACCGCGCTATTCCTTGGCGGAGCACCCGCGCGCGCCGACTCGATCAACACCGTTGTGGCAACTATTGCCGTTGGTGCGGGTCCCGGCGCCGTTGCATTCTCACCCGATGGCACCAAGGCATACGTTCCCAGCGGCGGTTTCGGATCCCCCTCCGGAGTTTTTGTGATTGATACAGCAAACCTCACCACCATCGGTTCACCGATCAGCACCGGCGGTCTTCAGCGCGCTGTCGCTGTGTCCCCGGACGGATCCACGATTTACGTCACCAGCGGCTTTATGAGTTGGGGTCTCTTTCCGATTGACGCGGCTACCAACATCGTCGGAACTCCGGTCACCCTCGGGGCAACGCCTTATGACATCGCAATAACTTCTGATGGCACAACGGCCTACACAACCGCCAGCGGTCTGGATCAAGTCGATGTCACAAACCTCAACACCATGACGGTCACCACCAGCATCAACGTGGGAGATGAACCATTCGGCGTCTCCTTAACTCCTGATGGCAGCAAGCTCTACGTTGCTAACGCAAGCGGTAACACCGTGAGCATCATTGATACTTCTACAAACACGGTGATTGGTTCGCCGGTCGCAGTGGGCAGCGGCCCTTATGGGCTTGCCGTGTCACCTGACGGGGGCACAGTTTTAGTAGCGAACTCGTCGTCCAACGCCGTTTCGGTGATACAAACGAGCGATGACACTGTGATCCGCAACATCCCCGTAGGGACCCAACCTTTGCGTATTGCCTTCGCGCCCAGCGGCGAGTTCGCTTACGTGACCAATGCCTTGAGCGACGACGTTTCGGTCATTCGAATGAGTGACCTCACTGAGGTCACAAGAATTTCAGTGGGGGACGGTCCTATTGGAATCGCCGTGTCACCCAACGGTGAATTCGCCTATGTCACAAACCAGAGCAGCAACACAGTCTCCATTATTCGACTACTCCTGCAACCGAGCCCGGAAAACTTCCCGACCGCCCCCGTGCAGCAGTTTGGCGTTCCCGCCGGCTCAACAGTTAGTGATTGTGCTGCTTTAGCCCCTGATCATGTCAGTGAACCCGGCATCGCCAGTTTGCGCGAAGTGGGGTGGTCACTGTCCTGGGCGGAGTGGGTGGACAATGGTGCTGGCGGGCCGATATGTTCGCGTCAACCGTATTTCACCGGATCCGCATGGGCGGTCCGCTAATAGAAGGAGCAATATTTCATGAGTGCATCACTACAACAAGCCCACAATGATCTCTACTCAGCCCTGAATGACATGTTGGCTGGCAACGCCGCCCCTGTCCTCGCGGTTTGGTCTCCAGCAGATGACGTTTCCTACGGCGGACCATTCGGTGAGTTTGCCCACGGTCGCGCACCCATCACCGCAATCTTTGAAGAAGTCGCCAAGCGCAATCTGCAGGGCGAGATTGTTGTCACCGATGTCACCACGGTGGAAGGTACCGACATTGGTTACACCACATGTATTGAGCACGGCAACAACCACGTCATTGACGGGGAGACCGTCAACCTCAAGCACCGTGCCACCAATATCTTCCGCAAGGAAACAGACGGCTGGCATCTCGTTCACCACCACACCGACAGTTCGGCCACCAACTAATTCGACTAATCCATGAGTGCTTGCCCGTTCTGGCCAGGTGGAAGGAAAACACCTGCAGAGCGGGCATTCATGGTTTTAAGCACCTGCCGCCCGTGTGAACATCGACGTAAACGAACGGTAAGGAAGATAGGCTGATTCGGTGCCGAAAACAAAAACGGAATCGACGAAATCACTTGATCGAAAGCTTGCCAAGATTCTGGCAGGTGCATACAAGCCGACCGATTTCATTATTGCCGATGCTAAAGACGCCGACATGTCCGTGGG
>JAFMHB010000036.1:10644-11931 GCA_017854795.1 Candidatus Nanopelagicales bacterium
CGTCAACTTGGCGAAAGTGAAGAAGTTCTGCGATCTGGTTTTGTATTCCCTAACTTTTAATAATGATCTGGAAGCAGACCGAAAAACCCTCGCTGACTACCGGCAATTTCGAATTGAAGCAGGGGAGTTGGGTATTCGACATTTCTTAGAGGTGTTCAATCCCAATGCACCACAAAACCTGAAGGAAGCCGACTTCGGCTCTTTCGTGAACGACAGCATTGTCCGGGCTTTGGCAGGTGTCACGCTCGCCGAACGGCCGATCTTTCTCAAGGTGGCCTACAACGGTGGTCAACACCTGCAGGAATTAACCGAATCTGACTCAAACCTTGTCGTTGGGCTTCTGGGTGGGTCTTCGGGAACAACTCGTGACACATTCGAACTCCTTGCCCGTGGCGAAAAATTCGGTGCTCGGGTGGCACTCTTTGGTCGAAGGATCCAGCGGGCTGAGTCTCAAACGGACCTTGTGAGCTTGATGCGCCCCGTCATTGAAGGGAAGCTCACACCAAACGAGGCCGTTGAGAAGTATCACGACCTCCTCGCCGCGAGCAAAATTACCCCGCAGAGGGCATTGAAGGCTGACCTGCAACTTTCTGACCCAGTTCTTTTGGGTGAGTAATGCGCAAGGGCGTGCTAAGTGTTGGCACAACAACCGTTGACTACACAAAAAAGATCGACCACTTACCCGAGTTAGAGTCACTGGTAATTATTGATGAAATAACTCGAAGCACAGGTGGCCCCGGGTTGAACATCGCATTTGATCTGCGTCAACTAGATCCCGAATTGCCGGTTGAAATGATCGGGTGCCTCGGTCAGGATCCTGATGCCCAATTTATTCTTGACCAAAGCGCTCAGTACGGAATCGACACTTCCCGAATGCAATTTTCACCCTCAAAGTCTTCAGGTAATTCAGATGCACTCACCTTGAACTCAAATGGCAAGCGCACATTCCTATTTCATTCCGGTGCCAATGACAATCTTGATGTTGCATCCATTGACCTCTCCCAGTCAACTGCGCGGATCCTTCACCTAGGAGCACTCGGACTTCACAAACGGGCGGACTCCCCAACGACTAGTGAACCCAACCAATGGGTCGAACTACTCAAAAAGGCTCGCTCCCTCGGCATTGAGTCAAATATGGAAATGGTGTATCTGGACCCAGCACGGACCCGCGAATTAGTCGCTCCATGTTTACCCCACCTCACTTCATTGATAATTAATGAGAGTGAGGCTGGCGCACTTTTAGGTATCTCGGCAAAAATTGAAGGAGCCGATGCCCCCCTGGACTGG
>JAFMHB010000037.1 GCA_017854795.1 Candidatus Nanopelagicales bacterium
TGTTCAGCAATTAACATAACGCCTGAAAGAACTGGCATCGATGGTCGTGAGGGCAGTGTTCGCGCGGCCCACGTAACAGCTTGCGCCAACGTGTCGCGTTCAACTCGGATGTGCATTTTTTACTGCCCCTGTCTAAAAATAATTAATTAAGCAAGGGCTTAGTGTGCCCTATCCTTATATTTTTTGTAAGAGTAACCATTGAGTCTGTGCACGTGAGGTGACTCGTTGATTGATTCCTTGTGCTTTATCCACACATTTGTTCTTTATGAGTGGTTATTAAATTTAATAATTTATATAGGTAGTAGTAGTCGTAGGTCGTGTGGAAACTGGGGACAACTCAAACTTTGTGGGTGATCTATGCGTGTCGGTTTACGGTGGGGTTGTGGATATTTAGGACGAATCTGTGGAGCAATGTGGATAACTCTCGGATATTTTTCATTTTCCCACAGATGAGTGAGGGTTTATCCACAGAAAGTGGAAATTTCATGAGGCGAGTTGCGCTTTATCCACAGTCCGTCCACAAGTGGGGATAGTTGAATGTTTTGTCGCATCAGAAGGGTTATCAACATGTTTGTCCACAGTGTTTATCCACACCTGTTGATAATGTGGGGATTAAAAGCATCAATGTGACGTGTGTTATGTAATGGGAATAACGTTTACAGGATTTACATCGGTCGCGGCTGGGATTTTATCCTGCTGGTGAGATCTGTTACCTGGTTGTAAAGGGTACGTTTTTCCGCCATTAGTTCTCGAATTTTACGATCAGCGTGCATCACTGTTGTGTGATCGCGTCCGCCAAAGGCTTGCCCAATTTTTGGCAGGGACAGATCGGTGAGCTCACGACATAAATACATAGAGATTTGACGTGCAGTAACCAAGGTACGACTACGACTAGCACCACAGAGTTCTTCGATACTCACCCCGAAGTAGGAAGCGCAAGCCCCCATGATTTGGGCGGCGGTAATTTCAGGACCAACATCCGAGGGGAGCAGGTCTTTGAGAACTGCTTCAGTGATAGCCAAGTCAACAGGTTGTTGATTCAAGGAGGCAAATGCAGTCACCCGAATAAGGGCGCCTTCAAGTTCCCGAATATTGGTTGAGATCTTGGAGGCAATATATTCCAAGACCTCAGGAGGAGCGATCAATCTTTCTTGGGTGCTCTTTTTGCGAAGAATTGCAATACGGGTCTCTAAGTCGGGTGGCTGCACGTCAGTGATCAAGCCCCACTCGAATCGTGAGCGCATGCGATCTTCGAAGTCAGGTAACTGTTTTGGTGGCAGGTCACTCGTGATCACGATTTGTTTATTTGCATTGTGCAAAGTGTTAAAGGTATGAAAAAACTCTTCCTGTGTCTGGACTTTTCCACTCAGGAACTGAATATCATCGACGAGCAATACGTCAATATCCCGGTAGCGGCGCTGAAAATTAGCGGCCTTGTCGTCACGGATACTGTTGATGAATTCATTGGTGAATTCCTCGGAACTGATGTACCGAACATGGGTTCCTTTGAACAAGGATTTTGTGTAGTGCCCAATAGCGTGGAGTAGATGGGTTTTTCCTAGCCCTGATCCACCATAAATAAACAGCGGGTTGTAGGACTTCGCTGGTTGTTCGGCCACGGCGACAGCGGCAGCATGGGCGAACCGGTTACTTGTTCCAATGACGAAAGTATCAAATGTGTATTTGTTGTTCAGGCGCCCGAACTCTTCTTTGTTACTGGGTGAACCCATTCCAGGTCGGTCAAAATTTCCCTCACGGATATTGCCATGGACCGGTTCACTTACCGGTGAATCATCCGCATACGTTGAATCGGCCACTTCATCGGTTAAGTCCTCATCAATGGTGGGTGCAATTGAGGGGTCAACGGTTACCGCTAGGCGAATATCGCGTCCTAAAATTGCACTGAGTGCACTACTCACCAATGGACGCAGTCGAGTCTCAAGGACATCTTTTGTGAATTCATTCGGGGCAGCGATCAAAACTGTGTCTTCAACGAGGCCCAATGGTTGAGTCAAGGAGACAAAAGCTTTTTGTTGGGGGCTGAGTGTTCCGTCAGAGAGGGAATTCAGAGCCGCATTCCACATGGCTGTCAGTTCGTTATCCCCAGCCATTTGACCTCAACAATCGTAAATTTCGTAAATTTATCCACATGCTTATCCACAGGTGTGGACGACCGGCGTAATGCTACAACCTTCGGGCGCGCTTTGACAAGGTGAATTCTTAATTTATGCGTGTCACTACGAAAGATTTCCGTTTACGATGCTAGGCATTGTGTAAATCACATGATGTTTACGGGGGTTGGGTTTGACCCAGCGGGGGCCATGGCGTAACCTTCGGGGGCTAATCACTCTGGTAACAGAGTAGAAGTAACATCACAAGGAGAATCATGAAGCGCACCTTCCAGCCCAATACTCGCCGCAGGGCAAAGACCCACGGTTTTCGGCTGCGCATGAGCACTCGCGCTGGCCGCAGCATCCTTGCTGCTCGCCGTGGCAAAGGCCGCACCCGCCTCTCAGCTTAAGGTTATTTGCGTCCTCCATTGGCTTTCCAGCCTCGGTAACTCGGATTGACGCCTAGGTAAAGGTTGATCATGCTGGCAGCCCAGCACCGTATGCGGAAATCACGGGATTTTCAGTCTGTGCGTCGTAATGGAAAAAAAGTCCTCACGCCAGGCTTAGTTATTCACATTTACCCCGGAATGTATGGCGGTACGCCAACCCGTGTTGGCCTGACAGTGGGTAAAGACTGTGGGAATGCAGTTCAACGGCACCGGGCTAGTCGCCGAATCAGGGCTGCAATGAGGCCCGTTGTACAGCGTCTACCCGTGGGAACTGGATTAGTTGTTAAGTCACTCCCCCAGATTCACGAAGTGTCTCTGGATGCTGACGTGATCACTCAGGCGCTTTTGTTAAAGGTAAACCGATGAACTTGCTGAGGAATCTGGGCAATGGGGCCCTTTGGGCTTGGGACCACAGCATCGGCTGGGTCGTGCGACTGGTGTTTCTGGCCCTGATCCGGCTCTACCAATTGCTTATTTCGCCGCTTCTTCCACCCAGTTGTCGTTTCTATCCAAGTTGCTCGGCGTACGCTTTGGGGAGTATCCGTGTTCACGGATCAGCCAAGGGCTTAGCCTTAGCCACGGTTCGCTTAATACGGTGCAACCCTTGGAATGGTGGAGGCTTGAATCCAGTGCCCGAAAAAGGGCGCTGGGTATCGGATATTTATCCGGATGGTCGCCCACGAATAAGCACGGACGGAGAACATGTTCATTCTTGATTGGCTTCGTACTGGAGTCAGCTGGGTCCTAGTTCAGTTCCATACTTTGCTGAGCAATTTTATGGATCCCAGTAGTGGTTGGACCTGGGCATTCTCCATTGTCGGTCTCGTGATCGTGATTCGTATTTTGCTTATTCCGCTGTTTGTCAAGCAAATTAAGGCGCAACGGAACCTTCAAATTATTCAACCGCAAATGAAGGAAATCCAAAAGAAATACGCTGGGGATAAAGAGCGCCAGTCAAAAGAAATGATGAAGCTATACAAGGAGACAGGTACTAATCCACTGGCTTCGTGTTTACCTATTTTGCTGCAGGCACCAATATTTTTCGCACTCTTCAGTGTTCTTCAGGGTATTGCAATGTTGCGACCTGAAGGTGTTTTCAATTGGGACAAGTACGCACCGCTACTTATTAATGCACATGATGCATCCATTTGGGGTGTCCCACTTTATGGAACTTTCCTCAACGCGGATGAAGTGGCAGTCGATGGTTTCAGTCCAACAGCAACCAAGATTCTTGCAAGTGTTCTTATCGTTTTAATGAGTGGGACAACCTTCCTTACCCAACGTCAGTTGATCGTGAAGAACACCGCACCGGGTAACCCCATGGTTCGTCAGCAAAAAATTCTGCTGTACGTGTTCCCGATTGTTTTCGCTGTCGGTGGTATCAACTTCCCGATCGGTGTTTTGATTTACTGGTTCACTACTAACTTGTGGACCATGGGACAACAGTTCTGGGTAATCCGTAATAACCCCCAGCCCGGAACTCCGGCTTTTGAAGCACTGGAGTCCCGTAAGAATGCAAAGCTTGCCCGTAAAGGTGGCGTTGTCACAGACGTGGAAGTTACCGACATAGTGTCGGTAACCCCGGAACGGGTCCAACCAAAACGAACATCAAAGAGCAAAAGAAGTCCTAACAAAAAGAAAAGCTAACCTGTGGGTCAAAAATTGACCGTTAAACCAACTAACTTTAGGTAGAGAGCGAGTACGTCCGTGAGTGAAGTAACTGCAAATGACGCAAAGCAACTGGATCAAGAGGGCGATGTAGCCGCCGACTACTTGGAAGGCCTACTCGATATCTGCGATCTTGATGGCGATATTGACATTGAGGTCGATGGCAGTCGGGCTCGCGTATCCATTGTTGAGGTAGAAAAAGGTGAGTTGTCGCACTTAATCGGTGACGATGGTGAGGTACTTCAATCACTTCAGGAACTCTCCCGCTTGGCTGCTGCCAGAGAGACTGGCGAGCGTTCACGCCTCATGCTGGACATCGCCGGGTACCGGGGTAAGCAAAAAGTCATTCTCGAAGAGGCCGCAAAGACTGCCTGCGCCGAAGCGGAGCGCACGTCAGCCCCGGTTCGCATGGCACCAATGAATCCTTATGAGCGCAAGGTTGTTCACGACATTGTGGGAACCCTTGGTCTGGCCAGTGAATCCGAAGGTGATGAACCCAATCGCCGAGTGGTTATCCGGGTTTCCTAACCTATGGTTTCCCGTGAAACATCGGGCGAATTACCCCCTTGGCTCAGCCCGTTCAAAGAGGAACTAGAGCGATACCAAGCCATTTTGGCGGGACCTGGACTGGATCGTGGCCTCATGGGACCACGGGAAATGCCTCGGTTATGGGATCGTCATATTCTCAATTGCGCCGTGGTCGCTGAGCCCAAAATCGGCCTTATTCCACAAGGTGCCCTCGTGGCTGACGTCGGGTCAGGGGCTGGTCTCCCCGGTTTAGTCTGGGCGATTACCCGACCAGATTTGACCATGATTCTGGTTGAGCCACTATTACGCCGAGCTACATTTCTGACCGAAGCCGTCATTGATCTTGGGCTAACCGGTCGAGTCACCGTTCTCCGAGCCCGCGCCGAGAAGGTGATAGCCACCCCCAATTGGACCGGGGTTGACATTGTGACCGCGCGGGCGGTGGCCCCAATGGAACGATTATTGGGCTGGACCATGCCTTTATTGAAACCTGTTGGTGACCTAATCGCACTTAAAGGCTCGAGTGCTCAAGGTGAAATTGACGCCGCAACCCAGGCAATTAGTCAATACGGAATCACAGAAATTTCCGTACTGACCTGCGGGGCTGGCGTTGTGGAACCGGAAACCACCGTGGTGCGAGCCCGGCGAATGGGTGCCTGAGTAAATAGGACACAATAGCGGGGTGCCACAGCAACCTGATCCAACAAAAAAACCCTCAGGCCTTGGTTGGCCGGTCAATGTTTCACGGGAAACATTAGATGTGAAAACAAGTGAAATCGGCAAAAAAGTCGGTCTTGGGTGGCCCACGTGAGCCGGATAATCACGATCGCCAATCAAAAAGGTGGAGTAGGTAAAACCACGACAACTGTAAATATCGCTGCCGCTATGGCTCAGGCCGGCAAAAATGTGCTCGTTGTTGACATGGATCCACAAGGAAATGCGACCACTGCTTTGGGAATTGATCATTCTGAGGGCACCCCAGGGATCTACGACGTTTTGATGGGGGAGAGTTCCTTAGCAGACGTGATTAACCCCTGCCCAGATATTGCCAACCTATTCGGGGTAGCGGCAACAATTGATTTAGCCGGCGCCGAAGTGGAGTTGGTGTCCACCCCAAATCGAGAACATCGATTACGCGAAGAGATTGACATTCTGCTGGGCAACCACGATTTTGATTACATATTCTTGGACTGCCCGCCCAGCCTTGGATTACTTACACTCAATGGCTTGGTTGCGGCCCGTGAAGTACTCCTACCCATTCAATGTGAGTACTACGCACTAGAAGGTCTCTCCCAGCTGTTAAAGACAGTCGACATGATAAAAGCCCACCTCAACCCAGACCTGGAAGTCACCGCAATTATTTTGACGATGTATGACGGTCGCACCCGTCTCGCCAGCCAGGTAGCGGACGAAGTGCGTAGCCACTTTGGGGCTCGAGTTTTGGACACGATCATTCCCCGCAATGTTCGAGTTTCCGAGGCACCTTCCTATGGCCAAACAGTCATAACCTACGACCCCAATTCTTCAGGCGCCATCTCCTACCGGGAAGCAGCGGCCCAACTCGACGCCATTATTGTATAATCCACAACTTATCAACAGGTTATCCACATATAGGAGTAATTATGGCAGCAGCACCACGTGGACTGGGTAAAGGTCTTGGCGCACTGATTCCTACCGGAGCACCGACACCCAAACCAAGTGCTCCAGCGAAACCCTCAATGGGGGAAGCGTCGGAATCCACCCAAACAACAGCAGACTCGCAAGGCGTCGTCAGCTACCTTGAGATCCCGATCGATTCCATTACACCCAATCCTGCACAGCCCAGGACTGTTTTCGATGAAGAAGCCCTCGACGAACTCGTATTTTCCATCACAACAATCGGGCTGTTACAACCAATCGTGGTGCGAGTATCACAAGGCGGTTCCTATGAACTTGTAGCCGGCGAGCGCCGACTACGAGCCAGCAAACTAGCGGGCGTTAAAAACATCCCGGCAATTATTCGCAATACTGAAGACTCGAACATGTTGCGTGATGCGTTACTAGAAAATTTACACAGGTCCAACCTCAATGCACTGGAAGAAGCTGCCGCGTACTCGCAAATGTTGTCGGACTTTGATTGCACCCAAGACGAATTAGCCAAACGTATTGGTCGTTCCCGCCCACAGGTAACAAACACAATCAGGTTGTTGAAGCTTCCGACAAGTGTGCAACAGAAAGTCGCAGCGGGAGTCCTTAGCGCTGGTCATGCACGCGCATTACTGAGTTTAGCTTCACCCGAGGCGATGGATCAGATGGCATCACGCATTGTGAAAGAGGGTTTGAGTGTTCGCAGTGTCGAGGAAATCATTGCAATAACGGTGCCAAAGAAAAAGTCTTCCGGCAAAGCCAGTAAGAAAAAAGGCCGCTCTGAAGAGCTCGAAGAGGCTATTCGGGTTCTCAATGAACGGATTGCAGAGGCAACGGATACCCGCGTCAAGTTTGATGGCTTCGCCAAGAAGAACTCACAGGGAAAAATTGTTATTGAATGCGCTGATATCTCCGATGCACGCCGAATCGCAGAATTACTGGATCCCAGCTAGTTAGCGCGAGCAAATGCGTGTGTTACCAGTTCGGCAAATACGCCCCCGACACTAAGTCCGGCCGCTTCAATTGCTTGAGGGACAAGTGAAGTCTCCGTCATGCCGGGCGCGATATTCACTTCCAAGAACCAAATGACTCCGTTGGAGTCAACAATCAGGTCGGTGCGTGAAATGTCACGCAACCCAAGGGATTTATGTACAGTCACCGCGTAGTCACACACCCGGTCAATGACCTCGGAACTCAGCCGCGAGGGTACAAAAAACTCGGTGGCACCCGCGGTGTAACGTGCATTAAAGTCATAAACCCCACTCAACGGGACAATCTCAACCGGAGGCAATGCGGTGATTTTTCCACCAACCTCAATAACAGTCACGGCAAGTTCGGTTCCACTGACGGCGCGCTGCAACATGACTCGATCGCCATAACCAAAAGCGTCAACGAGAGCAGGAGCTATCTGCTCAGCTTCGGTGCATAAACGAACACCCAAGGCGGAGCCCCCGCTAATCGGTTTTACAACAAGAGGTAACTGGATACCGGCAATAACAGTGGCCAAGATCCGCGGGGCGCCCATCTCACGAAAGAAACTGTGAGGGAAAGCAACAAATTTTGGCGCACTGCCATCGGGAACCAACCCCGCTGCCACACCATTATCAAATGATCGAGCAGCACTTGCAGCGCTACTGCCAACGAATGGAATCCCCTTTAGTTCCAGCATGGACCGCAGGGTTCCATCTTCTCCGATTGCTCCGTGAATCAAAGGGACAACAACGTCGAATGACTGGGTACCTGAGGCATGCCCAAGTGAATCAAGGAACTCACCATTGAGGTCGACTTCGACAATCTCGGCATCAGGCATTGACTCCCGCAGTGCTTCCGCCACCCGTCGACCGGAGCGCAGCGACACATCACGCTCAGCATTGAGACCACCAGAAAGGATTGCTATACGCATGTGTTCCTTAGGCTAAATCAGATTAAATCTGAATTGGGGTTAAGAGCGGGATGGGCGTTCCCGTGTGTTTCATCGGCGGTATTTACCCCGAAAGTATTCACAAGATCAAGCTCAGCTTCAATCACTCCGGCGAGGCGGCGAACTCCCTCTTCAATTCGAGAAGGCTCGGGGTAACAATAGGAGAGTCGTAGATTGTGGACACCTTGGCCGTCGGCATAAAAACCGGTTCCGGGAACGTAGGCAACCAGTGAACTGATCGCGCGCGGCAACATTGTGGTCGCATTGAGTTGATTGGGGAGGGTCACCCACGAGTAGAAACCACCTTTAGGAATGGTCCAGGTGGTCCCCGCAGGCATTAAGGCTTGCATTGACTGAAGGAGGGAGTCACGCCGTTCTCGATACAACTCCTGGAAGACTTTTATCTGCTGTTGCCACGGCTGCTCAGCTAAATAGCGAGAGACGGTTAACTGTGAAAAGTTACTGGGGCATAGTGTTGCAGCTTCAGCTGCGAGGACTAATTTTTCTCGAACACCGTGGGGGGCAATCACCCAACCAACCCGTAAACCTGACGCAATTATTTTGGAGAAAGACCCTAAATAAATAACACCCTGGTCATCAAGGGAGCGAATTGCCAGTGGTGGTTCACCTTCAAAGCCGAGGAGCCCATAGGGATCATCTTCAAGAATTGGCACATTGAATTCTTGAGCAATTGCCAAGACTTCCTTGCGGCGTTCGAAGCCTTGGCTTAGTCCTGCTGGATTGTGAAATGAAGGGATTGTGTAAATAAATTTGACCGGTGAATGATTTGTTCGCGCGGTAAGTAACGCCTCACGCAAGGCTTGAGGATCTAAACCTTGGGGGTCCATTGCAACGTGAACAACATTGCACTGGTAGGTGCGGAAAACTCCGAGAGCACCAACATACGAAGGTGATTCAACCAGCACCGTGTCCCCAGGATCACAAAAAATCTTGGTAACTAAGTCAAGTCCCATCTGCGAACCAGCCGTGACAATAACGTCATCGGGGTGAGAGCGAACACCGACAAGGCCGGAAATCTCGAGGATCTGCTCCCGCAGTGTTTGATCACCTTGACCCGAGCCGTATTGCAAAGCCACAGCACCTTGTTCACGGACCACACGCGCGGCAATCTCGGCAAAACGGTCTGAGTCAAGTGCGGAAACGAAGGGCATGCCGCCAGCAAGGGAAACAACCTCAGGTCGGGAAGCAACAGAGAACAGTGCACGAATGGCTGAGGCGGTTAAACCTTGAGCCCGCTGGGCGTAGGAATCAACCCACGGATCCATTCGATTACCAGCCATACGCCTCAGCGTAGTGCGTAAATGGGCTGTGGGATGAAGCAGGAGTTACCCGTGTTACTGGACGGTATGTCTGAGGTGAGTTGAGCAATAAATAACACGTATGTAGTTTGTCCCCAGTTGGGGAAAGGCTGTGTATAAGCCTGAAAACCCTCATAACTTTTCCACAGTTTGTGTGGGATTTAGTAACAGATGTGATTAGTGGGACGGGAATTACTTCCAGCGAGTCGCGAGCCCAAAGCCAACCATGATGAAGGCGAATCCAATACCCACGTTGACCAATGCGTTGAGGTCCCCACCAATGCTGTTCATTCCGGGTATGTCGGGTCCAGCAATGTAGAAAACCACCAGATAGGTCAAACCAATGACAAATGAGGCAACCATGGTGGGTGCAAGCCAGGCTGGGGATCCAAGACGGGCTACTTTACGCTCACCCATCTTTTGCTCGGGCGTAAATGAGTACTTCTTACGTCGTTTGGACTCTGGCACCGGACTCTCCCTAAGGTTTATTCACATTCACTTGAATCATTTGAGATTAATCACTTGACGTGATCACTTTCTCAACCGTAACCATACCCTGCCATACTTCTGCGCGTGAGCATGCCGCGAATCCTCGTGATCGATAATTACGACTCTTTCGTGTTCAATCTCGTCCAATATTTAGCCCAGCTAGGTGCCGATGTCACGGTAAAACGCAATCAGGATGTCACGCTAGAAGAAGCGATTTCCTATGACGGAATCTTGATTTCACCCGGTCCCGGAACCCCGCAGGATGCCGGCATGTGTTTGGAGATTGTGCAGGAAACAAATGGCGCGGTGCCCATTTTCGGCGTGTGCCTTGGACACCAGGTAATCGCTGAAGCTTTTGGTGGCGTGATCAGTCGAGCCCCCGAACTCCTACACGGAAAAACTTCACAGATTTCCCACACAGGGAAAAGTGTCATGAGCACACTGCCAGACAATTTTACGGCCACGCGTTACCACTCATTAGCCCTAGACCCAGAAACAGTTCCCGAGACGCTCATCGTTACAGCCGTTTCGGAAACAGGCGTGATTATGGGACTTAAGCACGCATCTTTACCGATTGAAGGTGTGCAATTCCATCCGGAATCGGTGCTCACCGAAGGTGGTCACGAAATGCTTGCCAACTGGTTAACCGAATGCGGTTTCCCAGGAGCACTCGAGAAACTAGCGAGCATCCCACAGGTGACAATCACCTCACGCCCGTAAGCACAACCATTCCCGATTGTGCTCGCGACAAGAATTCCGTGATGTGACTTACGGGGCTGCCGTAGCAGTGGGAACGGGAACATCTGTTGGTTCGGGAACGGGAACATCTGTTGGTTCGGGAACGGGAACATCTGTTGGTGTTGGTTCAGGCGTTGGCGTTGGTGTTGGTGTTGGTTCCGGAGCTGCAATCGCAACTGTGATTGTCACTAACGAACCACGAGCCAATTGAGTCCCCGGTTGAGGTGATTGAGCCAAGACTTGTCCAGGGGATGAAATTGACGACTCTTGCGGCACAACTTGGACCTCAAAACCGGCTTGAGCCAAGTCACTCCTAGCTTGCGCCTCAGTTAGGCCCGTGACATCAGGCACTTCAACTAAACCGGATGACACCACAATGTCAACAGAGCTACCTGCAGCTACTTGAGTGCCCTCACCCGGATTTTGTTCAAGTACGTAACCACTGGGTTGATTCGAGTCACTTTCAGTGATGGCACCGAGGACCAAACCGAAATCAGAAAGAGCTATTCGGACGTCGTCAAGTGTTGTTAGTCCCACAAGTTGCGGAACAGTTGACTGCTCACGTCCGGTTGAGACGGTTACATTCACCGCTTGCCCTTGCTCGATTCCTTCACCGGCTGCAGGTTGCTGAGCGATGATTGTTCCCTCAGGTCGCTCAGAAATCTCTGG
>JAFMHB010000019.1 GCA_017854795.1 Candidatus Nanopelagicales bacterium
TAGCGGGAACCATGGACGAATTTGAATCAGTGGTTGACGAACTCAGCAAATATGGCACGCCCTCGAGTGAGCTCATCTTGTCGAGCCAGACTTGCGATGTCCTTTCCCCACGGGAAGACATTTAGCGATCATTTCCTTACCCGAGGTAGCAATATTCTCGGACTCCTGTTTGATTGGGGTATGAATCCCGCAAGCAATGAACTGTTCACCGACGCCCACACGACCTATTCCTTCACAGGTGAAACAGTCACCGATGCGGAATTGACCGCCATTTACGATCTGGCCAAATTCGCGCCAACACCTATGAACTCACAAGCGTTACGGGTTCACTTTGTCCGCACACTCGAGGGTAAAGAGCGTCTGCTCCCATTACTCGATGAAGGAAACCGCGTGAAGAGTGCGAACGCTTCCGCGGTCGCGATACTCGCATTTGATACCGATTTCCATGAACTCCTGCCCGAACATTTCCCGCAAGTTCCCAACGCGCGGGACATCCATCAGGATCCTGATAAAAGATTTTCAAGTGCACGTGACATCGCAATATTGCAAGCCGGCTATTTCATTCTGGCCGTGCGTGCGGCTGGTTTAGATGCAGGACCGATGGCAGGCTTTGATCGCGCCGGAGTTGACGCCGAGTTCTTTTCAGGAAGTAGTTGGCGCTCGCTGTATCTGGTCAATATTGGGCATTCAGATCCGCAGGGACAGCGACCCCGCAACCCTCGCTTGAGCGCGGAACGCGCGATTGGTTGGAGTTAGTAATCCAGTTCGAGTTCGGCAACCAATTCAACAACTTGGCTGCGGATTTCGTCCCGAATGGCTCGCACTGAATCAATCCCTTGGCCGGCTGGATCCTCAAGTTTCCAATCCTCGTATCTTTTCCCAGGGTAAAACTTGCATGCGTCACCGCAGCCCATGGTGATCACTACGTCGGACAACTCCACCGTTTCATCGATAAGGAGTTTGGGTTGCGCGTGACTTATGTCTATTCCCTCTTCGAGCATTGCAGCAATTGCAATCGGGTTAATTGATTCAGCGGGAATTGAACCAGCGGACAAGATCTGAACTCGGTCACCGGCAAGGTGCTTGAGGTAGCCTGCTGCCATCTGTGAACGTCCAGCATTGTGGACACATACAAACAACACGGTGGGTTGCTTTTTCATAGTTGTTCCTTCCAAGTCCATTTCCGTCGTAGCCATAGCGAGACATAAACGAGTGCTACCAGTGCAGGTACTTCAATCAGAGGACCAATCACTCCTGCTAACGCTTGACCGGAGGTGACTCCCCAAACTCCAATGCTGACAGCAATTGCCAATTCGAAGTTGTTTCCGGCAGAGGTGAAAGCCACTGTCGTTGAACGCGCGTAACTCAATCCGATTGCATGCGCCGCCCCCATCGCGGTAAACCACATAATCGCGAAATAGATCATGAGCGGTAAGGCAATGAGGAACACACTTATGGGATCCGAAGTGATCGCCTCTCCCTGTAATGCAAAGAGAACAACGATCGTGAAGAGAAGCCCCCAAAGGGCGATCGGTGCAATTTTGGGTGCGAATTTGGTGTCGTACCATTCCCGACCCTTTTTAGCCACACCTATTTGACGGGTGAAAAAACCAAGGGCTAGCGGAATCCCCAAAAAGATGAGAACCGCCTTTGTGATTCCCCAGGTAGAGAAGGCGACATCTTCGGTGTCGAGTCCTAGCCAGCCTGGAAGGATCGCGAGATAAAAGGTGCCGAGGATTGCATAAGCGAGGATCTGGAAAATTGAGTTTATTGCAACGAGTAAAGCACCGGCCTCGCGATCACCGCAGGCTAGATCATTCCAAATAAGCACCATGGCAATGCACCGAGCAAGTCCAATGACGATCAAGCCAGTCCGAAACTCCGGGTAGTCCGCTAGGAAAATCCAGGCAAGGGCAAACATGAGCAGTGGGCCTACCAGCCAATTGAGGACAAGTGATAGCCACAGCAATTTGCGATCACCTGCGAGGTGACCAATCTCTTCGTATTTGACCCGCGCCAGTACCGGATACATCATTGCAAAAAGACCGATTGCAATCAGAATGCTTGTGTTGTCAATCGTGAAGGAATCCAGTGCGCTTTGAAGTCCTGGGATTCCGCGTCCGAGAAGAAGCCCCAATGCCATAGCTAAAACAATCCACAGTGGTAGAAAACGATCCAATGTCGAAAGCTTGGCGATTACTTGTTGTTCGCTTTTTAAAGTTTGCCGATTGGTGTTCATTGAGGTGTACTATGTCAGAGTACATAGATGACCGTCAATATAGTTAAAGCCACATTAGTGAAACAAATGGTGAACAATTCATGACGAAAATTGTTATTCGAAAGCGAACCCAACTGCAGGGTCCGGCGTGCTGCCCTAGTGGAATTGGTAAGCCGATAAATCGAAAATCTGCCGAGGCACTCGCCGAACTACTTAAGGCGGTTGCTGATCCGACCAGGCTTCAACTCATCTCGCTGATCCGAGACAGTGATCAATGCAGCGCTTGTGTCGGGGACCTCACCGAAGCCGTAGGCCTAAGCCAACCCACGGTGAGCCATCATCTGCGGGTGTTGGTTGATGCAGGGATCCTCAGCAAGGAAAAGGACGGGTATTGGACCTGGTACACGCTCAAGATGGACCGATTGGGTGAGTTGGCGGCCGTTCTGAGTTAAGCCGGATAATTTAGGGGGAATTTTTAAGGGAAATTGAGTGAGGAAATGCCCTTGTAGGGGGGCGGTGCACAAGCGCGCGAGGGGCCAGAGGACATTTATACCAGTGGGCGCAGCCCGGTTTTCGGATCGAGTGTGCCTGCTGTACGAAGGGCACGTTGCCCCTCGTGTTTTATGTTAGGGAGATTAAGCAACATGGCAACAGGAACAGTAAAGTGGTTTAACTCGGAAAAAGGCTTCGGCTTTATCGAGCAGGCTGATGGCGGACCAGACGTTTTCGTTCACTACTCAGCAATTGATTCAAGTGGATACCGTTCACTCGATGAAAATCAAGCTGTCGAATTCGACATCACCCAGGGCCCAAAGGGACCTCAGGCTGACAAGGTTCGTATCGTCTAATTACAGACTTTTTAAGCTTCTCAAGATGGCCCTCGGCATTACGCCGGGGGCCATTCTTATTCCCCTTTCCCTATGTCTGTGAGGTAAATCAATGAGGATTAAGGGAAACAAGGGGAATTATTACGCAAATGCTGTTAAATTACGACTCTTATGACTGAAATACGGATTTCTGATGCCGCTTCCATGCTGGGCGTCTCCGATGACACGGTTCGCCGTTGGATCGAAATTGGCAAACTCAGTGCAGGCGCGCCCGGCAACGGTCCGCGGACGGTGAGTTCGGAAAGCCTCGCCCTCTACATGTCGGCAGCATCCAAGTTAGAGGACACCGCCGTAACTGCCTCGGCGCGAAATCGGTTCGCGGGAATTGTGACGCGGGTTGAAAAAGATGGCGTTATGGCTTTGGTTGAAATCCAGGCCGGACCGCATCGGGTGACTTCGTTGCTCAGCCGTGAGTCGGCCGAAGAACTTGGATTGGCACCGGGAGTGCGGGCCACGGGGGTTGTCAAGTCAACAAATGTGGTGATTGAGTTGGAGAGCAATTAATGATCAAAGTCATGCGGGCACTTCTGGCTATTGCTTTGGCGGTTGGGTTAGGTGCACTCTTCCCTAGTGCATCTGGAGCAACGACTAAGGCAAATGCGGAGTTGACCGTCTCGGCCGCAGCGTCTCTCACTGATGTGTTTCCTGTAATCGCTGACGCATTCACGAAACGATTTCCAAATACTGTCATTAGGTTTAATTTTGTTGGAAGTTCAACGGTCATGAATCAAGTTATTGCAGGTGCCCCAGTTGACGTAGTTGCAACCGCTTCAGAACCCACCATGCAGATCGGGGTTGACTCGAAGCAAGTTCTTCGCCCATTGTTTTTCGCCAGGAACTCCATGACAATTGCTGTACCGGCAGGCAATCCTGCGAACATAAAAAGCTTGGCAGATCTACAACGCAGTGGGTTACTGCTCGGTGTCTGTGACACTGTTGCTCCCTGTGGCGCTTCCGCAGCTGAACTTTTTGCAAAGAACAAGCTCAGCGTCACTCCGGTTACACGCGAACTTGACGTTCGTTCACTCTTAGGCAAAGTGATCTCCGGTGATCTAGATGCAGGAATTGTTTACATAACCGATGTGAAGGCCGCCGGAAGCAAAGTGGAGTTTGTGGAGATCCCGATCAAGGACAATGTCATGACGATCTATCCAATTGCCATGGTCGCAGAGGCGCAAAATGCTCAATTAGCCAATCGATTTGTAAAGTTTGTACGTTTTAGTAATACCTCGCAGGGAATCTTGCGTGCATTTGGTTTTGCGAAGCCCTGGTAAATAGATTGAGGAGTCAACGCTCACCGCTATTTCTCTTAATACCAGGGCTTGTGGCATTAGTCTTTTTGATGGTTCCCCTAATTGCCCTGATCGCGCAAACGCCGTGGGAAGCCTTTCCGAAAATTATTTCCTCACCCGAGGCACTAGAGGCGTTACGACTATCGCTGCTTACCTCACTAGCTGCCACGGCCCTTGCGGCGGTTTTTGGAATCCCCATGGCATGGCTGCTTGCCCGCGAGGTGCTTCCATTTACGGGTTTAATGCGCGCCTTAGTTATCGTGCCTCTCTTGCTGCCCCCGGTAGTTTCTGGTGTGGCCTTGCTTGAAGCATTGGGCCGCCGCGGACTCGTCGGTGGTTTCTTGTATGACAACTTTGACATTACATTCCCATTCACCACCATTGGAGTAGTGATTGCAACAACTTTTGTCGCAATGCCATTTCTGATCATCACGCTTGAAGGCGGCTTCCGTTCCCTTCATCAGCGTTATGAAGATGCGGCAGCAACACTTGGCGCCGGTCCGAAGCGAATCTTTTTCCGAGTAACGATGCCGATGGTGGCCCCCGCTGCCATAGCAGGGCTCGTGTTGTGTTGGGCGAGGGCACTTGGTGAATTCGGAGCCACAATTACATTTGCCGGAAACTTTCCTGGAGTTACCCAAACAATGCCGCTTGCGGTTTACACCGCCCTTGAATCGGACCGATCTGTAGCGGTCGCACTCTCACTGGTATTGCTTGTCGTGAGTGTCGGGGTGCTCGTTGCCCTGCGTGGTAGGTATTTACAAACGAGGGCATCATGAAAATTAGTGCGAACTTCATCGCTACTCGGGGCGGTTTCACCTTAGATATCGACACTGCCTTTTCTGCTGGGACAGTAACCGCCATTCTTGGTCCAAATGGCTCGGGAAAATCCACACTCCTGAGGGCACTTGCCGGGCTACAAAATGTGGATTCGGGGGAAATTGTCTTTGGAGACCGAGTGGTTAATGCGGCTCCGTCAGTTCATGTTCCTCCCCAAGACCGTTCCGTGGGTGTTGTTTTTCAAGACTATGCCCTCTTTCCGCACCTAAGCGTTGCCGAAAATATTGCGTTCGGACCGCGATCTCTGGGCACTTCAAAAAAAGATGCGCAGGCCAAATCCCGAGTGCAAATGAATTTGCTGGGAATTAGCGAGTTGGCGGACCGAAAGCCGAGTGAAATTTCGGGCGGACAAGCGCAGCGGGTGGCGCTCGCTCGAGCACTGGCGACCCAACCTGAAATTTTATTACTTGACGAACCGCTTGCAGCCCTCGATGCTCAAACGCGTGAAAGCGTGCGAACCGAACTCGATGGGCAGATAAAAGCATTCGCTGGCTGTGTCGTTTTTGTAACCCATGACCCCTTTGATGCAATGCTGCTTGCTGATCGCGTGATCGTTCTCGAAAATGGCGTGATAACCCAAGAAGGGACACCGGGTGAACTGGCAGCCAGACCTGCCACCGACTATGTCGCAACTTTGATGGGCGTCAATCTGATTCGAGGACGGGCGCAGGCTGGCCTCCTGCATGTAGACGGAGGTGGCGTCCTGCAAATACCCGAGCGCTCACTTGAGGGTGAAGTCTTGGCTGTACTTAGACCTGAGGCGATCTCACTCCACCTGAACAAGCCTGAAGGCAGTGCCCGTAACGTGTGGGAAGGGACCGTTACCGGGCTCGCACCAATGCATGACCGGATTCGGGTGAGTGTGCAAGCGACACCGCCGGTTATTGCCACTATTACGCACGCGGCCTTGGCGGATTTGAATCTGGCGGTGGGTGCATCAATCTGGGTGAGTGCTAAAACCTTGAACATCGAGGCTTTCCGCAAGTGAGAATGTTAATTCACATCACGTCCCAGTGAAGTTACCGTCGCGCCTCTCAAGGAAACTCTTGACTCCTTCCGCAGCATCTTGGCTTGCCAAAATTCCAGGGAGAATCTCGCGCAGATGCTCGATTGCCGCTTCCTCGCCCAATTCACGAGCTACACGTGCGTTGGCAAGTGTCCCGTAGACACCGAGGGGCGCTTGTTTGGCGATCAATTCCGCTATGTCGATTGCCCGTTGAGTGTCCCCTCCAACGGGGGTGATTTCCGAAATTAGTCCAATCCGCAATGCCTCTTCGGCACCAAATTCTTCTCCGGTGAGGAGGAACCGCATCGCGTTACTCCAACCAAGTTGTTCGGTTGCTCGGATAGTCGCTCCACCAAATGGAATAATTCCGCGACCAACCTCAAGTTGTCGAAAGCGTGTATTTTCTGCGGCGATTACAATGTCACTCGCTAAAGCCAATTCGATACTTATGGTGAAAGAAATTCCATGCAGGGCAAGCACAATTGGCTTACTCACTTTCGCGCCCCAAAGCCCATATGGGTCAATCTCGGAGTTGCCGGAAAGGGCGTCGGGGCCGCGCCGGTTGACTTCGGCACTCACCTCGGCAAGGTCAAGTCCTGCGCAGAAGTGATCACCGTGGGCGAATACAACTCCCACTCGCAAGTTAGGGGAGTCCTCAAGTAGTTGATAGGCCTTGGCCAACTGGTCAATGGCCGCCAAGTTCATAGCATTGTATTTTTCAGGGCGATTGAGTCCGATAAGGAGAACATGGCCCTGCTCGTGAACGGTGATGAGACTGTCAACTGGTGTATGCATGGGTAAATGCTAGTCGCTGGTGTTAGATTTCATGTATGGAAAATGAGTCCTCTGTGGCATATTCGGTAACTCCAGTACATCGCTCGTGGACCGCCACCAAGATTGTGGCAATTATCGTCACAATTGTCTCTGGGCTTTACATGTTGCCGTGGGCCATTGCCACATTGCGTGACGTAAAGCATTGGGGCGTTTTCTGGGTGAACTTGCTCTTAGGTTGGACGATTATTGGCTGGATCATTGCATTAGTAATGGCACTTCGTTCACAAGATCGAATTGTTATCATGGTCGCGGATACATCGCGTGAATAGTGTGACTCCTTCCCGCACTTCAGCGGTACGCGGTGAAGACTCACTCAATCTCGAGGCACTATTGGAATGGGCCAATGAAAGCGGCGTAGGCCTACACGGCCCGCTAGAACTATTGCAGTTTCAAGGTGGTGCCAGCAACTTGACCTACCTGGTAACTGATTCGGCTGGAACGGCCTATGTTCTGCGGAAACCGCCACACGGCGTGAAAGCGGCGAGCGCACACGACATGGGGCGTGAAGCCCGGGTCTTAAGTGCTCTTAGTCCGGTCTTGGCAACGGCACCCAATGTGATTGCTTATTGCGAGGACAGCGAAGTGCTGGGAACGCCGTTCTACCTTATGGAATACATTGAGGGCTTCATATTAAGTACCTCTATTCCTCCTGAGCTAAATACAAGCGAGGGTGCCGTCCGACTCTTGTGCGAATCCATGGTGGACGCTTTAGCCCAACTTCACCAAATAAATGTGTCTGAAGTGGGACTCACTGAACTTGATCGGGGTGATGGGTACGTTGATCGCCAGATTTCTGGTTGGTCCAAGCGCTACCGCGATTCGCGAACGCCCGATGTCCCTGACGCGGAGAGTCTCATGGCATGGCTGGCCAATAATCAACCACCCGATGTCGAACATTCACTCATTCATGGGGATTGGCGCTTTGACAATCTGGTCCTCGATTCACATGGTGAATTGATTGGGATCCTTGATTGGGAGATGTCAACGGTGGGCGATCCGTGCATGGACTTAGGTGCAGCGATGGCGTACTGGGTTCAGGCTGATGACGACCCGGCATTTTCGAGTTTTCGGATGCAACCCTCAGACGCTCCAGGCATGTTGACCAGGTCGGAGGTTGTTGAACGCTACATGACATTTATGGGTGGCGAAGTAGCAGAATCATTGAGAGTTCATTGGGATTTCTATGAAATATACGGAATATTTAGACTCGCGGTGATCATCCAGCAAATTTGGGCGAGGTATCAATCCGGTGCAACGACGAATCCACGGTTTTCTGGTTTTGGTCAGGTTGTCAACATCCTGATCACGCGTGCGCAAAATAAACTACCGAACCCAATTACATGAAAAAAATATCCTGCATCTAGTATTTGGCCATGGACTTCACCTCCTCACTGGCACAGGCAGGAACTAATTTTGTTTCAGTTCCCGTATTAGCATTCCTTCTTGGCCTAATTTCTGTCGCCTTGAAAGCTGACCTCCGCTTACCCGACGCCGTTTATCAAGCCACTTCCATTTACCTCTTGTTCGCAATTGGTCTCAAAGGTGGTGTTGCCCTTCGCGCGGCTGATCCAGCGGAAGTACTTGCCCCCATTGGAGTCGCCCTACTTCTGGGTGTAGTCATACCCCTAATCGCTTTTGCTGTGTTGAGATACGTGACAAATCTCAATCCAGTAGATCGAGGCGCAATGGCGGCTCATTACGGATCAACATCGCTGGTGACGTTTACCGCAGCAATCGTGTTCCTTGAAAGTCTCGATATTGCATTTGAAGGATTCATGCCGACCCTGCTTACCGTCTTGGAGATTCCTGGAATCATTGTCGGACTTCTCCTTGCCGGCCGGTATCTCAGCCGAAATGAATCAAGTTCACAACAGGATGGATGGATTCGGGAGATTATCTTTGGTAAATCGATCCTTCTTCTCGGGGGAGGACTCATTATTGGATTTCTCACGGGAACGCAAGGCTACGAAAGGGTTGAACCATTTTTCGGTTCCTTATTCACCGGCGTTCTTGCACTCTTCCTTCTCGAACTCGGAGTACTCGCTGGCCGTCGAATTGGATCGGTGCGAGAAGCAGGTATCGGGCTGATCGCTTTTGCCACCGTATTCCCCTTATTCGCGGGGACCCTGGGAATCATTGGTGGCTATATAGCCGGTCTATCGGTTGGCGGGGCAATGATCCTTGGAGTCTTGTGCGCGAGTGCGTCTTACATTGCTGCTCCAGCCGCCGTGCGATTAGCATTGCCAACAGCAAATCCAGGTATTACATTGACCGCTAGTTTGGGAATCACGTTCCCATTTAATTTGATCCTCGGAATCCCCATCTACCTATTCATTGCCCAATCCCTCGAGGGGTGGTTTGCGTGAGCGAGAACCTACAGGCCGTAACCCTGTTAACAATTGTTGCTGAGTCACTCATTGAGAGTCGCCTTATTGAAGATCTCATTTCATGCGGTGTTATCGGATGGACCCTGACACCGGCGCGCGGAGCAGGACCGGAAAATCGACGATTGAGTGAAGTTGAAGGTGGCAACGTCAAAATCGAAGTGCTCGGATCGGAAGAGGTCACCCAAAAAGTCTGGGATCTACTAAGTAGCAAATATTTTCCGAACTACGCGGTAACCGCCTGGCAGAGTTCGGTACTTGTTTCTCGCTTGGACAGGTATCTAAACCACTAAGAAGTTAACGTCCCGGCAAAAATCTGCCAAGCCAAGAGACTCTTGGCAATCAGGCTGAGGAAAATATAGGCGCGTTCGCCGTAACGGTAATTGGCCCATTTACCCACCTGCTTGTACTGCAGGTACTGGACTAAAGCGAATGAGTTGAAGAACAGGAACAGCGAGACAATAATGCCGTAAACGAATACTGGCGGTTCTACTCCAGAAGTTGACCCTGGAGCAACTACATAGATTGTGACAACGATCCACGGCACGATCCCAGCAACACAACCGAAAACAAAGGGAAGCATCCCGCCGCTACCTGGCTGTTCGTACTTCTCTTGGAGCCAGCCAAAGAGAATCATTGATGCATTGACACCGAAAATTGCGATTAATGCTGCTATGTCAGCGATTCCGGTAATTTGCGCGATCAAAACAATCATGACCGAGGAACTGATGGAGTACTCAACCCACCGGAAATAATTGTGTTGCAGGTTCAACCCTGCGATGTATCTCTTGAAGAACAGGGGACTTGCAACCAAGAAGTGGAAAAAAGCAGAAAGCGCGAAAAATAAGGCCACTCCCCAGGCAATCGGGGAGTCAAATAACGTGACTGCGTCACTCGGAGTTGTTCCTGGTGGGCCTTCCAAGTACGTCGCTGTAATTGGCAGCGTGAAATCATTGGCCAAGATCAAAATAAGTATGAGTTGAATCAGATGTGCGAAACCCGCAATTACATTCCAGCGACGCAAACTTTGATCAGTAATGTTCATGATTCCCTCTTCCATGTCCGTGATCGTTTTTTAATAGGTTTAGTCGATTCAATGGGTTCATCAAGTGGCACCTCGTAACGCAATTGTCTCAACTCGACGATGCTGCTCGCCATCGCAACAATTGGGACTGCGAGTAGTGCACCCGCCACTCCGAATAGTGATGCACCAAGGAGGACTGAGACGAAGGCGACGGCCGGGTGAACGTTGACCGCGCGCGCGCTAATTCTTGGTTCAATAGTGAGGTTCTCAACCTGCTGGTAAAGGATCCCCCATGCCAAGGCGATTATTCCGACCCACGCATTTCCGCTGAGTAGACCGATAAGGACGGGCAGCGCGATTGCAATGTAAGTGCCAATTGTTGGCACAAATTGGGACACGAGTCCGGTCCAGATCCCCAACGCCAACCAGGAAGGCATGCCAATGGCTAAGAAAACTATTGCCGTTGTGCTGCCATTTATTGCGGCAAGGACGACTCTGGCCGCTACGTAACTTCCCGTCTTTTCTGCAGTTACACCCCACACCTGGTCTGCAAGCGACTGAAACCTTGGAGCGAACAATGATCGGACATATCGGCGGAATCTGGGGGCATCTGCCGAAAGGTAAAAAGTAATCAGGCCGATTGTGAAGAGACCAAAAAAACCAAGTGCGAGTGAACCGAGTAACCCGAGAACACCCTGCAGCACTGTCGAGACGTACTCCGCTGACTTTTCTGGGGTTAGATTCAATTGTTCCCAAAGATCTACAACCTCATAGCTGGAATTCGTGCGCTGGTTAAACCATGCGAGAGCGCTATCAAGGACCGCAGGCAAACTCTCGATCAATTCCGCTATTTGATTGACCAGTAGGTTTCCAAAAATGGCACTAAAGCCCACAAAGAAAATAATGATTGTGACCATCACTGCTGCAGTAGCAAGTCCACGCTTCATGTATCGCGCGAGTCGGCCAACTGCAGGTTCCATTGCAATTGAGGCAAACCAAGCCATCAGAACAATGAAGATTACTCCGCCGCCGTCTTCCAGAAGGAATTGAAGAAGTAGCGCGATTGCGACGACTGCAAGAACAATAAAGCTGGTTCGCCATACATTTCTTGAATCGAAAACAATCGTTCTCTCATCCTTCATGTCGACAGGGTACCTTCCCTGGGCGCCCTACACGCCAATCCCACAATGAACTTGTCTAAATTGCGAACTGTGCTTAGGGTGTGTCAATGCGTCGACTCATAACAGCGGTGTTTGCTGTCATGATTCTGGGAATGTTCCCTACTTCTGCTGGAGCAGCTCACATCCCGATGGAAAGCCCCTCGCTCACTGAAGTCCGGGCTCAGCAAGTCAAGAAGCAAAAAAAGGGAAAGGTTTGCCCGACGCGAAATTTCTGGTTAGGAGCAGGCTGGGGTGCAGATCGAGGTAAGCGTTCTCACATGGGAATGGATATGGCTGCTAAGCGTGGCACCCCAATATTTGCCGTTGAGGCTGGTCGGATCAACCGAACAAAGCGTCAATCAAATGGTGCGCTACAAATTGTGTTACGTGGGAAAAGTGGATCAATGTATTACTACGGACACATGGACAAGGTGGTAATCAAGGGTGGGCAGAAAGTAAAAAAAGGTCAAGTTATCGGAAAAATGGGCGACTCTGGTTCTCCAGGCCAAGTGCATCTGCACTTTGAATATTGGAAAAGCGGTAGAGAATCCGCGGCTATCAATCCCATTAAATTTCTCAAGCGGGTATGTAAGAGTATTTAGTTTCGATGCTGTGCGGCTAACTCACAACATGTGTGATGAACAGGATCGCAGCCGTTACTAGTAGCAAAATTCCAGAAGCAGTGAGAATGAGGCGGTAGGTCCTGGCACTCATCCGGTGAGCACTCGCCGCAAGTGCAAAGACGATAACAACTTTGGCACCTACGAGGGCAAAGTAAAACGTGAAAATAAAGGCAAAGGCTTGAGCCGGACTTTCACGCCAAAATCCAATCAAGATTGTTGATCCAGCGGTAATCCAAAAAATCCATGGTGCAGGATTAAGAAAGTTGATCAAGACACCTTGAGCTAATACCGGAAGTTTCCGCAGCCTTGTCGATTTCTGACCGCCTATGTCAAGTTCGGAGCCACGCATCTTTTGTGCCGACCAAAGAATTTCAATTCCAAATGCGGCAACAACAATTGCCCCAACAATCCCCAGAATCGTTATGGCGACATCAGGCAACTGGGATACGAGGGTCAGTGAAAGAAGGACAATTACCGTGTCAGACAGCAGGGGAGCAACTGCGATTCGGAGTCCGGGCCCAAGTCCGTTTCGGAGGGTGGTTGAGATTGCAAGCCCGGTGAGTGGACCGGGCGCCACACCTGAACCCAGTCCAATGCTCAGACCCGTAAATAGTGCGGTCAGCATATGAGCGAAATCCCGTTCACTGACCCAGTCATTGGATCAGTATGTCGAACGCACACTAAATCCAGGTAGGCATCCACATGCGAAGCCTCCACTGGTCATAGGGAATGACCTCGCCAGTCCAAATTGGGTAGAACCACCAAGCAGCTGCGATCACAGCAATCAGGTACAGCGCAACGAATGCGATAGCCCATTGTCGTTGGCGAGGAGTCTTTCTTTGGAGGAGTCGCATAATCGTAAGCGCAACTGCCATAACGACAAATGGAACATAGATCACCGTATAAAAAGTGAATATTGTTCGGTTGAGATACAGCATCCATGGCAACCAGCCGGCAGCGATCCCGGCGAGAAGTGCCCCCGAACGCCAATCACGAGTAGCAACCCAGTGCCACAATTGATACGGGATGGCAAGTAATGCGGCCCACCAAATGATGGGGTTGCCTAGGGCCAGCACCTCTTGAGCGCAGTGATCCGTTGGGCAACCCAAACTGCCGTCTTTAATACTTTCGTAGTGAAAACTAGTTGGCCGGGTCATGAACGGCCATGAGATCGGGTTGCTTTGATAACTGTGTTCGCTATCCAGGTTCACGTGAAAGTTCCAAGCTTGACGGTGGTAGTCCAGCAGGGACCGAAGCGCATTGGGAACTAGTGAAGGGTCTTGGTAATCGGCCCACCCTCGACCCCAACCGGTTGTGCTCACAAACCATCCACTCCACGAGAGCAAATAGATAAAGATCAGCGTGGCCAGTGAAGTGGGGACAACAATCGGTGCGCTTTTGGCGAGTGTCGCTAACCATGGTCGATTAATGCCAATCGTGCGTCGAGTTGAAACATCCCAGAGCAATGACATCAACATGAAGATCGCGATAAACCACAGCGCTGACCACTTAACACTGACGGCCAATGCAAGGAAGATGATTGCCGTAAAGCGCCAAGGGCGAATCCCAAGCCCGGGGCCAAACCCCTGAGCGAGACGTTCCCATTCTGATTTCGAATCACCACCAATGATCGCGAGTCTCCGTCGAGTGCGGTCGCGGTCAAGAACTAATGCGCCAAAACCTGCGAGAACGAAAGTGCTGAGCACCATGTCAAGTAGCGCGGTGCGGCTCATAACAATATGGATGCCGTCGAGTGCCAAGAGCAAACCAGCAATTGCGCCGATCAGATCTGACCTCGTCATGCGGCGAACGATGCGCGCGATCATGAGAACCGACAGGGTCCCCAATACGGCGACCGCGAATCGCCAACCGAAGGGTGAGACCCCAAAGAGATATTCGCCCGATGCAATTACCCATTTGCCCGTTGGCGGGTGCACAACGAATGACCCTTGATCAGTGAATCCCTCAACAGTTCTCCAGTTGTCACCGGCAGCCAGCATGATCGGGTCATGCTCGTCTACCGCCTTGTGCTCCACGCCAAATCGAAGTAGCGCCCAAGCATCTTTGGCGTAATAGGTTTCGTCGAACACGACCGCATTGGGTGTTCCAAGATTGACGAATCGAAGAACCCCAGCGAAGAACGCGATCACAATCGGGGCAATCCACGTTTTTATCCCAGTCAGGGGGAAGGCTGGATAAAGCCGCTCAGCGATGGTCGCGATACTTCGATCCGGAGCTGGAGAGCCAGTGAATCGCTCTCGAAGTGTGGGGGACACGACAACATATTAAGTCGTGATGCACTATTGCGGAGTGCACGCGCAGAATTTGAACGAAACCGGCGGTCAACTGATATTTTCCGCCACGCCCATGGGAAATGTTGGTGACGCTTCAACCCGCCTGCTTGCTGCGATTCAGCGAGCAGATGTAATCGCGGCTGAGGACACCCGTAAATTCATGAACCTCTGCTCACGGCTCGGTATTCGCTACGACGCGAAGCTGGTTTCCAATTTCGAGGCCAATGAAACTGCTCGCGTGGAGCAGTTACTCGCGGCGGTCACTTCTGGGAGCGTTGTCCTCGTTGTCAGTGATGCTGGGATGCCTTCAGTGAGCGACCCCGGTTATAGGCTCGCGATCGCTGCGATTGAGGCGGGAATCGACTACCAAGTATTGCCGGGACCTTCTGCCGTCTTGACTGCCCTTTTACTCTCGGGTCTACCGGCCGACAGGTTCTGTTTTGAAGGATTTCTCCCCCGAAAGAGCGGAGACCGAGTGCGCACCCTCACCCAATTAGTACAAGAACCGCGAACCATGATCTTTTTCGAAGCGCCCCATCGCCTTGAGAAAGCCCTCAATGACATGGCGGAAATTTTTGGTCCTCAGCGAAAAGCAGCTGTTGCTAGGGAAATGACGAAGACCTACGAGGAAGTTATCCGAGGTTCATTGCAGGAACTCACGGAGTGGGCAACGGGTGAGATCAAAGGTGAGATCACACTGGTCGTCGCGGGAAGTGACACACCCGCGGGTAGCGGAGTGTCCATCCAAGAATTAGTTGAATTGGCTCAGGAACGCGTTGCTGAAGGTCAATCGACAAAAGATGCGGCTGCCGAGGTTGCCAGCAAGTTTGGACGCACCAAGCGAGAGGTATACGAAGCGGTAATCGCCGCAAAATCTGCAAGCACTCGAAAAGACTAGGATTCGGGTATGAATTCAGTGGCCAAATCCTTTTACGTGACCACGCCTATTTACTACGTGAATGACGCACCCCATATCGGTCACGCCTACACCAGCACGGCTGGCGACGTACTTACGCGTTGGCACCGGCAACGTGGCGAAAAAGTCTGGTTTTTGACCGGTGTAGATGAACATGGGACCAAAGTTGAGCGCGCAGCCGAGCAGGGTGGTGTTACCCCACAAGAATGGGTTGACGCTTTGGTGAAAGACTCGTGGAAGCCGGTTCTCGAAACTATCGATGCGAAAAATGACGATTTCATTCGTACAACTGAAGTACGCCATGTTGAGCGGGTGCAAAAGTTTTGGGAAAAAGTAAAAGAAAACGGATACGTTTATTCGGATTCCTATGAAGGCCCGTACTGCGTTGGTTGTGAGGAATTCAAATTTCCCGCGGATCTAGTACCGGGTACAGGTGAATTCGAAGGATTGCAAGTGTGTGCGGTTCACGGTCGACCCCCGGAAGAGTTAAGTGAAGACAACTGGTTCTTCACACTTTCCGAATTTACGCAACCCCTCATTGATCGCTATGAAGCCAACCCCAATGCAGTTCGGCCTGCCAGCGCTTATAACGAGGTTATGAGTTTCCTTCGCGGTGGCCTAGTTGATATCTCGATGTCACGATCAAGTGTGAAATGGGGTATTCCGCTTTCGTGGGATGAATCCCAGGTCGTTTACGTGTGGTTTGACGCATTGTTGAACTACATAACGGCTGTGGGGTACGGAGCCGAACCCGCAACCACCGAGGCAGAACTTTTTGAGCGCGTGTGGCCGGCCGACGTCCAATTAGTGGGCAAGGACATTTTGCGTTTCCATGCGGTTTACTGGCCAGCGATGTTGATGGCAGCGGGCTTGGAGCCGCCCAAGCAAGTTTTTGCCCACGGCTGGTTACTGGTCGGTGGAGAGAAAATGTCGAAGACCAAACTCACGGGAATCGCACCGGAATTGATCATCGATCATTTTGGCTCCGATGCATTCCGCTACTACTTCATGCGTGCAATTGCATTTGGTCAGGATGGTTCCTTTTCATGGGAAGACATGAGTGCGCGCTACACCTCTGAATTAGCTAATGGTTTGGGTAATCTCCTCTCACGAGCAACCGCCATGGTGGGTAAGTACTTTGAGGGTGAACTGCCAGCAGCTGGACCCATCAGTGATGTTGAAAAAACCATTCACGCATTGCTCACCAAAACTGTGGTTGACGCCGACGCGTGTATTGACGAGTTGGATTTTGCCGGTGCAATAGGTCAGGTGCGAACTTTTATCGAGCACATCAATGGTTATGTAACCGAACAGGAGCCATGGGTTCTCGCCAAAAGCGAAGAAACCTATGGAGCCCTTGCAACAGTGCTCTACACGGTTTGTGAATCTTTGCGAGCTATCGCGGTCCTCTACAACCCGGTAATGCCGAAGGCCATGGAAGCCATGTGGTCAAATATTGGAGCACGTGAAGCCTTGGGTGAACTCTGCGATCAAAGGGTGGAAAGCGCGAGCACTTGGGGACAGTTACCTGCTGGGGTTCGAGTTCACAAAGGCGAATCGCTCTTTCCTCGTCTCGAGGACCCTGAAAGCATCTAATGGGTGAGGCAACGAATTGGCCGTCCGCCCCAGAGCCACTCCTGGGAACGGTGATTGATTCACATACCCATTTGGACGTCCACGACAACTCGTTGCACGGTACTCAGGCACCTGACCCGCAACAATTACTTGATCGGGCCCGGGAAGTGGGAGTTGATCGCGTTGTTCAGGTGGGGTGTGACGTTGCGTCTTCACGCTGGGCAGTTGAGGCGGCGACCCGTTTTCCTTCGGTAATTGCAACCGTTGCTCTACATCCCAATGAGGCGCCGCGCCTCGCCGACAAAGGTCAGCTTGCACATGCCCTTGACGAGATTGCGGAATTAGCACAATCACCTCGGGTCCACGGGATCGGTGAAAGCGGTTTGGACTACTACCGAACAGGTGAAAGTGGTCGCCCAGCACAACATGAGTCATTTCGTTTTCATATTGACCTTGCTAAGCAGCTCGATAAAACTTTAGTGATTCATGACCGTGACTCCCATGAAGACGTCATCTCAATTCTTCTGAACCAAGGGGCACCGCAGAAAGTGGTCTTTCATTGTTTTAGCGGTGACGCAGACATGGCAAAAATCTGTGCGCAACACGGGTGGTACATGTCTTTTGCCGGAGTTATTACTTTTAAAAACTCGGTGGCCTTGCGTGAAGCTTTGATGGTCGCTCCGCTGGATCTGATATTGGTGGAAACGGATGCACCGTACTTAACGCCGATGCCCAACCGTGGCAAAGTAAATGCGAGTTATCTCATGCCGTACACGGTGCGAAAAATCGCGGAATTACGGGAACTTTCAGAGCTTGAAGCAACTCAACTCCTGACCCAGAACACGATTCGCGCATTTGGGAGTTGGTGATTGTGGGTGCATCCCTTGGTGCAGGAGCAATCCGTGAATTGGCTGCTCGAGTTGGCATAATTCCAACAAAGAAACTCGGACAGAACTTTGTCATTGACCCTAATACGGTCCGCTACATTGTTGAGCAATCAAAAATTGATTCGCACAGTGCAGTTGTAGAAGTCGGTCCTGGTTTGGGGAGTTTGACACTCCGATTACTTGAAGTTGCAGAGCACGTGTCAGCCATTGAAATTGATCCCAGACTGGCTGACCAACTCCCCATCACGGTCAAAGAAAGGTGCCCTGAGCTGCTGGGAAAACTCAGCGTGCTCAATCAAGATGCAATGCAGGTTGAATCAGGGGAACTCATTCCCGCACCTACCGCACTTATCGCCAACCTTCCATACAACGTTGCTGTTCCGGTCCTCCTACATTTCCTAGCGGAGTTCCCCACTCTCACAAGTGTTTTGGTCATGGTGCAGAAGGAAGTTGCTGACCGGCTGTGCGCTGGACCTGGTTCGCGAACCTATGGAATCCCGAGCGTGAAAATTCAATGGTTTGGTAAAGCAGAAGCCGCGGGAAACATTGGAAAAAATGTCTTTTGGCCCGCCCCCAATGTTGATTCAGGTCTTGTCCGCATTCACGTCACCCACCCACACAGTCACATTGAGGAAGACCGCCGCGAAGTTTTTCAGGTCATTGACGCTGCATTTGCACACCGTCGAAAAACATTGCGTGCAGGACTCGCGGACTTTATTGGAAGCGCCCCATTAGCCGAGCAAGTGTTAATCCAGGCCGATATTGATCCGGGTACTCGTGCGGAAACCCTGGAATTAGAGTCTTTCATCCTGCTCTCGGGAGCAATCAAAGCGCAACGACTTTCTTCACAATAGACTTCGAAAGTTATGCGAAATGACCCAGTGATCGTCGAAGTTCCGGCAAAAATAAACCTGGCCTTAGGTGTCGCACCACTGGGCGCAGACAATTTCCACGAATTGATCACTATCTTTCATGCAGTTTCACTTTTCGACACAGTTACGGCCAAACCAAGCTCAAGCGGTATCACACTCACAATTGAGGGGGAGGGCGCGAAGTGGTTACCTGTCAATGACTCCAACTTGGCCGTGAAGGCTGCGAAGTTATTAGCCAAACACCACGGGATAGAACCGCTGGTTGATCTGCATATTGAGAAACGAATTCCCGTGTCGGGTGGAATGGCTGGTGGCTCAGCAGATGCCGCGGGAGCGCTCATTGCGTGTGATCGCTTGTGGGAGACGAATACATCCCGTGAAGAGCTGGAGAGCTTGGCCGCACAATTAGGGTCCGATGTCACTTTTTCCTTGCATGGTGGAACAGCTTTGGGTAGCGGTCGTGGTCAATTGATTACAAGTGTGATCACAACCGGTGAATATCACTGGGTGATTGCCCTCGCCGAAGGTGGTTTGTCAACACCAAAGGTCTACTCGGAATTCGACCGGATGCAGGCCGTTTTGCGTTCGGGACCGCCTCAAATTCCTTCGCAGTTATTGCTAGCTTTGCGAGCTGGCAATTCACGTGAACTAGGAGCAGGGCTGATTAATGACCTTGAACCCGCGGCATTGAGTTTGATGCCGAGTCTGCGCACAACCCTTGACACTGGACGTGACTTGGGTGCCATGGGGGCCATGGTCTCTGGCAGCGGTCCAACCTGTGTTTTCCTTGCACGGAACCACGATGACGCAGTAAATCTTGCAGCGAGTCTGTCGGGTGCTGGTGTGTGCCGCAGTGTGCGTATCGCCGTTGGACCTGCGCTCACCCGCGTACTGAGTGCCTAAAGCCGGTCCAATAAGTCGCGAAGAAGGTCGGCCAATTGATCCTGCTGCTGCGCACTCAATCCGCTCAAAGCCACTTTTTCGCGTTCTACCAGGTCTTTTAGGGCTCCATCGACTGCACTTTGACCTTCTGTCGTGAGTGCCACGAGAACGCCTCGTCGGTCATTTTCGTCGGGGAATCTTGTGACAAATCCGCGTTCAAGGAGTCGATCCACCCGGGTGGTCATGGTGCCACTTGTTACGTGGGTTTGAGTGGCCAGTGTGCCCGCCGATAAATAAAACGGGGGACCGGTTCTGCGCAGAGCAGCTAAAACATCAAATTCCCACGAATCCAGATTGTGATCGCGAAATGCCTGTGAACGAGCGTTATCCAGTTGAGCCGAAACTCGGGTGAGCCGTGAAAGCACGTGAAGTGGGGTGACGTCGAGGTCTGGACGTTGTTCTTGCCAAGCGGCAACAATGTGATCTACGTCATCCGGTTTGGCCATATCGATATCTTATGTCAAGAATCTTGACCTCAAGAATCTTGAGAGGTCAGGACTTCTTTTTGGGAACTAACGTTGGTTTGGTCTCGAGGTTTCTGAGTCCGTTCCAGGCGAGATTCACCACGTGAGCCACGACTTCTTCTTTCTTGGGTTTGCGCACATCGAGCCACCATTGACCTGTGAATGCAACCATTCCAACCAGCATTTGGGAGTACATCGGGGCAAATTTGTCGTTTATTCCATGAGCCTTGAACTCCGCGGCGAGTACGTCTTCAACTTGGGTGGCAATATCGACCATCAAGCTAGCGAAGGAACCTGTTTGCGCTGTGACGGGAGAGTCGCGCACCAAAATCCGAAAGCCTTGGGGGTTGGAATCAATGTAATCAAATAGAGCAAGACCAGCCTGCTCAACAAGTTCGCGGGCACTTGCGCCATTACCGCGCGACCCGGCCAGTGCTTGGCTAATTGAATCAAGCAGGTAATTCGTCTCGCGATCAACGACAACTGCGTAGATGCCTTCTTTGCCACCGAAGTGTTCGTAGACGACCGGTTTGGAGACGCCGGCTTTTGCTGCAATTTCCTCAACGGTTACGGTCTCGAATCCTTTTTCAGCAAAAAGTTTTCGCCCCACATTGAGTAGCTGTTCACGGCGTTGTTGCCCCGTCATGCGCACTTTCGCACCACTTGGTATGCGCGCAGTCGGAACTGGGACAGTTTTTAACTCGGTCACACTGGCGAGGGATTGCTCACCATCATTTGGCTCACCTTCGAGTCCGGCGGACATGATCTATTCGCCGGTGTAACCGCGTATGCGGAATCGGTCGTTGGGGTCTTTGAGTTTTTTGACTAAGCGCTCCGGCTTTGACCAGCGAACATCGGTCACTAGACCTGCTTTTTCCATACCCCTAATTAAGCTGGCTGACATATCGATTTGGCCTTTCATCACACCGTGTCGCGCCGCTGTTGGGTCAACGTGGTGCAGGTTGTGCCAAGACTCACCCAAGGATGGAATGGCAAGCCAGGCAACGTTGCTTGAGAGGTCGCGGGAGGTGAAGGGTCGGTTACCGAATACGTGACAGATGCTGTTGATTGACCAGGTGACGTGATGCACGAATGCGACACGAACTATTCCGGCCCAAAAGAATGCGGTCAGAGCGCCCATCCAAGACCAAGTGATGAGGCCGCCAAGAACGGCAGGAAGAAGCAAACTTGCTAGTACGAATACAGAGAAGTGCTTAGAGATCCAGTTGAGGTCTTTGTCGTTAGCGATATCTGGTGCGTACTTATCAATCCCGGTGTTGTCATTGTCGAAAAGCCAACCTATGTGAGAAAAAACGAGACCTTTTGCAATTGCCTTCTTGCTAGTACCGAAGCGCCACGGTGAATGTGGGTCACCAACTTCGTCAGAGAATTTATGGTGCTTGCGGTGGTCGGCAACCCACTGATCCAGTGAGCCTTCAATCGCGAGGGACCCGAAAATTGCCAACATGATTTTCACGCCTCGGTTGGCCTTAAATGACCCGTGGGTGAAGAAGCGGTGGTAGCCGATGGTAATTCCGCCAGCGGTGAGCACCCAGAGTCCAATGGCGAGACCGATGTCGAGCCAGCTGAGCCATCCACCCCACGCGATGGGGATCGCAAATGCAACTGCAATAAGTGGGATCACGACAAATGCACCAATGATGATGCGCATCGTTAAACCAAGATAAACCAGGTCTTGGGCGTCTTCATCAACCGCTGGTTCACGATCAAGGACCTCTTGGTTAATAACACTCACGCGGACTCCCTAATCATTTCATCAATATTTTCGTCGGAAAAAGTTAACCTACGCAAGCGTAACCTACGGTTGCGTAACCTGCAACACATACCGCCAATCCGTGCAGAAGTTAGGCTCACGCAATCTCCTGCTACCCCACGCCATAAGGTGTCTCACGCATGATCCCGGGTCGTCTAGCGGCAGGACAGCGGACTTTGAATCCGTCAACGGAGGTTCGATCCCTCCCCCGGGAGCTAAGCACCTTCGAGGATAATCGTTAGCGGTTTCTCGGTGTCTACATATGTAAGGCTGCTAGGAGTTTCAGTGGTACTTGGCTGTGGTTGCGGGAATGAGAAAGTACGAACCTGACCAAGGAAAATACGAGCAATCAAGATTCGTTCTCGTGCTGACGGGTGCCGGTGCGACGAGACGTACACTCGAGGCATGCGTCGAACTGTGCTCACGGGATCCTTTGCGCTGGTCCTCGTCGCCGGATTGGCAGGCGGTTGGCTGCTTACCACGACAATTGACCAAAACTCAGAGCCGCAATGGCTCCTATCCCACGGCTCCAGTTCCGCGGTGGTAGCGCAAGGGCGCTCAGGTGAGACGACCCTAACGCTGGCGGAGCCTGACCCAACGGTGCTGATGTTCACCGATCGGCCCGAGCGAAACACGGCGACGCTAGATTTGGATAGCCTGATTAATCAGTGGTCCGACGCCTTTGGCGATGACCCGCCAAACGCAGCACTGGTGGATGATGCGTCGGGTGATGCACTCGCGGTCCTGACGCTCAGCAAGCCGCGGCGAGACGGCGACGCCCTAACCTTCACGGTGCTTGGACTCGATATCCAGCCCGGTGTTGAGGGGACCCTGGACTCAGGAGCGCACCTGTTCATCGATCCCCCTGCCGCGCGACTGACCAACTTCCATCAGGTGCCGATGAGTAATCCGGAGGATATTCACCTGGTAGAAATCCCGACTCCCGCTGGTCCCGTCACCATCCTCCCCCTCCCAAACCCATTTGGCGGGCTACCTTTGGCCAAGGCCAACCCGGCGGAGTAGTTGCGCGCTGTCGCAAAAGGCGGCTCAGAACATGTTTGCGAGGCGTCTGCATGTTGCGGCCGCTCCTTGTGGGCATGGCGATCCCCGCCCATGACGGCCTCGAATGGGACCGAATGCCAATGCTAAAAATTTGTAAATTTAGGTCTAGACCTGGTAGAGGTGAATCAGATCCAACTCTGAGCGCTCGGGTGTTCCCGTAATGAGGTCTGAGATTGAGTCATTAAATTCAGCGAAGAAAGGCATGCTGTAAACATCAGCGGCAATTTGCTTTTCAGTGAAGACCCCGATACCCCGGATGAGTCCGCTGGCAGGATCTCCCGTGATGGGAATCAAACGGTCAGCAGGCACTGCTTCTTGGAAAGCCTGGGCAAATTCACTGTAGGCAGCGAGAACATCTGCATATCGGCCAGGCTTTGCGTGCATAGTGAATTCAATGACTGATTACATGATTATTTCCTTAGGACTGTACCTAGAGTAGCGGAAATTTACCTGACGAATGAACCCTGGACTCAATTGACAAACGCCTAGCAACCACTATCACAGTCGTGCAGTCCACGTGATACTCACCGCGCAATAGTTATTTTGACACTCTTTTTCGATGACCCTCACGCCAAGATCTGAACAAACTAGGCTAGTACCGTGCGAGCTCCCATTGTGATCATCCTTGCGGCCGGGCAGGGAACCCGAATGAAGTCAGCGACGCCCAAGGTTTTACATGAAATTGCTGGTCGTAGTTTGTTAGGCCATGTCATTGAAGCTGCGGCAACTCTTGAGCCGGAGCACCTCGTTGTTGTTGTGGGTAGTGGCAAAGATCAAGTGATCGCTCACCTTGATGAAATTGCCCCGTGGGTTGTGAGCGTCGAACAGGAACAACGCAATGGAACCGGACATGCTGTCCGGATTGCACTCGAGTTCCTGCAAGGCCGTGGAATTTCAGCAGGTGATTCACCCGTTGTGGTGCTCACCGGTGACACCCCACTCCTCACGGGTTCATCATTAATGAGTCTTCTTAGTAGCCATGTGGATCGCCAGGCGCAGGCCACGGTGTTAACCGCCAACTTTGTTGATCCCTTTGGATACGGGCGCATAATCCGATCGGGTGATCAAGTAACTGAAATCGTTGAAGAAAAAGATGCAACCCCGCAGCAAAGGGAAATCAACGAAATCAATTCGGGTATGTACGCATTTGATGGTGCGGCGCTGCAAACCGCGGTCACTGGGTTGAGTTCTCAAAATTCACAAGGAGAGGAATACCTCACCGACGTAATTGGAATTATTACGGCGCGCGGGGGAGTGGTGGCTGGGTTCAGTGCCCAAGACACCAACGACATTATGGGAATTAATGACCGAGCCCAACTCGCGCAAGCTGCGGCAATCATGCGAGATCGAATAAATGTGAAATGGATGCAAGCCGGTGTCACAATGCTGGACCCAGCATCTACGTGGATTGACATTGATGCGGACTTAGCTGCGGACGTGACACTGCTCCCGCAAACAATTTTGCGTGGACCTACCGCGATCGAGTCCGGGGCGCAGATTGGACCGGGCACGACTTTGATTTCCTCAGAAGTGGGCGCAAACGCCGTTGTCCGGCACACGTGGGCGGAACTTGTTGTTATTGGGGCTGGGGCGAGCGTTGGGCCGTACACCTATCTGCGACCGGGGACCGTGATTGGTGAGGCAGGGAAAGCCGGCGCATTTGTTGAAATGAAAAATGCCCAACTCGGAGCAGGGTCGAAAGTCCCACATTTGTCGTACGTCGGTGACGCCACTATCGGTGAGGGAACCAACATTGGTGCGGGAACCGTTTTTGTGAACTACGACGGTGTCGAAAAACATCACACGAGTGTGGGAGACCACGTCCGAGTTGGGTCGGACAACATGTTGATTGCGCCGATTGTGATCGGTGACGGCGCCTACACCGCCGCCGGCTCGGTAATCACCGATGACGTACCCGCAGGGTCAATGGCGGTTGGCCGTGCACGGCAGCGAAATATCGTGAATTGGGTACTGCGAAAAAGGCCAGGAACAGGCTCAGCCAAGGCGGCCGAGAGGGCGCTTGAAACAGACAAATAGCCACATGGAAAGGTTCGGGTACGAACTCCAACTTCCCCGTAACAAACACAAGTGAAAAACTCTTCTCATGAAGTAGATCGCAAACAGCAAAGGTGGAGCAGTGGCCGAAAAGTCAGTCCCAACTCAAAAGCATCTCCTGCTTCTTTCTGGCAGGGCGCATCCGGAGTTAGCAGACCAGGTGGCGGCGCATTTGGGGATTGACCTCACGCCCGTTACCGCACACGACTTTGCCAACGGTGAGATCTTCGTTCGTTTCCGCGAATCTGTTCGCGGCGGTGACGCATTCGTCCTACAAAGCCACACCACCCCAATTAACAAGTGGATCATGGAACAACTGATCATGATCGATGCACTCAAGCGCGCTTCCGCAAAGCGCATCACGGTCGTTGTGCCCTTCTATGGCTACGCACGCCAAGACAAGAAGCACCGCGGAAGAGAACCAATCTCAGCGCGATTGATGGCAGACCTATTCAAGGCCGCCGGTGCCGATCGGCTCATGACGGTTGATTTGCATACCTCGCAGATCCAAGGATTTTTCGATGGACCCGTTGACCACTTATTCGCACTGCCACTACTGGCAGCACATGTGGCTTCAAAAGTAGACCGCAGCAAGATCACGGTTATTTCCCCTGATGCCGGCCGAGTGCGCGTTGCCGAGCGTTGGACCGACGTTCTGGGAGCGCCACTGGCAATTATTCATAAGCGTCGCGACCCCGATATCCCCAACCAGGTTCGGGTGCTCGAAGTTGTCGGTGACGTGAAAGACCGCATTTGTGTTGTCGTTGACGACATGATTGACACCGGTGGCACGATCGTGAAAGCGTCGGAGACCCTGTTTGAAAACGGAGCTTCCCAGGTCATCGTGGCCGCAACCCACGGAATTTTGAGTGACCCGGCCCGTGAGCGCCTCCAGAATTCAGATATCTCCGAAGTTATCGTGACCGACACCCTCCCCATCCCAGAAGATCGCAGATTCGAAAAACTCACGGTTCTTCCGATTGCGCCTTTGCTCGCAACAGCGATCAATGAAGTCTTCACCGATGGCTCGGTCACCCGAATGTTTGAAGACGATGAATCGGGTCGGCAGACCTCCTCGCACTAGTTGGCAGGCGCTTTTGTAGACTGTCGTAGTTCCTCGGCGAGGGTGCACCTTCAGTGTGACACCGTTATCGACGTGTTAGGGCTTTGGCCCCTCTCCTTGGCGCGCAACAGTTACACCCCAATTGTTCCAAATTAATGTGCCGATTAAAAACAAGTTAAATACAAGGAGACTTCGTGACTAACGTCAACATCACCGCTTCCCCCCGCTCAGAATTTGGCAAGGGTGCTTCCCGCCGAATTCGCCGCGGCGGTCAAATTCCTGCAGTCTTGTACGGCACGGACACCACACTCATGCATGTCACGTTGCCAGAGCATGAACTCAACCTTGCCCTTCGCAAGCCACGTGTTGTGCTCAACATCGCATTTGATGGACAAACCTTTCTCACCAAGCCACGGGACATTCAGCGCGATCCAGTTCGCCTGAACCTCGAGCACCTTGACCTTCTTGTGATTTCCAAGCAGGAAGCAGCACTTCGTAGTGACTACGCAGACGCAGTCGCACAGGTACGTGCGGCAGCCGAAGAAGCAGGTCTTGACTTCTCGATGGTCATGCAGTCATGGGAAGAATCTGTTGCAAATGGCGAGTTGCCACTTGATGCAGTCGGCCACGCAGTCGCTGACGCAAAGGAAAAGGCAATTGAACAGGCAACCGCAGCTGCTGCTGCAGGTGTGACCGAAGACGCTGCAGCTGCAGCAGGTGCACTGGCCGCAGTTACACCAACTGAGCCTGTCGCCGCCGCCGAGTAGTGACTTTTGTTATCGCGGGGCTGGGTAATCCTGGCCCCGCATACTCAGCCACCAGGCACAACATTGGTGCAATGGTGGTTGCCGAACTCGCATCAAAATTGTCGGTCAAATTGTCCCGGCACAAAAAGGCATTTGCTGCCGTTGGGCAAAGTCACATTGGGCTCCCCGGATCTCAGCTGGGTCAACACAGTGTCGTGCTAGCGATTCCTCTGTGTTTTATGAACGAGAGTGGCGGACCGATCAAGTCAATCCTGGATTTTTACGACGTCCCACCAGAAAACTTGATTGTGGTCCACGACGAACTCGATATCGACTTTGCCGCCATCCGCCTCAAGTTCGGTGGTGGTGACAACGGGCACAATGGGCTCAAGAGCATAAAAAAATCAATTGGCACGGGTGAATACTTCCGGGCCAGAATGGGAATCGGTCGGCCACTTGGTCGTCAGGATCCAGCAGACTTTGTACTTTCCCCATTTAGTTCAAGTGAGCGCAAGCAATTGCCTGAATTTATCGGGCGCAGTTGTGACGCAATTGAAACACTGATCACAAATGGTCTCGACTCAGCACAAAGTAAATTCAATAGTTAACACCAACGAAAGTGGTCTGATGCCAGAAATGAATGATGCAGAACTCTCGCGCGAGGTTGCACAGCAGGCCGGGCAGCTTTTATTGAAACTGCGAACTGATTTTTTTCTCGCCCACCCGATTGATTCAATCGACAGAACGCTCAGTGATCAACTCCGGGATCAAGCCGACCGGGCCGCCCACCTGTTCATTATGGAAAAACTATCAACTGCCCGACCACTGGACGCAATTCTCAGTGAAGAAGGAAAAGACAACTCAGTTCGACTCGAAGCAGCTCGTGTCTGGATTGTTGACCCACTGGACGGCACTTGGGAATACGGGCAAAATAGAAAAGACTTTGCGGTCCACATTGCACTGTGGGATACCCAAGAACAAAAACTCAGCGCGGGAACCGTAGACCTCCCCGAACAGGGAATGACAAGAAGTGTCCTTGATGTAGTTGAAGCGGCTGCACCTGCAGATTCAGTGATTCGAGTAGTTGCATCCCGCTCACGGCCACCGGCTAATTTGGGTGCGATAGTGGCGCGGCTGGGTGAATTACTCACTGAAGCTGGGATCTCACACAGTGGCGTAGAAATTGTGGACGTTGGATCTGTTGGAGCGAAGGTAAACGAGATTCTGTGCGGTCGCGCCGACATTTACTTGCACAACACCGGCTTCTACGAATGGGATGTCGCAGCGCCGTACATTGTGGCCGAGCATTACGGCCTTATTGCATCTCACATGAACGGGGATTCGATTACCTTTAATCACATGCCTCCCTATGTCACCGACCTCGTTGTGTCCCGGGCCGATCTGTATCCGCATGTTCTGCGGGCCATTAAGGAAACCCAGGGAGCGTGAGCAAGACACAACCACTTGCTGGCCTACTTGATTTAATCAAAGCCGACCCGGCATTTTTGGCGATTGCTGAGAACTCGCAGCTCGCAAAAACGGTTGATCTGGTTGGCCCGAGTGTGATTTACCCCCTCGTGATTGCCAAGATCGCTAGTGAGCAAGAGACGGGAATCACGTTAGTCCTGACTACAACGGGCCGGGCATCCGATGAATTGGCTGCTGACCTCAGCGCCTATTTGCCGACAGAGGGAATCGCGGTATTCCCCAGTTGGGAGACGCTGCCGCATGAGCGTCTTTCACCATCGGCTGACACGGTCGGCAAGCGCATGGCTGTGCTGAGGCGACTGGCGCACCCAATCGTTGGAAGTGTGCACGCAGCTCCCATCAAGGTTTTGATCACCTCCGTTCGGGCTGCACTGCAACCAATAGTCGCCGACCTCGGGGACCAGGATCCTGTTGAGTTGAAAGTCGGGGACAAGGCATCACTCACCGAAACCGTTAAGGGATTGGTTGCGCTGGGATACGAACGGGTTGACCTCGTTGACCGTCGTGGTCAAATTGCCGTGCGCGGGGGCATCCTCGATGTCTTCCCACCAACCCAAGAGCACCCAATTCGGATTGAGTTCTGGGGAGATGACGTTGAAGAACTTCGATACTTCGCGGTCGTTGATCAGCGTTCACTGGAAGTTGCCGAGCTTGGACTTTGGGCGCCACCCGTCCGCGAACTCCTGTTGACCGAAGAGGTCAAAGCAAAGGCCCAACGACTTGGAGCCGCCCACGTCGAAGTGGCAGCAATGTGTGAGCAGATTGCAAACGGAGTCGCTGTTGAAGGGATGGAGTCCCTATCCTCGGCGCTCGCCGGTGAGATGAAACCGCTACATGAACTCTTACCACCGGAGTCATCGTTAATTTTGATGGAACCGGAACGAATTAATTCGCGGGCACTTGATGTTGTTAAAACGGCGGAAGAGTTTTTGACCGCTGGTTGGCATAGTGCCGCAGTCGGTGGAGCGACACCCATTGATTTCGCTGGATCCATGTTCACGACCATGTCTGAGGTTGTAGATCGAGTGCGTGCACGCAATGGATGCGTGTGGAATCTCACCCAACTTCCCCGTGACCTTGATGACAACGTGATCAATCTTGATGCAAAAGCAATCAGCGGATACCACGGTGACGCTGAAATTGCAGGAAAAGATATTGCCCAGGCACTGGAAGCAGGTGCCACGGTTGTCATCACGGCCTTGGGACACGGGTCAATTGATCGCATCGCTGAAGAATTCGGTAGCCAAGGAATAAGTGTCGCCAAAGCAGATTCCGTTTCGATCCCGGCCATGCCGAAAGTGGCTCAGCTCATCACCGCGTCGGTAGACAACGGGTTTCATTTGGTGGATTCCCGACTCTGGGTGCTGAGCGAATCAGACTTGATGGGCGCGAAGTCGCTGTCCAAGGATCTCAAAAAAATGCCGGTCCGCCGCCGTGGAACTGTCGACCCGTTGACCCTCAATTCCGGTGACTACATCGTTCATGAACACCATGGAGTCGGACGTTATGTAGAAATGATCACGCGAACTATTGGTGGAGCTGAGCGCGAGTATTTGATTATTGAGTACGCACCGAGTAAGCGCGGTCAACCAGCAGATCGACTCTTTGTGCCAATGGACCAACTTGATTTGATTACCCGTTACATAGGGGGAGAAGCTCCAAGTGTGCACCGACTTGGTGGTGCAGATTGGCAAAAAACAAAAGGCCGCGCACGCAAGGCTGTTAAGCAAATTGCGGGTGAACTCATACGGCTTTATGCGGCACGGCAATCATCCAAGGGCTACGCATTCGGAGCTGATACTCCGTGGCAAGCCGAATTAGAAGATGCATTTGCTTATATAGAAACTCCCGATCAACTCAGCACGATAGACGAAGTGAAGCGAGACATGGAGCGACAAATACCCATGGATCGTTTGGTGTGTGGTGATGTTGGCTTTGGAAAGACCGAGATAGCAGTGCGTGCGGCCTTCAAGGCAGTGCAAGATGGAAAGCAAGTGGCTTTACTGGTCCCCACCACGCTTCTTGTCCAACAACACTTCACAACTTTCTCAGAGCGCTACAGCGCTTTCCCCGTCACCGTTGCTGCGTTGTCTAGGTTTACACCGACGTCGCAGGTCAAGGAAACACTTGCTGGGTTGGCCCAGGGAAGTGTCGACATTGTGATTGGAACTCATCGATTGCTGACACCATCGGTGAAATTCAAAGACTTGGGCTTGGTAATTGTTGACGAAGAACAACGCTTTGGCGTTGAGCACAAAGAGCATCTAAAAGCGTTGCGAACCAATGTCGACGTCCTGGCCATGAGCGCAACACCCATCCCTCGCACCCTAGAAATGGCGGTGACCGGAATTCGCGAGATGTCGGTCATTCAAACACCACCCGAAGAACGGCATCCCGTCCTTACTTTCGTGGGTCCCTACGACGAAAAACAAATCTCCGCTGCAATTCACCGGGAATTATTGCGTGACGGTCAAGTTTTTTTCATTCACAATCGAGTTGAGTCTATTGATCGAGTTGCGGCAAGAATCCGAACTCTGATACCCGAAGCACGCATTGCTGTGGCGCATGGGCAAATGAGTGAAGGCGCCCTTGAATCGGTGATCGTTGCATTCTGGGAGAAGGAAATCGATGTACTTGTGTGTACAACAATCGTCGAGTCGGGGATTGATATCCCTAATGCGAACACCTTGATTGTGGACCGAGCTGACAAATTTGGCCTGTCGCAAATGCATCAACTACGGGGTCGAGTGGGCCGAGGACGCGAACGCGCCTACTCATATTTTCTTTATGACCCGAATAAGCCACTGACGGAGACGGCTCATGAACGACTAGCCACAATTGCTCAACGAACCGATCTTGGTTCAGGAATGCAAATAGCACTCAAAGATCTCGAGATTCGCGGAGCTGGCAACATGCTGGGCGGCGAACAAAGTGGCCATATTGCTGACGTTGGTTTTGACCTTTATTTACGACTAGTTGGTGAAGCACTGTCCGAATACAAAAATGAACCGGTGAAAGAGGTCAATGACGTTCGGGTTGAATTGCCCATCGATGCCAGCATCCCAACAGATTACGTCCCCCAAGAACGATTGCGCCTTGAGGCATATAAGCGCTTAGCGGATGCCAGTACCAATGAAGCGGTCGACGAGGTAGGAGCAGAACTGGTTGACCGTTACGGCGCCATGCCCAGCGAACTTGAGGCGCTCATCGGGGTTGCTCGTTTTCGGGTCGCCGCTAAGGCAGCGGGAGTGCAAGAGGTCATTGCTGCGGGCAAGTCAATTCGTATATCGCCCGTGACACTGCCAGAGTCCCGAAGTATGCGGATCCAGAGGATTTACCCGGGAACGACCATCAAGGAGGCGGCTCATATCTTGCTCGTGCCCAAGCCGACTTCGGGTACGGGTATTGGTGCTCCTGAACTGCGAGATACCCAACTCCTAGAATGGCTCCACGAACTTTTTAACACCTTATTCACCAACCCCTGAAGATCCGGAGATCCTGTGTCCTACATGTTCGTTAAGCCCGCCCGCCACCGGTTAGCAGCCATTGTTGGTATCGGTGCCATCGCCCTAGCCATTGGACTCAGCGGATGTAGCACTCCGACAGCAGGTGCTGCTGCGGTCGTGGGGGATCAGCGCATCAGCGAGTCCACTCTCAATGCCGAAGTCCAAGCTACTCTAGCCTTGCAGGGTCTGCCATCAACGGATTCATCGAATGAACTGATCTCCAGCACACTCGATCAGATGATCACTGAGATTTTGGTAAACGAATTGGCTAGCCGTGAGAAAATTGAGGTGACTCAAGGTGAAATCGACAATCTGCGACTCCAATACATCACACAGGCTGGTGGATCACAAGCATTTGAAGATCAAATTGGTCAGCAAGGTATTTCCCTTCAAGACGTTGATCCGATCATTCGCGTGAATATTCAAGTTTCCAAATTAGGCGACGTGTTGGCTCCCAATGCCGAACCCGATGCCAAGAGTGCAGCCGTTTTTATTGCTATTTCTGAGTTGAGTAGCGAACTCGGCACTGAAGTGTCTCCTCGATTTGGCGTTTGGGACCCAGAGAATTTGACCGTCGGTCCGAGTGAGAATTCACTCTCGGAGCCGCAAAGTGTTGACCTCGGCTCGGAGTAATGCGTGCGAGGAAGTCATTTCACCCAATTGGTGGCGCTCCTTGATCAACTGAGGTCTCCCGGCGGTTGCCCATGGGATGGCGAACAAACTCATCAAAGCCTCGTCGAGTACTTGATCGAGGAAGCCTATGAAAGCGTCGAAGCAATCGACGCCAATGACAGTGAAGCAATGTGTGAAGAGTTGGGAGATCTACTCCTTCAAGTTGTCTTCCATGCACGGATTTCCCAAGAACAGCCGGGTGGCTGGGACATAGATGCGGTCATCGACGGCATAACGCAAAAACTGATTCGCCGACATCCGCATGTATTCGCGGAAGATTCAGTGCAGCAAGGGAACCACGTGAGCACAACAGCAGATGTCGAAATTGGTTGGCATGAGCGCAAGGCAAAGGAGAAAAAGCGAGATTCAGTAACCGAGGGAATCCCCGAAGCCTTACCCGCACTCATGCGCGCACAAAAACTAATCGCTCGGAGTAAATCCGTGTCCTTGCCAGATCCGGCCTACATGGTGGAAACAAATCAGGTCATTGAAGAGCTGGGTACTGAAGAGCAATTGGGTGACTATCTGTTCGCGTTGGTGAGTTCGGCGACTTCTCTGGGTTTAGATTCTGAAGCCGCCGTGAGAAAGGCTGTCCTGCGTCGAATGCAGGAGATTCAGTCCCATGAGTGATCCCATCAATCGTGCACGGCAGGAATTCAATTCGATTGCGTCACAGGTTATTCGGGACTCCTTCGCCATGGACCCCGTCAATGCCACCTGGATGGGTGACCATTCATTCGATTCACAACTACCGGATTTCACCGTAAAGGGTCAGCAAGAATTTGCATACAGGATCGAGGGTTATCTCACCGCACTCGATGCAGTAGATGACGTCGAACTTGAGCTATCTGATCTCGTTGACCTAGAAATTCTGCGCGCGTTTCTCACTAAGACGCATTTTGAGATTCAATACGTCGCACCTCACACTTGGAATCCCATGCTGTGGAATCCTGGAACGGCAATTCACTTGCTGCTCTCCCGTGACTTTGCGCCACTTGATGAACGCATGGCCAATGTTTCAGCGCGATGCGAGCAAGTCCCAGCGTTCTTTGAGCAAGCGCGGGCAACACTGCGCGAGATGCCCTCCATTCATTGTGAGACCGCGATCGATCAACTTGAAGGAACCCGGCTCTTGCTTGAATCTCTTCATTGTGATTCGCACGTCACCGAGTCGGTAGCACAACAGATCAGATGGCTCAAAGATCAACTGCCATTTGCTCAGAGATCCCCCCGCATGGGCGCCGAAACCTATGCAGGGATTTTGTGGCATAGCCTTGACGCCGAAAGCAGTGTGCAGGATCTACTTGCTTCAGCGAATCAGCACCTTGATCAGGTGAGTGAGCGGATGCTCCGGTTGGCGCACGAGTATTTAACCGAATCTGGAATGGAATTAGAGGGTGAGCCGATTGCGGCGGCACTTGGTCATATTGCCCAGAACGCACCCGTAAATGACTCAACATTGCTTACCGAAGTTACCTCGGCAATGGCATCGGCGAAGGCATTCACCGTGGAGCACGATCTTGTGACGGTTCCTGAAATAAAGGTTGAAGTAATTGAAATGCCGGAGATTCACAGAGGAGTCGCAGTTGCGTATTGCGATTCGCCCGGACCACTTGAAGGTGCGCATGTTCCAACTTTTGTCGCGGTAGCACCGACTCCTGTGAAATGGACCGATGAACGAAAGGAAAGTTTTTATCGCGAGTACAACGCTGTTCAGATTCACGATCTGACAATTCATGAAGCCATCCCTGGGCATGTCCTGCAGCTGGCGGTTGCCAATAACGGGGGTCAGCAGAGCCTTATCCGAAAATTTGGATTTAGTGGCACCTTTGTCGAAGGTTGGGCGGTTTATGCGGAAGAACTACTCATCTCACACGGGTACTCACCTGAGCCAACCAAACTAAGTGCACTCGCCATAACTTTGCAGCAACTAAAAATGCAGGCCCGAATGACTATTAATACGATCCTTGACATTGGCGTTCACACCCAAGACTTGAGCGAGGAACAGGCAATGGATCTGATGGTGACCCGCGGATACCAAGAAGAGAGTGAGGCCGCAGGTAAGTGGCGACGTGCACTTCTCACGGCTGGCCAACTGCCCACCTATTTCGTGGGCTACAAGGAGATCTCTAGTGTGATCGGTGATCTGCGCCTGCTGCACCCAGATTGGTCGCTTCGGGAAGTGCATGACTTGATTTTGCAGTTCGGGTCGCCTTCACCACGCCATCTGCGCACCCTGCTCGGCTTGTGAGTCTTACTGTGTTTCAATGTGGCCGTGCATAAACAATTAATTGCGTTCACTCTCACCGTCCCTCTGCTGCTCACCGCATGCTCTTCGCAGAATGATTCGAATCCGTTGTCATCGCCTATGGCTTCTGAATCTGCAAGTCCGGAGGTGAATACGGCTACCAATGATGCTTGCGCAGTAATTGACCAAATGCAATTGTCACTTTCCACTGCCGTGACCGACCTAATTGCAAATCCTGATCTTGTTACGGCGTTTAATACGGAGTTTGATAATCAGGTTGCATTACTTAATGACCTCGTCGAATCTCTGCAAGGTGGCTCACCCGAGCAACAGAAATTGCAGTCTGATCTTGAGGCAGCATTAAGTGCCAAAGAAGACGCGGTGGAAATTTTCAATGAGGCTCAGCAAGAAGATAATGTGCTGTCAAAAACTCTCGGATTGGCCAATGCGGCACTGTCAGCACGTGATGCTGTAACTGCTGCGGAGCAAGTTCTCAGTAATCTCACCGGGCAATTGCAATGCACCCCTTGATGTTAGGTAAATAACACTTTTGTAATTCAGCACGCGATCTGAAATGTCACACCCCAAGGTCATATTGCACGTATTCAGCGAGAGTTGAATTCGGTCATGTTGGGGGGAGGCCGAGGGTGCGCCAGTGATTAGCGTTGCTGGCGCACTCGCTTTAGGACAGCGCGAACGAGGGCAATAACAACCACGACCGCAATCAATGCCACGATGAATGGCACTAAGAATCCAGCGAATGTAATGGCTGCAGCGAACGTGTTAATTAGCGCATTCCATCCGTCGAGTAACCCTTGGACAAAGTCGGGTGAGTCAGTAGTTGCGCCGGGATCAGTCGAGATGCTGATATAGACGGTGGACAGATCAACTTGGTCTTGTAAGAATTCACGCTGCGCTACGAGTGAATCGCGCTCAGCGGTGCGTGCTGTCAATTCTGATTCAACTGCAACAAGGTCAGCAACGGTCGTTGCTTCTGCTTGAAGTGTGGTGAGAGTTGCGATTGAGGCGTTTAACGTTTCAATACGACTATCAAGGTCAATGACCGTGGTTGTCACATCGAGGGTTGACGTGCTGAGAAATGTCACCTCTCCCACTGATGCAAGTCGATCGAGATAAGCCTCAAGTTCGGCGTCAGGGACACGCACCGTTAGTGAGGAGTAGCTCTGATCACTTTCATTACGAATATCTTGCTGAGAGACAACCCCTCCGAACTCGGTTGTTATCGTGAGAACGGTATCGGTCATTTCAGCAACGTCGGAACCTTGTAGCGAAATATTCGAATTTCGGGTGAGGTATTGGTCTGAAGTCCTTTGATCAGATGACGTTGACTCGCTGGCCATTGGCCCGGAATCCATCGATCCAAAGTTCATCGGTTCAGCCATGCCTGCAGTGTCAGAGCCAGTGCTCCCGCAGCCGGTCAACGCAATTGCTGCAAGCCCTATTCCTGCAAGGGCTGTTACCCGAGATCGACGCATGTTCTGCTCCTTAGATGGTTGCGGAGCAGAGAAATCAATAGTGATGCACTGCTCCTGAGCATTTGGATGTGCATTCATCAACATAGGTTTCCTTATTTTGATCTCAATTTCGCATCGGAGGGAAAATCAGACTCATTTCTTCCCTATGTAGACTTCTCATCATGGCGATCATTGAAGCAGTAATTGCCCGCGAAATTCTAGACTCGCGGGGAAATCCAACCGTAGAAGTTGAGGTTCTCCTCGATGACGACACAGTATCTCGAGCGGCCGTTCCTTCAGGTGCATCAACGGGCGCCTTCGAGGCAGCCGAGAAACGTGATGAAGATTCACGCTACGGTGGCAAGGGCGTTTTAGTGGCCGTTGCAGCCGTCGAGGGTGAAATCGCTGATTCCATTATTGGTCTTTCAGCCGATGACCAGAGAACTGTTGATCAGGTCATGATCGACCTTGATGGAACTCCCAATAAGAGTCGCTTGGGCGCGAATGCGATTCTGGGCGCTTCCCTCGCAGTCGCAAAAGCGGCGGCGCTCTCGGCCGAGTTGCCACTATTCAGATATTTGGGTGGCCCAAATGCTCACCTTCTCCCCGTACCCATGATGAACATTCTTAATGGTGGTGCACACGCGGACACCGGTGTCGACATTCAAGAGTTCATGATCGCCCCAATTGGTGCAGCAACTTTTTCCGAAGCATTGCGCGGTGGAACCGAGGTCTATCACTCACTCAAGTCAGTACTTAAAAAGAATGGGTATGCAACCGGTCTTGGTGACGAAGGCGGCTTTGCACCCGATCTCCCCAACAACCGTGCGGCCCTAGAACTTATTGTGTCCGCGATCGAATCGGCTGGTTTTACTGTGGGAACCGACATTGCGCTGGCACTTGATGTGGCATCAACGGAGTTCTACGCGGATGGTGCTTACACATTCGAAGGGGCCACTCGCTCTTCTGAATGGATGACCGGGTACTACGAGTCACTTTTGGCTGACTTCCCGTTAGTGTCAATTGAAGATGCTCTCGCAGAAGATGACTGGGCGGGTTGGATTCATGCAACCAATGCAATTGGTGACCGGGTACAGCTCGTGGGTGACGACTTATTTGTGACCAACCCAGAGCGGTTGGCTCGTGGAATCGCCGAAGGGGCTGCAAATTCACTGTTGGTAAAGGTAAATCAAATTGGTTCACTGACCGAGACACTGGATGCAGTTGCTATGGCAACCCGCAACGGCTACACATCCATGATGTCGCACCGTTCGGGTGAGACCGAGGATACGACAATCGCAGATCTTGCTGTTGCGGTGAATTGTGGTCAGATCAAAACAGGGGCTCCGGCTCGCAGCGAGCGAGTAGCCAAATACAACCAACTTCTTCGGATCGAAGAAGAACTCGATGACAGTGCCCGTTACGCGGGCAGCACGGCATTTCCGCGTTTCGGCGGCAGTGTCTAAGCGCTTTTGCGCCCAGACCGTGTGACTATTGACTCGTGGCCGAAAATAAGGATCGCCTGAACGGCTCGTTAACGGGCCGCGCTTTGGTGCTGCTAATCACTGTTGGGTTGATGGGTGTTCTCCTGGCGGTCCCTGTCCGCAACTATTTTGGTCAGCGTGCTGAAATTGCCGCCCTCGAAGCCCAAATCCAAGTAACCCAGGAAAACGTTGATCGACTACAACTTGAACAGCAACGTTGGGCCGATCCCGCATACATTGCGGCCGAAGCACGCCGCCGCTTGCTTTTTGTGATGCCGGGTGAGACCGGGTACGTGGCCCTCGGTGCTGACGGGCGACCTGCGGCCGAAACCATCTCGGAACAAGTCGCCGACGCGGAGCCAAGCTGGTATGGCAAGCTTTGGGGTGCGTTAGCCGAAGCAGACGACGCAGTTGAGCCGGGTAGTGGCTGAGATAACACCCGCGGATCTTGAAATAGTTGGTGAGCAACTTGGTAGGTTCCCGCGTGGTTGTCTTCGTGTTGCAGCACGTTGCGAATGCACTGGGCCACTCGTCGTTCAAACAGCACCGCGCTTACCCGACGGAACCCCTTTCCCCACCACCTACTACCTCACGTGTCCCCGGCTTGCGGGGGCAATAGGAACGCTGGAAAGTACCGGGTTAATGCGGGAGATGGAAGCTGAATTGGCACACGACCAGGAACTTGCCGCTCAATATCAAGCTGCACATGAACGCTATCTCCTTGACCGCGAAAAACTAGGTGCCATCCCGGAACTTGACGGTATTAGTGCGGGTGGAATGCCCAATCGGGTTAAGTGTCTGCACGTGTTGATCGCCCAATCCCTTGCGTGCGGCCCGGGTGTCAACCCATTGGGTGACAGGGCATTGGCCATGTTGTCACCTTGGTGGAAGCCAACCTCGTGTCTGAGCTAGCACCCGTACTTTCTGCTCCAGTATTCGCTGCGATTGATTGCGGCACCAATGCCATCCGACTTCTTATTGCGCGCGTAGATGGGGGTCACGTCACGGATCTTGTTCGGGAAATGCGGACGGTGCGGTTGGGTGAAGGTGTAGACACTGCGGGTGAGTTCAGTGCTGCGGCTCTTGACCGCACTTTTGCAGCCGCTCGTGAATACGCAGTCATGTTGAATAACTATGACGTTAAGAAAATTCGATTTATCGCCACCTCGGCATCGCGCGACGTGACGAATCGTGATGCCTTTAGTGCTGGAATAATGGAAATTTTTGGAGTTGAACCTGAAGTAATCAGCGGTAATGAAGAAGCTGAGTTGTCTTATCGTGGCGCACTCTCAGGACTCGAGGTGAACGGATCAGTGTTGGTGGCCGACATCGGTGGGGGATCAACGGAATTCGTGACCGCCTTGGCCGACGGTTCACTGGTGTCACGCAGTGTCAATATCGGATGTGTTCGTATGACTGAGCGGTACTTGCATTCGGATCCACCAACCCAGCCTGAAATTGCCAGCACTATCAGTGACATCGATAATCAAATCGAATTGATTAAACGAACCGTCCCAATTAATTCTGGAACAACCTTTATTGGACTTGCTGGATCTGTGACAACTATCGCGGCAATGGCTTTGGGACTAAATGAGTACGACGCTGAGATGATTCATGGTTCACGTTTGGGTTTTGAGCAGGTCGAGACAGTCACCGGGGAATTACTCACAATGACCCATAAAGAACGTGCAGACCTTGGGTTCATGCACCCTGGTCGAGTCGACGTAATTGGCGGTGGTGCTTTGGTTCTTCGGGAGTCAATGCGAATTCTTGGCTTCGACCAAGTGTTGGTGAGTGAAAAAGATTTACTTGACGGAGTTGTGTTGACACTCCATAAACAATCACCTGTGTGACACACTCCCGACATGAAACTCCTATCAAAAAAAATAATTGGAATCGCAACAATTATCTTTGCAGCGCCGTTGGTCCTTCCCACGGTTGCTCAAGCAGCCGACATGCCAGTACCGAGTAAGTCGGTGTGCTCGCAGGATGGCAACAAGGACTACACGTGCATGGCAGTTAATGCCACAAAAATTCCTTCAGGGGATACAGCAGTTTTTACGGGAAGCATTGTGAGCGCGCAAGCCCGAAAGGCGCTGGCAAGTTGGACCGCTGGCGACAATATTGTGTGTCTGACCCGTTACAAAACTAAACCAGAGGCCGATGGTTCTTGGCCATGGCAAACCCTTGATGCAGCCTGCACGACCGTTCGGAAAAATGGCGGGTTCACCATTAATGCCGAGTTTGGTCGGAAGGGCACTTACTACTACGGGCTTGAAATGGGTCCATGCCGGTCAAAAGATAAAGATGAATGTGGCAATTCAGATTCAATGCTGGTTGGTCTCTATGGCAAAGGCGACAAGGTCATCGCGTTGAAGACTTCCTAACCCACTTACCCGCCCCTGACTTGGTGTATACGCTTACACCTAGAAAGGGGTGGGTATGGGAATCACCATTCGAGACGTTGCCGCTGCCGCGGGTGTTTCTACGGCAACCGTGTCGAGAGCCCTACGCGGATTACCCAATGTCGACGAAGCAACGCGTGAACGCGTCAAGGATGTTGCAGCAGGCTTGGACTACGTAATTTCCCCAAGTGCATCTCGCTTGGCATCGGGGAGAACCGGCTCAATTGCGGTCATTACTCCGTATATCGCCCGTTGGTTTTTCTCTGAGGTCATTGCAGGTGTTGAAACTGTCATGCAGCAGGCCGGTATGGACTTGCTACTCATGAACGTCGGTGACTACCAAAATGGTCATGCTCGAATCCCACCAACCCCTCGATTGCGCCGGCGAGTTGACGGAATCTTGATAGTTTCCCTGCCGCCTCAAGATCCAGATCTTGAACCTATTTTGAGTCTTGGAATGCCAACGGCCATGATTGGTGGAATTGCCCCCAATGTTGAATGCGTTGTCATCGATGACGTTGCGGCTGCCAGAAAAGCGACCGAGTACTTGGTCTTTCTCGGTCACGAAAGAATCGCACTCATGGCAGGTGGTCCAGCAGAAGCCCGTTTCACCGCTGAGTCCCAACGTGAACGTGGCTTCCATGCAGTGATGACACAAAATTCACTCATTGAAGATCCCATGTTGGAGGTTTTCGGACACTTCACCATGGAAGGAGGTGAAAGTGCAATGGATGCTCTACTTAATCAATCAAATCGTCCGACTGCGGTTTTCGCCATGTCTGATGAAATGGCATTTGGTGCCATCCGTTCGCTGCGCAAACATGGTCTTGAACCAGGACTCGATGTATCAATCGTAGGAATTGATGACCACCCGATGTCTTCCTATTTAGGTTTGACAACCGTTTCCCAGCCAGTCGCTGAACTCGGGATTCAAGCAGGGGAGCGCCTACTGGGGCAAATTGTTGGGATCGATCCACCGGGTGGAAACGGTCGAGTGAGTGAACTCCCAACCGAATTAATTATCCGCAGTTCGACTGGCCCCAAGAATTTAGTGCGCAAATAGTGTCTACAAAATGGTGGCATGAAGCAGCGGTTTATCAGGTCTACCCGCGATCATTCTTTGACGGAAACGGTGACGCTCTGGGAGACCTTGTGGGAGTGCACTCAAAGTTGCATTATCTAAAAAGCCTCGGTATTAACGCTATTTGGCTATCACCTTTTTATCCATCCCCCCAACATGATTCAGGCTATGACGTCGCTGATCCACGTGGGGTAGATCCGATGTATGGAACCTTGAGTGATGCACACGCGTTGATCGAAAAAGCACATGAGTTAGATATCAAAGTTATGGTTGATGTGGTTCCCAATCACGTCTCCATTGAGCACCCATGGTTTGCCGCGGCCCTCGCGTCACGCCCTGGATCTGTAGAACGGAGAAGGTTTCACTTTGTCGATTCAGGAGATGAACCACCAAATAACTGGGTAAGCATGTTTGGTGGACCGGCGTGGACTCGCATTCGTGAAGTGGACGGATCGCTAGGTCAGTGGTACCTGCATGTATTTGATTCAAGCCAACCTGACCTGAACTGGACAAATCCAGAAGTAGCTGCCGATTGGATTACAACCCTTAGGTTTTGGCTTGATGCGGGCGTTGATGGCTTTCGCGTTGATGTTGCCCACGGTTTAGCCAAAGACATGACCTATTCAGATTTGCCTGATCCCGTTGGCTTGACTCAAGCATTGCGTTTCGATCTTGATGATGGATCACCAGAGGCTGCTTCCCGGCGACTACTGATAGAGAATTCAGGTTTTTTCGACCGAGATGAGCTCCAAGAGATCTACCGAACATGGCGAGAAGTGCTTGATTCCTATCCGGGCGATCGCATGGCGGTGGGAGAAGCTTGGGTGCCTGCGCACCGTGCCGGTCGCTATGTCTCACCAACCTCTTTGCATCAGATCTTTGGTTTTGATTTTCTGGTCGTCGCTTGGAATGCGGAAATTATGCAGGACACGATCACCAGAGCCATCGCCTCGGTTGAGGTTGTTGGGGCGTTTCCCACCTGGGCATTGTCCAACCACGATTCTCCGAGAGTCGTCACTCGCTTGGGGGGTGGGGAAAAAGGATTGGCGCGTGCGCGCGCACTCGCTCTGGTTGCACATGCCCTTCCCGGCTCAATCTACGTCTACCAGGGTGAAGAACTTGGTCTGCCCGACGCCCCAATTGCTGATTCAGATCGCCAGGATCCGGTCTTTTTTCGAACTGCAGGGTCTCACAAAGGACGCGATGGCGCCCGAGTTCCTCTGCCATGGAGTGGAAAGCAAGCCCCATACGGCTTTACCGACTCGATGAATCCCACCTGGCTGCCTCAGCCAAGTGATTGGGCTGAACTCACTGTCAGCGCGGAGCAGGATCAGCCACGCAGCACGTTAAGTCTTTATTCCCATAGCCTTCAGTTGCGGGCACAATTTTCCGGTGCAGTAGGTTTCATCGAATCCGGCGATCCTGCCGTAATGATTTATCATCGCGATGAAGGAATCGTTATTGCGGTCAATACGGGAGCCGGTGAGTATTTACTTCCCGAGTTCTTGCGAGCAGCAGAAGTGCTCCTCGACAGTGAAAGCGTGGAGGCATCGGGCGATAAAACCGAAGTTTTACCGCCCGATTGTGCGAGATGGTTTCGCATTCCTACTTGATACGCGCTTGTGTTCCTGTGGCTGTGAAGACGTAGGTTCGTTGTGGGTCAACATGGACGGTGTCCCCTACTCGCGGAGACGTAAAACCACGCGAACGAGCAACGAGTTCGTTCACACCATCGGGTGTCGTTCCATAGACAAATGTGTCGGCGCCAAGTTCTTCAACCAATGTAACTTTCATTTCAGGGCCTGATTCGGCAAGGTTGAGATCTTCTGGTCGTACACCTACGAGAACGTGGTCGCTGTCAGCCTTTGCGAGTACCTCGCGTTCAATGGGGAGAACAGTACCGCCAAATTCTGCTCCGCCATCAACGACTTTGGCATGAATAATGTTCATGCTGGGTGAGCCGATAAACGTTGCAACGAAAGCATTTGCTGGTTCATCATAAAGTTTTCGAGGGGTATCTACTTGCTGAAGGATTCCATCTTTGAGTACGGCAACCCGGTCTCCCATGGTCATTGCTTCGACTTGGTCATGTGTGACATATATGGTCGTAGTGCCGAGGCGTTTCTGGAGAGCGGCAATTTGTGTGCGGGTTTGCACGCGTAGTTTTGCATCAAGATTGGACAGTGGTTCGTCCATAAGAAAAACGTGCGGCTCGCGAACGATCGCGCGACCCATTGCAACTCGTTGCCGTTGGCCGCCCGAGAGTGCTTTAGGTTTACGATCAACGTATTCGGTCAAATCTAGTAACTTCGCGGCTTCTTGCACTCGGCGTGCTATTTCTTCCTTTGGCACTTTTTGGATCTTCAGTGCGAAAGCCATATTTTCACCAACGGACATGTGCGGGTAAAGCGCGTAATTTTGGAAGACCATCGCGATATCACGATCTTTGGCAGCCACGTTAGTTACATCCCGATCCCCGATAAAAATCTTGCCATCAGAGATTGGTTCCAAGCCCGCCACCATGCGCAAGCTAGTGGACTTTCCGCAACCGGATGGACCAACGAGAACGAGGAACTCACCTTTTTCAATGGTGAGGTTGAGGTGACTCACAGCGGGAACAGTGCCACCCGGATAGAGCAGCGAAACATCTTCGAAGCGAACTGATTCAGTCATTTTTCTTACCTTCCACCGGCAGGTACGTGCCGGACGATCCGTTGTGGAGGAAATTTTGGATTATTGAGTTGTTTGGTGTCTTCTTAATTGACAACCGTAGCCAATTGTTGTCTCGCGGTCTCCGGATCGAATAAACCCGAGCAGCGATACCAAATTGTTAATCGTTACATGAGGGTGTTACATGATTTGGGCTTGCAATCAGGGGGTCAAAGGGTAGAAGATGAAAGCGTTTACTTGACGTACCCGTTCGACCCTAAGCACGCACAGGTAAACAGACTCACAATGAATTAAGAGCAAGAATTAATTGAGAGTGAGAATTAAATGGATCGGGCAAGAAAGTTGAGGACCTTCCTTGACTTTGAGCTTAACAAGGAGAATCAATGACCGCATTAAAGCGGCGCCGTGGGGCAGCAGTCCTCGCCGGCGGTGTAGCAACCCTGATGTTGCTCGCCGCATGTTCGAGCGACAGTTCCACCGATGCAACCGCCACAGATGAAGCAACAGCAACGGAAGAAGCTACAACCGATGTCGCAGCAGGCTGTGAAGCCTACGCAGACTACTTGGGCAACGAAGGTGCGTCAGTGAGCATCTTCACCTCAATCCTCCCTCCCGAGCAGGGTTTGTTTGAGCAGTCTTGGAGCGAATTCGAATCGTGCACCGGTATTGACATCGTGTACGAAGGAAGCGATCAGTTTGAGGCGCAACTTCCGACAAGAATTGCCGGTGGAAACGCACCAGACATCGCATTCATCCCGCAGCCAGGCTTGCTGGCAAAGCTGGTTGCTGACGGTGGACCCGTTGCCGCACCAGAGGGAACCGTCTCTAACGTTGACACTTACTGGAACCCAGCATGGAAGTCCTACGGAACCGTTGACGGGACCTTCTACGCGGCACCGCTTGGTTCCAACATGAAGTCATTCGTTTGGTACTCACCAAAGACATTCGCTGCCAATGGTTACACCGTTCCCACCACGTGGGATGAATTGTGGGCACTCTCAGACCAAATGGTCGCTGATGGCGTGAAGCCATGGTGTGGCGGCATCGAGTCCGGAGGCGCAACAGGTTGGGCCGCAACTGACTGGCTCGAGCAGATCATGCTCCGCATGTACGGTGGCGAAGTTTACGACAAGTGGGTTAACCACGAACTCCTCTTCGAGTCACCAGAAGTGAACGCAGCCATGGATGTTCTTGCTGGCTGGATGAAGAATCCTGACTACGTCAACGGTGGTTTCGGAAACGTTCAGACAATCGCGACAACTGCATTCCAGGATGCCGGTGGACCGATTCTCAAGGGCGAGTGCGGAATGCTTCAGCAGGCTAGCTTCTACGCTAACTTCTGGACCAACTTCCAAGAAGGCGCAACCGTTGGCCCCGATGGCGATGCATTCGCTTTCTATCTCCCAGCAATCGATGAAGGCATTGCACCACAGCCTGTCGTCGGTGGTGGCGAGTTTGTCGCAGCATTCGCTGATCGTGCAGAAGTTGCAGCAGTTCAGAACTATCTCTCCTCTGCTGAGTTTGCAACGAGCAAGGCAGCACTGGGCACGTGGGTATCCGCAAACAGCGGTGTTCCAAGCGACACCTATGCAGAAGGTTCAATCGATCAACTTTCGGCTCAGTACTTGACCGATCTTGGTGGCACCTTCCGTTTCGACGCATCTGACTTGATGCCAGCAGCAGTTGGCGCGGGCGCAATGTGGACCGAAATGACCGCATGGTTCGCCGAGGACAAGCCAACGGCTGAAGTTCTCAAGGCAATCGACGCTGCTTGGCCAGCTTCCTAAGGATTCATCCCTGGAACGCTAGTTAGTAAATTTCGGTTACCGGAAACTGCCGGAGTGGTTCAGCAATTTGCTGATTGTCACTCCGGCAGTTTCACTTTCTGCAAGACTACGTCAAGCATTTTATTCGTTCACGTTGTATTTCACGGCGAAGGGAAATTGAGTGGATGAACTACTCGACGGCCTACCCAAGTTAGGCAGCGCCGCCGCCGCGATTGCACTTTTCTTTGCTGCATTACTTGTACTGTTCCTCATCGGTGGCCGTGTTCGAGGGAAATTCCAAGGACCCGTTGCACTGGCAGTCTTCCTTGGTCCCGCGGTCATCTTGGTCACCATGGGCTTGATCGTTCCCGCAGGACGAACGATTTATGGCAGTTTCCTTGATGCAAATCAAGAGGAATTCATTGGGTTTTCTAACTACTCCTGGATCTTTGAAACCCAGTGGGGCACGTTGACCAACACAATCCTGTGGATTGTGATCACGCCCATCGCATCAACCGGACTTGGCTTAACCCTCGCCCTCCTCCTTGACCGCATGAAACGCGAGTCGGTCGCAAAAAGCTTGATCTTTATGCCAATGGCGATTTCATTTGTCGGAGCCAGCATTATCTGGGGGCTGATGTACGAATACAGGCCACCTACGAGTGAGCAAGTGGGACTCTTAAGCCAGATCGTCATGTGGTTTGGAGTTGAGGAACCACCTAACTGGATCCTTTGGCAGCCATTTAACAACTACCTGCTCATGATCATCATGATTTGGATCCAAGTTGGTTTCGCTATGGTCGTGCTCTCCGCCGCAATTAAGAATATTTCGTCAGATGTCGTGGAAGCCGCGGAACTTGACGGGGCGGTTGGCTGGAAACTTTTCAGCCGAGTCACGATTCCCATGATCCGCGCAACCTTGATCGTGGTTCTCACAACGATCATGATTGCGGTTTTGAAGATCTTCGACATCGTTCGCACAATGACTAATGGAAACTTTGGCACTCAGGTAGTTGCCAATGAAATGTATGCTCAATCCTTCGTTCAATTTAATCAAGGCCACGGAAATGCGTTAGCGGTCGTCCTCTTCATCGGTGTGATCCCGTTGATTATTTACAACATAATTCAACTCCGAAAGGAACGGGCAATCCGATGAGTGTTGAGGCATCCGAGATTGTAATTTTGCCGGGACCAGAGTTACCGGAGGAAAAGTCTGGAATCAAAGAGTCTGCCCGCCGCAAACTCAGTAGCCCTTGGGCCGTTGTTGTTGTTGTCTTCATCACGGTTATTTGGACGATTCCCACGGTTGGCCTGTTAGTCACAAGTTTCAGACCCGCAGCTGATGCACAGAACACGGGATGGTGGACTTTTTTCCGCAACCCTGCAGTCACTTTCAGTAACTACGCTGAAGTTATTACGGGTGGAACCACAATGGGGACCGGCATTATGCCGTATTTCTTTAACTCTTTTGCAATTGCAATTCCTGCGGCTATTTTCCCATTGATTCTTGCGAGCATGGCTGCCTATGCAATCGCCTGGGTGCCGTTTAAAGGGGCTGTCTGGATTTTCTTCGGGATTTTCGCCCTGCAGGTCGTCCCACTCCAAATGGCCTTGCTCCCACTGCTACAAATGTTCAACCTTGGTTGGAGTATCGGTGACATACCGATCTTCCCAGATTTAAACAAACCAGGTTCACAGCAGTCGCTTCTCGCTGGCACTTATATCCCACTGTGGATCGCCCACACCATGTTCGCCTTGCCTCTGGCCATTTTCCTTTTGCACAACTTCATGGCGCAATTACCTAGGGACCTCATGGAAGCCGCAAGGGTTGACGGGGCGGGTCATTTCTTGATTTTCCGCAAAATAGTTCTCCCACTCTCGATTCCCGCAATTGCCTCTTTTGCAATCTTCCAGTTCCTTTGGGTGTGGAATGACTTACTTGTTGCAATTACCTTCGCCGGTGGAACACCTGACGTTGCCCCAATCACCAGCTATTTGGCCACCATAAAGGGCTCCTACGGGGCGCAGTTACATCTAATTACTGCAGGTGCATTCATTGCAATTATCGTGCCACTCATCGTGTTCTTCTCACTTCAGCGGTTCTTTGTCCGCGGCCTGTTGGCCGGTTCAGTGAAGGGTTAGTTAATTTCAGTGAGTCCGCATGCTCGTAACTTCGATGGCCTCATCGTTCCTGCAGATTTTGAACTGGGAGTTGCAACTTCATCATGGCAAATTGAAGGTGATGTTGCGGGGCGGGGTACGTCTAACTGGGATGAATTTGCGTTAATCCCCGGCAAGATCATTGACGGATCAACGGGTGAACCGGCGTGCGACCACGTCAATCGACTCGAGGAAGATCTCGACTTACTTGCCTGGTTAGGTGTTGATACTTACCGTTTTTCGATTAGTTGGCCGCGCGTTATGCCCACTGGCACGGGTGAACTTTCTCCAGATGGTCTGGATTTCTATGATCGACTCGTCAATGGTCTTATCGCTCGAAAAATCAGTCCGGTTGCAACCCTTTTTCATTGGGATACGCCCGCTGTCATCGAACATAAAGGTGGGTGGTCAAACAGGGACACCGCATACAAATTTGCCGACTATGCACGAGCGATAGCCGCGCATTTTGGTGAGCGGATTGGGCAATGGGCTACTTTAAATGAACCGTGGTGCTCTGCATTCTTAGGTTACTGCGCTGGTTATTTCGCACCAGGTCGAACCGAGCCTGCGGTGTCACTTGAGGCTGCCTACAACTTGATCCTGGGACATGGCCTCGCGGTTAACGCAATGCGTAAAGTTGGTGCCACCAACATTGGAATCGTGCTCAACATCATTCCTTGCCTAGCCGAGTCGCCTGACTTGGAACTCGAGACCGAACATATTGATGGAATGCAAAACCGAATTTTCTTGGATTTACTCGCGGGCAAAGGTGTTAGCGAGAAAACCCGCGAATCCTGCAGGGAACTCACCAACTGGGCATTCGTTCGAGAGGAAGACAATGCTGTCCTTGCAACTTCGATTGATTGGGTGGGGGAGAATTACTACACGGTCAACAGGATCGCCGCTCCTGGCGCGAGCACAATTCAGGCAATCGGACAGGACACGGCTATGTTCCCAGGTTGCCCACCGGTAAGTTTTGCTCCACGTGGGCAACTCACCGACATGGGTTGGGAAGTTGTCCCCGAAGGACTATTGCTCGCACTCCGGCAAATCAATGACGCACTGCCGGGCGTCCCACAGTGGATCTGCGAGAACGGGATGGCTTTGCCCGATGAGTTAGAAGATCCTCGCCGAATTGATTATGTGAAAGCCCATATTGAACAAGCGATCGCCGCGCGAAGCCATGGAATTGACGTTCGTGGCTACTTCGCCTGGAGCTTGATGGACAATCTGGAATGGGCTTCAGGCTGGACCAAGAAATTCGGCATGATCCGGGTGGATCCGGAAACTGGCGACCGCACCCCCAAAGACAGTGCTCGTTGGTATCGGGAGCTACTGGCCAGTAGATAGGGTTGTGTCCGAGAGGGGCAACCTTCTCGTCCCCGTAGTCCAATCGGCAGAGACACCCGGCTTAAACCCGGCACAGTGTGGGTTCAAATCCCACCGGGGACACATAGATGTTGTTCATTTCCTGTTTATTTGTTACCCTATTGGCATGTCCACACGATTTTCACAGACCACAAATCCAATTCTGAAGCGTTATGAACAGCCTGCGAAAGGCGACGGTTTCGCGTACGCCGAAGGCCAGTCGGCCTACGTGCAAGCCGCGGGTGGATCTGCCGGTACGCAGGAGCAGTTCGACACAATTACTGCAGGTGGTGGAGCTCGTCTGACATTCGCTGACGTAGTTGTGAAAAGTACGATCCTGTTCGTCATCACGGTCGTCATGGCCTTCGTCGGATGGGCACTCGTTCCCGGCTTGCCAGCAGTTTTGTGGATTGGATTAGGCGGCTCATTGGTCTTTGGTCTGATCAGTGCGTTTAAAAAAGCAGTCTCACCAACTCTGGTGCTTCTCTATGCAACTTTCGCAGGCCTCATGCTGGGCTCTATTAGTTGGGCGTATGACCAAATGGCCCTTGCGCAGAATTACCAAGGCCTGGTCAGCCAAGCAATTATTGGCACGCTTACCGCCTTTGGAGTAATGCTGTTCCTCTACGGAACAGGGATCGTCAAAGTAAATGGCAAGTTCATGCGAATCTTCATGGCAGCCATGATCAGCTACTTCGTGATCGCTATGGCCTCCCTCGTTGGTGCACTTTTCGGTGTTGGCGGTGGCTGGGGCTTCTACGGTGTTGGTGGATTGGGTCTACTCCTGTGTGCCGCAGGCGTACTCCTTGCATCCTTTGCCTTGATGCTGGACTTTGAAGCGATCAAGCAGGGTATTGCTATGGGTCTGCCAGAACGTGAATCGTGGAGGTTGTCCTTCGGCCTACTGGTGACCCTGGTGTGGCTCTACCTCGAAATTTTGCGCTTCCTCTCGATACTTGCCGGTCGCGACTAGGGCAGTTTCCGCCGCAGTTCAGTAAGTGCGGCGGCTGCATCCGGTTCGCCGGCGGGGTGTTGCTCAAGTAGATCTCGAGTGAGAACCGCGAGCTGTGCGGCATAAGCGGCGGGGCCAACCCTGTTCAATTCCTGGACAGGTCCAGATGTTGCGCTCAAGATCACCGTCGCGCACTGATAGACGGACTCATCCATTGCAGCCAGACGTTGGGTATTCAAACTCGCCAGCCTAATTGTGATTCGATCCAATTCACGCAGCATTTCCTCGCGGACCGATTCAGTGTTTCCAGTTGATTCCACACTCCGAGCATATGCGTAACACCATTACTTACGTAAGGTGATTAATTGATAGTGACGTGCAATAAGGCATCAGTACATAGGCTCATGCGGTCTTGAATAAAAACACACGTAAGGTTATGCCGTGCAGATTTATGACTCGGTAGTTGAATTAATTGGCAACACTCCCTTGGTGAGGTTGAACAGGGTAATCAAAGGAATCGTCCCTGAAGGTGTCACCGTCGTGGCCAAGGTTGAATACGTGAATCCTGGCGGTTCGGTCAAGGATCGAATCGCTGAGCGCATGATTGATGCTGCAGAGAAAGATGGTTCATTGCAGCCTGGTGGAACTATTGTTGAACCAACCAGTGGGAACACCGGTGTTGGCTTAGCTTTGATAGCTCAACAACGCGGCTACAAGTGCATTTTTGTGTGCCCGGACAAAGTCTCGGAAGATAAACGAAATGTGTTGAAGGCCTATGGCGCTGAAGTCGTCGTGTGCCCTACAGCAGTGGATCCCGAGGATCCACGCTCTTACTACAGCGTCAGTGATCGACTTTCCAATGAACCTGGTTCATGGAAGCCAGACCAGTACTCCAACCCGAATAACCCCCGCTCACACTATGAAACAACCGGACCTGAAATTTGGGACCAAACAGATGGAACCGTCACGCACTTTGTTGCAGGTGTTGGAACCGGTGGCACGATTTCAGGTACCGGGCGCTACTTGAAAGAAGTGAGCAACGGCAAAGTCAAAGTAATTGGTGCCGACCCCGAAGGCTCGGTCTACTCAGGTGGTTCGGGTCGCCCTTACTTAGTCGAGGGGGTTGGTGAAGACTTCTGGCCAACCGCTTATGACCCGGCTATCGCAGACGAGATCGTTGCCGTTTCGGACAAAGATTCATTTGAGATGACCCGTCGAATGGCGCGAGAAGAGGGCCTTCTTATTGGTGGCTCATGTGGAATGGCCGTTGTCGCGGCGCTCCGTGTTGCCGCGAAGGCCGAACCAGGATCTTTAGTTGTTGTGTTGCTTCCCGATTCTGGTCGCGGTTATCTTTCCAAAGTTTTCAATGACGA
>JAFMHB010000038.1 GCA_017854795.1 Candidatus Nanopelagicales bacterium
AATACGAGTTGAGCCCACATGCGTGAGTTCGCAGGCAGAGCACGGTAGTTAATTGAATCTCCCCGTTGAATCAAATTGGGATCGGTTGTTGCCATTGCTGTGAGAATGTCACAGAGTGCTCGAGGATCACCGGCAGGGGTAAGTGTAATCCCACCGTAGGGCAGGTGTGCTCGATGCGGGGGAATGTCTGAGGCGATAACAGGTACCCCTTGGGCGAGTGATTCGAGAATGGGTAGCCCAAAGCCCTCTGACCATGACAGATACAGGGTGGCATGGCAGTTACTTCTGATTTCCTGCACCAGTGCATCACTGGCATTGTGGTGTTCAATGACGGTGACATTGTTTGCTCGAGCAAAAGCCAGCGCATCGCGGGTATTCTCCGAGGTCGGGCGACGGGCGCCAACAACATGCAAAGTACTGGCAATGCCAATGTTTCCGTTTATGCCGCGCCCCATCAGGCCAAGCGCCCAGAACGCCAATGCATGATTTTTGCGATCATCCATTGAACCGATCATGATGAACGTCGGTTGCTTAACCGTCCCCGGAGTTACCGAGCGGGAAGAAAGCGCGGATTCAGCGTGGGTGGAAAGTCCATAGGGCGCGAAAATGGTGCGCGCCTGCGGTGGTGAATCAAACAGAGCACGAACAGCATCCACCTGCTCGTTCAAGTGGGGTGACGGAATGATCACGGTGGAACAAGCAGCGATAAATCGCATGAATTCGATGTGCTCGAGGCTTTGATCGGGTGCAAAGTGTTTGGAATCAATAATGGGCAGTAGATCGTGCAACACAACGGTTGTGCGAAGTCGGGGATTGACTTTCTCCCAAGCAAGCACCCGGGTGACAATTCCCAGACGTGGAACCTCGGGCGTGACGTAATGACAGTCGGCCAAGATAAGCAGAGTCTGCGGACCACTTCGATCGAAGAGGACGTTCGCCAGTGGGCTGACCAGAGTGCGAATGGCGCGAACAAAGGAGTGTCCCTGCGGAAGGCTGGCTAGTCGGTTCATGGACTTCCAGAAAGCACCCTTTAAGGACAGTAGCCACTTTCGCACGTGGAGTGATTGCGCCCAGACGCGTGGTTCCATTGACCAGCCATCCTGATGGGAATTAAGGGTGACAATGCCCGGACTCCCTCCCTCCCAGACGACCGAAAGTGCACCGAGTTCGTCTGCCTCGGCACTGAGGGACATGGCTACCCGAGGGATTCCCGTGATGGAGAGTGCCCTGCTCGAACGTGAAACATCGATAATCGTTCCGCTGAATATTTCGGGTTCGCGTGCCCGCGACTTCCGTGAGGCTTTTCGGATCATTTGTGACAGGATCTTTAGTGCCTGTTCGTGGGACCCAACGGCCAGAGGGGGCGTGAGCCGGGCAACTTCGGCCTCCGTGGGATAGGAACCGGTGCAGGCCATGAGGGCAACGGTCGCCCGAATTTCTGGAGTGAGAAATTCGGTGGCTAGAAACTGCCCAATACGTTCATTAAATGTTCCCTGGCCCGTGTTGACCGGTAGTTCAAGTGCCTCAATGATCGCATCTAGCCGTTTGATGTTTGGAGAAGTCATCGTTCCTTTGTTTCACTACCCCCAAGGGCCCCGTAAGAGAAAATTATAACCCACCATCTCCTATTCAAGCCGATGCGGCGAGCAAACTTTCCACTGAAAGAGTTGAAAACTACAATCATTACGTGAACGATCCTGAAAGGGAGGCTAATCCAGAGCTACAAAGAGGTGGCCGGGAACTTGAGGCAGAAATTACCAAACTTCAACGCCAGGTTTTTAGGCTGGAAAATGAGTTGTGGCAGCAATCAATATTTCTATCCAGTGTGCTCGCCAGCAGGTCATGGCGGCTGACGTCACCTCTGCGGGCGCTGGGCGAGTATCGGCGAAAACTGAGACCTTTAGCTTTACTCGGGCGTCGTGAATCCATCAAGCAAGGCCATAGGCGAATCGCGTTCGGCCAACCCGTTGATGCACACCCAAAAGTGTTAGGCACCATTGATGCATTTGGACCTGGCAACAAGCCTCACCCCCAGGAAAGCCTTTTAGTGGTTGTTCACGTGAGCAATTCCAAGGAGTTGGATTTTCTCCGACTTCAACTCGCTGAAATCGACGATCATTTTCATTTAATCGTGACCATAAAACAGAGTGCAGCTTCGCAACTATCATCCGCAATATTGGCTGCATGGCCCAATGCTGAAATTTTGGAAGTCAGATCGAGTCTGGGTCAGTTCGCATCAGCACTGGACGGGCTGACTACTACCCCTGTTTTCAAATATTCGGCAATTCTGCTTCTCAACCTTGATGAGAAAACCAATCAAGCAGGGAAGGCAATATTTCCCCCGTCTCAACTTCCGATGCTCCGCCCATTATTTAGCAAAGCGAACCTTATGGTTCAAGCTCTTGATCAAGTAAGAAACATCGGGGCAATCTGCGCCCCAGAAAAAGTTCACAGTGAATCAACGGATACTGAAGTTGAGGATTTCGTTGAGTTCTTTCTTGATCGACTCGGTATTAGCTTGACCTTGGGCAAACTTTCCGACTACACCTACCCGGCGGGTGGGATATTTATGTGTCGCCCTTGGGTCATTCAACGACTTCTTGACTTGCGTTTACCCGAAGTGAAATGGCCAGCAAACTCGAAATCTAAGGCCTTCGACCTAGAGTTGATCGATGAAGCATTAGTGCGATTGACGGGAATCCTCATTTCAGAGGGCGGCATGAAAATGGTCACTGCCAACCAGGTAGACCCAAATGAGACTCGCTGTGAGATTTCACCCAATAACGAAGTTCAGGTGCTTGCAATCATGCTCCCGCAGTTCCATCGGGTTAAGGAAAATGACGAATGGTGGGGTGAGGGTTATACCGAGTGGATGGCGGTGGAATCAGCAAGACCTCAATACAACGAACACAGAATTATAAAACCTGTTGAGGGGGAGCAATATGACCTCTCCACGCCAGAGGGACTCGAAAAGCAAGCCCACTTAGCGCGCAAGTACGGCGTTGATGGATTTATCGTGTACCACTATTGGTTCGAAGGCAGAAGGCTCCTAGAGAAACCAATGGACGTCCTGCTCAAGAACCCCCAAATTGATTTGCCATTTGCCTTGTGTTGGGCGAATCACAATTGGACCCGGTCATGGGATGGCCTTGACAGTCACGTTCTGGTGAACCAAAACTATCCAGCTGGCTGGGCAGAATCCTTTGCTTTAGATTTAGTGCCATACATGTCTGACTCTCGCTACTTGCGAGTAGGGAATAGGCCGATGCTCTTTATTTTCAACCCACCAGCTATTCCAGACTTGGCTGAGGCCATGGCAACAATCAGGTCAACTATTCTCCGTGAACTCACCTTCGATGTGCATTTGGTTGGAGTTCACTCTGGAACCGAAGACGATGAATTTTTGGAAAACCACGTGAGAATCTTTGACGCAATGATTGTTTTTCCACCGGCTGGACAATCTCGTATTAGCAACCTAACACCGGAAGTTGCCGGACGTAACAAAGATTTTCGTGGACGAATCAACAGCTACCTGGATGTGATGTTGAATGGATCAATACGGATTAAGTATCAACAACTTATGACCTCAAGGGATGTACCTATCCACGAGGCTGTGATGTCTGGCTGGGATAGCACTCCACGTAAAGGCAATACATCCGTAATATTTCATGGTTCTCATCCGGTTCATTTCCGAGCTTGGCTCGCTCGCTCTGTGGAAATAGAAGCCCGACGCAATTCGCATCCAATGGTTGTTATTAATGCGTGGAACGAGTGGGGTGAAGGATCTGTTATCGAACCCAGTGCCACTTTTGGTCACGGGTTCCTCGAGTCGGTGTCAGATATTCGCAAGCGGTAGAGACCAGACCCCGTAAGTTTGATGATTCAATTAGGGCAGTGCGACCCTTGGCGCAAGTGTGAGATGGTCGGCGCTAAGACTTCTGCGCCGAACTTGTATGTCTATGCTTAGAGTTCAGTGGTCCTGAGGAGCAAATAAGTGAGCCAGCAGAGTGGATCAAGAGGCTTATTGTGGGCAGCAAACCGAGCTCTTGGACTCGTTGTCTCAGGCCTTGTGGCAACTCCACAATCCAAATGGCGATCAGGCCCGCTCGTATCAGTCGTGATCGCAACGTATAACCGTCCCGCGAATTTAGTCCTAGCAATTGAATCTGTTTTACGGCAGCACTACCGTGACTTTGAGGTTTTAGTTGTCGGAGACGGATGCACTGATGACACCGAAGACGTTGTCAGATCGATCCCAGATCCAAGAGTTAATTGGATCAGTCTCGAGAGCAACTCCGGAAGCCAATCGCTACCGAATAATCTGGGTTTGGCGAATGCAAACGGGAAGTACGTTGCCTATCTTGGACATGATGACATTTGGTTGCCAAATCACCTCAGTGTGCTGATCAAGGCGATGGAACTCAGGAATCTTGAGGTCGCGACAACGCGCTGTTTCTTGCTTGGACCACCTGAGAGTGGAGTTTTCTTGGCCTCACGCCCGAATTTGATTCGAGATGAAATTATTTATGGGCCACCATCGGCCCTTTGCCATGTGCGGGAGATTGTTCAAAGGTCCGGTCCTTGGATTGACTACCACGACCTTCCGCCCCATTACGCGCCCGACAGCGAATTTATTGACCGGATTTCCGCGGTAGCGCTGAAAAAGGAATCCTTACGACCCTTCACGGTTATCAAGTTGAATGCTGCTTGGAGAAAAAATTCATATGTGACTCAAGACACGAGTGAACAGAAAATGTATCTCAATCGAAGCAAGAAACCTTGTAGGTTAATTTTCACGCTGATTTATCAGACGCTCGTAAGTAACACATTGAAGCGATCCAAAACAGACCTGCCGACCTCCAACGCTCAGATCTTGCCCGGTGAGCATGTTGTTGATACTTGGCGGCGAATAAAGGGACTCGGCAAAATAAACCGGGAATGACACAAATGTACGGTAATTAACGAGCTTCGGGCTCAATCGGACCCATGTTTGCCAGCGGGAAGTAGGAGCGAATCTTGACCGGAATCTGGTCCGTGTCAAAGGGAAGGTGAAAACGATCCGGTTCCTCTGGGTTATAGCGGGTGGTTGGCAGGTTGATCAGAATCGCATCGGTCGTTCCCACGTTGAGGCTCAAGTGCCAGACCCCGTGCGGAATAAAAACATCCCGCATGTTTCGCTCCGACAGCAGAAACTTGTTCACCATTCCATTAGTTGGTGAGTTAGGACGGTCATCAAAGAGAAAAAGCAAAATCTCACCACTGGCAATGTGGTACCGATCTGACTTGAACTCATGAAGGAACCAGCCTTTAGCGACCCCGGGGCGTAGGGAGGTTTGGTAGGCGTATGCAAACGGCTCAGTCCAAAAACCCTGATCGTTATACATCTCAACCAGCACGCCTCGGTGATCCTCGTGTACTGCCGGTGCGGAAACGAGAACTCCAGAAATCACTTCACTGATTCGATTCCCTTCACGATCCACGGTTTGACTGTCTTTGCTTCCCTTGCTTCTTGGATTCTGATTCACCGAGCGACCCTCCTTCCATGATCTTAAGTCTCGGATAAATCTACTTTCTTGACTGAAACCAACGCATGGAAGGCGAGCCTTGCGCAAGCAGCGCTGCGAATTCAGGATCCTTAGGTGTGACGTTGCGCGGCTTGAGTTGATATCCCGCGAAACTGGTCGCCTGGAAGGGCATGACCATGAAGAGTCGGTCGCGAGTTCGGGCCGGGGTGCCTCGGTGCAGGCCGTGTGAGTTGCTCATGAAGGTCGTTCCAGCGGGCCCGGTCACGGTCATAGCATCAGCTGGGGAGAACCGCGCCCAGACAGCTTCGTCACTGACACCTCGATCAGCATTGCGCAAACTTTTTGATTTCAATGTACCTGGTTTGTGACTGCCGGGCATATATTTCATGGGCGCGCTGTCCTCGTCAACGTCGGTGAGATACATGTGCAATCGCACACCACCAACCCCGTCAAAGTCCCAGTGAAACTCCTCAGCTGATTGCAAACTTTCTGCACCAACTGGCATGTTCCCGTCAACGCCATGCGGTGCGCACGACCAATAGAGCTGCGGAGGGTGTACCAAAACTTTGGTACGAAAGTAGTTTTCGGCGAGTGCGATCAATTCTTTATTGCCGATGACACTTTGAATGTCAGGGTTGTTGAGAACAAAATGCTCGACAATGCGTGCGCCTTTTGTTCCCGCGCCCCTACTCTCATATGTTCCTCGGGTTGTTGCCTTTGCAGAATCAGTGAGGTTCGCAGGTGCCGTTCGTGCGAAGGCGACAACCCGTTCAATCGCTTCTGGGTCTAAGAGATGGGGCAACATGGTGATTCCATCGGCCTCGAGCGTTCTCAGAGCCTGAGTCCACGTCTGATCAAGTAGAGGAGCACCGCTTTCGAGTTTATGTGGTGAAAATGGAAGCGCGCGAGAAGCCGCGAGTGCAGTCGAACTGGAATGGCCACTTGTAAGGATGTGCATGAACCGAGCGGTCAAGTAGGTGTTGGTGCCGGTGAATCGATCGCGTGGCCACCCCGCCAAATCAACAGCAAGGTCCCGCGCCCATGACGCGGCAAGTGCAGGTCTGGCGAAGCGACGAACGATAACGGGACTCATATCGGTACTAGGTTACAGTCCTGCCATGGACAATTCAGCGGAAGAAGGGAGCGCCCCTTCGGTTGAGGCATTGACCCAAGCCGACGGAGTTGAAGAGACATCTAGGGTGGGCTTTCGCAATGGACTGGGGGTTTCGGCCCCGCCTCCGACACCGGTCTAAAGGCTCAACCTTGACGTTAGCGATCCTCAGGAATGAGCATTGCCTCAAAGACAACTTTGAGTTACAGTCCCGGTATGGAGAATTCGGCGCAAGAATGGAGTGCACCTTCGGTTGAGGCGCTTACCCAAGCAGACGGTATCGATGAGGCATCGCAAGTGGCCTTCCGTAATGGCCTAATCGGTGGATCTTACTGATCAAATTAGCGAGGAAGCAACGTCGTTAGCGAATGGTTGAATGCCCTCCGTAGGACCCGCTGCGTAGCCGCCGGTTCCACAAATATGGTCGCAGTAGCGGATACGCCCAGATGAGTGGACGTGGCAGTTGCACTTCAGCCAAGTCAAGAGTTGCCCAGCCGACGCGGTAAGCCACCGAGCCAACGCTGCTCACGCTAGGCAGTGTCCGCAGCATCCATTGCAGCCGCTCAATTTGTTTCGCCCGTGAAATTTCACCAAACGGTGCGGAGTCATGAACGGCCTGGTTCCAGGCTTGCTGGGCAAGTTGCAGAGCCCGCGGCCCCGCATTCAGTGGCGAGGCACCCGAAACCATCATGTTCGCTAGCGCCACCCCAACAGCCAATCCCTCCTCGCAGCCTGTTGCACGGGCATAGTCACGAATACCGTCCCAATCGCCTGCAGGCACGGATCGCATTTGTCGCACAACATCGAGCACCCAACGCCATTGCCGCCACTGCTCTTTTGTCCCGTGCACGCAGGTGACCATGAGGGCATCAACGGCGCCCAATGTCGCCACGGCTTGCCCTGCCAGCGTGACGTGATCGCGCCTGGCCCACAGGTCGTCAAATTTAATGTTGGCAATTTGCGGGAGCCGATCAAAACGCCAATGAACATCCAGGTCCACTCCCCGCCAGCGGTAGGGCGCCTCACACCCGATCCGCTGCGCGGTAGGCCACAGGTGAGAGTGAGGATCAGGTACAAAGCCAGGCACCAAGTGAGCACCGGCACCGATCAGGGCGTCATGAGCAGCAATGAAATCGGTGGGCGAAACGAGAATGTCAACATCACCGAATCCGCGTGATGCCGGATCACCTGTTGTCTGCGATGCCAGGGCTACCCCTTTGTACACAATGGAGCGAACCCCGGCTCGCGTCAGAGCATCGGTAATTGCGGCGGCAGCCGATTGAAGACGCATAGACCCCAAAATGTCTTGGGACAAAATGAAATCGAGTTGGTTTTGACTCTCAGGAGTCAACCCGATGAATTGTCCAACGGGAGCAACAGCACTGCTCACCCTGTGTCGTGTTACAGCAGCAATAAAATCCGCCTGGGCAGCGTCAGGAATCTGCGGCCAGTCCGCAACGACACCTCCTGATTCCGCAATCAAGGCGCGCGACAAAACCGAACTCAATGCGGTCGAGCCTTGGGTCGTGGGTGAACTCACTCTGTGAGAGTAGTGCCCGCGATCGGCTTACACACCGCCTACTAATGTTCACGAATGCACGCTGATCCAGGCAAAGGGTTTCCCACCGAGCAGTGGGGCGTCACGGTACGCACAGGCGAGGTCCCTGACAACTTAGACAACATCACGCGTGATGAAGGATTCCTGCAGATGTCCGCCACCGCATTTTTGGTTAAAGCCGAGGGCGTGGGAGACATGTGGGTGACGCGTGATGAGGTCGTGATCGCGCCGTATTCCGATTCAAGTGTTGAGGCGATGGACTACCTGGTGTATGGCTGGGCTCCGCGGTTCATTCGAGTGCTACGAAGCGAGTTCAGTGTGCACGCCTCGGCAGTGATGATTCCCGGTGGTGCGATTGCCGTGATGGGTGCTGCCATGGCGGGAAAGTCGACCACGACCCTCGGGCTCGTGCGCAAAGGATTTCCTTTGATTATTGACGATGTCCTCCCGGTTGATTTCACCGAGAATGGTCCGGTGGTTCACGGTTGGGAGCGACCGCTGCACCTGCGAGACTCCGCAGCAGAATTCTTTGATGTCAGCCGCGAACACATGTTGGTCACCGCGATAGAGACCAAGGTGCAATTGCACCTGCACTCTGAATCGCAAACGCTGCCCTTGTGTGCCCTCGTCGAACTCATGCCCGAGGCTGATGCCACCGAGGTCAGTGTCCGCCGGCTTGATGGTGTTGATGCCCTGCGGGCCTGCATGCGTAACACCAATGCCACCGGAATTGCTGGTGCTGACGGCAGAGGCAAAGCATTTTTCGAATGGGTCACCACCCTGGCCAACACCATCCCGATCTATCAACTCACCAGACCATTGGACGGGTGGAGCCTAGAAACAGTGCTCGAACACATTGAAGCGCTCGCCAGTGAATACTCCGGTAATGAAGCAGAGCATTAGACTCACGAGGTCATAGGAGGCACACATGCAGGACCAAACAACAATTGAGCGCGCGCCCGGCGCAGTAGAAGCACTGGTTGATGACCAAGTTGTTCTGCTCTCACCCATCGACTTCTCCTACCACGCCCTTGATCCAGTAGGTGCTCGCATTTGGTCACTGCTTGAGACCCCGCGCACCTTTGGTGACCTCATTGCCGAACTCACCGCGAGCTACTCCATTGATGCGCAAACCTGCAGAGCTGATGTCACGCCATTTGTTGCGCGCATGAGTGAGATTGGCGTGTTGGCTTACTCCGACTAAAAGTCCCGCGAGGTAACTGTTACACGAGATAATTGTTAACTGACGGAATTTTTCTTACCGCGTCAACACCGCAAGCACCACGGCTGCCGATGAACTCGCCACCAGCAATCCCATCAATGCTAGTACTGACGCGGGTACGGATGCTCCTCGATTTTGCAGTACGTGACTCAGGTGATCTCTTCCAGCGGTGAAGGGGTGCACCCCTCGACGCAACCGTGAAATCACTACATAGCTCGTGTCAACCAAGGGGAGAAGTAACAGGAGTATTGCAATCAAAATACCGATTGCTTGGGGTGAATCCACAGGTCGTAGTCGAATGGCGAGAACAGCGAGGAGAAAGCCGAGGAAGTACGCACCCGAATCACCCATATAGACCCGGGCGGGGTACCAGTTGTGCCAGAGGAATCCAATTGCGATTCCCGTAATGGAGAACGCCATTAATGAAATGATGTTTTGACCGTTGATTACCGCGATCACACCGGCACCAATGGAGGAAACCAGAACGGTTGAGCCGGCCAGTCCATCTGAATTGTCGAGCAAATTCAGCCCGTTAATAATTGCCACGATCCAAATCACCATGATCGCGGCGTCAATGGCTGCAATGCCAAAGACGTTCACTTGCGTCCCGGCGAACCAGGCGATCAAGGCCAGTGCGGCTTGGGACCCCAAGCGCACCCATGGATTGATCTCGCGAATGTCGTCAACGTAACCGAGAATCGCGACACCCAATGCTGGGCCGAGAACACCTAGAGCCAGCGGTATGTCACTTTCGCGGTCGAGAATCCATAGCGCAGCAACGACGACAATCAGCAGGGTGAGGGCAACTGCCACGCCCCCGAGTTTGGGAATGGGGCGTTCCTGAATCTTTCGCTCTGAATCCGGTCGATCAACTGCACCAACCCGGTGAGCAATGCGAATACTGGCGGCCACTGAGCCAAGGCTCAGGATGGCCGACCCCCCGATCACGACCAAAAAGACCCATAGGTTCACGAGATTCCGCGAGCCTCAAGATCTGCGATAACGTCTTTCACAATTTGATTGAGGTCATGCGTTGGTTCCCACCCAATCAACTCGCGCAGGCGCGTGGTGTCTGGGCGTCGGCGCTGCATGTCTTCAAAGCCTGTTTCATAGGCTTCGTCATAGGGAATCACCGTGATCTCGCTGGTGGAACCCGTCAATTCTTTAATGGTTGCGGCCAAATCTGCAATAGAAATTTCTGCCTGGGATCCCACATTGAATACCCGACCTTCGGCTTCTTCGGCATCCATAATTTCGGTCAACGCCCGAATCACATCCGATACGTGGCAGAAACACCGAGTTTGTAACCCAGTGCCGTAAACGGTTATTGGTTGATCCCGCAATGCTTGCTCCACTAGCCGGGGCACAACCATGCCGTAATGACCGACTTGGCGGGGGCCA
>JAFMHB010000059.1 GCA_017854795.1 Candidatus Nanopelagicales bacterium
CTACGTTTGGTGGATTTTCTTCTCAAAACCACCATGTTTCAGCGTGAGGGTCGTAATGACCCTGTGTCAAAAAATATTGAAGCAAGTGCTGAATACCCAACCTTCTTAAGTGGAATTGACTCGGCCTTGCGGGTGCATGCTGGACTCTTTGTGGCTCTGGGAGCGGCTTTTCTGATCTACTGGTTGCTCTTTCGCACCACGATCGGTTTCGAATTTCGGGCGGTAGGAGCAAATCCCAGTGCGGCTCGTTACGCCGGTATCTCAGTCACGAAGGTTTATATCTTGGTGATGCTGATCGCAGGCGCTCTTGCGGGCACCGCGGGCGCGGGCCAAGTCTTGGGAGTTTTAGGCCGCACAACACCGGGGTTCACGGCCGACCTCGGCTTTGACGGAATTGCAGTGGCCCTGTTGGGCCGTTCCAATCCGTGGGGAGTTGTCGCAGCTGCAATTCTTTTCGGTGGGCTGCGCGCCGGTGGTCAGCAAATGCAGGTGAGTGCCAGTGTTGGAATTGATTTGATTTCGGTAATTCAAGCACTCATTATTGTTTTTGTTGCAGCCCCGGCACTGATCTCATCAATTTACCGACTTAAAACGCCGGTGGCATCCGCCCAGATCAGCAAGGGGTGGGGAGCATGAGCGATCGCAGTTCGGGTTCAATGGAATTTGAACGAGCTCCTATTGAGAGCTATGTAAGCAACGAAGCCAAGTCCAATGTGCTCAGCAAGAGCAAGATCCGCCGGGCGAAAATTCTCGGCATCATCATGTTGCTGCTCTCAGCCGTCGTAATGTTCGTACTGGCTCCAGCATCCCAAGGGATCGCTACGTTTGGGTTGAGTTTTCCCGATGACAAATTCCAACTCGATGCCCTTGCAATCCCGAGCACCGCCGCCCTTTACGTCCTAGCCATGGTCCTAGCATTTCTTGGCGGAACACAATTTCTCAAGGGATTTCAGCGCAAATCAACGCTGATTTTAGGAATCTCATTCGTTGTTTTCGTCATCTCGATCATGATTTGGGCAACGGCCGGTCAAGAGTTTTCACTGATCAGCATGCTTGTCTCCACAATCGCGCGAACGACCCCAATCGCCCTCGGTGCACTCTCAGGAATCTTGTGTGAGCGCTCTGGCGTGGTCAACATCGGTATTGAAGGAATGCTCTTGGGTGGTGCCTTCACCGGCGTTGTCATGGGTTCACTTTTGGGTGGTTGGATTGGTTTGATCGCTGCAACGATCACAGGTGGCATTTTGGCGTTACTCCTCGCCTTCCTATCCATCAACTATCGAGTCGATCAAATCATTATTGGCGTGGTGATCAACCTGTTGGTCCTTGGTCTCACTTCATTTTTGACCGCACAAATTTTGGTGGGACGACCCGAATGGAATGACGCGCCGATCTTCCCCGCCATAAAGATTCCTATTTTGGGAGATATCCCGATTATCGGCCCCATGTTTTTTGACCAGACCGTGATTGTTTACGCAATGTTCGGGCTCGTTGCCCTCACCACGTTCATGCTCTTTCGTACCCGTTGGGGTCTGCGCACACGATCCGTCGGGGAAAACCCGAAGGCTGCCGATTCCTTAGGCATCAGCGTCTCCAAGACCCGCTATCTCGCGGTGATCTACGGCGGCATGGTGGGAGGTTTCGCTGGAGCCTGGTTCACCTTGGGTACGGTGGGTCGATTCGATGAAGGAATGACCGGTGGAGCCGGCTTCATTGGACTTGCGGCCATGATTTTTGGCGGTTGGAATCCGGTCGGCGCCTTGGGCGCTGCACTAATCTTCGGATTCTCCGACTCGCTGTCACAGAAACTCGCGCTGGTCAACACATCAATCCCGACCGAATTCCTAGCCATGACCCCCTACCTCGTCACCATTGTTGTGGTGGCCGGTTTGGTGGGACGTGCCAGACCACCGGCCGCTGACGGCAAACCATTTGAGAAGCAGTAGACAAGGGCCATGACTACTTCACAACAAACGTGGGATGAGCTCACTGAGGCAGCGATCGGGATCATGAAAATGGCGTACGCGCCCTACTCGAAATTCAAAGTGGGTGTAGCGGGCTTAATGGACGACGGTCGGATCGTCGTGGGCTGCAATGTTGAAAATGCGAGTTACGGTGTTGGACTGTGCGCCGAATGCGGAATGGTCTCAGCGATACACGCATCGGGTGGCGGGAAACTGGTAGCGATCACCTGTGTTGACCAACATGGCAATTCACTGATGCCGTGCGGACGGTGTCGCCAGCTTCTGTGGGAAAACGGAACACCCACAACCGAAATAACGACTCCAGAAGGAATCAAAACACTCTCTGAGATTTTGCCTCAAGCCTTCGGCCCAGATGACCTCATTAAGCGGAAGGAATCCCTTTAACCCATGGTTGAACCATTCTCGGCAGTCGACGTCATCATTGCTAAACGCCAGAAACAACAATTATCCAAGCCCCAGATTGATTGGGTAATTGACGCCTACACCCGTGGCGCGGTAGCCGACGAACAAATGGCTGCTCTTGCCATGGCGATTTTGCTCAATGGAATGAATCAACAGGAAATCGTTCAATGGACCAACGCCATGATCAACAGTGGTGAGCGGATGGATTTCAG
>JAFMHB010000060.1 GCA_017854795.1 Candidatus Nanopelagicales bacterium
CGTCCACAACTGCCGTGACGGTTAGTGAGTTGAACGTAATTGTGGAGGCGCTGAACTAAATGACACGCCGCCTGCCTAAAGCTGTGCGCGAGGCTATGGCCCGCCTAGAGCCGCAAGTGCAGGCGGCTTTCCTTGCTGCTATTGGCGACATCAGGCGGACTGTTGATGTCGCGTTGGTCACGCGGCTAATTGAGGGCGGCGATATCGAGGGCGCAATTCGTGCGATGCGGTTTGAAGCGTCATTGTTCGGGCCGATTGACCGTGCGCTAGAAGAAAGCTTCAGGGGCGGCGGGATTGCAGCGATTTCTGGATTGCCTGTTATCAAGGACCCGTTTGATGGTTCGCGCGTTGTGCTGGGCTTTGATGGTCGCCACCCAAGGGCAGAGGCATGGGGCCGCGATATGTCGTCAAGGCTTATCACGGGGCTGGTGAACGAACAGCGAGAGGTTGCGCGTGCGGTCATTACGCAAGGCATCGAAGCTGGACGCGGGCCAAGGGCTACGGCGCTGGATATGGTGGGCCGCATTAACCGCGCTACAGGGCGGCGTGAGGGCGGGTTTATAGGGTTGGCCAATAATCAGGCAGGATGGGTCCAGAATGCACGGGCAGACCTACAGGCGGGGCGCTATGGGGCCTATCTAAGCCGTGACTTGCGACAGCCTGCGCTGGATAAGATGATCGCCCGCGCACAGGCATCAGGAAAGCCATTGAGCGAGGCAGAAATTGACCGCGCAATAACGGCATATCAAAACAATGTGCTGCGATATCGTGGCGAGGTCATTGCGCGAACAGAAACGCTTTCGGCGTATCGTGCGGGTCGTTCCGAGGGGTTTCATCAGCTACGGGACACAGGGTCCGTGCGCGACGATCAATTCACGCGCACATGGTCAGCGACTGGCGATAAGCGAACGCGGGACAGCCATGAGGCAATGGATGGGCAGACAGTGCAGGGGCTAGAAACGCCATGGCAGTTAGAGACAGGCACGGTGATGTATCCCGGCGATCTGGACGGGACTGCGGGGCCGGGTGATGTCATCCAGTGCCGGTGCTTTGAAGATATTACGATCAAGCAGGATGTTTTGCCTTGACGCGGTGACGGGTTGCGCGTATCAAGGGGGCAGGAACCACGAAAGGAAACACAATGAAAACCACAATCGCACTAATCGCAGCGCTTGCAATGACAACGCCAGCATATGCGCAAGATGAACCAACCGCAGAGGAATGGTGCGCACAAATTGCACTGATGGCCGAAAGCATGATGAAGGCGCGTCAAGGCGGGGTCAGTTTGCAAACGGTTCTTGATATTGTCGCGGAAAATATGCCATCCGCGCGTGATCTTGTTATCGCGGCATGGGATGAGCCAAGATACAGCACCCCGCAAATTCAACAGCGCATCATTGGCGACTTTCGGGATCGTGCGCACTTGGATTGCCTGCGGGGTAACACCTAGCCACCACCCCAAAAACATGCTAAAACTAAAGGGCGGCTTCGGTCGCCTTTTTGCATGGGTGCTATATGGCTAATTCTTTCACCGCCGACATACGAAACTGGAACGCCAAGGCACGGCGCAACATGCGCGGGATCATGCGCGAGGCAACGCAAGAGGTGATTACCGAAGCGCAAAAGCCAGTCACACGCGGCGGCAATATGCCTGTTGATACGGGCAACCTGCGCAACACCTTGGCCAGCGGGCTAAACGGGTTATTCGGTGCGCCTGCTGATGATAGCTATGTTCTGACGATTGCCGGAATGCAGCCAGGCGATACAGCGCAGTTTGGCTGGTCTTCTGACTATGCCCGCGCCCGTCATTACAAGCCAGATAGCTTTGGGCAGGGCGGCGGCATGTGGCGTGACAAAGCCGCGAAACAGTGGGATACTATTGTCGACCGTGTAGCAAAGAGGTTTAGCGAATGAAAACCAAGGACATCAGCAATGCAATTAAGGCCCGCGTTGATGCGGCGGCTCTTGTCTGGCCTGTAGCTTGGCCCAATCAAGACGTGCTGGACCCAGCGCCACAGCCCCGCATTGAGTTGACCATTGACCGCAACACCGACACCAGCGCACCACTTCAAGGCGGGCTTGTGCGGTCCGAGGGCTTTATTCGTGCGCTGTGCATCGTGGCCAAGGGCACATCCACCAGCGCGGTTGAAGATAAGGCCGAGGAATTGCGCGACCTATTCCCCAAGGCGTTAAGATTGCCAGTCGCGGGCGGAAATGTTACTATCACGGATACGGCAAACATTGCCGCTGGATTTCGTGATGGCTCCGATTGGGTTGTGCCTGTCATAATCCCGTATCGTGCAGAGGAAAGCTAATGGTTAAGAAGGTGAAGCGCGTTCAGATGGTAGACAAGCGCGGCAACATTGCCCGCCCATACCCTGACGCTGTAGATAAATGGATTTCGGCAGGCTGGACGCTTGTTGAGGTGGCCGAAGCGCAGGCCGATGACGATCAAGATGCGCGTAAAACTGTCATGACAAAGGATATTTCTAATGGCAATTCGTAACTATATTGGCAGCACGCTTTACGCATCTGCCGCACTTCCTGCAACAAATAACGCTGCGGGCTTTGAGGCTTTGACGTGGACCAAGGTTGAGAAAAACACAACGCTGCCAACTTTCGGTTTTACCCATACGCTGATTACAGCCGACCCGCTGGAGAGCGGCGTCACTGAAAAGGTAAAAGGCATGGGCGTCGGCCAGGCGTCTGACGTTGCTTGTGAACTTGTTGATGCTGATGCGGGTCAGGCGATCTTGCGCACATCCGCGCGTGACAATGAAGGCAACATGTCCTTTAAAATCGGCTTTGGTTCCGGCGCTGATAACGCGCTAGTCACTGGCGATGAGGTCATATATGCACAGGGCATCAATCACTCTTATCGTGATGTCGAAGGCAACGGCACCACATCACGTGGATTCACTAGCACGTTTGATCAGACGCTTGTAGAGGTTAACGCAACAGAGCCGGTCTAAGGTTCATCGTTAATATGGGTCGCGTGCATTTGGGGTGATGTGCGCGGCCTAAACCCCAAACCCCATGAGGACAACACAATGGATTTTGCAGACTTTGATCTAGCAACCGCTGCCGAGGCTGGCACTTGGCATCATTTCGAAATGAACGGTTCGCCGCTTTATCGCCAAGATGACAACAGCATCGGCGCGACTGAAACCGACAAGCCTTGCCGCGTATTGCTCAAGGGCATTGGGTCTGATGCTACAATGGCGATCCTGAAAGAGATTACCCGCGTTGAGCAGGCGCACCAATTCCGACTGCAACGATCCAAGGACAACGAAATTGAAGGCTTGATTATCAAGCTAGAAGAAAAGAGCGAGGGCGCGATGAGGCGTCTTATCTTGGCTTCAGTTTCCGATTGGGAAAACATCGTGATCAGCGGCAAAGACGCGGAATGCAATGCAGAAAACAAGCTGAAGGTCTGCGGGCCCAAGACATCTTTCTTTGCGCAAACGTATCAGCGGGTCTTGGAACGTCACGATTTTTTGAAAGACGCCGCGAAGAACTAACGACCTTTGCGGCAATGGTGGGGTGGCTTCAAGTCACCCCCGAAGGTTCCGAGATCAAGCGGGCGGATATGCGGTCAGAGCAACCGCCCGAAATTGATCCGATTGATAGCACGCTGGACCACTGGCGATCCCTTGGCATATGCGGCCAAGGCGATGCTGGGCCGGCTCCTTTGTCGTGGGCAGAGTTGCAGTCCTACGCATCGTTGTCAGGGGGTGAAAAACCTGCTATATTCTGGGAAACATTGCGGGGAATGTCAGTGGCCTATGTGAATGCACTAAACGACAAGTCGCCGTTGTCCATTGCGCCGATTAATAGGGGTCACAATGGTTGATTTTGCCACGCTTGGAATGCGCGTCGATACGTCTGACCTGAAAAAAGGTGAACGGGCGCAGGATAGTTTTGCGCGAAAGGCTGAGCAAACCGAAGGCAAGACGACAAAGGCCACGGCTGCAATATCTAGCGGGTTCCGGCGGATGGTGCCCGCGATCACTGGCGCTATTGCCGCTCTTGGTGCTGGCGTTGGTATTGCGGCGGCTATCCGTGAAGCCGAAAAGTTTCAAACAACGATGTTTCGCGTTGAGGCTGTTATTAAGGCGACAGGCGGGGCTGCGGGGCGATCTGCCGACCAGTTGCGCGAACAGGCTAGGCAGATTGCACTAGGCACGCTTGAAAGCACAGAGGGCGTATTGCGTGCGCAACAAACGCTTCTGACATTCCGCAAGGTTCAGGGCGATGTATTTGACCGGGCTATTGTTGCGGCTGCTGATATGACGGCGGCTCTTGGTGGCGATCTGAACAGCGCGACATTGCAGCTTGCCAAGGCGCTGGAAAACCCGCTTGAAGGTATCAGTGCCCTATCACGATCCGGCACGGTGTTTACAGCCGCACAAAAGGACATGGTGCGGGCGATGGTTGAGGCAGGTCAAACCGCTGAGGCGCAGGCGTTTATTCTTGACGAGTTGGAAGCCCAATATAAAGGCACGGCAGAGGCCGCTGCGGGTGGCCTTGCCGGTGCGCAGGATACGCTTGGGCAGGCCATGCAAGAGTTGAAATTGGTTATCGGTAACGCGCTGTTGCCGACCATGATGGAACTTGTGAAAATTGCAACGGGCATCGTAAACGGCTTTGCATCAATGACCCGCGCAGTTGGCGCTTTCTTCAGCGCAATCGGCGGGATGGACTTGTGGAAAACTCAGGTTCAACTTGCCATGATTGCGACCGACAATTTGACGCTTTCAATGGGCGATGAAATAACCGCAATCAATGAACTTGCTGCGGTTATGAATAGCGAAAGCACGATGACGATTGCGTTCGCGCGGGACAAGTTGACACAGGCACAATCGCACCTGGCAGTCGCGGCTGCTGCAAGAGAGGAAACACAAAGCCTTATTGACAATCAGGTCGCGCTTTTGGAATTGGAGCGCATTCGCCGCATGGACGCCCTGGGGGTTCTTCGTCAGGGTACTGAAGCCTATGAGGCAATGGAGCAAAGCATTGCTAATGCGATTACTCAACAGCGCGATTTGCGGGCGATTGTGTCAGAAACAAACGCCGCATATGACGCTGCCGTCATTGTGGTTGACGAAATCACAGGCGCGATTGTAAGCGCTGAAAACGGAATTGTGACTTTCGGCAATGGCGTTGTTACCGCAACTGGTTTGACGCAGCGGCTTGATGCAAGTGCGCAATTAATTACGTTTGACGGGGCCAACGCGGGTGCTTTGGCGCTTGCTGAAAAGCTGGGCATTTCGCTTGGGCTTGCACAGAGAATTGAGGCAGTAGGCGGGTCCGCTGGTGCGTCTGGTCCTGATGCGGCGGTCCAGCAGGTCCGCAATGCTTATGGCGACATCGACAATATGACTGGATCAATTGTAAACGGCATTCGCGGTGTTGTTGGTCAGCTTACAATTACTGGATCGGCGGCTTCAACCGCCATTACATCTGCGGGCGCGTCCGTTCCTAATCTGGTCGATCCATTGAGGGAGGTTGAGCCTACTATTGACGCCGCAACAGACGCCTTCCAAGACTTTGGCAAGGATGGCATTCAGCAAGCTGTCGACTGGATGGTCGGCGGGTTTAAGGGCGGGCTGGATACGCTCAAGGATATGTTCTTGAACACGTTGCGCCAGATGATTGCAACGGCGGCGAAGAATAAGATTGTCATACCTATGATGGCTGCGATGTCACCTACTGGGGCGGCTGCTAATACGCTGCTCGGCGCTGGCGGTGGGATGTCTGGCGTGGGGTCTGCGCTTGGCGCACTTGGCACATTCGGAACGTCGGTAGGCACTGGCCTGTCGGTAGTAGGTAGCGGGTTTGCCGCCGGTGGCCTTGGGGGGGCGGCTACAGCGGGCATGGGCGCGATCACAGGCGGCATCGGCGCTGGTGGGGCAATTGGCTTTGGCACGGCGCTAGGTGCAGCAATCCCGTTCATCGGCGCGGCGGCTGTTGTTTTCATGGCTTTGCGGAAAACCACCAAAGAACTTGACAGCGGATTGCGCGGCACGGTCAAAGGCTTTGACACTGCAATAGAGACATTCCGCAAGACGGAAACAAGCCGATTCTTTGGCCTGTCAAAATCGCGGTCAACATCGTACAAGGACGATCCCGACAATCCGCTACACACGGCAATCGGTGATATCCAAACGGCTGTTGCGGATGCTGCTGCCACCTTGGGCTTTGGGTCAAACATCTTTGACCAGTTTACATATGATTTTAAGTTGTCATTGAAGGGGCTGTCTGAAGATCAGAAACTAGCCAAGATCAACGAAGAACTTTCCAAAATGGGCGATGAGTTTGCATCGCTTGTGCCGGGCATGGCGTCAATGAATGAGGTCATCAACGCCGCAAATGAGGCTGTTGCCCGCGCTGGATCAATCGGGACGAGCCTGTTTGAAAGTCAGATGCTTATGGCTGCGGCAAGACGTGGCGAGATCACGGTAGCAGGGGCAGGGCCGGGCGGTACTCGCACAGAAGACCTGATCAGGCGCAGGGACACTAGCAACGTGGCCTCTATTGCTGATGCCGCGCCGCGTGAGCGTGAGCGGGCTGAGATGAAATCGCTATTTGATATTTTGAAATCACGCGCAGAAAGAAACGAAAAATCCGAAGGGAAGAATGGGGCAATCTTTGAGAGAATGTTGCGCATCTGGGAGCGGTTTGAAATTGACGGCATACCACAAGGGCCAGTAGTTGAATGATTGTATTTGATAGATTTTTAGTAACCGATACGGTTCTGACAGATAGCAATCTGACGGAAACGGATGCGCCGGAATGGGACATTGCCACGACATATGCGGCTGGCGATGAGGTCATTGTTGCAGAGTTTCACCGCGTCTATGTGTCTGCGATTGATAGCAACCTTGGGACAAAGCCGCTGGAAGGTGGCGATCCTGCCGTGTGGATTTTAAAAGGCGCGACAAACAAATGGGCCGCGTTTGATGACTTTGTGGCAAACCGCACGACGAACGCGGACTTGATCGAATACGAATTTACTGTGACGGACGTTGTGACGGGCATTGCGTTTTTCGGCCTTGTTGCTGATAGCGTCGACATCACGGTAACGGATGGTGTGACTACGCAAAACCTAACCGCCGATCTGTTGTCGCTGGATCACATCAACGGTAGTTGGTGGGCATGGTTTACGGGCGGGCGTCCAAGGGTGCAGGAATACGCTTTTACGAACCTGGCATACTTTGGCACTGGAACAATGATTACTGTCTCAATCAATCGCACAGGTGGAACGGCGCAAGTCGGGCAAATTGTTCTTGGCGAGGTGCAAGACATTGGCGTTCTGGAAACACAGCCGGAAATTGATAAGCAATCGTTCAGCCGATACACAGAAGATGAGTTTGGCAACATTTCAGTGACCCGCCGTTTGCCTGCCAAGATCACGCGAATGACCGTGTTTAAGAAATCATCAAACGTGCGGTTTACCGAACAAATCCTTGACCGCGCCCTTGACACGTTTACTGTATACGTAGGCACCGAACGGTCGGAGGCTGGATTGATTTTGTTCGGCGTGTTAAGATCAGCGCCAATCGTTATTGAAGTACGCAATGCCCATCGAATGCAACTTGAAATTCGGAGTTTGATTTAAATGTCAACACCAGTCCCGCCATTAGTGCCAACATCGGCCATGCCTCTTGCAACGGATAGCGATGCGGCATTTGACGCAAAGGCGTTCCCCGCGCTTGCCAGTTTAAACCCGTTTGGGGTCAGCTTGGAAGCGATTGGGGCTGCTACCGCAACCAATGCAGACGCCGCCCTAGCCGCTGCCCTTGGTGGTGACTTGCCAGCGATTACAGGGCAGGCTTTGAAGCTGCTACGGGTAAATGCGGGGGAAACGGCGGCGGAGTTTATTGACCCCGCAACGGTGGTATTGGCTGAAGTGCCGGAGTTGTCGCAAGTCCAAGTCGAAAACCCCGCGTCCACGGTATTCGGGCAGGTGTCGGGGGAAAGGTTGTCGCAGGCGGTGGCTTTCTCAGCGGACCATAAAACTGAATTTGCGGGATCATACACTATCACGTCGGGTTTTGAAATTAACTTACCGGCTGTGCCGGACTGGGTAACGGAAGTAGTATTTGCATTTGATGACCTGCAACTTACGTCTTCTGGTGTGTTTCTTATTCTGATTGGGCCATCAGCAGGTCCTGTAACATCAGGATATACCGCTGGCTACTCTGGGTATTTTGGAAATGCCACGTCACACGTTAACGTAACCACAGGTTTCCCAATGGCCCGCTATGGTGGCGGAGATGACATTACGGGGCGCGCTAGCCTCATCAGGAAACCCGGAACAAACAAGTGGAATTTCCATGCTTCTGGGACGTCGGGGGAAACTGCCTCCCTCGGTGGTTGGATATCCACTGGCCACTTAACACTAGCTGGAGCCTTGGAAGTCATCAGAGTGACTCGATCGGGGACCGGAACTTTTCTTTTGGGGGACATGCATGTTTTTTACAAATGATAGGGTGCCACTGATACCCGGTTCTGACTACATCCCGCCTCTTACACCATCCGAAACATCCGATGCTGTTATCGCCGAGCGCGACCGGCGCATTCAGGCGATCGCCGCTGGCTACACGCCCACTGAGCGGGAAACTTGGCCCGCTCAGGTGGAGGAAGCCAAAGCGTTCAAGGCTGACCCAGCATCACCAACGCCCATGCTTGCGCCGCTGGCTGCTGCACGCGGTCTGACTGTTGGCCAGATGGCCGACCGGGTGCTTGGTCTGAGCATCGCGTTTGCCGCCGCGACAGGGCAGATCATGGGCGCTGCAACGACACTCGTGGGGATGGACCCGATCCCCGACAACTTCACCGACGACGTGTGGTGGACCTGATGCGCATAACTCCATCCAGCTTTCCAAACGATCCGATTGGGCATGTGGGGAACCAATTCTTCCATGGCCTAATCGGGGCCGGGGCAATGGCGATATTGCCAATGTCATGGTGGTCAATGATCGGCGTGGCCGTGGTCTATTTCGTTGGCATTGAAGGCCCGCAGATACGCGACAACAACACACGGCGCGTGCTGGCAGATAGCGTAGAGGATGCGATGCACGTCAGCTTGGGTGCTATCATTGTGCTGACGGGCGCAGTATGGGCCATTCCCGCATGGCTCGCCGTTCTTGGGGTTGGTGCATGGTTTCGCACGTAAAGCCAGCGAGCCAATCGCTGCACAATTATGGGCAGTATCAGCGGGGTCTAATGTTGCTGATATTCATCGTTTCCGGTATCTATTGGGCAATCGCTCGCTATGTTGACGCCCCGGTATTTGATGAGGCGCAATATGGCCCGTTTGTTATGGCGGTAAAGGCTGAGATTTGGCTTATGCCGATATTCGTCGCGTCAGGCGTCCATCTAATCGGCCAGGTTGTGAATGGGGACCCAAGGTTGCAACCATGGGTCACGCCATCAATTCGCGCTATATCCGCTTTAGTTGTGTCACTTGATATGTTATTGTTTGCGTATGGCGGGCTGTATGCCCCGAACTATGATCTGTATTTTGCATACACCGGCGCGGTCGGATGCGTAACGACATGGTTTTTTTGGATGGGGGCGAACGATCTACGGCGGGCGCTAACGGTAAATCGGAATGAAAAATGACAGCGGACGATTGGGCCGAGTTGGTAAAGTCGATGGGGCCATCGGCAGCGGGTATTCTTTTCGTGGTTTACATTCTTGCCAAAAACGGGATGCTCAATGTAGTATTGCGCGACGGTAGCGGGTCCGAGGAAATGGGCAGGATTAAAACCCGCCTTGAGAGTTTGGAAACGCGCGTCGCAATTCTTGATGATAGATGGGAGCGGAAATGAAAACAGATAGACGCCAAATAAAAGCCTGCGAAATTGCTGGCCAAATGATTGGCTTGTCCGAAATCAAAGGCACGAAACACAACCCCGAAATCGTCAAGTTCTTTGCAGAAGCCGGACATTCATGGGTCAAGGACGATGAAACCGCATGGTGCGCCGCGCTAATGGGTGCCGTACTGAAACGTGCTGGGTTGCAGGGAACGGGCAAACTGAACGCGCGGTCCTATCTTGAATGGGGCAATCCTGTTGACATCGGATCGGCGAAGGCTGGCGACATTGTTGTGTTCTGGCGTGGAAGTCGTGACGGGTGGCAGGGTCATGTCGGGTTTTATGTCGCAACAAAGGGCGACAACATCATCGTGCGCGGCGGCAACCAGGGTAACAAAATATCCGAAGCCGCATACCCCGCGTCTCGCTTGCTGGGCGTTCGCCGGATGACGGTTGCCGACGTGCAAGTGACACCCCCAGCCCCGTCTGGCATCATCGCCGCGCTGGTGGCGTTTATTAAAGGACTGCTTAAATGAACTACGCACCGATTGCCCGTATCATCCTGCGTTATGCCGTGGGCGCTATCGTGGGCGCGTCACAAGCTGAACTGCTGATTGGCGACCCTGACATCGTGGCGATGGTTGCCCTAGCCACAGGAGCGGCTGTTGAGGCGGCGTATGTGCTGGCCAAGCGCAGGGGGTGGGCTACGTGATC